>CAXUHG010000249.1:0-2642 GCA_964250805.1 uncultured Ktedonobacteraceae bacterium | reverse complement strand
AACCCGTATGCGTATGTGGGGGGTAATCCTGAGACGCGAACGGACCCGACGGGTAAATTCTTCTATAATCCGGGTTCAGGAGAAGGGGCGCGATTTCCGACAGCAGGGGGACCACCTAGCATTTTCCAGTACAATCCTTCTCCAGAGCAAGACCCACCAACTGGTAGCGGTGGAGGTGGAGTGAGCTGTCCTTCGCATGGATATGCTCCTGCTGGCTGTGGTGGTGGCTCTGGTGCTACTTGGCAACCAACACGATCTGTCACTCCAACGTTTCCAGGGAAAAATAGACCTACAGTCAACAGACATGGGACTGTACAATCACCTCATGTGAAGAATGTGGGATTGCTTGTGACGGGAGGACTGAAAGTATTAGGAGGAATAAGCGTTTTCGTTCTAGCTTCGTTGAATTTCACAAACCCAGTAGTTGCATTCCTTGAAGTTGTTGCAAGGCTTGCCCTCAAAAATGCAATTTCAGGTGTGATTTGGATGATAAATGATGGTTTAAGAGACATTCTAGCCTCATTTGACCATGTTGATCCACTTGTCAAAGCCCTAGTTGACCTATCAGAAGTTGTATTGGATGTAGTTGCAATAGCGTCAAATATTCTATCAATTGGAAGTATTGTACAAGCATCCAACCTTGTAAGAGAATTTACACCAGGTTTTAGATGGTTAGGAAAGGCGGCTAGTGCTTTAATAAAGGACGGTGTACCATTAGGACCTATGGATACAAAGCTCTTTACTCAACTAGGAGTGGCTTCAGTTGGTGGCCTTATAGGTGTAGATCAGTTCTTATCTGATGCTAATACCTTAGCAACAGATTGGAGGGCCTTGAAATAGTGATAGGATAAGAGTACTCACGTCGAGATGCTATTTTATTGAAAGTAGCATCTCGACCTAGAGAGGATTATTTCCTTATTTGCATGTTTTCCTGCTAAACAACTATTGTTTAAGGTGAGACTAATGAAACAACCCTTACCATCAGAGGCGTATCAACTAGCGGAGCAGTATCAACTCGGAACTCCTGTAACAATGGAGACTAGCCCAACAGGGTGCATCGCATTATTTCTGGTATTTCTACTTGTACCAACGCTGCTTATAGGATGGGCAGCCATTTTCGTCTCATATATTTGTTATGAACTAGTACTCAAGCATACTTGGCTTGCATTTTTACTTTTAGTCCCTGTTATTTTTTGTATCATCTTGTTCCTCTTACTTCGCATGTTCATCAAGGTAGCAAGCGAATTATTTCCGCGTTCGCATGCTTACTTCTATAAAGAGGGATTTGTGTACCTCGCCGGGAAACAAACCACCGTTCTCTATTGGGCACAGATCGAACAAGTGGAAATTCGCAGAGTAAGATCGCGTTGGTTACGAATAGACAAAGCACTATTCGTTATTCTGCTCAAGGAGGGGCGTGAGGTAGTGTTCAACTCCTCGTTGGGCATAGATTGGAAAGAACGGATAAACCGTCAACTACGAAGGTACAACAAGCAAAAACAACAAGCGTAGGGAGGAGATATGTTTGACTGGCTTGATATTGACTGGCCTGACTGCAATGATGCAAACCATACTAATATCGAACGTGGGTTTTGGTTGTGCTATATGAGCGGTTACAATCGCGCCATGCAGTCGTTCTTGCAACGCTGGGGCAATGTAGAGGAACATACATTTCTGCACATTCTTCTTGACTCAGAGAAGCATGACGACACGTTAGTCGCCATCTGTGTGCTCGCGTGGGAACAGCTTCCTCAAGCACGCGAACTTCTGCGTCCTTTTTTACACAGTGTGTACCCGAAAGAGCGATGGTGTAGTGCGCTGTGCCTAAGCGAATTAGGCGATGAGCAAGCCGTGTCTGTCCTTTGTACGATGCTTAGGGAGTTTTTTCCTGAAAACGAGGAATTTCCTCAAGGGGAGGATCAATGGTGGTATGAAGATCGTAGATGGTTTATTCCACGCACCCTTCGTCGCTGGACGTTTCCCAGCGTGACTATTGCCTTGCGTCAAGCACTTGAGCAACAAATCAAAGCAGAACGGATTGTGATGCCAGAAGAAATTTGTATCTTTATGCAAGATATACTTACTTATGAATTGGGGTACAGAGATGCATTTGGTACTCTGGCTGGTCTCAGCGTTCCAGACTATCGTTTGAGGCTCACTCTTGTGCATCTGGCGATTGGTTGATATGAAGCACAAACGTCTCCTGAGAGTATATATGCAATAAGTTCCTTTATGGATGTAACTGATAATCGAAACGCGAGGCCTGCATTAAAGGATATTGTGATGGCAAAGTGTGGACTGTCTGAGATGGAGGCAGACCAATGTTTCGAGAAATACTTTGACGATACAGTACTGCGTGTGCAGCAAGCAGAGCGGTACACTCATGGAGAATTTACGGAGGAGGAGAAGGATTTTGATATGGCTGAATTTGAAAGGCTGCTCAATTGGCCTGAGTAGATAGAATGGCAAGTTTCTCGTTTTAGCCGCGTCTATTGCTATGGAAATCCATCCAAGAGAGTTGTTGTAGTCTCTTACCCAGTAGGGATGAATGTGATGCTCATTAAGTTCTTGTTGTCACTTGAACTTGATGAGCCTGGATAACGGTACGTACTCCTACACAGCCAGTTACGATACAGGTATCC
>CAXUHG010000248.1:0-2810 GCA_964250805.1 uncultured Ktedonobacteraceae bacterium | reverse complement strand
CGTCGAAAACTGGAACTAAAGTAATAAATTTCAACTCATAAAAAAGTATGCGGCATCTGCCGCATACTTTTTTATGAGTTGAAATTTATTACTTGTCATAGCATCGGCTCATCTGTATAATGTGACCATATACCTCTCTAACGGCAAATATCCGCAACGTTGCGCTATTCTTTGGAGGGTCAACACACTATGGAGATGACCGATAGGCCAGATATCAGTGTAAGCACACAGATACCCGCGGAGCGACGGCGACTGTCCGTCTTCGATCAAGTCAACCTCAATGTCTTCTGGATCGCCAATCAATTTCACTGGCAAGCTCTATTAGCCGTTGTTATCCCCAGTATGGTCGCAACATTTCTTGATCCGACACACAAGGATATCAACCTCGCGCTGGTCGTTAACGCAGGAACGCTAGTAGCATTTGTGGTCAATCCACTGGTCGGTGCGATTTCAGACTATGCAACGTTTCGCATTGGTCGCCGTCGCCCGTTCATGATTGCAGGCACAGTCGTCAACGTCATTGTGCTTGTTCTCTTCGCCTTCGCGCCCTCATGGTTCTCTGCTGGCACACTGCTCTTTATGTTCGCGCTCCTCTTCGTCCTATTGCAGTTCAGCAATAACTTCGCGAACTCGCCGTGGAGTGCCATTATCGCCGACAAGGTGCCCTACAATCAGCGCGGTCTCTCCTCTGGCTTCAATGGCCTCTTTACACTGCTCGGCACCATTCTCGGCTCGGTTGTCGCGGGCATCATTCTCGGTGGCAAGCAATCCCTACCACTCTATCGCAACGCCGTCGTGCAGATATTCTTACTGATCGCAGTGGTACAGATTGTGTTCGTGACCTATACCGTGCTGATGGTAAAAGAAATACCACTGCCACTTGAGCAGCATGTCAAATTGAAATTCGCGTCATTCTTCAAACGCTTCCTGTTCAAACCCTCGCAATACCCCGACATCTCGTGGGTATTACTTGCACGTTTCCTAGTGATGATGGGCATTTGGAGCGTCTACTACTTCCTACTGTACTACTTTGACGATGTACTTGGCGGCAAAGGCGTCAAAACGATTGTGCTAGGTACACCGTTTTCTGGCGCACAGTTCAACGGCATCCTTTTCCAACCCGTACTATTGCTACTGGCACTGCCAACGTCGATTTTCGCTGGCTGGGCTTCGGACCGTTGGGGACGCAAGAGCCTCGTCTACCTATCCGGTGTCATGATGGCGGTAGTCTGCCTGATCTTCATTCTCTTCCAGAATCAGTACGCAGCCTTGCTTGCGGGTGCATTCTTCGGTGTTGGCTACGGCGCATACACCAGCGTCGATTGGGCATTGACAACGGATGTGCTACCACCAACCGACGAGGCCGGAAAATTCATGGGCATCTGGTCGGCAGTCGGCATTTTGCCACAGGTGGTCGGCATTACCGTAGGGGGCGTCATACTACAATTGCTCCAGACGCTACCCAACCATCTCGGTTACACCTCGCTCTTTGGCTTGACAGTTGTCTACATCGCCCTGGGCACGCTTGTTATTAGACAGGTTAGAGGTGCGCGGTAGGGACCGATGTATCGCGTCCTCGGTAGGGTTGTTGGGGAGGGGCAGCGCGTGGGCAACGATTCTGTGTGGTGACGTGTGCCCCGCCCTACCCCTCGGACGCGATAAATCGGTCCCTACCGATTCGACTTCCCTTACCCCAACAGCCCATATCGTGATATAGTAACGTAGCAATGGTGAATATCAACCTTGCCTTGTAGTGACAAGTCAACTTTTTGAAATAGCAAAGGAAACGTAGATGGCACAACAGTGTACACACCTTGACGAGATTAGAGACGTTACACCGAGCGCGAATGGCTGTGAGGATTGCTTGAAGATAGGGGATACATGGGTTCATCTCCGCCTCTGCCTCGAATGTGGACATGTGGGTTGCTGTGACTCCTCGAAAAACAGACACGCAACCAAGCATTTTCACGCCACCAATCACCCGATCATCCAATCTTTCCAACCCGGAGAAGATTGGGGCTGGTGCTACGTCGATCAGGTAGAACTTGAATTCGAGTAACGCTTGTTGCTTGAAGAGAGGAGAGAACAGATGGCGCATGAGGCACATCTGGCAGCAGCTGTCAACGAGCAGGATCATAGTCAAGGACCCACAGACGCCCCTGTAACGTTAGTGCAATATGGCGACTATGAATGTCCGTATACGCGTCAATCGACAAACGGTGTGCGAGCCATTCAGCAGCAACTTGGCTCCCAACTTCGCTTTGTCTATCGCAACTTTCCGCTAACCGAGATTCATCCTCACGCCCTCCATAGCGCGGAGGCAGCCGAAGCAGCAGCGGGACAGGGCAAGTTCTGGGAGATGCACGACTATATCTTCCACCATCAGCATACGCTGGCGGACTCCAACCTGCACGATTTCGCTGAAGCGGTGGGTCTGAACATTCCACAATTTGAACGCGCGCTGGCAGAACAACGCTATCTACCGCGCATCGAAGCGGATGTCGAGAGTGGCGAAGAAAGTGGAGTTCAAGGAACGCCAACATTCTTCATCAACGGTGTGCGCTTCGACGGCTCGTGGGAGCAAGCATCTCTACAGGCCGCCATCGAACAAGCCCTAAACGCATAACGTCAAATGTGGGAATGAAATAGCAACTACTCCTTGTTGCAATATAGTAGGAGCCACTATTCGTGGCTCCTACTAGTCTGTCAATCTTCAATTGATGTTTCGTAGTACACAATCAAGCTACATGTGTCGGTTTTTCGTAGGGACCAGATTGATCGCGTCCGTTGCTCAATTTATTGAGCGAGGT
>CAXUHG010000247.1:0-2880 GCA_964250805.1 uncultured Ktedonobacteraceae bacterium | reverse complement strand
GGTATTTGCTGGATGCACGGAACAGGTAGGGACCGATGTATCACGTCCTCGCGCCTGTTGACAATGTTGGCGAGGATTGAGGGACGTGCTCGATGAATGGGGAAATGGTCACTGGGCACGAGGACGGAATGAATTATTGCTCCTACATTTGCCTCAATACAAGAAAATATCATGATGCTAGAAGAGCTACTCGATTATATCAATGCAACCCATTCAACAATGTTTGCATTGGTTGAGAAATATACCACTGGCGAGCAGGGTGCATTTTCCATTACGGACTCTCAAGGCAAGCATTACGTTCTCAAATGGCGACCAGGAACGCAAAACTTAGCCAGGATGCAGGAGGCAAAGGCGGTAACGGATGTCTTACGTAGCGTAGGATATCCTGCATCTCACTTTCTCTTTATTGGTTGCGCCCTCGATAGCATCTATTCTATTCAGGCAACCCTCCCAGGTATCCCTATCTATCCAGAACCTTTAGACATTGCCCTCGTACCACAACTGCTAGCACTCAACGAGCTACAAGCAGGGCGAGCAATATCTGGTCTACGCGACTGGCACGAGGAGGTCGTGACAACCGTACTTACTGGTGGCGACGGATATTGTCTTCACGACTCGCTACTAGAATACTCACAGGATACTGCTAGACTCCTCGACACACTCCAACAAATAGTGCTTGCTCGCCAAGATGAGCCGCATAGTACAACAGATATTGTGCATAACGACTTTCAACCCGCAAACATCCTTGTTTACGACAAGCAAGTTAGCGGTATTGTAGATTGGGATGCATCATTCGCTGGAGATCGCATCTTCGACATTGCCACGCTTTTGTTTTACTCTTATGATATTTCTGAGGTACGCGAGCAACTCTGGCACTATGCGCTTCAACATGCCACGCTTAACCTGCTAAGTGTGTACTTTGCTCATCTCATCCTACGACAGGTCGATTGGTCGCTCCGTTTTCACGATTCGGCGACAAGCGATAGGTATATTGAGAGAGGGTATAGGATTTTAGTGGATGTTGCCCATCGCTCAATAGAAAAAGGTGTAAACCTAAAAACACGCTGAGGAAGAAAGTAATGGCGTCACCCAACGAAGAAGCACAACAAGTCTCCATTAGCATACCTATTCCACTGTGGCGGAATCGCAGTTATTTGTTGTTAGTGGGAGGGCAGGCAATCTCTGAGGTTGGAACTGAGGTTTCTGCTCTCGCATATACACTGCTCATTCTGGCTTTGACGCATTCACCTGCTCAGGTTGGGTTGGTAGGCGTGCTGGAATTGCTTCCCGTTTTGCTTCTCAGCTTACATGCGGGTGCGCTCATTGATCGCTGGGATCGCAAGCGCGTGATGATTCTCTGTGGCATAGGACGCGCTATATGTCTTGCAAGCGTTGTTCTTGCATTGGCTTTGGGGCGTCTAACCATTGTTCAAATTTATTTGGTTGCGTTGAGTGAGGCAACACTTTCCGTTTTCTTTAATCATGCGGAGCGTGCCTGTCTACGCAATGTCGTCCCGCGAGAGCAACTTTCTACTGCCAGCGCACAGAACCAGACCATTACTTATACCTCAGCATTTATCGGCCCTACGGTAAGTGGTGCGCTATATACCGTTGGACAAGTCTTTCCTTTTTTGCAGATACCCTTTCATATCTCGTCTCAGTTTTCTCGCTCCTCTTCATTAAGACTTCGTTTCAAGAGCAACGTCAACCAACATCGCAATCCTTGCCGTTTCGACAGTGCTAATATTCGCTGTTTATCGTTTACTCATAGCTCTCATTGTGACGTTAAACCCTCATGTTCGTCATGCTCCCCGACTATCAGAACTTCGGGTAAATTCCTGAAGCGTAGATTGTGGTGTGATAAGATGAGTTGATATCCAAATTGTAGGAAGACAAAGATGAGTACAGTGCAGGATGCGTTACCACAATCAAAACATCTTTCCCCTCAGATATTCGTTCCAATCCTCGGTGGCTTTTGCGCAGGGAAGAAGACTTTCGCTCGCTCCCACTTCCGTTTTGCTTTGAAGCATACAGAACTAGCAATGTAAATGGGGATTGCGGAGAGCGTTGATTTCCTCCGTCATCTCCCCGTGCATCCATGATTGAGTCAAAGGAGCTTTAAACAGTAACGGAAATGTAGGAATTAACACGTTTGAACACGCTTTGAAAGGCAGCACACTTATGCGGAAACTCATTGTCTGCAACTTAGTATCATTGGATGGCTATTACGAAGGGAAGGGGAGAAATCTCGATGCGCTCTTCGACTATTTTCACGAAGAGTACTCAGGGGACGAGAACTTCGATTACTATACTACTGAGCGGATGCGAGCCGCTTATACCCTGTTACTAAGTGGTCGCACCTCCTTTTTAGGTAACAAGGCGTATTGGACAGGGGTGCCGCATAACCCGAATGCTACTGCGATCAGACGTGAATTTGCAGAGCTGATAAAGTCTGTCGAGAAAATCGTGGTTTCGGATACCATCACTCGCGAGGATTTAGCACCTTGGGAGAATACTACGCGCATAGTCAGAGGTGCGGATTTGTACCAAGAGGTTGCAGCCCTTAAACAGCAGACGAGCAGAGATATTCTGGTGTTGTTAAGCCGTATGCTTTGGAACGATCTGCTCCTGCATGATCTGGTCGATGAACTGCACCTCACAATTTTTCCGGTGATCGCAGGCGAGGGGACACCACTGTTCACAGACCGTCCACCAGTGTCTCTCAAACTCACCGCTACACGCACTTGGCAAGGCTCTGGCAACATCCTTGCTTGTTATCAAGTAGCTCAGATGAAGAAATCGTAATGGGAGTATTATTTTTATGACCATTGACACCGCATTCACCACCTTTCCCACGCTTACCACAAACCGCTTGCGTTT
>CAXUHG010000246.1:0-2962 GCA_964250805.1 uncultured Ktedonobacteraceae bacterium | reverse complement strand
GCACACAGATCGCAGAACTCTCTCGGATCAGTCCGGCGTTTCGGGAATTATGGGCACGTCACGATGTACTCAACGGGCCGGAAGGATGGAAATCGATACCTCATCCGCTTGTAGGAGAACTGACCTTTGATTTTTTCTTGCTCCAGGCGGTCGATTCCTGTGACCTGCGACTCCTGATTTACTCGCCTCGTAGCAATTCCGGGACCGCCGAGAAGATCGAGCGGCTTATGAATGTATATTTATGATACTAACATGTAAATCCCACGACCGGGTGTCTCATGAATACTATGTGTTTTTAGCCGTCTGCACCGCAACTGCAATGGCAACAGAGAGTTGAGCGAGATCAGCCATGCTTACGTCGAAGGCGGTGAGGCCGAGAGCTTCGGCACGACGTTTGGCGTTACCATGTAAGCGGACGGAAGGGCGTCCGCTACGCAAATGGATGACCTCCATTTCGCGCCACGCCACTCCGTGAAGACCTGTTCCCAGTGCTTTGCTGATAGCTTCTTTAGCGGCGAAACGACCCGCGAGCTTTTGGACGCGGCCTCGACACTGTTGTATCTCGATGTCGGTGTAGACGCGCTTGAGGAAGCGTTTACCGTGATGCTCGAACACTTTGCGTATCCGCTCCACCTCGATAATGTCGATGCCAACGGCGATATTGACGCCTTGAGGAACCTGAAAGGGCGTTGAAAGACCAGCCACTCCAGCGGGACCGAACAGCCAATTGGGAAGTTCGGCTCCCGCCTTCGCAACAAGGGGAGTAAAGAGAAGCGACTGGTCTTCGTCTGCCATTATTTTGCTACTTTCAAGTCAAGTGCTGGCTGCTGCACGTCCTCAATCTCGCCCGACGTATCGCCAGGAGGCAACACGGTTGGTGCCGGACTTGTGCCGCGTCCCATACCACGATAAATGAACCCAAGCGAATTCATCTCCGATGCTTCGTAGATGTTGCGTCCGTCAATCAACACTGGACGACGCATTGCGCTACGCATCTGTGCCATGTTGAGCGACTTGAACTCGTTCCACTCAGTTACTAGCACAAGTGCATCGGCACCCTCAGCAACCTCGTAGGCACCCTTGCAGAAATGTACATCGTCCAGGCGGACTTCGGCGCGTTCGAGGGCGGCTCGTCCAGTCTCATCCGCGATGGGATCGTAGACACGCACTTTCGCACCCTGACTCGTAACCCAGCGAATAATGTCAACCGAGGGAGCCTCACGCATGTCGTCGGTATTGGGCTTGAAGGCAAGGCCAAGTACACCAATCGTGCAGCCGCGCAGTGAACCGAGAATGGCAGTGAGTTTCGAGATGATGAGGCGGCGTTGGTCGTGGTTGATATCCATAACGGCATGTAGCAGTTGTGGATGCAATCCTGCTTCGTCTGCCATATGTGCCAATGCTCTTACATCTTTTGGGAAGCACGAGCCGCCATAGCCAAGTCCTGCATCTAGGAAGGCTCGTCCGATACGCTTGTCGTAACCCATACCAACAGCAACCTCTTTGACATCGGCACCGAGACGCTCGCAGATTTGCGCGATCTCGTTGATGAAGGAGATTTTTGTGGCGAGAAAGGCGTTCGATGCGTACTTGATCATTTCAGCGGTGTAGAGATCGGTAATCACGATATTCGCACGTAGTGGCAGGTAGAGCAGTGCCACATGATGGGCGGCCTCTTTGTCGGATGAGCCAAGAACCACACGGTCGGGATGCTGGAAATCAAACACAGCCGAGCCTTCGCGCAGAAATTCAGGATTAGACACAACGGAGAAGGTGACATCGGGGCGTGTCAGGCTACTACGAATAATGCGCGAAACCACGTCGCCGCTACCAACTGGCACAGTACTTTTGTTGATGATAACGGCGTAGTGATCGAGCTTCTCTGCGATGCTACGGGCGGCCTTTTCCACATAGCTCATGTCAGCCCCACCCTGACTGGTACCCGTTGGTGTATTTACAGCAACGAAGATATATTCGCTGTTGTCCAGACCTTCGTCATAGCTGGTAGTGAAATGGAGACGACCAGCTTCTACATTGCGCTCAACCAGTTCTTCCAGCCCCGGCTCATAAATAGGCAGAATGCCTTCTTTCAAACGTTCGATTTTCTCCGGTACAATATCGACACAAGTCACGCGATTGCCCATATCGGCAAGACACGTTCCCGTCACAAGACCTACATAGCCTGTACCAATCACACAGATAGTTGACACAATTGTTACTCCTCAATGTTTACAAATGGATTTTCATGTTTTTCTGCCAGAATCGTAGTTGGTTCTCCATGACCGGGGAAAACAACAAGGTCCTCTTCTAGTGTATAAAGTTTTGTGCGAATTGATTGTATAAGTTGCTCAGAGTTGCCACCAGGTAAATCAGTTCGTCCAATACTATGATAAAACAGCGTATCACCGCTAAAGACGCAATAGGGGCGACTCACAAAGCACACTCCCCCCTGTGTATGCCCCGGAGTGTAGAGTACTTCTAGTTTCAGCGTACCAAAGGTAATGACATCCCCATCTTTAAGCAGTATATCCGGTTTCCGCTTTACTAACGGTGAGCGACGCCCAAAGTTTCTTGCCGCACGCTCATCTGTATACATAAACGCATCAGCATCATGGATTGTTAAAGGAATAGGATATACGGCACTCACAGCGTCGATAGCTCCAATATGGTCGATATGCCCATGCGTATTCAAAATGTACTTTGGAATAAGTTGTAGTTCGCTAATACGCGCTAAAATTCGCTCCGCCTCATCGCCGGGGTCGATAATAACCGCTTCTCGTGTGTTGGGACAGGCATAGAGGTAGCAATTCTCCTGAAACATTGTGCCAACAGTAATACAAGATACTAAAGGTACAGTTTGTTCGTCTATAACATCAGACATACGCTAGGATTCTCCTGTGAAAAACGGGACAGCAAAAACAAGGATTGCGCTCCTGCTTCGGCAGTTTCGTAGGGACCAGAT
>CAXUHG010000245.1:0-3010 GCA_964250805.1 uncultured Ktedonobacteraceae bacterium | reverse complement strand
AATGTGTCATTCGCCGCCTTCGGCGGCGAATGACACATTGGATTACTCCTATTGCATCCCCGCTTTTGTGCTACAATGAACCTATAAAACACTGTAGCAACAAGGGGACCTTCTTTGATCGAGCAACGAACCGACAACGCATGCTACCTGCAATTCGACAACTTCCAGCATTTTCCTGATTTAGTACACGGTATTTTTACGCGTAAGGGCGGCTACAGCGAGCCACCGTATAAAGGATTGAATACACTCGGCTCTCTGCGTGGAGGCGACAATCTCGATAATGTCGTTCGTAATCGACAACTTGCACTACACAGTCTCGCACTTGACGATACGCCATGCGTCACGATCTGGAATGTCCACGGAGCCGACGTGTTCGCGCCCGATATATCTCACAACTGGCGTACTGATTGGGCATATCGTACCTATTATACGCAAACATGGATACCAGAGGAAATTCATAAGGGCGATGCGCTCATCACTCAACAACGGAGCGTCGCGTTAGCTCTTTCGTTCGCCGATTGCACACCCATCGCGCTCTACGATCCGGTGACGCGGAGTATTGGCGTCGCGCATGGAGGATGGCGTGGTACGGCGCGTGGCGTTGTGCTAGCGACGATAGGTGCGATGGTTGAACATTTCGGAAGCTCTCCAAGGAATATCTATGCTGGTATCGGTCCAGCGATTGGTCCATGTTGCTACGAGGTTTCGCAGGAGGTGCAAGACCTTTTTATGGGACGCGAGCAGTTCCCCGACATGCCAACACAAGAGCAATATCGTAGCCTTGTACATGAGTCCGCCGTCTTCACCACCGTCTCTCTACCCGACAAAGAGAGTCTACGCCTCGACCTGTGGGAGACGACCCGTCGCCAACTGCTGATGGCGGGTCTGTTGCCCGAACACATCGAGGTTGCTGGTATATGTACTGCATGTAACGTTGACAAATTCTTCTCACACCGCGCCGAACATGGGAAGACGGGACGTTTCCCGATGATTATGGCGTTGGCAAAATGAAACATGCCCATTGTGTTCAACCGCCCAACGCTGAAAGCGACATTTAGAATCTCGTAAGCTATCGAGGCGTTGCACATCCTCTGCTGTCACAATATCATCTGGATGAACTGCATTCAAAGTGTCATTGAGAGTGTTATAATCATCAGGAGTAAAGGAGCGAATAATCATAGGTATACATTCCTCTTTAGCTTAAAGTAACAAAGGCTTTTTATTGTAACACATCTAAAACGCGAAAGGAGGAAATACATTAGATGAAACTCACTCTTGGCTCCATTTACACTCTTGCCATAATCTTATTTCTCATCAGCATACCAATCATCCTTATTGGCAGCATCGTTGGTATTGTGAGAGAAATCAGACGAGTTCGTGTAGCGCGTGTGCAAGGTGACAAACTGAGCTACGCCCAACCTGCATTGCTTGCGGATATTGCTACACTTCTTTTCATACTTATTCTTGTCGCGGCAGGAGCAATCTATGGAAGCATTTACTACAAACTGCTCTCCACGAATCTACTGTGGCTCTCGATTGTGCTTGTTATTCTCGCGGCGGCGTGTGGTCTCTTCGCGTTTGTGCAACGCGTGAATCCTGGCAATAACATACAAAATTCATGATGGAGACATTCTTAACATCATCAATCTTCATGTGGCTTCGCTACATGAAGATTGATGATGTATTACAACCAGATTTACTCCTCAACCGTAATACCTATACGATGAATGTCTCATTATATGCAACATAATGGAAAGCCAAGACGTGACAAATGATTCCCCCTCACAAGCCATGCTAGCCGATAACATTGCCCATGTTCAGACACGGATTGCTCAGGCGGCAGAACGCGTGAGTCGTCAAGTGGATGAGGTGACGCTGGTAGCGGTCTCCAAGACAAAACCCGTTGAGCTGATAAAGGGGGCGTATGCGCTTGGACTGCGCAGTTTTGGTGAGAATCGTGTACAGGATGCACTGCCTAAGATTGCCGAAATTCGGCATGAGGGGCTAGCACCCGTGGCGTGGCATATGATTGGACACTTACAACGTAACAAGGTCAATAAGGTTGTCGGCTCATTTGATACCATTCAGAGTGTTGATAATGTGCAACTGGCACAGGCACTTCATCGCCACGCGGCAGAGCTAGGACTACGCATTCCCATTCTACTACAGATCAATATCTCTGGCGAGGCAAGCAAAGAGGGCATGACTCCCGAAGAGACGTTTGCAGTAGCGCGACAAATTGTTGCCCTCCCCCAGCTCGATGTGCAGGGATTGATGACCGTCGCACCGCTGGTAACGGATGCTGAGGAGGTGCGACCCGTGTTTCGGAGACTCAGGCAGTTACGCGATCAGTTGCGACAAGAGGTGCCGCAGAGCGCGTGGCAACACCTCTCAATGGGTATGACCGATGATTATGAGATAGCGATAGAGGAAGGTGCGACAATTGTTCGCGTCGGACGAGCAATTTTTGGCGAACGAAATCAACGCACTCCGCAATAAAGACTATAGGAAGGGCTTATTATGAAACTGGACGATATCATTTTTGGGCGTCGCGTGCGCCAGAATCACGCGTTGGAACACGCCACCTTCACGGTTATGGCACAGATGGACCCAACATTCGCCGGCAGTGCGCGTTCGAGTGCCGATGGCTTCATCGTCTTTAACGATGTCGATCTCGGCCTGCTCCGCCGCGCCCTCGACGAGGCACTGCGCCGCTTACAAGCTGGCGAGGCCGAGCTTGCTATTCATCCCAACTGCGGTACAAATCTCGCGGTTGGCATTTCTCTGGTGACAATTGGTACTATGCTTGGCCTCGCCTCTGATGCGCGACGTGTGCGTGTTGCCTCGGCAGCCGCTTCGTCGGTCGCGGGTTGGGCGGCGGCGCGTCCTCTCGGTGAGTATGTGCAAAAGCACTTTACCACATTGCCAGACCTTAAAGGTGTGCGTGTCACAGAAATTGCCCGTCGCAAATTCCTGGGGTATACTTATGTCGAAGTTCGTACCGTTCAGG
>CAXUHG010000244.1:0-3060 GCA_964250805.1 uncultured Ktedonobacteraceae bacterium | reverse complement strand
GCTCCGACGATACTTTAGGGGCAGCCCTACGGGAAAATAAGACATTGCCATTCCACCCGCCTGTATAGGCGGGTCTTTTTTTGTCTTTGAGACTTAATTTGCAAAAGTATTCTCGTTCTGGCGTTTTACCTTCATGATAACAGTATCTTCACCCTGCTCCTGCGAACGCGGTGTCTCTGGCACGTATGCTCCTCCACGCTCTTTTGTTAGTTTTGGCATCCGCATTGTTTGTGCGTCCGCGATATCCCCTTTCGCCACCTTCTTGATACGAAGTTGTGTCTTGTCATCATCAAAATAAGCATTTGTTTGTCTATGTGCATTTACAATATCTTCTCTTGAAATTTTCCTCAGGTGTATCTGTGTCGCAATATCAGCAAGATGAGCAATTTGTTTACTAGTATCCACCTGCATAATTGCGGGCATCGTAGGAAGCGTGAGGGTTTCAAGACGCCACATGGCCTCCAATTCCTGGAAGGTTTGCTCGATAAGCGGCTCCGCTTTTATTGTAAGAGCCTTTATGACGGTAGGCAGCATGAAAAGAGCCTCGCAACAGATAGCAAGAGTCCAGCCGAGGCTCAGACCCGAAAGTCCACCAATATACGCGCCGATAGCGGCGGCGACCAATTCAAGGACGCCTCCTGGTATCATGCTGACCATTGCCTGCGTCACGCGGTCCTGAATACGACATATTGATACGTAGTGTACCTTGATAACAAGGGGAAACGCTGCCAGTATCAGAAAACGCATGCTCCATGCAGCATTGGCAGCATAGTCACTACCAAACATACCTAGTACCTGCTCGGTTCCCAATAGTAACACAAGATTCGCACCTAGCGATGCTAAAAACGCCAGTCCAATTGTCGAACGCGCCTTTTGCGCTAGTGTTGAGGGTTGCGCCGAATTCATAGCGTGCAGTACTGTTGTAAGTGCATTTGGAATAAGAAAGACGACATTGACAATCATCCACGACACGTAAAACCATGCGTTCATCTTCGCCGAGAGCAGTGCTGTCAACAGCACAGGCATGAGCAGTGAGGGTATTTGTAGTGCCAGATTGAGAAGATGATGCTGCAAAGCGGAGAGTCCAAGCTTTTTGAGCAGACTCCAACGTGGTAGATAGCTTCTGCTACGCCAACTTTTGTTAAATGGTAAACACAGCGCGAGTGCAAATAATGAGAGCAGACCGCCAATCGTCCAGGTCGCATAAATGCTCATGCCTGTTGTATGTGCAATCCACACGCTCGCTGCGAAAAGTAACGCCAGTTTGCCAACCGCAAATAGCGTGTTACGCCAGAGTTGTATATTGCCGCGTAGTAAACCAATTAGAGCTTGATCCAGCACTATCGTAATCGCAGTCTGGCTCACACCCAGACCAAAAATAATCACGTCTACGATACTTGCTCGTAGCGGCAAAAACTGCGTAGACAGGTACGGAGCGATCAATGCAAACAAAATCCCAACCCCTGCCCCCACAACACCCACTAGAATCAGGGCAGTACTGATGAGCGAACCTTCTTGCCCTGGCTGGCGCGGCAATTCTGTGATAAGCAACGTTCCCAAACCCAACACACAAAAGCTTCCTAGCAAAGCCATCACCGAGATAGACGCAGAGCCAATACCTACCTCTTCTGGTAGAAAGCGTCTAGCTGCAAGCCACCAATATGCGAAACCGAGAACAGAGGTAACACCAGTCGTCCCAATCAGAGAGGCAGCATTTGAGAGCATCACACGATTGGCACGAATCCAGGAAGAGAGCATTTGTAATGCTTTCACAGTGAGCGATTTCCTTTAAGGGCTGTTAAAAACATGTTTCTATATATTCATTAAACATTCATACAGGCTATATTTGCCGACTATAAGGAGTCTATCATGATAGAGAACACTCAGCAACTTGGATAGATACATAGTACTTTGCCTATGTTACTTAGCAACGCTATAACGAATTGAAACGTCTCGTTTTTCCAGGTAACGACTTAGGGGCCACAATTCATTACGCCCTGAATCGACATTCTACGCGGCACGAGGGCGTAATGAATTATGGCCCCTACGCCTTATCTGAGCGCAAGTATTCATACGCCATACGTAAGCCTTCGAGGGGCAGAAATTGGTTCACATATTGAATTTCAGGAATAATCGGTGCCATAAGTTGTGCAAGTCCACCATGTGCAATCACTTTCACATCTTCATCGGCGGCGAGATGAGGTATCTCCTGCCGTAGACGCGCAATCAATCCTTGCACCAGACCAACGTGCCCATAAATGATGCCTGACTGCATATTTTCAATCGTATTTTTGCCCAGCGGGGAACGTGGAGGCGTCAAGTCCACTCTAAAGAGGCGTGAGGCTGCGCTGCTGAGAGCCTCGGCGGAGATAACCAGACCGGGCGCGATAGCACCGCCGAGGAAATCGCCCTCGAACGATACCACATCAAACGTGGTCGCGGTACTGAATGCGATGATAATAGCAGGACCGCCATAGAGACGGTGAGCTGCTAGCGCGGTGACAATACGATCCGAGCCAATCTCCCACGGATTGTCCACCAACAACTGTATACCTAAGTCGAGGTCATGCGTAATAAAGAATGCCTCTTTATTGCAATAGCGTAGCGCGAGATCACGAAATACAGGCGTCAAGGGCGGCACAACGCTCGATATGATGATGTCGTCTATATCCTTAAATGAGTGGTTCGTATATTGCATCAAACCGAACAGCTCCATTGCGTACTCATCGGTTGTACGTTGCCGCACCGTCGAGACGACCCAATGATGCCTCATGATCTCTTGCTGGTACAGCCCAAATTTGATATTCGTATTACTAATGTCAATTGCTAATAACATCGTACTCTCCATTGAGCGTAGTTCTTTTCAATGATGGTGTTTTGTAGGGACTAGATGTATCGCGTCCGTCTGCTCAATTCATTGAGCGAAATCATTGCGAATTCTGTCTATAAGCTGTTTCATGGATGATCTCGCGTGATAAATCACGCTTTCGGACGCGATACATCTAGTCCCTACTACACAGTCAAGCTACATGTGTCGGTTTTTCGTAGGGACCAGATTGA
>CAXUHG010000243.1:0-3157 GCA_964250805.1 uncultured Ktedonobacteraceae bacterium | reverse complement strand
ATATCTCCATGTAGCGTTCCGTCAATAATAACACTTGTGCCAAACACAACAATATCGCCGAGTATTTCGCCTTGTATAACCATTGTGCCACCAAAAGAGGTAACGTTGCCACATATCTTTTCATCGCTATCCACCACCACATCGCTACCAAAAGATGGACGGCGGCTACTACAGTCGGCGCGTTGCACTGCTTCATCTGTCTGAGCGGTACGCACACCAGTTGCAAAGGCACTACTGGCGCGATCTGTCACGATCTCTAGCACCGTGCCTAATAAGAACGCTGCGAGGAGCCAGAGTCCAGGCAGCGTGTAGAATAGCCATTTTCTTTGTAAAGCTTTTCGCATACCATAACTCCCTATCATGCTCGAACCGTCTCTTGTTCAGAGAGCAGAGAGAAAGCATGATTGTCGTCACCTATGCCTCTCGCGGTGGACGCATTAAGCGGAGCCACATCCCCATCATGATAACGACTGCAAAGCTGACTCCGGCGAAGAGAAAACTGTTGCGCGTCACAAGAGTTAAGGCCATTTGTACATATTGACCTAACACAAAAAACACATCGACAACATTGCTAAGCAAGAGGAGAAGATGTACCATTAAGTCGGTCTGTACAAGTGTTATGGCGAGCAATAGGAGTGGAATACTACTTAGCGTAAAGAAGGTGAGGGCGGCAACCGCTACTCCTCCTCTACGCATGCGTGCGACACGAGTACGCTGCTGCTCGTGTAGCACTTCGAGCTGCTGTGAAATCTGTCCTTGTCGTTGCACGGCACGCATGATTGAGTTCGTCGAGACGCTAGCCGTGCTAGCAAAACTTTGCTCGACAAGCGGATGCGTCATTTTGCGCGATGTCTTCAAGAGAGCATCAACGCTTCGTTGCCCCTGTACAAGTTCGGCGCAATCGGAACATTGCTGTAGATGATCGCGTATCGCCTGTACCTCGTCAATCGACAAGGGATCATGCGAAGGGGCAAGCAAAGATTTAACGTCGTGACAGCGCATCGTTCTGCTCCTCTTCGAGAACGGAACCGTTTTGACCGTTTTGCATATAACGTGCCAGGAGTTCACGCGCACGATGAAGACGCGCCTTGACCAAAGCTGGTGTCAGGTTAAGGGCATGTGCAATTTCATCATAAGAGAAATCGTGCCAGTAGCGCAGCACAATCACCGCGCGATACTTGCCGGGGAGCCGTTGCAGGTACGTTTGTACCTCGTCGTGTTGCTCTCCGCGCAAAGCCGACTGTTCGGGACTAACGCCCGCATCAACGATCCATTCCAGGAACGGCACATCATCCAATGGCAGAGCCAGGAAGCGTCTGCGCCGCAACTGGTCAATCGAGAGGTGCGATGCAATCGAGAGTAGCCATGTACTAAACTTATGCGCTGGTTTATAGGTTGCAAGTTGCGTATAGGCTCGGACGAATGCCTCTTGCGTCACATCCTCGGCCTCGGTTGCGTTGCCGAGCATGCGATAGGCGAGATTCTGTACAGCGTCTTTGTAGCGCTCGACAAGAATTGCGAAGACATTTTGATCGCCGCGCAGGACTAGCTCGACTATTCCAGCATCGCTCATCGACTCCGCCACACCCGCCACCTGAGCCAGACTACTATTCGCGCTCTCGCCAGCAGAAGAAAGTGTTCCCGTGCTGGAAGCGGACGAACTGCGCCGTGCCTCGCGAGCCGATTGTGCAATCGACCCGATCACATTCAGCGGGTTCGCGGCATTGATCGTCGATTCTAACATATATTCACCGCTCATTACTTACTTGCTTTTTATTTTAATATACAGGAGAGAAGCTTTCTTCCCTTCCGCATAACATACGTTTTGTTGCTCAGAAAGTTGTAACGCTTCCTTTGGTGCATTACTTTATGTAAAGAACAAGGGCATTCACTGCCTTCATCATTCCCCGAATGCGGCTGGGGAAGGCACCATACAGTTAATTTAACGTATAAACGTAGGTTTTCCCAAATTGGGGTACACCACGAATCCCTTGAAGTCTCACTTATTATAACATACTAACATGAAAAAATATTCATTTTTAGCGAACGGAATGGTTACGTGTGCATAAATACCACATCATGCTCATACTGTGCTGTGTCCCAATTCACCACGTCGGCTAACACCTTGCGAAATTCCTCTAGCTCACGCTCGCGTTCGGCCTCGTCGGGCATGACGCTACTACGCCAGATGAGTACAATCTCTATGCTTTGCGGTTCCTGTTCTTTACCTGCGATGTAGCGTATCACCGTACCTGGGAACAGATAACGTTCGCTCTGTCGAATCGCCTCGAACTGCTCGAACAACCGCGCCTGTTGCCCTACCTTCACATTCACCATGATAGTAGTTCGCAATAACGTATTGTCCTTTGGGGAAATACGCCATTTAGGAACGCTCGCACGAGGACGGCCTGAAATCTTCGGCTTGAACTGTTGCACAGCCTCTAGGGGAATCATGATGATACGAGATGCCCAGACCGACGGCAGACGACCTTCATCTACATAAGCATAGACACGCTTATCTGAGATACCAAGTATGCTGGCAGCTTCCTTAATAGAAACATAGCCTGGAAGTGCTGGTCTATCTATGTCTTCATTCATGGCAATAGACTACGGTACAGATACCATTTTCAACCATTACTCACAGTAACCCTTTATTACTCCTTGAAATTGTGATATACTCTCCACATCGGCAAAACCAGCCAGTTTATCAATGTCCGCCTATTTCGTAGGGACCAGATTTATCGCGTCCGAGGCTCAATTCATTGAGCGAGATTCTTGTGAACCATGTTTTTTATTCATTGTGGATGTGATCTCGCGCGATAAATCGCACAACGGACGCGATAAATCTGGTCCCTACGAAATTTCGGGAATATCTCTCGAACGAAAAAACTTTCATATGTCTCTGAGGGGAAATGAACATCATGAGGAAAGATACAATGTCGGTAACAGAATTACGCACCATGCTCGGCAACGAGGAGGAACTGGGATACGATGCGCCTTTTGCCGCCTTTACATGGGCACAATGGCTCGACCTCCAGGCAAAAATGCTCGCCTGTTTCGCCCGCTACCAACGCGCCATTTCCAATCGACAAGCGCAACTTGCTATGCTGATCGTGCTAGAGATGTACGAGATTGCGGCGGAACTCCATAAAGAGGC
>CAXUHG010000242.1:0-3211 GCA_964250805.1 uncultured Ktedonobacteraceae bacterium | reverse complement strand
CAAGCAGGAGGGTATAGCACTGCCTACGTACCATACTGTACCGTTGGTGCCGTTGCGCCACTTGTCGGCGTCGAGCTTGGCATTGTAGACCTCTACGATGGCTCATCTGAGCAAGACCGTTGCCAGAGCATCCTGTCACAAGATACACTGACAGCACTTGCTAATGCCCGTGAGTGGCATCAGCAATGGTGGAATATATAGCTTCTTATAGTCTTTTTTTATCCTTTCAAGGCTCCTGCTGTTAGCCCCGATACAATTCGTCGCTCCAAAAGCAATGTTAAGGCAACAAGGGGCACAATAGAAAGAATCATCGCTGCCGAGAGAATGCCAAAGTTCGTGGTAAATTCGGTCTGGCTAACGTTCACAATACCGACTGGTAGTGTGTACGCACCACTGTTAGTGAAGTTTAATGCGAAGAGGTATTCGTTCCAGTCACCGACAAAGACAATGATGGTTGCGGTGAAAATGCCGGGGAGGGTAATGGGTAGAATGATACGTAGAAAGGCTCCTAGTCGATTCATGCCATCGACTATCGCAGCCTCTTCGAGTGCAGTAGGTACGTCCTGAAAGAAAGCAATCAGTACCAGAACGGCAAGCGGCAGACCAAAGACGGAGTAGGGCAGAATGAGTGCAGCTATTGTTCCAACGATGTGCAGCTTTTGGAGTATCTCATACAGGGGAATAACCTGCGCCAGAGGTGGAAATAGTGAGAGCAGTAGTACCGAGACCAATAGCGGTGTCTTGAAGCGAAAGCGCAGTCGTGCGAATGCGTAGGCTGCAAGCGTGGAAAGCACCATTGTGATGATTGTAGATACTGTTGACGCGATAATGCTGTTGCGATAGTAGGAGCCGAGATCGCCTTGGATTGCCTGCACGTAACTGTCAAGCGTTGGTTTCGCGGGTAAGAGAGTCGCGGGCACGGTCGTTGTCTCTTGTGAGGTCATGAGCGATGTGAGTAGCGACCACAGCAAAGGAAACAGTTGTATGACCAGGATAATTGCCAGGAGAACGTAAATAAGTGTTCGCACAGTGATTCGTCTCAGTACAAGGTTTGAAGCCACTGCTCTTGCCTGAGGTGCTATAAACGTCTGCACGTTTGTTTGTTCAGCCATCTTCTTTCCTCTCTTTCTTTTAATTGACACCGGGGCTGTAGAGCGTGCGCAGGTAGAGAACGATAAAGGCGAGTGTGATGAGCATGAGAACGACCGCGATGGTCGAGCCATAGCCGAAGTCGCCGAATTGCTGAATTTGCACGTTGATGTACAGGCCAAGATTCTGCGTTGCATTGCCAGGGGCACCATTGGTAAACGCGCTAATCAGGTCAAACGCCTGTAATGATTCGATGGTACGAAGTAGCAGCGTCACAACCAGCGTCGGGCGCAACAAAGGCAAAGTGACACGCCACAACGTTTGCCAGGGGCTTGCACCATCGACGCGTGCAGCTTCATACACCTCGTCGGGAATGCTCTGTAGTCCCGCGAGTACGAGTAGCGCAACGAGCGAGTTTGCCTTCCAAATGGAGAGAATATAGATAAGTCCTGTTGCAAGCGAGGTGGTGCCGAGCCAGTTGATAGGGTGCGCCGCACTCATCCAACCAAGCCGTATCAGCAAGCTGTTGATAAGCCCATACTGATCGTTGAACATGTATGACCATAACACTGAGTTTGTGGCAGTCGGAATAGCCCACGGAAATATGACGGCGGCACGCACAAGCCAGCGACCTGGAAACTTCTGGTTTGCGAAGATCGCTAACGCAGTACCAAAAATCATTTGTCCTGTCACCGTTACAAGGCTAAAAAGCAACGAGAAGACTAACGCGCCAGAAAACTGGGGGTCGTGAAAGAGGTGAACGTAGTTGTCGAGACCAGCCCATGTTGTGTTGAGACCATATGAGCCGCCCTCTTGAAAAGAGAGCCAGAGCGTGTTGAGAGCAGGATAAACACCAAGAGCCAGGAGTGCAAGAATCACAGGTGCAATCATGAGCCACGCTAACCGCTCCTCTTTACTTGCAAGGCTCCCACGTTTGCGTGGTCGTGCGGCTTGTGTTCTCTTGCTCTCGGCTTCGGATGTGTTGATACGAGCAATTTCCATAAATAAAAACTCCTTCACAGAACAGATGGGCGACCACAAGGGTCGTACCCTACTATAGAACGGTTGTATGCGCTTTGCCCGTATATAGTAGGGAAGTCCCTTGTGGGCTTCCGTCCTGCTCCTGCACACCATTGTTATTTAAGTGTGGCTACCTGCGATTGTACAGAACTCAGTGCATCTTGAGCAGACTGTTGTCCACTCAATACGCTGTTGATGCTTGCTTGTAGTGGTGTGGAGAATTGGTTGTAACTCTTCATCTTAGGACGGCTATAGCCGCCATTGAGAATGGTAGCCAACTGCGTGTAAATCGGTTGCTTTGCTTGCACATTCGTATCGCTGGCGACATCAGGACGGCTTGAGATATAGCCGCCATTGACTGCGAGTGAGGTCTGCGTGTCCTTGCTAAGCATATAGTCGATGAAGGTCCATGCCTCATCCTTATGGTCTGAAAAGGCGTTGATACCAAGTATCCAGCCACCAATACAGCCATGTCCAGTGTTGCTGCCTACCGTAAGTGTTGGAGCGATTCCCACCTTGCCAGCAACCTTTGATTTTTTAGGGTTATTCACTAGTGGATAGGCAAAGGTCCAGTTACGCATAAATGGTGCCAAACCATTATTGAATAAGTTCAGAATGTCATTTGGCGTGTAGGTATTGGTTCCGGTAGGGGCAAGCTTACTTGTGTAGATTAAGTCATGCATATATTGCAATGCATCGACTTGCGTCTGACCCGTAAGCTGGAAGTTCCCCGGATCACCAATCGTGCCGCCCGCACCCCAGAGCAGTTCGAGCCACTCATCGACAATCGCCTCGATCTTTTTGCCAGGAAGAAGATAGCCGTATTTTATGCCGTTCGCCGCCTCACCAGCTACGATTTTCTGCGCGAGGGATTGTAAGTCGTCGCGCGTCTGCGGCACCGTTCCATTGCCATATTTCTTGACCAGATCGGTGCGGTAGTAGAGCATGCCGATATCCATATAGCGTTGAATACCATACTGCTTGCCGTTGATATTGCCAATAGCTGTAGCTCCAGACCAGAACTGTTTGAGATAGGTCGCATTTATATAGTTATCGATGGGAGCGAGCCAGTTGGCAACTGCGAACTGAGTAGGCCATGTGA
>CAXUHG010000241.1:0-3353 GCA_964250805.1 uncultured Ktedonobacteraceae bacterium | reverse complement strand
TGTGTAGTAGGGACCAGATGTATCGCGTCCGTTGCTCAATTTATTGAGCGAAATCCTTGCGAACCCCTCTGCAAGACGTTTCAGACCTAATCTCGCGTGATAAATCACACGACGGACGCGATACATCTGGTCCCTACGAAAACCGTCATATAACGATGGGCGGACTAGTATTTAATCGCCGGACGCGCCAGAGAAGCCGCTTTTGCCATCGAAGGTGTATAGGTTCTCCGTTTTGATGAAGTCGAAACCGAGTTCGGCAACGCGTCGCAGCAGGGTGACAACCTGCGCATGGCTTATGGAATTATCCTGCTTGCCTCCCAAGAAGCGACAGCGCCAGTGGTCGGCATAGGCGGTTTCTGACATGCCATGAGGCCAGACCTTCGCACCACGACTGGTGATCATCGTCAGCGTAAGTTGTTCACTATTGGCGCGTTGCAGCGTCTCGCCTAGCTGGTCGGGTGTGCCGCTACTCCAATCGAGGTAGACATCGACGCCAACAAGTTCCTTTTTAGCATTCTGCTCTGGATTTGCCGTGTGCGCCAGATGTTCCTGCTCTGGTGCGGAAGAGTAGCTAACGGCCTTGAGCGTCTGTGGTTTCTGACCGAGACGGGCGACGACGGCCTCGGCAAATTCTTTCGTGCCAACCTTTTGTTTGCTCACACCTTCCACGAAGATATCATAGGTGTGAATGCCGTCCTCAATGGTACGGAGCCACGCATTATGTACGTCAGTAGCGACCTCTGGCTGCTGAATATGTACCAGCATCATCACTGCACCAAGCAAGAGACCGGATGGATTGGCAAGGTTTTGACCAGCGCGACGTGGTGCCGAGCCATGAATGGCCTCGAACATGGCGAAATGGTCGCCGATGTTAGCGGAACCTGCGAGACCAACCGAACCCGCGATCTGTGCCGCGACATCTGACAGAATATCGCCGTAGAGATTGGGCATCACGACGACATCGAACGCTTCTGGCGTATCGGCGAGCTTGGCGGCTCCGATATCGACGATCCAGCTTTCATTCTGAATGTCGGGATATTCTTTTGCGATTTCGTCGAAGGTGCGATGAAACAGGCCATCAGTCATCTTCATGATATTGTCCTTCATGAAGCAGGTGACTTTCTTGCGATTGTTGCTGCGTGCATACTCGAAGGCGTAGCGAATAATCTTCTCGGAGCCTGTGTGACTGATGAGCTTAATCGACTCCATCATGTCGTGTGTCTGGCGATACTCGATACCTGTGTACAGGTCCTCTTCATTTTCACGCATAATCACCACGTTCATCTCAGGGTGTTTGGTATCGATGAACGGGTAGTAGGCCACGCATGGTCGCACGTTTGCATAGAGTCCGAAGGTCACGCGTGTTGTGACGTTCAGGCTTTTGTACCCACCGCCCTGTGGGGTTGTGATAGGGGCCTTCAGGAATACCTTTGTGCGCCGCAGCGATTCCCACGCGCTCGGCTCGATGCCTGCACTAATGCCACGCAGGTAGACCTTCTCACCAACCTCGATTGGCTCGATATCGATGTGTGCCCCCGCTGCCTGAATAATGTGGAGCGTGGCATCCATGATTTCTGGCCCAATACCATCACCATAGGCAACGGTAATCGGTGTATTTTCACTCATAAAAACGTTTCCTTTTGCTAAACTGCCACCCTCTCCGTGGCAGTTTTAGTGTAGCATAGCAGGGGAAGACGTGCAAATTGCCGTTAAGAAGCCAGAATCCAAGGCCGGTAGGGGTCTAATTCATTACACCCTGTGAGCGATTGATCACCTAGGAGGGTTTGTAGACGTGGTTCACCCCCTTTGGCATTGTGCGTCGTCAACAGGGTGTAATGAATTAGACCCCTACCGATCTTCTCTTCCCAAATTCCCTCTATACGCCACGTGTCAAATCTGGTATAGTAGAGCGCAACATTATCATCGTAGGGGCAACAATACACTCAACAAAAGAAGGCGAGAATGCCTTGGCAGAACACATACCACCGACGGAAGAGTCGGTGACAAACATACAGGCACAGCAGGGCTATACTGGCACAACACCCCCGTTGGGAAAACTTCCACCTCGTAGTGAACGCATATGGGTTGATCGTCCAGAGCAGTTGCTGGCGGCTGTTCACGTCCTCGAAAAATCCTCCGTGATCGCGATTGACGCCGAATTTACACAGGCTCGCTCTCATACCCGTGTTCAGGGACAGTCGTCCGCGCCGCGCCTCGCCATTCTGCAACTAGCCGTAGACAAGACGTGTTTTGTCGTTGATACTCTGCGCCTGAACGATCTCTCTTCGCTCGCTACTGTGATCGAGGACCGCGAATACAGCATTTTACTGCATGGAGCGGGTGCCGACCTGCGTGTAATGGCTGATCGCGGCCTTGAGGTCGCACACTATTATGATCTTGAAGCTACCAGTCGCTCGATTTTTGGACAGCACGAGTCGTCGCTTGCGGCTATGTTGAAGCGTGCCTTTGACTATCGACTGGACAAAAGTTTACAACGGACCGATTGGACGCGTCGTCCGTTACCACCAGCGATGATTGCGTATGCGGCTCGTGATGCCGAGGTAACGCTGGCTCTCTACTACTGGCTTGATCAGCACTATCCCGATATTCTCAAGTTGCATGAGCATACTCAACAAAAGGAAGTAGTTGCTGCATGGATCGAGCCGTTCCTGGATGGCTCTGCACCGCTCTCGGCGGACATGGCGGTAGCTGAGGCGAAAAGACAGGGGCAGATTACGCAGAAGACACAGGTAGCGAACGATTGCCGCATGGCATTGCAGATAGTGAGGCGTCCCATCCAGCGCAATCGCCTGTTACGACTAATCGCGGACCTCTCGCTAACACAATTGACGCCTGATATCGTGTCGTTGCTACGTTCGCCCGCATCTGATGAACGCGCCAGCGCGTTGCGTGCATTGGGGAGGCTCAACGTCAAATCAGTAAAAGAAAACATTCGCCCCTTACTAGAAGATCCGGTAGATGATGTGCGGCGGGCAGCACAGGCGGCACTCCGCAATCTTGGCGACAAAGAAGATGCTGTCAAACACGCTATGCCAACGACCGCCGTTGATGGTACACGAACTTGGACGGTGGGACAGTCGGAGTCAAGCGACGCTTCCGCAGCAGACGAGAATCCGTGGAAGGCACGTCTACGCTCGATGATGGATAAAGGGTGACAGGAAATCTGGTAGGGGTCTAATTCATTACACCCTGCTGGCAACACAGGATTCCTTAGGAGGTTAAACCATGTTTACAACCCCTCTTGGATGGTCTATTGCCAGCCAGCAGGGTGTAATGAATTGAGGGCTGGTCATAAATCTCTTTGCTGTTGATGAGTTTATTCATCTCGGCTC
>CAXUHG010000240.1:0-3472 GCA_964250805.1 uncultured Ktedonobacteraceae bacterium | reverse complement strand
GCAGGCGTTCATGCCGATGAAGAAATTCGATCTTGCCATCTTAGAGAGAGCGTATCAGGGATAGGAAAGAAAGAAGACGCCCTATTACACGACGATATGGACACGCGGTTTGCCTACCATCTTCGCTTTGTGCGTGGCAAGGTAGGCTTCACGCTCCTCTTGCGGCAGTTCAGCAAGAATTGCCATGCGTCTGAGTCGTAAGTCTTCGAGATTCCCCGGCTCGCGTGAGGAAGGATGAGCATTACTGAACACATGATCATCACAGAACACATTGCGGCGACGAAATGCTTCGGGAGCGGTTTTGTGAAAGTGCTGATGCATCGCTGGAAGTGCATTAGGAAGAGTGTACCAAGGCTCTGGCATGGAGTAAGCAGGATTGTGTGCCCAGTTTGGGCACTGTAAATCGTACCGCGAAGCCAAATATTCTGCTGCTCCTGCACAAAACGCTGCCCAGCCATGTTGTTCTTCAGTAGGATTGGCTGGCATCTGAATAGAATCATTGATGAGTTGTTGACGGTTCTCGACAGCGTAGAGGAAGAAAGCATTCATGAAGTTGCCCACAGCGACGCGAAAGTCCTCTTTGCCTGAAGCAAGTTCATCATAGGCCATCGCCAATGTTTGTGTTTTGAACTGAAAAGTTGTCATTGCATCAAACAAGCGCATCGGAGGTAGCTCATTTTCGCTTAACTCAAGGAGAAATGGTGAGCAGTCATCATTCAAAAAGAATTGTTGTTGTCCTTTCAGTCCATAGCGTTTGCCAATACTTTTAATGATGCGACGAATCTTGTCGGCAAGTGGGGACTTGAAGATGAGTGTACTTTCCTCACTTCCCAACATGTCAAAGATAATCACATCCACGTCCTCCGTCGGTCGTGTGATAATCTCTTGAAAAAGTAAGCATGCACCTCCGACCACTAAGACATGCATCGACTGTGGGCCAGGAAAAGCTTTCACCAATGCTTCATCGAATTCTTCCAGTAACGTCTCTAATTCCTGCTTATTCATAGCTTTGCTTCCTTTGCCCTGTTTCTAAAGTATAGACAGGAATTCTCACAGCACTAGATATTGCATATAACAGAGGCGTATGGGAGTCGAACCCACCGAGGACCGCGCGAAGCGACCCTCCAGCCGTTTTGAAGACGGTGAGACCCACCGGAATCTCTACACCTCCCTGTATGTATGCCATTTTCCCATTGACAGATGTACCTTGTCAAGCAATATGCTGAATCCGCTCCACACTCATCTCCGTCAAATTCCGTACCACTAGCGTCGCCACCTGTAATCCAGCCGACTCGCGCCCATATGCAACGGCTATACTAAACATTCCACCTGCACGAGCGGCTGCGATACCTGCTACTGCGTCCTCTATCACCAGACAATGTGCAGCCTCTACCCCCAGTTCTTGCGCCGCCTTCAGAAAAATATCCGGTGCAGGTTTGCCATGTGGCACTGTCTCGCCCGACACAAACTTGTCGATGTACCGTCCCAGCCCCAACACCTCCTTCACCAACTCGATATTTGCAATCGGTGCAGACGATCCCAATGCCTGCATATAACCAGCATCATGCAACACGCTCATCAACTCCTGTGCCCCTGGCAAAAACGCCGCCGTCTTGCGTACAAAGTCTCGGTAATATATCTCCTTGCGATCTGCTAATTCCTGCATTTCCTCTTGCGATACCTGCCCCCATACTACCGGAATAATTGCATCGTTGCGCCACCCAAACGTCGCCGCGAACTGCTCATCGCTAAACTCTTTGCCCATCTCGCGTGCCAATCGCTGCCACGCCTTCCTATGGTCCTCCTCACTATCAATAACCACTCCATCCAAATCCCAGATAACCGCCCGTACTACGCCAACCATATGTGCCATAACTCAAAAGTACTCCTTTATCTTGCTAGTCCTATGTTCAGCATACCACACCTATTTTTCTCTCCGTGCCAAAACACCCCCTCCATTCGTTACATCTATATAGACCATAATTTGTCACACCCATATCCGACCTTAGCATCCAAATGAGAACAAGGGCACCCGTATACGCACATGCATGGACGCATGCGCCAACACATCATCTATACATTGGAGGAACTATTTACCCACATGAGCCATCGCAAATTTTTTAACGAAGAGACAGAAACCCTTTCTAAAAGCAAACTACAAGCACTACAATTACAAAAGCTACAATCTCTTGTCGAGCGCGTCTATTCTCAAAACCCCTTCTATCAAAAGCTGTATAAAGAAGCCAACGTCAAGCCAGCCGACATTCAATCACTAGAAGATATTCGCAAACTGCCGTTTCTCGAAAAGAAAACCGTGCGCGATGCCTACCCCTATGGAATGGCTCTCGTCCCTCCTAGCGGTTCGGGCGGTGCATTACAGGTGCATGCCACTAGCGGTACAACAGGCAAAAGCGTCCCCGTATTCGCCACAAAAAAGGACATCGACTACTGGGCTGACCTCAACGCACGCGAACTGTGGATGACTGGTATGCGCCCTGGCGACATCCTCATGAACTGCTATGGCTATGGTCTGGCAACAGGTGGCTTTGGCTTCCACTATGGAGCGATGGCGATGGACGTAATGGCGATTCCGATGGGATCCGATGCGCGTCAATATGACCGCATGCTCGACTTCATTCTCGACTTTGGCGTCACCGCTTTCTGCATGACTCCCTCTGTCGGCCTTTATGTCGGCAACAAGGCGCGTGAGCGCGGCGTCAACTTCAAAGACACTCACCTCAAAATTGGCCTGTTCGGAGCCGAACCCTGGCCCTGGGAGACGCGTCTAAAGCTCGAAGAACTCTTCAACATCACCGCCTACGACGAATTTGGCATGACCGAGTTTCTCGGCCCCGGTATGACCTGCGAATGCGAAGTCCGCGACGGCATGCATGCGTGGGCTGATGCCTTCCTTGTCGAATGTATCGACCCCGAAACTGGCGAACCCGTCGAGGATGGTAAGGACGGTGAACTGGTCTGGACATGGCTCTCTGCCGATGGCACCGCCATGATTCGCTACCGTAGCCGCGATCTCTCGCGCACATGGTGGGAAGAGCGTTGTGCCTGTGGTCGCACGCATCCAAAAATCGCCTCGATTAAAGGGCGTAGCGACGACGCCGTATCCATTCGCGGCCTCATTGTCTTCCCCAGTCAGGTCGAAGCCGCCCTCGTCAAATTCCCAGAAACGGGCGCGAACTTCCGCATCATCGTCGATAGGCGCAACGACCTCGACACCTTCGACCTCAAAGTCGAAGTCAAAGACGCCGCCCTGCTAGATCATCCCGAACGCGCACATAGCCTTGGTCGTCAAATGGCTGAGTCCGTCAAAACCATCACCGGCAACTCGCCAAAAGTAGAGCTTGTCCCAACCGATAGCCTTCCCCGCGCTAGCGGTGGAGAGTCCAAAACCGCCTCTGCCCGCGTCGAAGACCGCCGCAAAAAATAAGAATAGCGCAAAGAGTAAGAATTAGCC
>CAXUHG010000239.1:0-3478 GCA_964250805.1 uncultured Ktedonobacteraceae bacterium | reverse complement strand
CGAAGGCTGACATGTATGCCTCCGTTACCTCGGCAATTGGAGCGTTGTCGGGTCCGCTACATGGTGGCGCGAACGAGCAGGTGATTCGCATGCTGCTCCGCATTGGTGAGCCTTCGCATGCTGAAGCCTATATTCATGATGCATTGGAGCGGAAAGAGCGTATTATGGGCTTCGGGCATCGCGTCTACCGCACCGATGACCCACGCGCGACTCATCTCAGGGCGATGTCCGAGGAACTTGGCAAACGCAACAACGACACACGCTGGTACGAGATTTCGCGCATCATCGAGAAGTATGTGATGGAGCATAAAGGTTTGTATGCGAACGTCGATTTTTATTCTGCCTCCGTCTACTACTCGCTTGGTATTCCCATCGACCTTGACACCCCCATCTTCGCCAGTAGCCGCACGGCTGGCTGGACCGCCCACATTCTTGAGCAATATGCCAACAATCGTCTGATTCGTCCACGCGCCGAATATGTCGGGCAAAAAGTGACGGAATACGTGCCACTCGATAAGAGAGGGTAAATCGTAAAAAGCTATTGAATGGGCACCAGGGTATCCCCTTGCGAGATACCCTGGTGCCCATTCAATAGCTTTTCCCTTCTAGCATCCCTAACACATGCCCGCGTATCGCCTTGAGTTGTTTCAGTGCCTCATTGCGTCCCTCCGAAGGTGCGATCATACGTGGCATCAGCGTGATGAAGCTCTGTAATGCATCCGCCAGTGCCTCGATATCTGCCGTTGTCAAGAGAATCATTCCGCCCTCGGTTGAGAGCATCGCCACCATACGACGATGGATATCTGCCAGTAACACTATTTCCCTGTCGCGCTTCTTTGAGGGCGAGACGCCACGTCGCAAATACATGAGATAGCTCCCAAGCATCGTGGCAAGGACGGAAATATCCGTGAGTGAGAGGCGAAGACTGGGTACGTCGGCTGGCGGTTCAGGAGTGTTCATGGTCTTACCTTTTCTGTCTCACCGCATGTTCATTTCCAGGGTGTTCCTTGGGATGCACCACAATTGGTCCTGTGTAGGCAACTCCTGTCATCCTTCGTAACGTTGCTCGTACTAGCTGCTCACGCGCTGCTTGAATGGGAATGTTGTGCTGGATGTTCCAGAGGGTCACAAGTCGCAGCGGCGACACCTGAGCGATATCGAAGATGGTGAGATGGTGTACGGAGAGATACGAGCGAAACGCGAGGTTGCCCGTAGGTAAAGGTTGTGTTCGCTGATTTTCGATGGGGTAGCGTTGCCAGTGATACGTGTGTGTGTTCCGGCGAGCCATATTCTCCTCCTCTATTCTGCCTGATGCTCTTGCATATCCGCGCCCCAATCGGGTTGCTCCATCAAGTGGGCGGCCTCCTGCATTTTGCCTTGCTGCATCAGTCGCGTAATGCGCTCCGCTCCCAGTTGCAGTCGAGCCGTGATGCTGTTGTGATTAGCGACGATGGCTGGACCATAGAGTCCCCAACGCGAGGCTTGTTCTTGCAGAGCTTGTTGCTCGCGGAAGCGAGCAACTTCGCTTTTGTTTTCTATGTTATTCATCAGTGTTACTACTCCCCTAAAATGTTATTTCCCATACAATTTTTCGTCACCTTTTTTTGTATCAGGGCACGTTCGTATGGTACGATTGAAGTGTACATGACTTTTCGTGAAAACGCGATGAATGAAGGTTCCAGAGACTCGACAGATAGTTCTCTCTTTGCTATCAGTTTGTAACAAAGCCAATAGATTACCTTATGGAGAAATAGTGTATGGACAAAACACCTCTACACCCTCTACAGGCCGCACGTATACGACTGAATTTAACACAAAAGAAGCTTGCAGAACTCGCAAAAGTGAGTGACCAGACTATTTGGCGCGCAGAACACAATATGTATATCAATCCCACCTCACGCCTGCTCTTATGTGAATTTTTTCAGCAAACTTCTGAGGATTTAGGGTTGGTGACAGAAGAGACACGAAAGACCAAGAGCAAAGAAAGAATTGCACCTGTCATTGATTCACAAAAAGCCGATACATTGCACATTGCACCTTCCACAAACAAGCTTGGAACGCATCAGTTATCAGAAACACTTCTCTCTCGTATTATGAAATTGATTTCCGAATGTGCTGGAAAGATACCGTCCTATAGCACGCTTCAAACAAGCATCGACAAAGAAATTAAAGCGTTCGAGATAACGGAACATCCTGTAATAAATGCTGAACATCATCTCTCACGCAGAGATGCGATTACGCTTATTGCGTCGCTTCCACTCTCGTTTTCACTGCATTCTTTCCAGTCTCAAACAGCGGACGCATTCGACGAGGATTTGTTATTGTCGTGTGCTGCTAGTATTACGGCGTGCTGGCATTTGAGTAAAGGGAATGATCTTCCCGTCATAGAACATGTTCTCTCGGTCTATCTCCAAAAATTAGAGGCACTGGCGTTACAACCATCTCATTATCAAAAGGAAATAGCGAAACTCGCCTCACAGGGGTATCAACTGGCAAACATTCTCGCAGGTCATAGTCTCGATATTCCTGCACGCAAGCGGTATTGCCAACAGGCGGTGCATTACAGCAAACTAGCAGGAGACACAAATTTGCTAGTCGCCTCCCTCACAAAATTGGGAACAACGTATTACTATTGTCATGAGCAGACACTCGCACTCAAAACCTATCAAGAAGCCTTACTGTATGTGAAGGATGCATCACCTCTCTTGCAAAGTAGCTTATATGCCAAGCTAGGCATCGTCTATACTCAACATGGAAAGGAGCAAGATGCGCTTACTTGTATAGGTATGGCTCAAGAAGCATTTCCTGAGCATCCAGAAACCGATCCAAGTTCTCTTTATGCCGACTACGGCTTCCCTTCGCTCTGTTTGTGGGAGGGTTTGACGCATCTGGAGCGTGAGCAACCGCAGTATGCCCGTCTAGCTTTTGACCGTGTGGCGAGTACAAAGCCAACAAAAATGGTTTCGGAACGAAATCATATCGAAATCGTCAATCATCAAGCAGAAATGGCACTCGCACTAGGTGATTTGGAAAGCTATTGTTTTTATCTCCAAGCAGGACGAGACGGAGCTTTGCAGTTGCGAAGCGAGAAGCGATATCAGGAGGCGTATGGCGTCTTTCTGCAAGGAAAGTATATATGGGGCAAGGAAAAGAAATTCCGCGAACTCACGGATTTGTTTGTTCGCTAAAGATTTCGATGTAAAGAAGGTAATTGATTTGTTGTAGTGTATTTTTTACAACAGTTTTTGCACGTCTTTACGCATTGCTTCATAAGTCTGGTAGCGTAAGGCACGTTCTTCCACTAAGGCGCGACTAAGAATGGCTTCGAGTTCTAGCGAGACATCGGGGTTGAGCATGCGTACTGGCGGATAGGCCGGATAGTGTGGCGGCGCGAGATTGGTGAGGACGTGATGCATCGTGGCTGCTAACATATAGATGCTGGTGCGAGAGTCGTAGGGTCTGTCCTGAATGGGCAGGT
>CAXUHG010000238.1:0-3484 GCA_964250805.1 uncultured Ktedonobacteraceae bacterium | reverse complement strand
GTTTAACGATACTGCACGCGCTGATTTCTTCGGCGGTTAAACAAGCGAAGAATGGTTCGTGCGAGTAATACAAAGACAACCACAAAGACAATCACTATTACAAACATCACCACTGGCGCGAATAGTGCTAAAAGTGTTGTAATAACAACGCCAACGTCTTCTACAACGCTTAATACGATATTGAGTAGCCCCGCGGTAGTCGCGGTAGAGGCAACACGAGTCGCGGCTTTTGCGGTATGTGTCATAAGGGCAAGGGCTGCTCCAATAACCATAACGACAATTAACGAAGCAGGTAGGTTGATGCCCATAGTCATCACTTGATGCCCTCCTAGCAATGTAGTCGTGTTTGGAATGTGGATGCTGTTGTCGCTAGCGGCGGCAACGAGGGCACCAGCGAGCGGACGTATCGCGGTATGAATAGCATCCCAGAGATGATCGACGATGGGTATTTTATCCGCGAAGAGGTCTGCCAGTGCCAGAATCAAGAGCAGAGCCATAAACCACGACTGCGTGACAAACGAGAAGGCGGGATTGACCTTATAGAGATGTAGCCAGCGTGCAGATACAGCGAAGGCAAGCAGGGGAAAGTATGCATTCACGCCGGATGAGAGCGCTAAACCATAGGAAAGACCGTAGGATGTTGCAATATCCATTTTTTTCTCTAGTTCTTACTGCTATACAAACATAATAATCTGTATAGATAGACGGAAAAGACGAGAAAAAATCACATCGTCTCTCACCCTAAACAATGAGCGGCACCGTTCGAGTCTTGCCAAAGATCGTCTCTCTCGCATCCGGTACATAGCGTTCAACAATCTCTTCGGTTATCGCATTGGCACGACATATTTCACCGAACATACTTGCACTACGGCGTGGAAAGCGTTCCTGGGTATGCGGGTCAATTTCAACGAGACCAAAGCGCACGTACCAGCCGTTATTCCACTCGAAATTGTCAACCAGCGACCAGTGCAGATAGCCCCGTACAGGAATACCACTCTGGATAGCACGATGCACCATCGCAAGGTGTTCCAAGATAGCACGGGGACGCCGATCATCACGTGCATCGCTAAAACCGTTTTCGGTGATGTACAAGGGCTTATTACCTCTAGTACGTTGATGAACAGCCTTCAGTACACGGTAGAGACCCTCTGGATAGATTTCACCAAAGTCCTCGTCCAGCCCTGCGTCGTTGCGAATCGCCCCCTTGCGTATAGAACGTCTACCAAACATTTCCAGAGGAATAGTAGGGTCGAAACGCACCATGTTACGCGTGTAGTAATTGATGCCATGAAAGTCTCGTGTGCCAGCAGCTCTTGCAATAGGAGCAAGCAGTGTGTTGGCAGGAAATGGGAAATGACCACTTTCCGCTGCCTGTAGTGCCGCCCAATTGAAAAGAGTCTCCTGTACACTGGCAACACTGCGATCTAAGGGAGATAAGGCATTCATGGGATCGAAGAGACGGTAGTGAAGACAGTAGCCAATCTGCGCCTCTGGCTGAATGCGACGTATAGCGTAAAACGTTTCAACATGAGCCTGGAGAAGCGAGTGAGCGACAGTCAATGTACGCGTTGCATTCTGCTCTCCGGGGGGAAACACGCCTAGCTGATAGCCCTGTATCGCATACACGTTAGGCTCGTTAATCGTAATCCAGAAATCACAGAGGTCATGTAACACCTGAACCACATAGTTTGCATAGCGCACAAAAAAGCTGATATTCGCCTCTTTAGTAAATCCACCACGCTCCACAAACCAGAGCGGTTCTGTAAAATGATGCAGCGTGACAATGGGTTTTATACCTCGTCTGTGCAGGTCGTGAAGCATCAGGCGATAGCGGTCAAGAGCGGCACTATCCCAATGTCCTTCTTGTGGCTCGATGCGGCTCCATTCCAGGCTCAAACGTAGGGCATTGTTCTCCATCTGTTCCGCCAGTTCAAAATCATGTTCCGCCTGCTCCCACCAATTAGCGGCATCCCCACACTGCTCGCCGCTCAGAATGTGCCCCTGCTGCTCCCAGCGATACCACTGATTATTTGTATTGCCCCCCTCACATTGATATGAAGACGATGCTGTCCCCCACAAAAACCCTTTAGGAAATCGCAAAACACGCTTCATCGCGGTATAGTACTCCTTGCCTGTGGATATTCTTCCTATTGTACCACATAATACCGATAAAAATGGATGAGCATAGTAAGTACAAAATAATACTTTATGGCTATAAGAATTTTATAAATGTGAAAAGGATTCGTTTACACACTTATCGACGTGTATAACCTCTTACGTCTCGCGTCGTATACAAAGAGGTAGCCAATATTCAAGAAGATACATATTGAAACTATATGAAGGAGAAAAGATAATGGAGACACGTTTTTACCAGACACAGACACTCGAACTGCAAAGTATAGCGCAAGCACTTGTCTTCGAGTATCAGGCGAAGGGCTATCAAGCACAACAATTTGGTAATCCAGAGCAGATCACAGTGCAGTTGCGTAAGGAAGATACGTTACGCGCCATTACAGGCTTCAACAAAGTGCTAGGTATTACGTTGCAACGCATCAATGGTGGCACACTTGTACAGGTTGGCGCACAGGATTGGACGGATCAGATAGCTGTTGGTGCCGTTGGCTTGGTGTTGCATCCCTTGCTCATCACGGCAGCAATTGGGGCGGTTTCACAGAATAATGTTGTACATGAAGTACTCACTTCGATTGATAATCAGGTGCGACAACAGCAGCCACAGGCACAAATGAATATTCCGCCATATCCTCCAACGGGACCCGCTAACCTGTAAAGACTCACACGATGGATTTTCGTAGGGACTAGATTTATCGCGTCCATAGGCTCAATTTATTGAGCGAGATCATTATAAAACCACTATACAAGCCGCCTTACGTATGATCTCGCGTGATAAATCACACCCTCGGACGCGATAAATCGGGTCCCTACGATAAAAAAGGGGCATGGCTGATTTGTCAGCCATGCCCCTTTTTTACAAAATCTGTTACTCGCGAATTCCGCGTGCTGGTAGTGGACGCACTAATGGGTTCATCATTGGTAAGCTCTTTTTGCTTCTCGGCAAGCGTTGGCGCACGAGGTAGTTGGGGGCGTTGGCAAGATCGTCTTTTTCTAGCGTCACATCATCACCGTAACGGTTGAAGAAGGATAGCTCGAAGTTGGGCGTCTCTCCCAACGCTCCGTGAGGGCATACCTCGACACAATCGCCACAGAAGATACAGCGATCCAGTGCGAAGGCATAGCGTTTCAAGGTGCGCTCCGCCATCATGAGCGAACCAGTGGGACAGACCTGCACACAGGCGCCACACGAGACACAATCGGTATCGTGCAAGCTCACATTGAAGGGCGTCTCCACAATCGTATCGAAGCCTTTACCGAACATACCGTAGCAGTCGGGACCGATGACATCATGACAGACGCGCACACACTGCGTACAGTTAATACACTTGTTGGGGTCACGCAGAATAAAGCT
>CAXUHG010000237.1:0-3563 GCA_964250805.1 uncultured Ktedonobacteraceae bacterium | reverse complement strand
GCTGATGAGGCATCTCCTGCTATCACAGCTTAGTCTCAATAAAAAAGAATAGCAGCGTCAGTGCTTCTCGGACGTGTCCGAGAAGCACTGACTCTGCTATTCTTTTTTATTGAGTTATTTCTTTGACGATGCGTTGCACGCGTGAACCATCGGCCTTGCCTTTTGTCTCTTTCGCGGCAAGGGGCATGACGCGCCGAAACTCTTTCCCATTCTCGGCGACCAATCGCGTCACAATAGCACGTATATCATTGTCGCTCATCTGTGATGCACTCAGGTAGGTCTGTAGAATATCTAGCTCTTGCTGCTCTTTCGCGGCAAGTTCGGGGCGATTGCCCTGCTTGTAGAGCGCGATAGCCTGATTGCGCTTCTTAACTTCTTGCTCAAGCACACGTATACAATCGGCCTCGGTCAACGGCTGCCCATACTCTGGATTTTTACGGTCTGTGCGTGCAATCTCAAGATTGTGAATAGCCCCAAGTGCCATACGCAACGTGTCCAGCTTCAATTGACTATGCGCCCGCTGCGCGTCCTGGATGTCCTTACGCAACTGTATCTCTATCGGAAATTCCTGTCGTGTCTCTGCCATTATTCTCTCACATTAAAAATTTCTTCTAATAGAATATTTGTCTTGATTTACACTTGCGGTGGCAAGTGTAAATCAAGACAAATATTCTATTTTACAGTTTATTCTGTTCATTTTGATGACCGAAGAGGCCGCCAATCTCGTTACCAGCGTTGCCCAGCAGGTTGCCCGCCTGCGCCTCGGCCTGCTTCTCAAGACCGTCGAGAACATTACCCGCCGCATCCTTCGCCTGTTGACTAACCTGTGTGCCACCGGGAATTTTCTGGGCATATTGATCAATAGTCGCGTCAATTCTTTGCTCTGCCAGTTGCTTCAATTGCTCGGCCTGCTCGTGTCCAATCGGCTGTTGCGCATTCTGATTATAATTCTCGTTTGACATATGTAGTGCCCCCTTCGATACATCTATTCTTCGTCTGCTACTTCTCTATGCTTTCTGAAGCATGAAGGTGCAAAAGAAAAGCCCTGATACGCTATTGTAGCACAAATGTGTAAGGACATATCTTTTTCATTCATCAGGAAGGTAAAAACCTCGAAATCAAAGTGATTAGTAACACGACAACAATGCCTACTCCAAATCCCATCCTAACACAGTAAACCAGTAATGTCTTAGGTCTATCATCCTTCGAGAACAGTCTACAACTGTGCCAGTGACAGGAATGCCGTTCTCTCTCAGGAAGTTATTTGCCGCATCTCTCCGTTGAATTCGTCTCGATAAAACACGATTTATAAAAAATGTGAAACAGAAGAGGAGAAAACCAGGGGATAACAAGTAAACAATGAGCCAATCGTTATCGTTCACTGTCTAAAGCCTTTCGTTGCACGTCAGTTCTATACATCCTACTATCCTAAACGGACATCATCTACTCATGTCAAATTCTCTGTCAATGTAAAGTTTTAGCCCTCATAGAGAGAGTGTACAGTTTGTGTGAGTGAGGTTGGCTGGTTCTGCCACAGCGAGAGGCGTCCCTCGGCATCGTAGCTGAGTTGTTGCCCAGTGGGTGACGAGCCGCTACAGGTGCTGGCGGTCGTGGTGGCGCAGCAAATCATGTCGCCAGAGGCGTCATAAACTGCGCTGTAGCCGTTGCTGGTCGAGGTGACGGCATGGGGATGGCTACTATCGCCATAGGTGTAGTTGCCAGAGGGTCCAGTGACTAGTCCGCTCTCAACAGTGTAGGTATTACTTTGTTGGTATTGGGCTGCCGTCAACGTTCCTACTGCAATGCTTTGCCCACTACAGGGAGGTGTGCCGGAGATATCCTTTGTCTCTACTCCTTATAGCTTTCCTATCCTGGTCAAGGAAGCCACTGGTACATAATAATAGTCATCACCATTTCTATCATGATAGAAATCTATGTATGCAAGGGCTTTTTCCTTACTCTGCTCGATATAGTCATCCCATGAAAGAGAACCATAGTTCAGATACCAACCATCATAGGTAGAGATAAAGGATGTTCCTTCTTTTTTCCAAACATCGCCGCCTAAAATCGCATACTTCTGCTCCGCTAAGGACACAATGACCTTTTTGACCTCTTCATAGTTCCACGCATATTCGTTCACGCCAAATTCTTCGAGCGGATAGGCTGTACGTTGTAACTCGTCTGGAAGTTGATCGAAAAACATCTTTTCACTCTTCGTCTTGAGTATACTTAGAACTTATTCGGAAACCAACGGACGCCCAGAAGCGGACTAACCTTACTATATACGGACTGCAAGTTTCCGAACAAGCTTTTAGTAATGGCAAAGATACCTCAATCATATCAAAAGTTGGCATTTTCGATGTGATTGAGGTACACTGTTAATTGAGTCTAACCACTCCTAAGAGAAGTATTGATTACTCCAAATTATCGGACTATTCGTTCTCGTAATATCACCTTTGTAGGATACGGAACAAGTTAACCCGAAATATATTCAATCACCTCCTCTATCGGAAAAGAGTAGCTGATCACGCATCCGTCATCTGGGAGAATGCCCCCCTTGAAGTCGAGTTGAGTAAAGGTGGTATACCACCTTTTCGCCCATGATTCAAGTTGCTCATTCTTTCGCTGATATAATGCATAATCTAAGGAAAAATTGATATCGCTATGAACATCCACACGTAAGATTACCCCTGGAAACTCACTTCTTGACGTAGGTTGAAGTGCTATTCCTTGCTGAATCAACCCTCGAATTTCTCCCATCATGGTGTCAATTTCGGGGTAGAGGAGCGGTGTCCCAAAGAGAATATGACCCTCAAAGAGTCCTCCTTGTTTCACATACTCCCCCTTCTTGGGAGCCACGCGAAATTCATGCACATCTCTTTTCGTCCGCCAGATAGCTCGTCTCAGACACAAATGAGGAATATCGCGTTCGTATTCTTTTCCTTCCTCATCATCGTCATCGCTCACATCCAGAGTATACACACCTAACCATTGCATAGTAGTAGGTCTCCAAAGAAAAACGCTGACGGAAGGGCGAAACACTCCAAGCTTCCCATGAAAATTCGCACTGATAATATTAACGGAGTACAACTTCTGTTCTTGAAGGCTTGAAAACTTCAAAGCAGAACGTAAGGCTCGCGTTTTTTTGGTTTCCTCTTCGTCCTTGTGAAGCAACTTCGCTTTTGTTCCATCCGCTAATTGCTCCCACGGAATTTCGTCTAACAAGAGTACTCTCCTTCAATCATTCATATAATCGTAAATGTTGAAACCAGTATCTACCGCAAATGTAGCAGGATTTTTCCCATTTGGTACTTTAAAAAGCCAGCCATCCCTATCTTTGTAGAGATTGAAGCGGGAACCCGGTCCATCTAAAGGTATGTCATCTTTGAGCCTATGAGCATCAACCCCGTTTTGTTTTATGTAGTTATCGTTTACTCTACTCAGTTTACCGACAGGTGTAGCCCCTGGATAATCCTCTATAGAGTCTCCATCCCATCCACAGTTATGAACCACCCACTGTCCATCTCCCACCGTGAAAGTATGATCCTGTGCAACCTCAAGAT
>CAXUHG010000236.1:0-3577 GCA_964250805.1 uncultured Ktedonobacteraceae bacterium | reverse complement strand
ATGCGTTTTTGACCATCTTTTGGTACCTTTCCAAAAAACCTACTGTTGAAAGCGTCCCCTTGCGGGCGCCCTGGCTTCACCACAGACCGCTTTTGGGCTAAAGGTAACGTCTACGGGGCTGTGCCTCAGTCTCCCCTTTCCCATTCGCCGCCGAAGGCGGCGAGTAGTAAATCAAGTATATACAACTATCAATGGATGTGGTATAAAGAACATATCATTTCAAAACAAAAGGATATGTTCATTCGATGCGTAAACAGTTCTTATCTAAAAAATGTACTCCCTTATTTCTTGCAACCCTTTTCCTTTGTTTAACCGCGTGTAGCAGCATTCCATTCACCACAACCGCTAGCACGCCAACGCCGACCCCTCATGTAGCAAGACATATACTCGATACCTTAGACTCGTGTTCATTGGTCACGAAGGCTCAAATCGAGCAAATTATCAAGGCACCCGTAACGGTGCAAGAGCCAGACAAGATCAACGGACGCTATTTTATAAACGACTGCATCTACACCGTTCAAAATGGTGGAGAGGTGGACATTGATCTGAATGTAGATCAGGATGTGGCAAGCGCAAAGGACCATTTAAGTAGTTATATTGCAAAATCTAGTGCAATGGATCCTAAGCCTTTAAGCGGCCTGGGTGATCAAGCTTTCGTGGAGCAACGCCCTTTTTCCAACGTAGATGTTCTGATAGATAACGTCATTTTCACCGTTGGTGTAGGACGCATGATGGACGATACCACACGTAGGAATGAAGAGATACAGATAGCGCGTATCGCGTTACAAAGCCTTTAGCATATGGAATTGAGATACTATGCGTTCAAAAGATATTATTCTACCCCTTATCGCAGGTATTATTCTTGCCATTGCTGGCTTTGTTTTTGCCGCTTATATACCACCTTCATCTCCTGGTCCCTACATTAACATGTTTAGTGCTACATGCTGGGGTATAATGGGCATATTACTAACCATCACTTTGACGAATCTAAAAAAGAGGTAAGTATGTATCTAACGAAGGGTAAATATATATAATGAGCAAAACACTTACACCAGAAGCACTCAATCCACAAAAACTATGGCAACGTTCCGCGCTCTCCTACCTAAGCATCAACAGCTATGCGAGCTTTGCAAGTGTGTGGAGCTTATTCAGTGCTGGCAGCCTGTTTAGTATTGGTAGCGCGGGAAGTATTATAAGTATTGGCAGTACGGGCAGCATCCTCAGCATTGGAAGTGTCGGGAGCATATTGAGTATTGGAAGTGCAGGTACGATTCTCAGCATTGGCGGTCATAGTGTATTTCCACGTAGAAAGCATCGCCATGATTGATATGAACAGTATTGAAAGAGGGCAAGAGATGAGGCGTTCACGCCTCATCTCTTGCCCTCTTTCAATACTATGCCAATTGCAATAAGTACAACACGTATCCGCCCGGTCCCTCCACCGAGAATGTGCGACCGAAGGGCATAGTAGTAAGTGGCTTGTGGATCGTCACGCCTCTCTGTTGTAGCGTCGCAAGTGCTTTATCGGCATCCTCGACGTACCACCAAAACTCCGTACCGATATCAGGTGTAGTGTCGCCCTTGCCAATCGCGAGCGCGGCACCGTTGCCTCCTGGCTGCTTGAACTGCACAAAGTCTGGTAGTTGCAAATCTACCTCAAGATCGAAGTTCTTAGTGAAAAAATCTGTAGCCTCCGTGACATTAGAAACGTGCATCATCACGAAATTCAAGCCTGTTGTCAACATAACGTTTGTTCTCCTATTCTGCATATTCAACTGTATTCTGTTTGTTACCAGTACTTTGTCTTTACATGAACAGTATAGAATAGCGAAGTGACAACAGTATGTCAGTAGCGAAATGTATTTTTGCAGAGTCGAAAACACAACTTGATTCGATGGTTTCGTAGGGACCAGATTTATCGCGTCCGAGGCTCAATTTATTGAGCGAGATTGTTACTAACCTTGTCTGCACACAGTTTCAAAAGCGATCTCGCGTGATAAATCACGCAAACGGACGCGATAAATCTGGTCCCTACGAATTTTAAGAGGCATCCATCAAAACCATCCCCCTCACGTTAGACAACAAGACAAAACGCACGTTATATAGTATAGTTTGTTTATACATAGCAGCGAACATACAACATATAAATAGCGATTAGTATTGTTGTCGAAGAGAGCAGGAGGGAACCCTATCATGACGCGCCTATTCATTTTACACGCCGATGCCGACGCCGTATGCGCCGACCGTCTCGCACTGGACCTCACAACCAGCGGCTACCACGTCGATAAAGATGTGCAAGCATTTGATGCCAAAGGCGAATTGCAGCCCTACACCCCAAAGCTCAATCTCGTAGGCTGTGCCGCCGTCATTGTACTATGGAGTCCCGATACGCCACAGGCAGAGATAGTACGCAACGCCCTCCAATTCGCACAGGGCATGCACAAATCTATCGTCACCATCGCCCTCGACAACGTACTCGTTCCGTCAACGCTCCAAACAAGCCAAACTGTTACAAGTAGCCGTGCAACATGTGACACGCTCTCTCCATTGCTTGTCCCACACCTTCCACCAGCCCACAACACAGACCCCTTGCTCACCCTTTACGAGCAAGCAATAGATGCATCGGCACCTGTACGTAGAGAGGCGATTGACCGAGCCGAAGAGATGCTTGAACAGGGGCAGCACCGCAAAGAGGTCAGGGCATTGCTAGAAATTCTCGCCAGCGACGACACCATCACCAGCGTAAGCGATGCCGCCTACGAGGTGATCGGTCGGACGAAGAGTAGCGTACCGACACTCGCGCCGCAGACAAATAGTGTTCCACAACAGGCGTATAAAGGTTCTCTTTTCACCTCGACTTGCCCCAATGGACATACCAACACCTTTGATAAAGACGAGGTGTGTCGTAGAAATCAGAAGGTACTGCGAGGTACGAAGGAACAACTGATCTTACATTGCCCAACACAGGGTTGTGGTATTGAAATGTATCCCGAAGTAGATTGCGAAGGATATAAATAAGAATGAGCAACAACCAGCAACAAACGGGGCAAGCCGCGCAATCTATACCCCACTACGATGGCTCTGCCGAGCCATCCGAAGAAGGCAACGATGTTTTTGCCCTCTTCTCCGACATGCGCGGCAAGCAGCTAGACTTCCTGGACGCAACCGGCAAGAGCCTGATCGAGCGCATCGCCACCTTCCTCACCGTCCTCTTCGCGGTCACAGCGTTGAGCGGCACCTTCCCGCCCGCCTACCTGAAAGGCAACACCACCGCGAAAGTATGCATCATTATCGCGCTCGCCTTGTTTATGGCATCGCTCTTAGCCGCCATTCGTGCCATCCGTCCCTTCGCCTACAACTACAACAGCCAAAACATCACCAGTATGCGCGACGCCCTACAAAAGATGACGCAACGCAAATCATTCTGGTTACGCTGGGCTAACTGGCTATTTGTCGGCGGTTCCATCGCGCTCTCATTATTGATTATCGTGGTCGTGTGGGGGATATGAACAAATGCAGCAAGGTAGGGACCGATTTATCGCGTCCTCGGTGGGGCTGGGGTGGGGGAACGTGGAGG
>CAXUHG010000235.1:0-3678 GCA_964250805.1 uncultured Ktedonobacteraceae bacterium | reverse complement strand
GTTTCTGGCAAGCCGTAGAGAATATTCGCGTTCTGTAATGCTTGGCCTGATGCTCCTTTGACTAGGTTGTCGAGGCATGAGATTACGACGAGACGCTGAGTACGAGTATCGACGAAGGGATGAATAAAGCAGTGGTTGCTGCCATACGTCCATTTGGTGTGCGGTGATTGATCGACGACATGCACAAATGGTTCGTTGGCATAGTATTGTTCGTACTGTGTACGAACGTCTTCGGTGGTCAATGTAGTGTCCTTCAAATCGGCGTAGCATGTTGCGAGAATGCCGCGAGTCATTGGCATAAGATGTGGGATGAAGGTTATGCGTAACTGTTCTACGGCAGATTGATTTCTATGAGAAGTGGCGCGTTCGAGTTCCTGCGTAATCTCTGGCAGATGACGGTGCCCGTCGAGGCTATACGCATTGATGTTCTCATCCACCTCGTCAAAAATGGTAGTGAGGGAGGGACTACGACCTGCACCGCTCACACCTGATTTCGCGTCGATGATAATGCCTGGCTGAATGATATCTGATGCCAAAGCTGGGAGAAGCGCGAGGATAGAGGCGGTTGCATAACACCCTGGATTCGCTACGAGGCTTGCCTGACTAATCTGGTCACGATAGCGTTCACAGAGGCCGTACACCGTCGTTTCCAACAAGGCTGGAGCGGGATGTGTATGTTTGTACCACTGTTCGTAGGTGTTCTTGTCGTGGAGGCGAAAATCTGCTGAGAGATCGACAACTTTTGTGCCCTGCTCCAAGAGGGTAAGTGCCGCTTCCGCCGCCGCTGCATGTGGTAAGCAGACGAAGGCTAGATCAGTTTTAGCGGGCTTCTCTGTTATTATGAGAGAGGGGTCAATGGTGGTATTGGCATAGAGTTGTGGAAACATCTCTCCTAGCCGCTTGCCAACCGCACTACGTCCAGTGACGGAGGTAACGACAAATTGTGGGTGTTGTGCCAGCAAACGCAATAATTCCAAAGCCGTATAACTGGTCACGTTCACGATAGAGACAGTAATCATGCCTTGCTCCTTTCGAGATGAGAATTTCAGCAGGCAAGGGCAATAAAAAAGCCCTCGCCCCTACACATAGGGACGAGAGCGTATGCTCCCGTGGTACCACCCACATTGTCTTTCAATCTTCTGCAAAGAAGCCGCATCTCTCACGGCCCACGTCCTCTACATCGTTGTAACGAGCGTGGAAAGACCACTTTTTTATCGGCTCATATGCTGCATGGGAGCCATCCATCTTCACCTACTTGTCATATGACTTTCTTCGGTGAGCCACTTCCGAGGCGGTTCTGAGGGTGTGCATCCATGTCGATCTCTCATCGTCATCGGCTCGCTGTCGGTCACTTTCCTCATACTTTGTTCGTTCAACGCGGGACAGACTTTATTCAGTTTTGTTGCCTATAGGATAACAGGATAGAAAGCGAATGTCAATTTTCATTTTTGTTGTAAGAAACGTCACCGTATAGTGAAAATAACCATAGTCCATTTGCTAGTACAGAATAGCACACAACTTTTATCGTTACAATCTTGCTCTACGAACGGATTTTGCGTACAATAACCATGTTCTTTATAGCTAACTGGATAGTGATACACATAGAGCTACTAGAAGTGTAGGCACATGGAGTATACTATTGTTTTATCGTATATCATTGTGAATTATTGGAGTTTTTTTGTATGGCTACCTCCGCACACCGCGTGGCAACCTTTGGTACCACCATCTTCACCGAGATCAACATGCTAGCCCAGCAATATAATGCGCTCAATCTGGGACAGGGCAAGCCGGACTTTGACACGCCGCCCGATATCGTACAGCACTTGGTAGAGGCAGCACAGTCGGGCAAGTACAATCAATATGCCCCTGGTCCCGGCAGTCCTGCACTACGCAATGCTGTGGTCGAACATGCGGCGCGGTTTTATGATATGGAGATTGATCCGGCACGTGGCGTTGTTGTCACAGCGGGGGCAACGGAGGGCATTCTCTCTGCACTGATGGGTCTGGTTGACCCAGGCGATGAAGTTATCGTCATCGAGCCTTTTTATGACTCCTATGTACCAGGAATTATCATGGCGAACGCTATTCCTGTCTATGTGCCACTACATTCACCAACATGGACATTTGACAGCGACGAGTTACGTGCGGCGTTTACGCCAAAGACGCGAGCAATCATTCTGAATACGCCACATAATCCGACGGGTCGCGTCTTTACACGGGAAGAGCTAACGTTGATCGCGGAGCTATGTATCGAGCATGACGTGACCGTTATCTCTGACGAGGTGTACGAGCATTTGCTTTTCGACAACGCACGACATATCCCTATTGCTACGCTCCCCAGCATGTTCGAGCGTACCGTTACTGTGAGTAGCGCGGGTAAACTGTTCAGTGCAACTGGTTGGAAGATCGGTTGGGTCTATGGGGCACCTGCGCTGATCGAGGGAGTAGGACGAGCGCACCAATTTGTAACCTTCGCAGTGCATTATCCGTCACAAGAAGCAATGGCATATGCGCTTCATCTGCCCGACACCTACTATACTTCATTTGAGTCGATGTACGAGACGAAACGCCAACTTATGCTTACAGCACTTGCGAGTAGCGGTATGACCTATGTCGCACCAGAAGGGACCTACTTCGTCATGGCGGACTTCTCGCCCATCTTTAAAGGTACACCATACGAGTTTGCACGCCACCTCATACAGAACGCTGGCGTTGCTTGCATTCCGCCAGAATCATTCTATGGACAGGAACATGCATCGATTGGGAAGAACTATGTACGCTTCGCCTTTTGCAAAAGTGATGCGATGCTACAAGAGGTAGGCAGACGACTCACACAATTGTCACATAACAAACAATCAACGCTATAAAAAGTCTTGCTGAAGCGTTGTAATAAATAGAATAAGCAGCAATAATAGAAGAGGTTATCGGAAAAGCGATGGTAAGTAATAGAGGTGATCTGACAGGAAAAACGCTCGGCACCTGTGTATTGGAAAGGCTTGTCGGGCAGGGCGGCATGGGAGCCGTCTATCTCGCACGCCAGCTACGTCCGGCGCGTAGGGTTGCAGTAAAAGTGTTACTTCCGAGCCACATGATGGATGAAGACATATATCAGGCATTTTTGGCGCGCTTCCGTCGTGAGGCTGATGTTGTCGCAAAACTTGAACAGGTCAACATCATGCCAATTTACGAGTATGGTGAGCAAGATAACATGGCCTACCTCGTTATGCCCTATCTTTCTGGTGGCAGCTTGCGCGATGTTCTGCAAAAGCAGGGATCGCTTTCGCTTGAAGAGACCGCGACGTATTTAGATCAAGCGGCGGCAGCACTAGACTATGCTCACGCACAGGGCGTTGTGCATCGTGACTTGAAACCGGCTAACTTCTTGCTTGCTTCTGATGGTCGCTTGGTTCTAGCAGACTTTGGTATCGCGCGTATCATGGAAGACACCTCTGCTGCCGCTGGTGCAACTCTAACCAGTGCAGGAACTATTATTGGCACACCCGAATACATGGCACCAGAAATGGTCAACGGCGAACAGGTTGACTATCGCGCCGATATCTACGAACTTGGCATCGTACTCTTCCAGATGCTCAGTGGACAGGTGCCATTTCGAGGCAACACGCCAATTGTCGTCATCACCAAACATATGCAGCAACGTGTGCCTTCACTTCATCAGCT
>CAXUHG010000234.1:0-3810 GCA_964250805.1 uncultured Ktedonobacteraceae bacterium | reverse complement strand
GTAGGGACCACATGTATGGCGTCCGCTGCTCAATGAATTGAGCGAAATCTTGAAGAACTCTGTCTACAAGCCATTTCTAATATGATCTCGCGTGATAAATCACGCCTCGGACGCGATACATCTGGTCCCTACGAATTTTGTATAGGTGTAATTTCGCGTGATAAATCGGTCCCTACAACTCGGCGCGACACATTGTAGTGCGGTGCGTCGAAGTGGCGCGTTCTGCGGCGAAACTCGAAGGTGAAGCCGGGCCAGATTGTAGTGTTACGTCCGTTGGCGTCGAGGTACCAACTGGCGCAACCGGAGGCCCAGACGGTACCCTTCATGCGTCGCTGCATCTCGGTATTGAATTTGTCCTCTTGCTGCTGCTGAATCTCGACGGTTTGCAGGTCGCGCGTATTCATTGTGCGTAGGGCATCCAGAATGTAGGCGATCTGCGACTCGATCATATAGACCATAGACGTGTGCCCAAGTCCTGTATTGGGTCCGATGAGCAGGAACATATTGGGGAAGTCCGCGACAGCCGTGCCAAGATAGGCGCGAGAGCCTTCATGCCATTTGTCGTCGAGCGATTGACCGTCGCGCCCAAATATACATTGCGGCAGTTGGGCGTTGGTGACATGAAAGCCTGTGGCACAGATGAGCGTGTCAATCTCATGCTCTACACCGTCATTGGTTATGATGCTGGATTCGCCTATCTCACGGATGCGCTCGGTCACAACGTCAACATTGGACTGTGTGAGTGACGGATAGAAGTCATCAGATAGTAGCACACGCTTACAGCCGAGAGTGTAGTTCGGCGTCAGCTTCGCCCGCAGTTCAGGGTCGGCTACCTGTCTTTCGAGATGCTCACGTGCAAGCTTCATGGCGTCCTGTAGCTTATCAGGTTTATAGACAAAGGCATAGGCGGTGAGTTCACGTTGAGCATAGTACAGGGCACGAATAGTGCGCTGTGTGAAGGGTAGTATGCGAAACAGAGTACGCTTCCAGCGAGCAATGGGCTTGTCTAAGCGGGGCAAAATCCAAGGTGGTGTACGCAAGAAAAGCGAGAGATGAGCAACCTGCGGCTGAATGCGTGGCACAAACTGAATAGTTGAGGCACCCGTCCCAATCACACCGACGCGTTTATCCGTTAGGTCGTAGTCGTGCTTCCATGTTGCCGAGTGAAAAAGCGTACCCTTGAAATTTTCGATGCCTTTAATAGCTGGTAACGATGGCTCGCTAAGCGGTCCGTTGCCTAGAATAAGTACGTCGGCACGTAGATGACCTTGCGAGGTGGTGATATACCAGCACTGCTCGTCTTCGTTCCAGTCGGCACGTTTCAATTCGGTATTCCATTGAATGTGAGGCAAGACATCGAATTTATTGGCACAGTAGCGCAGGTAGTCCCAAATTTCGCGTTGCGAAGAGTAGGTGCGCGTCCAGTTTGGATTGAGCGCGAACGAAAAGGAGTACAGGTGCGAAGGCACATCGCATGCACACCCTGGATAGGTGTTATCGCGCCACGTACCGCCAATATTCGCCGCCTTCTCAAGCACGGTAAAGTCGTTTTGCCCTTGCTGCTTGAGACGAATCGCCATGCCGAGACCAGAGAAGCCCGTACCGAGAATAGCGACATGCACATGACGCATCGGCTCTTTCTCATTAGCAGTTTCGGTTGCAGGTGCTACATGTTTGTCATCGTCAGAGAGAAGTTTGCGATCATCATTGCTCGCAGAAATCTGGGACATGGTGACTTCCTCCATGAAAGGTTGACGGTTGGCTATGTTGTTAGAAGTATATCATATAGCGATAATATCCTAACTGACAATATCTTAACATTTCGTAGGGACTAGATGTATCGCGTCCGAAGCCGATTTATCGGATATAGGTGCGTGAAGTGAACAAATGATATGCGATAAATCGCGCGATGGACGCGATACATCTAGTCCCTACGAAAGCCGTTACAACCCTAACAACAACCACGAGAACAGGGCCGCGAACGGCATCCACACACCCACAATTACACCTAATAGAGCGACTTGCGACCACGCACGACGCTCGATACGGTCATAGAGCAGGGGCAGCGCGGCAACGATGAGTCCTTCAAAGAGCAGGACGTAGAGAGGCGTATGACCAAGCATGAGGTGCGTGGGCTGGTAACGCCACCAACCTCCGTAGTAGGCCATCTCTTCGTAGAGTGGTATCTGAATTGCACCCAGGAGGCCGCTCAGGAGAGTTGCTTTCCGCAGACCTAACAATGCTCGTAGCCGCCATGCGATGTAACCGAGATGGGTTAGTATGACCATCCAGGAAAGCGGCATGTAGAGCGGCGAAGTCCATAGAGTCGGGGCACCTGTAGGGTAGATAAGCGAGTGCGCGAAGCTTTGACCAGAGGCGTCGGTGAATAGTTCACAGATGCCAGCAATAAAACCTACTAGCAGCAGTCTACTCACAAGGGGTCGTATGTCTTTGAGAAACAATAAAGCGAGCAGATAGAGGGAAAGCACAACCTCAATTGCGCCAACATACCACCAGTGCGTCGTGATGTCGATAAACGAGAGTACAAAGTCTGAGAGGATGCCGACGCCGATAGCTGCGTCGAGCCATGTGAAGGTATGGACAGAAGCTTTTTGAGCAAGAAACTTTTCGACGGATGTTTGCGCGAATGTTGGAGGTGCGAAACGTTTTAGTAGAGATGTGTTTGTGTGTAGCATTGTGGTTCCGTTTAGGCTATAAAATACTGATATGTAATTCCTATGATAGATTATAGAGCAGTGTTCAATAGATGGTAAATGTGATCGATGGGAACGTGGGCATAATGAATTAGGTCCCTACAGTTCGTCCATTCCTGGAATGTTGGGGGAGGAAAACCCTGTAGGGGCCTAATTCATTACGCCCTGCGAGCGATTCACAATGTCAGCAAGGATTGAGGGATGAAATCAATGGAGGAGCGGAATCGATGGAGATGTAGGTGTGATAACAGACCCGTACACCGTCTCCATGCCCTTCACATGAAGCGGTGGGCGTGCGATGAAACGGATCATTTTGTCAACGAGTACGGATTAAACGCAACGGCGTGCGTCGGCTCCATGATGAGCGTGTGATAGATGATGCCCATACGTTCGGGCGAGTAGGGCATGTCATGCTCTAGCCACCATTGGATTAAGGCAATGGAAGAGGTGATGAGGTGATAGGCAGCGATCTCTACGGGCACGATGCTCCCTTCCAATGGCGCATTTTTGTTGAGTACGTCCTGCGTGGTTATCTCGATAATGCGTTGTAACAGTGAAGAGGTGCCGTGACTACTCAATAGCACGCGAATGATGTTTGCATGTTCACGTACATAGACAAAGAGCGACTCACCAATGACTCCATTGTCCGATGAGACGGATAACAAGGCATTTAGCTCTGCCAGAACAACATCCGATACGTCATGAAGTAAAGCATCCTTGCTCGTATAATGACGAAAGAAGGTGGCATAACCGATGTCCGCATACTCCGTAATGTCGCGAATCGTCACCGCCTCGTAGCCCTTTTCAAGAGTGAGGGCGATCAAGGCTTTTGCCAGCAGTTGTTGTGTACGCTTCACGCGCCTGTCGTGTGTCTCCATACCTTTACCTACTTCTCTATACTCTTGAGGATAGCCTCAAAGTATATTCTTCTGTTTCTATCATAACATGTACCCACCATTTAATCAAAACGACGAAGACAAGGTAATAAACGAATAGTCGATGCGAAAACATGGTATCAATTGTAGGGACCGATTTATCGCGTCCTGGGGGTGGGGCGGGGCAACGATTCTGTTCGGTGACGTGTACCCTTCCACCC
>CAXUHG010000233.1:0-3814 GCA_964250805.1 uncultured Ktedonobacteraceae bacterium | reverse complement strand
GGGTGTTCGGCGTCGTGCAGGACGATTTGTTGTGCTACGATGAGTTCGCTATCGGCACCGAAATCGTGGCCTGTATTGGGATTGCGGTCCCAGCGCGGGAAGTTGCTGCTGGTGACATCGAGGCGAATACGATGCCCCCGCTGAAAAACGTTGCTGGTCGCCCACAGGTCAATGACGTATTCGTATGGCTTTCCAGGCTCGATTAGCGATGGTTGCTCACCTTGCGCGAAGTTGCGATAGCGAGCGCGAATAATGCCATCGGTCAGGTTCTGCGCGTAGCCATTTGGGTACACATCGACGAGCCGCGCCACAAAGTCCGTGTCGGTGGCACTGGATGTTGCCCACAGGTGGACGCTGATAGGTCCTGTTACCTCTACATCTTGCGTTAGTTCGGGCGTGCTATAGACTAGTACATCGTCGCGGCTCTCCGTCTCGCGCTGATCAAAGGGACCGCCGGGAAACTCAGGCGTCATGAGAAGGGCACCACCACGCGTAATTACTGGCTTGGCGGGATCGTAGGCGTAGCTGTCGGCGTGTGTCTCCGTTGGCGTCTCGGTGCTTAACACGCCGTCGCCACGTAGCGAATTGGCGTGACCATTGCTATGCAGGTAGTAACGTGTCTCTACGGCACGAGCGAGAGGCCATTCCTGCTCGTCACGCCACACATTCGCCCCCATGACGAAGAGTTTGATGGGTGCCTCGTTTAGCAGCCCTGTGTCGTTGCCCTTGAGGAACTGATCGAACCAGCGCACTTGCAAGCTCATAAAGTCGATTTTCAGGTCGATCAAGGCCGCACTCGCCGCAAAGCCAAAGTTCAACTCGCCAATCGGATTCATGGTGCCGCCATGCGTCCAGGGACCGATAAGCAATTTGCTCTGTCGCGCCTCCGGTGTGCTACCAGATTCGCGCATAATCTTGAAATTCTCGATGGTATCTTGCAAGAAGATATCATACCAGCCACCTGCATTCAGAGTGGGAACGGTCACGTTCTCATGTTTGCCGAGAATGGTGAGCGGATCAGCGTGTTCGCGGTCCATAACATAATTGACGCTCTCAAAGAACGCTTTACCAACGTTATTGCGTTGAATAGGTGCAAACTCCTTGAGCGGGAGCGACCAGTAGCCTTGAGAGCCTAATGCGTCGATCTCTTTGATGAGGCCATATACAGCATAACCGATGTGACGTGGGTCTGGATCGCCGCGAAAACGACGGAATAGCTCGTCGAGACCCATCGTAAGTTGCCAGCTAGCAGAGGTACCGAGTTCCAGCGCACCACCCCGAAACAGCACGCCATTAAGCGGGTCGTTCCAGGTGATAAACGGCACCATAGCCTTGAGCGCGGCAGGCTGTAATACCGCCGACGCCCATTGTGTGAAACCATAGTACGAGGCACCGTACATGCCAACGCGACCATTGCTATAGGGCAATTGAGCCGCCCATTCAATCGTATCAACGCCATCGAGAGCCTCATTACGCATGGGGTCCCATTCACCCTCCGAAGCCGCACGTCCGCGTGTATCCTGAACAATCACCACGTAGCCACGTCGCGCAACCTGTGCCGGGTCTAGCACAGCAGTACCGCCGGGGAGGTCTTTGCCATAAGGCAGACGTGTGAGCAGGACAGGCCACTGACCCTCGCCCTGTGGTCGATAGACATTGGCGCGTAGCGTCACGCCATCTCTCATCTTCGCCGGAACGTCAAAATCTACAGTGATCTCTTGACCCATTTGCATAACCATAGATGAAATGTCTCCTCTTTATGTAACCTAACGATGCTCATTGACAAAATACTGCGGTAACACAACGGACGCCCACGAGGGGCTACCCTACTATATTGACGATTCAGTGGGCTACGCCCACCACGTATAGTAGGGTAGCCCCTCGTGGGCGTCCGTTAGGATGATTACCAAATGTATTATTCAATGTTCATCATTTATTCGTGATAACCCAGCATGTGCGTATCATACAACGCGCTACGGGCCTCCCGCTAGCGAAACCTTGACACGGCTTTACATTCTTCGCTATACTCGCCGCATATACAAAATATACATATTTATTTTGATACTGAGAAACCTTGACGAACACAGTATGTGTGGGACCATGACAATAAAATAATTATATATGGATAGAGTGGATGCAATGACAGAAGAACATACAACAGGTGCATACCTTGTTATACAGGCTGGAGCAGTCGGCAAACGCGTTGAATTATGGAAGGACGTGACCACGATTGGACGGAGCCGCGAATGCGATATTTTCTTGGCAGACATCGCCGTTCACCGCAGACAGGCGAGAATTATATGGACGGTGGCGGGCTATGTGTTGCGTGACGACAACGGGAGCAACGATAGCTTTGTGAACGGACGCCCCGTACAGGAAGTGTTGCTCAACAATGGCGACGAGCTGACGTTTGGTAACAGCAAAATTACATTTAACGCGAGCGAAGGCACAAGGCCATTTCAACTTCCCATGTCTCGTGGACGCGAAAGCCATATCGGACAACTCTCCGACGCTCAACCACCCACTATAGCGCGCCTTGAACTGGTAAGTGGTCGCTCAGCGGTACGTAGCATCGAACTCTTCGCAACCATGACTATCGGAAGGAGCCGCGACTGTGATATCTTCCTGGAAGACCTCGCCGTAAGTCGCCTACATGCAACCATTTCCGAGCTACCAGATGGCAAATTTGAACTGGTCGATAATAAATCGGCGACAGGAACGCACATCAACGGGCAGCCTATGAAACGGAGCATACTGCACGATGGCGACATGGTACAAATCGGAGCCAATGCCTTCAAATTTCTCACAACACCCGCCCCATAATTTGTTCGGGTTTGATGTGGTAGGGACCGATTTATCGCGTCCTGGGGGTAGGGTGGGGAAACGCGCTGGCGACGATTCTCTCCGGTGACGTGTGCCCCACTGCCCCACCAAGGACGTGATAAATCAGTCCCTACCAAAGAGAATCTTACTCATTTCTTTCACACGCTTTGCATATTCATCAACTTCAGTGCCATCGGGTTGATGCAAGGGTGGTTGATAAACGTGTGTCTCGCGTATGAACCGTTGTACCTCTGGTGGCACAGCTTGCAATGCTGCGGCATCGCCTTGCCGTATCTGCGTAGAGGATATGTTGCGATACTGGGCATCGAATGCAAGGGAATGTACAAAACGTGAAAATTGTTCGTTTTCAGGGCGGTGTAGTAACTCGTTCAGTTCTTGCTCACCATTGTTGCCACGCGGCGCAACCAGCAGTTCCGCTATGTTGAAGAGAGCTACCAGTGAGGCATCGCGGTCCTTGTAGTAGTGGGGATCGAATATCTGCACAATCTTATCAAAGCCCAGCAAAAAGAAGAGGTGTTCGACCTGCGGAAACGACGCTCGCACCGCCTGTGCCTGCTCAACGTAGAGGCCACGATTGAAGAGCATAATACCTGTATCTTGCAGATAGGAATGCAACACGGTGTCGAGTAGATCAATACGATCAAGCAACGTAGGACGCTCGACCTTCTCTTTATCGACGATGCGTTTACTAATCGCGGCATAGAGCGACGTGGCACCATGCTTCTGCGCGAAGAGACGCGCCTGTTGCAACAAAGCGATATGCGCATGAGTCGGCGGATTGAACGAGCCAGGAAACACAATAATCGTTGCGCGTGGCGGCACCGACCCCGGTACTAGCAATGCCTGAGGCACTGTATCAGGGTTCAGGAAATCGAGTACCGCCTGTATCTGTTGTAAGCGATGAATGGTGTCTGGTGATAAATTCATGTATATATTTTATCACTAGGTGGGCATGGTAGTGGCAGTGCCG
>CAXUHG010000232.1:0-3844 GCA_964250805.1 uncultured Ktedonobacteraceae bacterium | reverse complement strand
GAATGAATGTTGTGTGCTGTCACTACCATGCGAACCCCATTCTCTGCAAATGTGCCTCGACTCTGCCGCTCAAGATTTCGACCTCTTCGACAAGCTTTGGTAACGGCGTATCATACCGCTCCGCAAGTTGTTTGCAACGGCTCGTCAATGCTTGTGAGACGCGGTTCAATTCGCTCTGTACGTCGCTTGCCATACGCGCCAGCCATTTGTCGTCCACCACCAGCGTCTTTACCTCGTCCTCACTCAACATTCTGTACTTTGCCTCTACCTGGACATCCAAAGCTTTTTGTGCCGCCTTGACTCTCCTGCTCGCCTCACCTTCTTGCTCTAGCAGATCGAGATAGCGGTTGAGCAGGTTGCGCTCCTCTGTCGCTTCGGGGTCCATGACGATATCTTTCAGCCGCACGTTTATACTGGCCTTCGTGATTCTGCCCTTCTCGTTTTTCGCCTCTTCGAGCAGACCGCCCTCGCCACCAGATTCCTCCTCCATCTCCTCCAATTGGCGCGTCACATCCTCTCGCGCCGCCTCCAACCGCTCGATTGCCACCTGTTCGCTTGCGAAGTAGCGTGCGATGACAAGCTGTGCGGGTACGAGGTCGCTATTGGCCTTCCAACCATCCAGCGCGATCATGTACACGTCGTCCTGCATCGTCTCGCTCCAATAGCTCATCAGGTGTTGATAGATGTCGTATTTGTCGATCAGTCCCGCCTTGCCAAAGACGCGCAGCACGTCCTCGGATAGCGTCTCGATCAACTGCTTGGGATGACTGTCTACGCCTAGACTTCTCAGGTACGCTAAATTGTTCGCTTGCCACTGCTCGAACAGATGCGTCACGCGTTGCGTATACGTCACGAACTCAGGATGAGCAAAAATCGTCGGCTTTATCTGTGCGATCTCTACCGCAGGAATACTATACCCCTCTCGCGCACCCTCTCGAAAGAGGCTCTGCCGCAGCGTGGGAAATACCTGCCAGTAGCTATCCAGCGCATCAATATCGCGATCAGGAAGGCCACCCAGCAGGTGTGCCGCGATATCCTGTATGTCTTCGCTCTCCGCGCTGTCGATGTAGCGTGGAATGTTGAGGTTGTAGTCATTAGCAGCAATCTCCGCCGTGCCCACCATGCGTGCATACTTAGGCACCTCGACCTGTCGATTGAACGCATCGACAATCTTATGAATATCCTGATGGCGCAAACGGTTCTTGTTGCCATCCTTCACAAAGCCCTTGCTGGCGTCGATCATAAAGATACCGCGCCGACTCGCCGCATTCTCCTTATCCAGCACAATAATACAGGCAGGGATGCCCGTGCCATAAAATAAATTCGCGGGCAGACCAATAATCCCCTTGATATAGCCCTTGCGAATCAAATTCTTACGTATCTCCGCCTCAGCGTTGCCACGAAACAGCACACCATGCGGCAAAATCACCGCCCCTTTGCCCGTACTTTTGAGTGAACGCAGAATATGCAGTAGAAAAGCATAATCACCATTCTTCAACGGTGGCACACCATCCTCGAAGCGCGAATACTCGTCATGAAACGGATCGAAGCCATTGCTCCACGCCTTGTTAGAAAACGGCGGATTGGCAACCACGAAGTCGAACGTCTTGAGATTGTCGAGTTCATTCTTGAAATAGGGGCTAGAGAGCGAATTATCCTTCCAGATGTCAGCAGTAGGATTATCGTGCAAAATCATATTCATCTTCGCCAGAGCCGCCGTCGCGTTATCCATCTCCTGCCCATAAATCGTCACGCCCGTTCGCGCCTCATCCGCCGCCTTGAGCAGCAGCGAACCGGAGCCGCACGTCGGATCGTAAATTGTCTGGTCCTGATTCCTTGCCTTATCAATGCCAATCACCTTCGCCATAATGCGCGACACCTCCGACGGTGTATAAAACTGCCCCTTGCTCTTGCCCGACTCCGTAGCGAAGTGCCGCATCAAATACTCATAGGCATCGCCCAGGATATCGTCGCCCTCGGCACGGTTCTTGCGGAAATTCAAGCGTGAATCAGCGAAAATAGCCACCAGATTCGAGAGACGCTGTTGCATATCCTTGCCCTTGCCCAGCTTATCGTCATCGTTGAAGTCCGCCACATCAATCACACCCTTGAGCTTATTAGCTTCGGCGAGCTTAGAAATAATTTTGTTGATCTTGTCGCCAATCTCTTTATCGCCCTTCAACGCAACCATATCCTCGAACCCGCCACCCTCCGGCACCCGAATCAGCGCATGTCGCTGTCCCGCATACTTATCCGAAACATACTTCACAAACAGCAGAACCAGCACATAATCCTTATACTGCGACGCATCCATCCCCCCGCGCAACTCATCACAACTCTTCCACAGCGAACTATACAACTCACTCTTCTTAATTGCCATAGCAACCCCTCCCGAAAACGATAATCTTGCAGCATGTATAATACCATAGTAGGAGCAATAATTCATTACGCCCTGTTCGGCAAAATACCGTGTTGACTAGGGTTGAGGAACGTGTCCAATGAATGGAAAACGAAATCAACGGGGACGAGGGCGTGATAAATCAGGCCCCTACAACCGCGATTATTTTGTGAAAGTTCTTCATAAGAATCCCGTTGCATTATTACTCTCATCACGCAATATTCGCCACGCATCCTCGCATGCAGCGGTCAAACTGGCAAGCTGGCTGTGTTGCTGTTGCCATGTCAAACTAACCGTAACCTGAAAGTAATGAGCAGCATCCCACTCGACGCCAAAAATCATACGGCGTAGATATCCATAAGCAGCATTCTCAAGAGGTGCTTCAAGCACACGCGACTCGCAATACAACTTGAGCCGAGCCACATCCTCATCCATTCGAGCAAAGTTTGACCAAAGCTCACTCCGCTTTTGCCAGCTTTCCTGGTTTCGCTTCCCAATCGCTTCCAGATAGTTGCGTATGACCGCTAATCGCTCTGTGCTAACAAATGATGATGCGAGATCATTGGAGGAGGACGATGCTTTTGTAGCATTGCAAGAGGAGCATGCTGGAACACAATTACTGTGTGTTGAACCGCCGCCAGATGCAAGTGGCTGGAAGTGATCAATCGTCCACGCTACACCGCCGCAGTAGACACACTTCTGATCAAAAAAATCCAGTGTGCTTTGCCAGTCCAGCGGTGTCAGGGTATGCGCTAATCCCCGATGTCGGGCACGTCGATTGCAAAATGCGACTTGTTTTGCGAGAGCAGAGGCCATAGCATCCTCCTGTCACTCAACCAACGCGTTAAGAAGGTTGCTAAAAATGCACAAGAGATGTATTGTGCTATTCGTAATTTATCGCTCGTGTGTTTATGCTATAGTATAGCATAGAAGAGTACTTCATCATTCTCATTTCCATTTTTCACCTCCTGCCAAGGAATAGGTTATTGGTACATTCACCACGCGTTGAAGGATTGTAGGTACCTGATTTATCACGCCCTACGATGCACTCCCTGATAGCAAAGAAAGGAATAACATCATGGCAACAATCACACCTCATTTATGGTTTGACAAGGAAGCGAAAGAGGCTGCCCAGTTTTACACGTCTTTACTGCCCGACTCAAAAGTGGCAAGTACTACTACATTGCATGATACCCCCTCTGGCGATTGTGATCTTGTTTCGTTTACGCTCGCCAATCAGCCATTCATGGCGATTAGTGCTGGCCCATTTTTCACATTCAATCCTTCAGTTTCACTTATTCTCAACTTTGACCCATCACAAGACAGAGATGCGCGAGTGCATTTAGATGAGCTATGGGAGAAGCTGTCGGAAGGCGGTACGGCTCTTATGCCTCTTGCTTCCTACCCGTTCAGCGAACATTATGGCTGGGTACAGGACAGATATGG
>CAXUHG010000231.1:0-3882 GCA_964250805.1 uncultured Ktedonobacteraceae bacterium | reverse complement strand
CATTGACAATACCCACCTCTCCCTGATACCCTACACTCATGCAAAATTATGTCCCCAATAAAGGAGATTTGTGTATGAGTCAGCCTCTTAGCGGTATACGTGTCCTCGACCTCTCGCGCCTGCTCCCCGGTGCCTATGCCTCACAGATGCTCGCCGATTTTGGGGCCGACGTGGTGAAGGTGGAGGAGCCTGGAAGCGGTGATTATGGTCGCTATATGCCGCCACATGGTCCTAATGGTATGGGCTTGTTGTTCCTGGCAATCAACCGCAACAAGCGCAGCACAACGCTCAACCTCAAATCGTCCGAAGGACGCGAGATATTTCTACGTATGGTACGCAATGCCGATGTGGTGCTAGAGAGCTTTCGCCCCGGCGTGCTGGAACGTCTTGGACTTGGCTACGAACAACTCAAAGAGGTCAATCCAGGTATTATTTATTGCGCGATCAGCGGCTATGGACAGGATGGTCCAGCCCGTTTACGTGCAGGACACGATTTGAACTACGTGGGCTATTCGGGTCTACTTGATTATAACCGAGGCGCGAATGGTGAGCCAGCGATGCCGCCAACGCAGCTTGGTGATCTCGCAGGCGGTAGCTACACGTCGGTTATCGGTATCCTCACTGCTCTTGTCGGAAGGGCGCAAACGGGCGAGGGATGCAGCATCGACGTATCCATGACCGAGGGCGTGATGTCGCTACTTCCGCTTGTTTCGACCACCTATCTCAACACTGGTAAGGCTCCTAAACCGAGACACTCCACACTTGATGGTGGCTTGCCCTGCTACAATATTTACGAGACGAGAGATGGCAAGCATGTGACGCTGGCGGCTCTTGAGCCGAAATTCTGGCACACCTTCTGCACGCATATCGGGCATCTCGAACTGCTCCCATTTCATCAACCACGCGGACCCGAAGAGCGCGAGGAGGCGATGCACATACTACGTAACATTTTCAAGATGAAGACGCGTGATGAGTGGGTAGCGGAACTCGCCGACATCGACACCTGTGTTGGACCTGTATATAGCATTGATGAGGCTCTCAATGACCCACAGGCACAGGCGCGTGGCATCTCGGTAACGAGTGGCGACAATGCTGTACAAACACTGCCAACCTTTCCGCGTATCTCCAACGCTGAAGCGATACAACATCACGCGCCGCCAATGTTGGGCGAACATACTTCCGAGATACTACACGAGCTTGGCTATAGTGACGACGATATCGAACAATTCAAGACACAGGGAGCAATATAAAACATGGAGCAACATCCCGTTGTCGAGCGTGCCGAAAAAATTATGCCCGTGTACATGGACGACCTGAAGGCGATTGTGAATATCGACTCCGGCACCTACACAAAGGCTGGCATTGACCGCGTAGGAGCCTATTTAGAGGAACGCTTTCGCAACTTTGGCTTCTCCACCTCATTTGATAGGCAGCAAGAATACGGCAACAATCTTGTCGCAACGCGCGAAGGGAGCGCGAAACAGGGGTCACGCATCCTGCTCATCGGGCATATCGACACTGTATTTTCCGAGGGCGAGGTTCAGAAGCGACCGTTTGCACTGAGTGAACGCAACGGCAAGCGCATCGCTACAGGACCCGGCGTTCTCGACATGAAATCAGGTGTCCTTATCGGCATGTATAGCTTGCAGCTTCTGTTTGAAGAGAACGTACACAATTACCAGAGCATCACCTTCATTTGCAATAGTGACGAAGAGATTGGTTCTCCTGGCAGCAAGCCATTGATTCAGGAGCTAGCGAAACAGTCCGACGCCGTGATTGTGCTGGAGCCAGGAAGAGCGATTAGCAACGTCGTCTCATCGCGTCGTAGCTCTGGTCAATATCGTGTCGAGGTGCATGGTCTCTCTGCCCATGCAGGAGTCGAGCCACACAACGGGCGCAACGCTATTCACGAACTCTCTTATAAGGTACAGGCAATGCAAGCTCTAAACGGCACTCTTCCAGGCGTGACATTGAGCGTTGGCGTCATTCATGGCGGCGAACGCACCAACGTCGTACCCGATTTTGCCTACTTTGAGATGGATGTACGAGCCAGCGATATGCAGGGCATTGCTGCGGTCGAGAAGGCAATGCAGAAAGTTGCGTCACACACCACCATTCAAGGCACTACGACCACACTTAGTGGCGGTATGCGTTGTCTACCATTCGAGCGCACAGAGGGCAATATGCAGCTTGTCCAAAAAGCGCAAGAGGCGGGTAAGGAGCTTGGTATAAAGATCGAAGACCTCGGTAGCGGCGGTGCCTCCGACGCGAATACAACCTCCGGCATGGGCATTCCCACCATCGACGGCCTCGGTGCAGGTGGTGGTCTCGCACACAACTCCGGCGAATACGTCGAGCTTGACTACCTGCCTGAGCGTATTGCATTATTAACAGGATTAGTGCGGAGAATCGGGGAATAAACCACCCATTTCGTAGGGACCAGATTTATCGCGTCCGAAGCTCAATTCATTGAGCGAAATCATTGTAGAAATGTAAAGACGTACAGAGAGAATATATGCGATAAATCGCGCGATGGACGCGATAAATCTGGTCCCTACGAATTACAATATTGTTACTGGGAAACAACATGAAATTCGGCAAAGAACGCATTCACAATCAGAAGAGCAACGATATTACGACGCTGGGAGAAACGGCGCGACAGCTACAAATTGAGGCGCAGCAGCGCGGTATTGTGTTGCCGCCACAGGTGTTGTTGCATATCGGTGAGCCGAGCTTTCGCACGCCTGAACACATTCGACAGGCGGCGATAGAGGCTATCGAGAATGAGCCAATCACGTATGGTCCCGCTGCAGGTTGGTCCTGGTTGCGCGAACTTATTGCCGACAAGGTACGGCGCGTCAACGGCTATAGTGTAACGCCGAGCAATATTGCAATTGCAATGGGTGGCACAGGTGCCCTACAAACCACGTTCAATGCTATTCTAAATGAGGGAGACGAGGTACTATTGCCCGACCCATGCTGGCCTCATTATCCAATGCAACTCGCGGCGTGTGGTGCTGTCGGTATCTACTACCTCCTCGACGCGCATAACGAGTGGTTGCCCAATATCGCCGACATGGAAAAGCTTGTTACGCCACGCACACGTATTCTGGTTATCAACACCCCTGGCAACCCGACGGGTGCCGTTTTCCCCAAAGAGATTGTGCGTGACCTGCTCGATTTCGCGCGTCGTCATGACCTGTATCTAGTCTCCGACGAATGCTACGACCAGATCGTCTTTGAGGGCGAGCATATCAGTCCTGGTACTATGCTAGAGCCGAACGAGCTTGAGTCAGGCCGCTTCATCGGCATCTACACCTTCTCCAAGACCTACGCCATGACAGGATGGCGCATCGGCTATATCGTCACAGGTACATCACTACTTAAAACGATGATTGATGTCCTCAACGCCTACCAGACCAACATGAGTACACCCATTCAGCGTGCCGCCGCCGCCGCCCTAACCGGACCGCAAACATGCGTTGGCGAGATGTGTGCTGCCTACCAGCGTCGCCGTGACCTTGCCGTGCGTCTGCTCAAAGAATACAACCGCTACCTCTACACGCCGCATGGAGCCTTCTACGCCCTCATCGACGTATCGGGCAAAAATGGCGAATTACGTGACAGACAGTTCGCCCTCGACCTCTTGCGCCGATACAACGTCACAGTTGCCCCTGGCAACAGCTTCGGCAACGTCTCCGAACGCTTTGTGCGTATCTCGTTGGCAGCCTCTGAGGAAGAGCTTGAACGCGGAATACGTGCGATTTGTGAGTTCGCGGACAGGTAATAGAAATTCTTGTAACAGCGTTGATCTCAACATACATGGCATGCCAAGTGTGTTTAGATTATAGCTGTTTTTAAACCCCTGCTAAAAAGAGCGCG
>CAXUHG010000230.1:0-3924 GCA_964250805.1 uncultured Ktedonobacteraceae bacterium | reverse complement strand
TTCATATTCTCTCAAACATGTATATCTCGCACCAGTTTTCAGCAACTCACTTTTCATCACATCAATGTGTTGTACGTGATATTCTCTCGGCACCGCCCCTTCACGCTGTTTCAGCAGCGTTTGCAGACGCTGTTGCTCATCATACGATAGAGGTGCTTTTATGCGTGCCAATGTGAGATGCGGTGAGAAGGGGCGTGTGTCAACCCCAAAGCCCTGCTGAAGCAGTTCTTTGGTAAGCAGAGCATGTAGTCGCGCCAACGTTCCAGAGGGTTCGTTAATACCCATCCATATCACACGAGGGCTGTTGCGCGAGCCGAATGTGCCGATTTTTAAGAGGCTATATGAGAAGCTGGAGACTTGAGAGGCGGCTAGCTCCGTTGCTCGCATTGCCTTTGAAAGTTGCTCGTCGGAAAGTTCGCCGAGGAAGGCAAGCGTAAGGTGAATGTTGGAGGAATCGACCCAGCGCACATTGGGCAAGGCGCGTGCCATCTGGCGGATTACTTCCGCTAGATGGCGTTGTGCGTCCTCATTTCTTTCGAGCGCGAGAAATGTTCGTGTCATAGAGTACCTATGCTGCGTTTTCGGCAAATAGCATCTCGTCAAGTTCGGAGCCGTCGATGGTCTCTACCTGAATAAGATGCTCCGAGATGGCAATCAAACGGTCTTTTTTCTCGGAAAGGATGTTCAGGGCTGTTGTGTATGCTTGCTCGATAAACTTACTGACTTCGGCGTCGATTTTTGCCGCCGTCTCCGCACTGATAGCAGACGAACCATCTTCATTTGCTTTGAAGGCGACATTGCCGAGCGAACTCATACCGAACTCACAAACCATGCGCCGTGACACGTTTGTCACGTACTCGATATCTTGAGCAGCTCCCGTTGTGATATCGCCAAAGATGATTTCTTCGGCGGCACGTCCACCCATCGCACCTGCCATCTTTGTTAGCAGTTCAGAGCGGCGTATCAGGTAGCGATCCTCGGCTGGCGTCTGCATCGTGATACCAAGTGCCATACCGCGTGCGATAGCCGAGACCTTTTGCACGGGATCGGCACCTGGCATGCAACGCATCACGATGGCATGACCAACCTCGTGATAGGCAATAATCGCTTTCTCGGCCTCGGTGATGAGGCGACTCTTGCGCTCTGGCCCCGCCAACACACGTAGAATTGACTCATCGAGGTGAGGCTTACAAATGGTCGTTTCGCCGTTGCGTGCTGCTAATAGTGCAGCTTCGTTCAAGAGATTGGCAAGGTCGGCACCGGAGAATCCTGCCGTCTGACGCGCAAGGTCTTGCAAAGTGATGTTTTCGGCGAACGGCTTGTCTTTCGCATGCACTTCGAGAATAGCTAAGCGGCCACGGATATCTGGTTTGTCGAGCATCACGCGCCGATCAAAGCGCCCTGGACGCAGCAATGCCTGATCGAGAACATCGGGACGATTGGTAGCAGCAATCACAACCACATTGTTCTGTTTATCGAAGCCATCCATCTCAACCAGCAACTGGTTCAGCGTCTGCTCACGTTCATCATTGCCACCCGCCCCTGTATTCGTGCGCTGGCGTCCAACTGCATCGATTTCATCAATGAAAAGGATACACGGTGCATGAGCTTTTGCCTCTTTAAAGAGGTCGCGTACACGAGCCGCACCGACACCAACAAACATCTCCACAAACTCGGAACCATTGACACTGTAAAAAGCTACTCCAGCCTCACCTGCTACAGCACGCGAAATCAGCGTCTTGCCGGTGCCAGGAGAGCCGACAAGGAGAACGCCTTTAGGTGTGCGTGCGCCCATCGCGGTAAAACGCTCAGGGCTTTTCAGAAACTCTACAATCTCTTGTAATTCAAGTTTCGCTTCTTCGACACCCGCGACATCCTTGAAGAGTACCACTGGACGCGCTTCATTGAAGCGTTTGGCTTTAGAGCGTGCAAACGACATTGCTTGTCCACTCGCGCCACTTCGTCTAATAAAAAAATACATACCGCCGACAAGCAGGACGACAAGAAATATGTCCAGAATGCCCTGCGTCAATTGCATATGCTGACCGTTGTCAATGTTGACCGCTACTCCATCGTGGCGCAGAATCTCAGTAATAGCTTGTCCTTCTTCTTTGAGGGAGTGGTATTGTTGACCTTTTATACTCACAGCAACGACATCGTTACCGTTTAATGTCACCGACTTCAACTGATGGCGATCCGCCATGTTGAGCAGATCACTAATTGGCTTTTCTTGAACAGAAGAGCCGCCAAACGATAGGCTAAGGACATGAAACGTAACAAGGGCAACCAGAAGTATGCCGAAAAGTGCGAGTAGAGCTGGTATGCCATATCGAATACCAATACTTCTCTTTCTGGATGTCTTGCGTGATGAACTTCGAGAGTTACTAGACTCGCGTCTATCTTTTGGAAAGTTTTCCATGTAACACCATCACACCCTTCTATATTACTTTACACTAATACCCGTAATCAACTGAACTCGCCTTTTCACTCAAACAATCCTATCCTTAGAGAAGGCTTAAAAAAGGTTCGTTGAATTTAGTATAACGCACGTTCTTGGCTTTATCAAGGTAAGATTCCGTTGAGAAAGCTTAGAATACTTGGAAATTAGTACTTCTGTGCAAGGCAAAGGAATACCACAACTCAAATACCCCCTGCTTCTGGTGAAGCAGGGGGTATTTGAGTTGTGTATTATCCCTTATAGACATTCTATTGCTAATAAGTAATGAGTGAAAAACCATTTTTACGGGTAAGCACCGTACTCTTTTGCAGGTTTTTCCAGGCAGGTTTGCTGATATGCGCCCGTTTTTGCAATCTTCGTAGATGCTCATCCGTAAAGTGTTCTGATGCCACGAGAACGGCTTTCCACAGGTCTGAACGAAGGGTATTCAGATGACCCTCAAGTTCTACAAGCCGTCGCTCATTATATGGTCGGTTTTGAATAGCTTTACGAGCAAGTTCGGCCCACTCAGCAGCAAGAGGCCGCATTATGCTCCATTTGCCTGCGATATACGATGATAATCTATCAATGTCCACCGATGATGCGTAGTTAGCCATGAGTTTATTCCCCCCTTAACGTATCAATACTACCAACTATACAAGCTCCTCAATGTATTTCTATTCATTGAAGCCACTTGTACTTCTTAGACGATACAAAATTGTTATTTGAAAATTGGCAGAAGCATCTTTCAATGAACTATACGGGCAAGATGGCAAATTAGATTACTCTTTTTCATGGTCTCCATCAGAACGGTAAGTATTTGTTCTAACCATTTGTGCGTCTAACTTTTCATACAAGCATCTCGTATATACGATGAGTCTGCAACATATGTTTATACACGGAAGGACGAAGGGAATCATGGAGGAGCCGCAGAACAAAGCTACTACCACCAAACTTCCATCGGAAAATACAGGAAGCACGGTCAATACAACGACTCAGGCATATACTGTTACCATGAATGAATCATCTGCTAATACTACATCTAATGAGTCATTAGTACAAGAAACACAGACCACGGACGAATTGCAGTTGACGGTTGTCGAGGGATTTCAGGTTGCACGCGGTGTGGCACGTATTGATCCCGCTGACATTGCACGTCTCGGTTGCGAACCCGGAGATGTCGTTTTGGTGACGGGCGCACGCACAACCGCTGCGAAATTAGTACCTAACGGTCCGGCTGATCGCGGACGCCAGACGATACAAATGGATAGTCAGGTGCGTCAGAATAGTGCGTCTGGGCTAGGCGAACGTGTGACGCTACGCAAAGCGAAGGTACGGAGCGCGGAAAAGGTGACGCTCCTCCCTTTGAGCGCGGGTGCCTCTATTCAAGAAAGCGATCTGCAGTATATCGCACGCTACCTTGTAGGACTACCAGTAGTAATCGGTGATTTACTACGTGTTGGCACACCGGCACCCGGCTCGGCACC
>CAXUHG010000229.1:0-4059 GCA_964250805.1 uncultured Ktedonobacteraceae bacterium | reverse complement strand
TCTTCAATAACCAGTATCTTCATGTCTGTATTGTAGCAGGGATGTGTATAAAAAGTGGCACGAAATTGTAAAGTTTTTGTGAGCGCGAAGGCGTTCAGATACATAGACATTTTCGCAAATCTTCACGATGCATCAACCGAATATTGATAGTGTAGCATGCTATATATGCACTGTCGAGTAGCTCTGAATGTGCTATGTCATTGCGCTATGACTGGCACTATCATATAATTGGCTATCACTTAGTGCAAGGGTAGCGCGGGATAGGAAAAATATATGGAACATATTGCTCTTCATAAACAATACGCAGAAAACGTTAATGCTATAAAGAACAATCAACAGTTACAACTATTTGCAGTACGACCACCTAAACAATTATTGAAATGGATTGGCAACAAACAGAGGTATGCGAGCCAGATAGTTGATCTTATGCCTGAATATAGTACCTATGTTGAACCTTTTCTTGGTAGTGGAGCAGTTCTAGGCACATTAGCACCAGCATCAGGTATAGCAGGAGACATTCTCGAACCATTAGTAGGGATATGGCAACAATTGCAGAGAGACTCTCAAGTTTTGCTTAACCACTATTCACATATATGGCATCGATATGTAGAGGACCGTGCAACTGTTTACAAGCAAGTGTTAGATGCATATAATGCTTCGCCTAATCCCCACGACTTACTCTTTCTCTGTAGAGCTTGCTATGGAGGTGTTGTACGCTTTACAAAAGATGGACGTATGAGTACTCCTGTAGGAGTTCATACAGCTATTTCACCTGCATCACTACAGGAGCGAATAAATGCATGGCAAGAACGTGTTCGCAATACAACATTTATTCATGCAGATTTTGAGCAGACAATGGCGCAAGCAGGGAAAAATGATATAGTGTATTGTGACCCTCCATATGAATATACACAAAAAATTTTATATGGAGCGCAGAATTTTAGTTTGAAACGGCTATGGCAAGCTATTGAACAATGCAAAGTGCGAGGCGCAAAAGTTTTACTATCGCTTGACGGTAAGAAGAAATCTGGAGCAGTTGCGTTAAAATTCGACATACCCGAAGGTCTATTTGAACGTGAAATATCTATTGATTGTGGTAGCTCTATGTTGCGACGCTTCCAAAATCGGGGTGAGACTATGGAGAGTGAAATGGTGCATGATCGACTACTCCTCACTTGGTAGTTTAGATGTTCCACAATTGAGGGAATAGCCTAATCCCTCTGAAAGTAGTCGTACATGCGCCCAGAAGTGGCGAGGTTGTGCCTGGAAAGTTACAGCAGGTCTCATTCGTCACGTACTCTCTTCATCAAATCAGCTATGCTCAAATTGAGTGCCTTCGCAAGTTTCTCAATATTTTCGAGTGAAACATTGCGCTTTCCCCGTTCAAGGTCGCTGATGTAAGTACGATGTAAACCTGCTCGTTCCGCAAAATCTTCCTGTGAAATGTGCATTTCCCTGCGAAGTTCACGAACTGCGACACCAAACCGTACTCGAATGTCTTGTAGAGGATAGTCACTCATGACCTAAAGTGTAAAATTTCGTCGTCAATAGGTCTACAGACGATGAGTGACATATATAAGGGAGAGCTAGACGATAGTAGAAATGCTGGAGCTTAGAAAGTCATTTTCAATAATCCGAGTTTCTCCATCGCCATATACGCCGCGGCTACCTGCCCCTGCACCGAGAACTTGCCAGAATGGATAAGTTCCAGCAGTTCAGCGGGTGTGACAAGGAAGTTCTCGATCTCTTCGGCGGGATCGAGCTTTTGTTCGCCCGTTTTGCGAACATCACGGGCGAGGTACCACCAGATGCGCGTTACTGCGCTGGTAGGGTTGGCGATCATCTCGGTTAGTAGCTCTATCTTGTTGGGTTCGGCACTGTAGCCGCTCTCCTCCATCAGTTCGCGTTTCGCGGCTATAAGTGGGTCGTCCTCGCCATCGTCGATGCCACCTGCGGGAAACTCTAGCACGTATTCGCCGATACCGTGCTTGTACTGGTTGTTGATGAGGAAACGACCATCAGCCGTGACGGGCACAATCCCAACCCAACCACGATTCTCGATAATATAATAATCTGGGAGCGTTACTCCATTTGGCAGTAAAACACTTTCTCTACGAACTCTCAAATGAGTTGTGTCAAGTACCTGTGCGGTTGATAGCACGTGCCAGGGTTGTTCTGGTTGTGTCATTTACACTACAGTCTTTCTATTTTTTGCTGGAATTGTTGGTGTATTTGGAACAGGGTAGGGACCAATGTATCACGTCCTGGTTCTCGTCGATTCTGTTTCCCATCATAGTGTATGTCTCTCAATTTCTGCCAACATTGCGAATTGTCACAAGGACGCGGTACATCGGTCCCTACCTACAACGGTTCTGTTGTACCTGTTTCTCGTAAGAGGAATCGTTGAATCTTGCCTGTCGCGGTCTTAGGCAGTTCTGGTACAAAGACGAGCGTGCGCGGATACTTGAATAGTGCCAATTTCTCCTTGACGAACGTCTGTAGCTCTTCCGCCAATGTTGCCGATGGCGGAATACCCTTCCGCAGCACAACGTAGGCTTTTGGCTTGACCAATTTTTCCTCGTCGATGGCCCCGACAACCGCAGCCTCCAATACCGCAGGATGCATAATCAGAGTGTTCTCGACTTCGACGGGCGAGACCCATTGACCACCTACCTTGAGCATATCATCTGAACGCCCACAATACCAGTAGTAGCCGTCGGCATCTTGATAATATTTGTCGCCCGTTGCAATCCATTGACCGTTTATCGTGTTCTTTGTCTTCTCGTGCTTGTTCCAGTACTGTGCTGCAATGCTGTCACCCGCGATATGCAAATTGCCGATATCACCTTGCGGCACAGCTTGCCCACTTTCATCGGTGATTTTCGCTTGATAGCCAGGAACGAGCTTACCTGTGCTACCCGCGCGAATCTCATCTTTCCGATTACTGATGAAGATATGCAGTATCTCAGTTGAGCCAATGCCATCGAGAATTTGCACACCGAAGGTCTGCTCCCAGCGGCGCAAGATATCGGCGGGTAACGACTCGCCAGCCGAGACGCAGATGCGTACCGAGGAGAAATCGAAGCGTTTGCCCACATCGGGCAGAGCTAGCATACTGGCGTACAGCGTTGGAACGCCGAAGAAGATAGTTGGACGATACTGCTCCACCACTTTGAACATGTCTTCCGCAAGTGGTCGCCCAGGATAGAGAACCGTGCTTGCTCCTACACTAAAAGGAAAATAGAGGCCGTTGCCGAGTCCATAAGCAAAATAGAGTTTGGCGGCGGAGAAGGTGATGTCGCCTTCTTTAATGCCAAGAATGGGTTTTGCATAGTATTCAGTGCAGTAGAGCATGTCATGTTGCAAATGTACGCATCCTTTAGGAAAACCCGTACTTCCAGAACTGTAGAGCCATAGTGCGCTATCATCTTTATGCGTGTCCGCAGCTTGTAGCACAGGTGAGGCATTGTTTACAAATTGCTCGAAATCATGTAGTGTCGCACTCTTCGATTCGGTTAGACCCACAACGACGACGTGGCGCAAGTAGACCAATTGCGGTTGAATATAGCGGATTGCTTGCCAGAGCGAGGCATGCACGAAGAGAGTACGTGCCCGACAATCGTTTAACATATATACATAATCGTTGGGGCGCAGAGCAGTGTTTAAGGGGACAGCAACGGCACCAATTTTAATAGCTCCAAAAAAGGCGGCGGCGAATTGAGGTGAGTCGAGTAGAAGCAAGGCGACGCGCTGCTCGATGTCAATGCCTAGTTGTAGGAGACCATTGCCAACGCGGTTGGCAAGGTCGGCAATCTGCGTATAGGTATAGGTTGCACTCTCAGAATGTACCGCAATTTTCGCGCCCCGCCCTTCTGCTACATTACGGTCAAGAAAGGCAGTAGTGGCGTTGAAGCGGTCGGGTACAATAATCGAGGGCGCGAATGCATCTTGTGCAAAGAATTGATGCTGCATTGAGTACACCTCTTTTCAACAATGAAACAAGTGGGCAGAGCTTTGCTACTACTATACCACTTACCGCATTGTGAAAAAAGGTGTGAC
>CAXUHG010000228.1:0-4209 GCA_964250805.1 uncultured Ktedonobacteraceae bacterium | reverse complement strand
CATTTATTCTGCTCTCGCTGCGCGAGAGCAGAATAAATGAGACCCCATAGTATTTATCCACAAAAAACTTAACAGAGTTCTCACATCGTTTCTGGTATAACTTCTTGTAGATGGAGTAAGCGTACTCCACCTCTCGCTTCTACAGCGAGATGTTTTCTAGCATAGAAATACAAGGAGACTCTGTTCATGCATGTTACTGCCCTCAACCTCATCATATGTACCGTTGTGTTGCTCGCCCTCATCAGCGCAATAGTGTGGTTTGTACGGAGCCGTAGTCGTGGACGTACCCGCAAATTGTAACGTATAACTCCTCACTAGCTAAAGGAAGATATCAATATGATACAGAACTCACAAGTTTCCCTACCAGAGGCGACTCCTGAAACACCTTCATACACTCCAGCTAATGGCAAGACACAACGTCAAGGCATGGCCTGGGTGCTAGGCTCTTTTGTCTTTTGCCCTTGTCATTTACCGCTCACGCTCGGTCTGCTTGCCGCCATTTTTGGCGGTACAGCATTGGGTGCGGTTGTTACTCATTACTCGATTATTGCAGGGATAGTCATTACTCTGATATGGGCATCTGGCACATGGTATGGTTTTCGTAAGCTCAGGGCTTCTCAAAAAACTGTAGCATGTGCTATTCCGAAGCGATAAAATAATAGATAGAGGGGAAACTGGGCACAGTCCCAGACCCCTTGCATCCCTGCTAGGGAAAAGATGGGAAGTACATAGTTATGCGTTTACTATTGGTCGAAGATGAGGAAGATTTGGCGGATGCTCTTGTACGCGGTTTACGACAAGAAGGGTATGCTGTAGATGTGGCATTCAATGGGCGAGAAGGCTGGGAGCTAGCCGATGTCAACGGCTATGATATTCTCTTGCTCGACTTGAATTTGCCAGATATCGACGGTTTAGCAATTTGTCAACGCCTCCGCAAAACACATCCTTCTCTGCTGATTTTGATATTGACCGCTCGCGGCTCTACTCATCAACGAATAGCAGGGTTAGATACAGGGGCAGATGACTACCTAGTAAAACCGTTTGAGTTTGGTGAGCTGCTAGCGAGGATTCGCGCCCTGTTGCGACGGGATATGCGTGGACGGGAGCCAATACTACGCTATCAAGACATAACGCTTGATCCATCTGCTCGCACAGTGTGGAGAGGAAATCAGCGGATTGAACTTACAAAGAAAGAGTACGGTATCCTCGAATATCTGATGTATCACCCGACAGAGGTGGTCACGCAAGAAGAGTTGTTGGAACATGTCTGGGACATGCGAGCCGACTCTTTCACCACCACTGTTCGTGTTCATGTAACCTCGCTACGGCGCAAGTTGGATAGCGTAAACAATAGTTATATTGAAACAGTCGTTGGTAGTGGGTATAGACTTGGCAAACCTCAGCTACCAGGGGAAACGCAATAAGATGAATGTTTTGCAACAAAAATCTAAAGGTATCCAAATTTCGCTCCGTCTTCGACTGGCTCTATTGACCAGCGGCATGTTTGTAGTTCTCTGTCTTTTCCTGATAACGTTTATCAATCTTATAACTTTCATTACGAAAGCTCATCAACTGCTAATAATTTCAACGCTTGGCTTTTTTGTGGTAACTATAGGCGGCGGCTTTGGAGCCTATTGGATAGCAGGTTTAGCATTGCGCCCTGTAAAGGAGATGAGTGAGGCTGCAACACTTATAGGTGCGACAACGCTTTCAACGCGTTTAACTGTACCTGAACCACTCGATGAACTGAGGGATTTAGCCAACAGCTTTAATGCAATGCTGAATCGCTTGGAGCAGGCATTCGAGCAGCAGAGCCGCTTCGTCGCTGATGCTGCCCATGAGTTACGCACTCCTCTAGCAACGCTAAGAACAAATCTCGAAGTGGCAGGACGAGACTCGACCATTACCTTTCATGACTATCAGAAGCTTTTCAAAACTGTTGAACGAGCAGTCACGCGCTTAGAACTCCTTGTCAAAGCTCTGCTTCTCCTAGCAACCGAGAAACAGACGTTAGTCACAAACGAAGTAGTGCTGTTGCCGTTGATGGAAGAGGTATTGTCTTCCCTACAAGCGGTAGCCGAGACACATAAAGTGACGCTTTGCATGAACACTTCCACAACTGTATCATTATGTGGCGACGAGCATTTACTAACTCTGATATTTCGTAACTTGATTGAGAACGCTATTCGTTACAATCGACCAGGGGGAGCGGTAACGGTGAATATTGCCAATGAGCCTACGAGAGTAGCTATTCGCGTGTCTGATACAGGGCTTGGTATTACACCTGAAGAGCAAAACCATATTTTTGAACGATTTTACCGCGTTGATCAATCGCGCTCAAGGCATAGAGGAGGGGCTGGGCTAGGTCTCTCAATTGTTGAGCATTTGCTCGACCTTCACAATGGCACGGTGTCACTCGAAAGCAGTTCTACGGAAGGAAGTACTTTTTTGGTGGTGCTACCATTTAGTCCTCATCCCACAACCCAACTAGCACCTGATATTCCTCAGCGCAGCTAGCACACTGTCCGAGATGAATCGCTACCTCTGTTATTTCTTTGTGAGAAAGCTTGTCTGAAAGACGTGGAGGATGAGTTGCTTCATAATAAGCGGGAAAACGTAGGCGGCTCGTGTCACAGGTCAATACGTTTACGGTAAGTAGGGCATTCGAGAGACGATCTATACCTTGCGAACATACTGGACAGGAGAGAATATGCATCGCCAACATATCGAATAGTGCCTCTTCTGACACTGTTTTGTTTTCTTCTCGCTGCAAAAGTTGTAGCAGTTGTTGGCATTGCATGAAAAAATTACTACCTCACTCTAGCAATGAATGTAACAACGTAATGATTTCTGTTTGCTTACGTAGTGCTTTTAAGGCTCGGTGCCGCCACAGATGGACCTCATGGACAGATACCTCTAACTGCTGCGCAATGGTTAAATCGTCCTGATTAAGGATATAGGTCGCCAATAATACCCGACGGTATTTCGGATTACGTAACGAGAGTAATGCTTTTACTAGTATAGCACGCATTTCTTGATGTAACACTACGTCTAAGGGATTCCCGTTATATGTATCTACGAATTGGTCAGCAAAATGTTCCACTTGTTGCTCAAGCGAGATAGAAGTATCGCGCTCACTATGCTCAAGAAAAGCATGAGCGTGACGCACAAGAATAGTTTGTGTCCATTTCAAAAATGTAGCTGGGTCATCTGGACCAGCGTAAGGTTTCTTCGTCGCCAGCACATAGAGTACCTCCATTGTCTCGTTTAATACGTCGTCAAGCGCATAGGCATGAGATTGCAGACGGCGAGCATAAGAAGAGTGTAGTAGCGACTCTTTGAGGTAACGGCGCATGTTGTCGAACGCACAATTGCGCCTACGTTCGTCGGTAGACTGCCATGCCTCCCATAATGTACGACTGCAAAGACGCTGCACGGTACGCTTGAGCAGTTTCGCTGAAGGCAATACGGCCTCGTGCAGTTGACTTTCCTCTTTCGCTAGTTCCTGCTGCATCGATGCTACCAGTGTAGGAACGGAAAGAAGCCCGTTTGCGTACCGCAAGATTGCTTGTTCCGCGATAGCATAAGTACTTGATAATGCATTCGCGTTCGATATATTCATTACAGTTTTCCTGCTTATCATTCCGCACTACTTTTTGTCCAGACCATCGAGGAATGATTTGCTACGAGCCAAGATGTATCTGTACACATAATGACGTTTCAAGTTTTCTACATCTAAATTTGCAATAATTTACATACAATTCCCTACCTATATTTATAAGCGAGCAAGATTGTTCGCGAAAGACACATGATTGTGCAGAATAAAGAACAGAGGGAGAATTCCGATGGTTGTTACACTACGCAAATTTCTGTTTTTAGTGCTTATGCTACTCGCATTACTTGCTGGCACAGTGGGCTGGACGACTCGCGCGATCACGACGACGCTATCCCACTCTCATTCCACAAGTATACAGACAACTCGACAGCTTGCTGGCGGTGGTGGCCCGAACACAACATGTCCGCCTCCACCTTACGTCTGCTAGAGTTAGAAAACAGCGGTTAATGGGACACGAGGGACGCCCACGAGGGGCTACCCTACTATATTCGGCGTGCTACGCACGAAGGAACGTTGTATAGTAGGGTAGCCCCGCGTGGGCGTTAACTGAACGAATCAATGGGGACTAGGGCGCCCGCAAGGGGAACGCCCCT
>CAXUHG010000227.1:0-4255 GCA_964250805.1 uncultured Ktedonobacteraceae bacterium | reverse complement strand
GGCATCTTGACCTTTGGTTCGACGGGTTTGTAGGGCACGATGTCGAACAGGTCGGGGCGTCGCTCTTCGATCTCTAAACGGCGAGCCACCTCTTTCATCTCTTCGCCCAGCAGATAGCCATGCATGGCACGAGCGGCAAGCTTACCCTGAGCCACGCCTTCGATGATAGTCTTGGCACCCATCTGGCAGTCGCCACCGGCGAAGACGCCGACGCGATCCGTCATCAGATTGTGAGGGTCGGTCTGAACAGTGCCCCACTTTGTTGCTTTAACACCACCCGGTGCGATAGCAGACATGACCTGCTTATCGACTGCCTGACCAATGGCTGGAATCACGGCATCACAATGAATAGTAAATTCGGAACCAGGAATTGGGATAGGACGACGACGACCGCTAGCATCTGGCTCACCAAGTTTATTTCTCTGAAACTCGACGCCAGTCACCTTATCATTTTCCGTCAAGATTTTCGTCTGACTGACATAGAACTGTAGGTCTGTGCCTTCAGCCTCACCGTCCTCCGTCTCTTCCATCGTTGCACCAATCTCCTGGCGTCCACGTCGATACATAGTGTGTACCTTCGCGCCCAGACGTAGAGAGGTACGGGTGCAGTCGAATGCGGTAAAACCGCCGCCAATCACGATGACTTCGTTGCCTTCTTCGACTGGAACGGGCTTGCCTTCGACTTTTTCCGCAAGATAGGAGATTGCATTCACGACACCATCTGCATTTTCACCTTCAACTCTGAGTTCGTTACTAGTCCAGGCACCGATACCAAGAAAGACAGCATCGAAGCCCTGCGCGAACAGATCGTCGAGAGTGAAGTCACGACCAAGCTTGACATTGGCCTGGAAGTCTACGCCGAGTTGCCATACACCATCGATTTCGCGATCCATCATATCCTTCTGCAAGCGATATTCAGGGATACCATAGCGAAGCTGACCCCCTGGTTGTGGCTGCATATCGAACACTTTACAATAATGTCCACGTAATGCGAGGTAGTAAGCTGCGGTGAGACCAGCAGGACCAGCACCAACAACAGCAACCTTCTTGCCTGTATCAGGGTCTTTGAGATATGGAATAGGCGGATCGAGCAGACATGTCTCCGCGGCATGCCCATGCATACGACAGATAGCAATCTCTTCATCAACAAGGGCACGTCGGCACGCTTTTTGACAGGGAGCCGGACACGTCAAGCCAAGGATATATGGAAACGGCAACACCTCTTTGACGAGTCGCGCCGCCTCTTTCATCGACCCCTTTGCGATCAGTTCCAAGTAGCCAGGAATATCAATATGAGTTGGGCAATCAACCTGACATGGAGGCTGGCAATAGGCATTGTGGTCGGAAAGCATCATTTCCAGGTTAGTACGACGAATATGGAAGAGTTCATCCGAATTGGTCGTGACCTTCATTCCTGGCAGAGCCGCTGTATTACAAGAAGGCAGAGGTCGAGCCTCGCCTTCGATATGCACAAGGCACATGCGACAGGCGGAGGTCGGCTCTAACTTCTCATCATTACACAAATTAGGAATATCGCTGATTCCGTTATCAATCGCAACGCTCAGGATACTCTGGCCCTGATAGGCTGGCATGACTTTGCCATCAACAGTGATCGTAAAGCTGGGATGCCCAACATCGTTACGCACCATTGGAGCCTGAGCTTCCTGTGTAGTTGGCGAGAAATTATCTCGGATTGATATTGCCATGTAGTTTATACCTCTTTTGTAGGGGTACGAGTTGTACCGAATGTACGACGATATGAGATATAGGAGAGTCCACAACAAATGTTGCGCCCCTACAGATGTATTACGTTAACACATGTTTGGTTACGAAACGATGTGAGCGCACAGGAAGACATGTTCCTGTGGGACATTGTAATGACTCAATGTGCTGCTGAAAATGGTCGGGCCAGTAGCGTTTGGCGGTTTTGAGTGGATTGGTCGCTTGCACGCCGAAGCCACATAAAGAGCCGTTGGGTACATAGTCGGCAAACTCATCGAGAACCGCGAGATCACCATTTACCCCCATATCGCTGATAATACCTTCGAGAATACCCGTAATACGTTTTACACCGACGCGGCAAGGAACACATTTGCCACACGACTCTTTAGCAAGATAGGTACTGCGTTCCATCGACCAATGCACCATACAGGTATCTATGGGCAACAGTTCGATGATGCTTGAGCCGACAATGGCACCAGCCTCTTCGAGTGGATCGAAGTCGAATGGAGTATCTAGCAGTGACACGGGTAATGCGCCACCTTCCGCGCCTCCTACTACAACCGCTCGGATGTTGCTGTCTGCATAGCTCACATGAGCCTGTTCAAGAATGGCACGAATAGGAGTTCCAAAAGGTACTTCGACCACAATTGGCCCTGACTCTGGCGCGGTATCATAGACGGTGACGAGTTTCGTGCCACCAGTTGTTGGAGTACCAACGCTGGCAAAAGCAGCCGCCCCATTCTGTACAATCATGGGCACATTAGCAAGCGTCTCAACCGAGTTAATTACGGTTGGCTTATCCCATAGGCCATGCTGTGTTGGGAATGGTGGGCGTTGCTCTGGCATGCCGCGTCGCCCCTTGATAAGCGCGATTTGCACAGTCTCTTCACCGCCCATAAAGCCAATATCGACACCAAGTACGTTGATGGTACAGCTAAAGTCGGTGCCGAGGATGTCACGACCAACGAGATTAGCCTCTAAAGCTTCTTGCAACGCCTTCTGTATCGCCGCGACCCCTTCGTAGAAGAAACTGCGGGTGAATAAATATGCCTCGGATGCCCCTACTGCATAGGCGGCAAGGATGATACCCTCGATGACCTGATGTGGGTTCTGTGCCAGGATAGTACGTACCGCGTATGAGCGTGGATCAGCATCATAAGCGTTACAGATAACATACTTTTGGTCATCCTGAGCTTGACGTACAAGACGCCATTTTTCACCGGCGAGACGACCTGCGCCACCACGTCCACGCAACTTCGCATCTGTCACCTCGCGAATAATTTGCTCTGGACTCTGCTGACGAATAGCTTTTTCAAGAGCTGTGTAACCACCAACACTCCGGTAGGCATCGAGAGAACTTACATCGGGGTCCTCTGGGCGACGCAATACGCGATAAGAATTTTCTACATTAGGCATTGGGCTGCCTCACATGATTAATATTACCCCACACACCGCGCGTGTCTGGTGCCAGTCCACGCACCGGCTGATCTTCGCGCCGTACACCTTTAATCGCGGGGGCGGGCTTGAATTTCGGACTCATAGTTGCGATGCCAAAGATATCGCTCAGGTCTACACCACGTGCCTGCACGATACGCTTAGCAGCTTGGAGCGGCAGATAGCCATACATATCCATCACCGTATCAAGCAATGCAGGTAGTTCGCCCGCCTCCTGTGACCAGTTTCCTAACAGATCATCAAGTCGGGCAAGGTCGATTTCTGGTTCGAGAGAATCTTTTGTTGGGGTAGCCGCACAGGGAGCTACATACTTACCAGGATAGTGCGTGGCGTATTCGGAGATACGCGTCTTATAAAATCCGGCTTTAGGTGCGCCCGATGCGGGTGGAAGTTTGCGAGAGGTGAATTTCTCGGCACCATCGCGGATATAAGATTTGAACCACGGACGCTCTTTCCATTCGTCCATAGGTTCATACTCAATAGTGATAGCACGGGGAGGACACGCCTTCTCACAGAGAAGGCATGACTCGCATTTGAGGTTGAACTCTGTGTGCAAGCCCTCTTCCGCGATCAATTGAATCAAGCCTCGGCTACGTTCCGGCAATAAGGGCTTCTCGTATGGATACAACCGAGTAGGCTTGGGACGAAACATGTGGCTAAACGTCAGGCTCATGCCTTCAAGTATTCCACGCATACGTTACACCTCTATTTCCTTTTCGCCGCGCACCTTGAGACCCTGCTTCAAAATCTTCTCGCGCAACTTGAGAATACCCTCAATCAATGCTTCTGGACGTGGCGGGCAACCGGGGACGTAGACATCGACAGGCACGATGGTATCGACGCCTTGAACAGTATAGTAGCTATCGTAGAACTCACCGCCTGAATTCGCGCACTGGCCCATGCTCAATACCCATTTCGGTTCGGGCATCTGCTCCCAGAGCAGACGAAGACGCGGCCCCATTTTGATAGAGACGGTACCCGCCACAATCATCAAATCGGCCTGTCGTGGGCTAGAGCGAAACACCTCGGAGCCAAAACGTGAGAGGTCATATTGTGGTCCAGAGGCTGAGGCTATCAT
>CAXUHG010000226.1:0-4266 GCA_964250805.1 uncultured Ktedonobacteraceae bacterium | reverse complement strand
CGCGACCAACACCGTGTACACAGGTCCGGGGCATGTCACCTACGTGCAGCTTCCTGTCCTCCCAATCCTTATTCCGCATTCCGCAGTTTCCTAGAAGGTCAAGTAAGCTCGTGATGGAAACGGGCTAGGAGGTAAGACTATGACTCCAGAAGAGCAGATTGAACTCGTCAAGAGGCACTACGCGCTCAACGCGTCCGGCGACTACGCGGCGGCGGAGGACCTGCTGACCGACGACTTCGTTATCACGATCCCCTCCTTCCTGCCATTCGCGGGCGTCTATCGGGGCAAGAAGGCCTTCCGCGAGCTAATCCCGCGCGTGGTCGAGTCGCTCGCTGTGGTGAAGATAAAGTCCGTCGCAACGACCGTTGGGGATGACCATGCCGTCGAAGTCGTCGAGTTCACGTTTGCCGGAGACGACGCTGTGACGGTTCAGAACACCGAAGTGATCCGTTTCTGTGGGCAGCAGATCTGCGAGATCCGACCCTTCTACCACGACCCAGTGCTATGGATCGCTGCCGCCGCTCGCCTCAAGGCGGCGAGGGACCCGGGATCATCGGCGAGCATCTCGTCGTGAGTGCTTCCTTATGGCTGGTGTCGTCACCCCGCTGTTGGTTCGCTTCCACATACACACGACGCTATGCCTGCTGAACGGCAGGGCGTACGTCGCCGACCACACTAGTGGCGGCACGTCGCGACCGCCTGATCGACCTTCTGTGGTGGAGGTTGCATGTCTGCGGCAAACGACTCAGGCGGCAGAGATCATCTTTAACAACGATCTCAGACTGCTCGTGAGTGATAATGCGGAACAGTTGAATGCAGCGTGCTGTGAGTTCTTGCACTACCTGTATGCAAAAACAGGATGTGCTATTCTCGTTGTTGGTCTCAAACACATTTTGGAAATAATTCAGCAGCACCGAAAATTCGACGACCGTGCTCCTCTTCGGATCAACTTTGCTATCCGAGTGAAGAGGAGATTCTCACGCTTGCGTTGCCACATCTGTCCATCCCGTTCTGGACATTTGATCCATCTTCAGAAAAGGATCAGGCACTTGGAAGGAAGTTGTGGACGAGCGTCACCCCCTCACTGCGAAGCTTGCGTGGAGTCTTGCAAAATGCGTGCCTGCTTGCAGACGCTGAGGGAAAGGACATGATTACTCATGAGATGGTGAGGTTAGGGTTTCAGATGACTGGTCTGCGTCGTCGAGTAGGAGGATTCGGGGAAGACGATCAGGAGGAAGAACGAGAAGAAGCGCAGACAGAGTATGAAGACGAATCGGTTCGTCGGCAACGTGGAAAAAAGAAGGACAACGAAGAAAGATAATGAGAGTGCGTTGCTGATGCCGTTGTGAGGAGAGTCGAAATCTCTGTACTTCAGAGAGGAGAGCACACAATGAAAAAGAGAACTGCAGATGCATGCTTTCTCGTGTCCCCGTCGCCCTCATGGATGTTGGGATATGATTACAACGAGTGGAATCGCTTGCGCTAAAATATGCTATACTTGGGGTATGCCAGTACCTTGATTTCAATGAGGAGGCCCTCAATGGAGTATAAGAAGCCACACGCTCGCTACGATGAATTTGCAGATCAATTTACGTCCGTGATGTATGACCACTGGTCCGCTATCCTCCAAATCGTCAATCGTCATTCGCCTCGTCTTGCAACGTTGCTACGTACTGCAACTCCCAGGAGTCTCAAACGTACAAATGGCACATGGCATGTACAGGTCATTACAAAGCGACTTGCACTCTATGAAAAATTACGTCAACCTCATGATAATGAAATTGTGGGGCAGGCAATACGATTATGGGCGCAATCGGCGGCCTCACTTAAACTGCCGCGAGTCGTCGTCGATTTTGCAATCTAGTTGCTTGGCCCCTATCAATACCTGTTCGAGAGAGATGCGAGTAAGAGTCTCTCTCGATCTATGAAGGAGCCTTATGTCTACCGCACAACCAAAGGCACGGAGACAGTTTCCGGGCCTGAATCCTATTGTGCTGCAACATCCCTATGATCGTGTAGCCCTCGCCGCACTACAAAAGGTGCCGGGACTCGATATCGTTATCCGCAAATTTATCGAATTCTTTCCAGAGCGCGTGGCCTATATTCAGAATGTCGCTCAAACAATTCGTGTCTCGCCTCTGCAATGTCCGCAACTGTATGCACAACTTCAGGAGGCATGCGCAATTCTCGACGTGCGCGAACCAGAACTCTACGTCGCGCAATTTCCCGTTCCAAATGCCTACACAAGCGGGCATGACCATCCTTACATAGTCATTACGACTGGCCTGCTGGACTTAATGAACGAGGACGAAGTGCTGGCTGTCATCGCACACGAACTGGGGCATATTAAATCCGGTCATGTTCTCTATAAAACGATGGCGCGAGGCATGAGTTTCCTACTCACTATTATCAGCGACCTCACACTTGGTATTGGGCGGCTCGTTGGGCGTTCACTAGAAGCTGCACTCTTAGAGTGGGACCGCAAGTCCGAGTTCACCGCTGACCGTTCCTCTCTCGTCGTAGTGCAGGACCCACAGGTGATGCTCTCACTGATGATGAAATTCGCAGGCGGTACACTATTTCAACGCAACCAGATGGACGCGAACGAATTTCTCAAACAGGCCAATCTCTATGAAGAGGTGGACGTGAACATTCTGGATAGAGTGTACAAGGGGCTACTGGTAACGGCGGTCAATCATCCGCTCACAATTGTACGCGCGAAAGAGATTATGAACTGGTCTGAGAGCAAAGAGTACAAAGACCTGCTCGCTGGAAACTACCCTCGTACAGCCAACGACGGAACACAAAATTCTCTAAAAAGTACAACGGTCTCTCTCGATACAGAACTAGTACGTTGCCCCCACTGTGGGCGCGAACAGACCAACCGCCGCTTCTGCAGCCTGTGTGGTGGCGCAATTGAGTAAGGCAGGGATAATCCTTTGCTTTCACTATAGGTTTGGTAGGGACGGATGTATCGCGTCCTGCTGACATCTCGACTGCCGACAAGGACGTGATACATCCGTCCCTACAAGCGTTTTTCCTGCTGTTCGACTTCCGAGTGAGACGAAAATAGCTTGTTGCTCGTGACCTGTTACCCACCCTTTTGATAAAATAAAAGAAAGATGAGGAAAACAGGAGCGTGACAGCATGCAACTTCATAAGAGTAAGCAAGCTATTATTATTGGTGGAGGAATCGGTGGTATCACCACCGCGATTGCGTTGCAGCAAGTAGGTATCGAAGTAGCAGTTTTTGAGCGTGCAAGAGAGATACAGGAGATCGGTTCGGGCCTACCACTCTGGACAAATGCACTTCGTGCGTTGCAGAAGTTAGGCTTGACCGATATCGTGGAGACACTCGGTCAGCCAGTAACAGCGGGAAGCATCACCAGTTGGCGTGGTGGCGTACTGGCTGATATAAGTACACAAGAATTAGTGAAAAAGCTGGGAACGATCAATATGGTCGTTCACCGTGCGCATCTTCTGTCTGCGCTCCTCGCAGTAGCTGGTGTTGAAAATGTGTATCTAGGCGCAACATGCGTTGGTTATGCTCAAGATGCGATGGGAGTATCAGCGCACTTCGCGGATGGCAAAGAGGCACGAGGAGACGTGCTTATCGGAGCTGATGGCGTACACTCACGTATTCGCACACAATTGTTTGGGGCGACAAAACCATGCTACTCCGGCTATACCTGCTGGCGTGGCATTGCCCAGACGACGCGAACGAACATTGAAACATGGGCTTGGGGAAAAGGTTGTCAGTTTGGTATCACTCCTATGAGCGAGGAACGCGCCTACTGGTTTGCTCAACAATACGCCCTAGAGGGAGAGCGAGATTCGCCATGCGGGAGAAAGAGCAAAGTCTATAACCTGTTTCAGGATTGGCATGAGCCAATTCCAGAGATCATCGCGGCAACAGAAGAGGCTTCTATTCTGCGCAACGATGTGTATGAAGGCCAGTTCTTATCGCATTGGAGTCGAGGCCGAGTTACTCTGCTAGGGGATGCAGCTCATACGATGACACCCAATCTAGGACAGGGTGCATGCATTGCTATCGAGGACGCGGTGGAACTAGCCACATGTCTCGCTACCGAAAGAGACACAATTGCGGCACTACATCTCTACGAGAGGCGACGTGTCAAGCGTGCAAATACGATTGCTCGCTTAGCTGGCCTTCTCGGAAGGGGAGTGCAACTGGAAAATCCGCTTGCGTCTGCGCTACGCAATGCAGTAATCAAAAAAGTCTCATCGCGCTTATTGTTGCAACAA
>CAXUHG010000225.1:0-4640 GCA_964250805.1 uncultured Ktedonobacteraceae bacterium | reverse complement strand
TACGAAGAAAAGGCCGAAGCATCCGAAGAAAAATAGAATACAGAGTGCCAGCAACTCGTTGCTGGCACTCTGTATTCTATTTTTCTTCGGATGCTTTCCTATCGCTCTTGTTCGGTTGGACGAATCAGAATTTCGTTGACATCCACACGTTGTGGTTGTGTCACGGCATAGACAATCGCCGCCGCGATATCTTCACTTTCGAGCGGCGTCATTGTCTTAATCCAATCTTGCGTCGTCTTTTTTGCGTTTTCGTCGGTGATATGCTGCGTTAGTTCTGTCGCCACCGCCCCTGGCTCGATAATCGTCACGCGTATCTTATACTTGAGTACCTCTTGCCGCAATGCCTCAGAAAACGCTACTACGCCATATTTTGACGCGTTGTAGACCCCACTACCTGCACGCGCCACTCGACCAGCGACCGACGAGATATTGACGATATGGCCTCCGCCCTGCTGCTTCATAATCGGTAGCGCAGCATGAGTAGCGTACATCAAGCCCAACACATTTGTATTGATCATACGCCGCCAGTCCTCTGTATTCGCACCCTCAATCATGCCAAGCAGCATCAAGCCAGCGTTGTTGACAAGAATATCGACACGTCCAAGTTCTTGTTGTGCCTTCTGGACGATCTCATTGGCTTGAGCCTCTTCCGATACGTCCGCAACAATTGGATATGCCTTGCCACCATTATCGGAAATGCGCTTCACCAGTTCCTCTAAGCGATCCTCGCGCCGTGCAGAAATAGCAACGGCTGCTCCTTCCGCCGCCAAAGCTAGTGCCGTCGCCTCACCGATACCGGACGAAGCACCTGTAATCAATGCAACTTTCCCTGTAAGCCTCTGTGCCATGTTCTATCTCACCCTTTTCTATGTGTTCGTGTCATGAGGAGAAACAAATCTTTCCTGCTTACTACACGTAAGGATGGGGTAGGAACGTGTACAACTGCTACCTTCCTCACATCCCCGACTATAGACTTTCCTCAGGTAATAAGCCTAGTTCTTCCCTAAGAAATTCCTTCGCACCGGTAGGACCTGTCAATTGAAACCACAAAGGTCCGTGATCACGTTCAAGTTCAACTTTAAAAGTGAAAAAGGGGCAGCACTCTCGCTCCAAAGAGATGAATTCAGCAACAGGAAGGCAGTATTCGGGAGGTAAACGAAGTGCGTATCCATCAGAGCTTTCCACAACCTCCTGAGTCACAATATGAATTTCCTGAGCGAGTATTTCACGGCGTTTCTGCTGTGTAGCATTCAAAGCTGCAATAGTACAAGCAAGAGGGGTTTCGTGAGCCATGTTCACAGTTCTCCTTCAATATAATTTGAAATCCTACTACGCGGATGTATGTTTACACTGCACGACAAAAGACAATTATTAAATACTTACAATGATTTTATAGACACCATCTTCTCCATCAACTTCTGCATCACAACTTCGGGATCGGCACACAGGCCGCTATGTGCAGGAGAGGTCTGGATAATCGTGCTACGAGGGGAGACGAGCCAGTGGAAGCGTTCGGATTGCGAGAGTTGTCCGACAGGGCCGGCTTCTTTGCCACCACTGCTAACGAGGACAAGCATATCAAGATAATGCTGCACCTCCGCAATGTCGAGATACGGGGCGAATACAAGCAGGCGGTTGACATCGAGGGCGATACGTGTGCTAAGGAAACGACGACTACGGCAGAAGAGAATCACGCCAACGTTGAGAAATTCGCCACGCTCGACACGCGGCACCACACGCACAATGGCGTAGTCATACGAGGCTAGCGCGAGCATGCATAGCCTCCTCTACAAAAACGTGTGACGCCGACAAGCGATCTAGCAGATATGCAAGATAGGCCGCTCGCCGCTCCTCTTGCGTCGCGAAAAGCGGGTCTTCACCAAGCCATTCGCTTGGAATAGCAGCGATGATATTTTCAAGAATCGCTGGCGTCAACCTAGCTTTCAAGAGGGTATCGGCCTCAGTAAGTTGAGTTGCAACGGGCAATAGGACATGATCTTTAATCTGCGCGAAGGGCGAGCGGCTACGCTCAAGATAGTTCACACCCGTATGCTGAAAGTACAGCGATGCTCCATGATCTATGAGATAGAGGCGTTTGTGCCAGAAAAGCATATTGGTGTTGCGCGGTGTGCGGTCAACATTGGAGATATAGGCATCGAACCAGACAATCGACGATGCGAGCAAAGGGTCTATGGTACGAGCATCAAGTGCGTCAAACGTAACCGACCCTGGTAGATAATCAAGCGCGAGGTTTAGTCCCACGCTCGCTTTGATCAGAGCCTGTATCTCAAAATCTGGCTCGGACCTGCCCAGAGCGGCATCTAGCTCCATAAACACAATTTCGGGCACCGTCAAACCGAGTGCGCGTGCAATCTCACCCGCCACGAGTTCCGCGATCAACGCTTTAGGTCCCTGTCCCGCACCACGAAATTTGAGGACGTACATACCATCGTCATCCGCCTCAACGATAGCGGGCAGAGAGCCGCCTTCGCGTAGTGGAGTCACATAGTTTGTAGCAGTGAGTGTTCTTAGCATAATTTGTATTTTATCATACGCGTTCCCGTAACGAAACAATGGGAACCAGGGCGCCCGCAAGGGGAACGCCCCTCCCATGCACGGATGCGCTCCACGACGGTCATCGTCGTATGGGAGGAGCGTTCCCCTTGCGGGCGCCCTGGCCTCACCACTACATCGGCGAATAACGTAATACAGATAGACAAATCCTCCCCCATCGGGCTATAATGAGAGGGAAAGGTACTGTTCAAAGACGAGCAGGAGGGTATGAATGAACATTCGTATTATTGGCGCACCGATGGATTTAGGTGCGGACAGACGCGGCGTGGATATGGGTGCAAGTGCTATCCGCTACGCTGGATTAAGCGATTCACTACAGCAATTAGGTTATTCGGTCCACGATATAGGCAACCTCGCTATCCCCCAACCAGAGAGCCGGCCAGAGGGTAGTCCTCATCTCAAATATCTCGAACCCATTGTGCATGCATCCGAAGAACTGGCGACGCTTATTAGCACAGCAATACAAGAGCACGAGTTTCCATTATTACTCGGCGGTGACCATAGTATCTCTCTTGGCTCCATCGCTGGCGTTGCGCAAGTCTATAAGAACGTTGGCGTCATCTGGATCGACGCCCACGCTGACTTCAACACGGGCGACACCACGCCTTCCGGCAATATTCATGGCATGATTCTCGCGGCCCTTGCAGGTATCGGTGATGAACACCTTACTCATGCAAGTGGTTGGACGCCAAAGATAAATAAAGACTCTATTGCCATTGTTGGCGCACGCGACCTCGACCCTAACGAGCAGGCATTGTTGCGTACCCACAACATCCACGTCTTCACCATGTCCGATATCGACCAGCACGGCATGACTGATATCATGAAACAGGCTATCGCCGTCGCGGGACAAAATGACAATCCCATTCACCTGAGCCTGGATATGGATTCTCTCGATCCACATGAAGCCCCTGGCGTTGGTACGCCTGTACGTGGTGGTCTGAGCTATCGTGAGGCACATCTGGCGATGGAGCTAGTCGCGGCTTCGCAACGGCTCGTCTCGATGGATGTGGTTGAGGTCAACCCGATACTCGATAGTGAAAATGCTACGGCGAAACTTGCCGTTGAACTTATATTATCCGCGCTCGGCAAAAAAATTCTGTGATTACTGCTTTATGAGGAACAGGTACAGCCAAAACTCGAACAATAGGGAGTCTTGGCTGTACTCAAATCGCGTTACACTATCGTATACTACCCTATATACAAAAAACCATGTAAAAGGAGGCATGAGATAAGTAGCAAAGACGCCACTTATCCCTACACACTATGAACGCAAAAGAACTGTTTATGAATGGCGAGTTTATTCCCGCCGAGCGTGGCGTCATTTCTGTACGTACTCACGGCTTCGCTTATGGCACGGGTTGCTTTGAAGGTATTCGTGGCTACTGGAATGCACAGGATGAGCAGGTCTACCTGTTCCGCTTGAGAGAACATTATGAGCGACTGCTACGCTCCTGCAAAATTCTGCAAATGTCGCTCCCCTACACTGTTGAGCAGTTGATTGAAATCACCGTAGAACTGGTCAAGCGTAACGATCAACACGAGGACGTTTACCTGCGCCCCGTTGTCTACAAAAGTGGCGAGACGCTCGGTGTACGCCTCCATGATATTCCAGATGACTTCATCCTCACGTCGGAGCCACAGGGAGAGTATGTGCCTATGGGCGGTCTGCGTTGTGGCGTCTCGTCCTGGCGCCGACTTGACGATAACGCATTACCCGCGCGTGCAAAAGTGACTGGCGGCTATGTAAATGCAGCACTGGCAAAAAGCGAAGCGATACAGAATGGCTATGATGAGGCGATAATGCTCACACATGAGGGTAACGTCTCCGAAGGTAGTGCTGAAAATATCTTCCTGGTCTTCAATAACGAGTTGGTTACTCCTGGTGCGACCGAGAATATTCTTCTAGGTATCACCCGTGACACTGTTATAAAGTTGGCGCAGCGCGAGTTTGGCTATATCACGCATGAACACACCATAGACCGTACTGAGTTGTACATTGCGGATGAAATGTTTTTGTGCGGCACAGGAGCGCAAATCGCACCCGTGATAAGCGTCGATCATCG
>CAXUHG010000224.1:3665-4687 GCA_964250805.1 uncultured Ktedonobacteraceae bacterium | reverse complement strand
GGACACAGGTAGGGGTCTATAAATTTTCGCATGATGGTTTTCGTAGGGACCAGATGTATCGCGTCCGAGGCGTGATTTATCACGCGAGATCATATCTGAAATGGCTTGTAGACATGATTCGCCAAGATTTCGCTCAATGAATTGAGCAACGAACTCCGTATTCCGACCACCAACGGAATCCTAACACATTCTGCCAACGAACTCCGTTCTACGCTTCGTGTCAGGCAGAATGCAAGGAAGACTTCGTTCTACCTTCGGTCAGGCGGTCGGAGCGGAAGACGCAATACATCTGGTCCCTACGAAAATTCATTGTTATAAAGATTGTCAGAGCAATAGGGGTCTGATTCGTTCTAACGATATAAGGAATTATAAAGAGGTTACATTTATGGCGATTGAACACAACATTCTCGGCATGCTCAGCATACGACCCTGCTCCGGTTACGATTTGAAGGCGGAGTTTGAGCAAGGAGCGGCAACTCTGCTTTCGGCTTCGAGCTTCGGCAGCATCTATCCACACCTCAAACGTTTGGAGCAGGATGGCTTGATTGAGGTACAGGAAGAGGAGGGGCGAGAGGGACGACATAAGAAGGTGTATGACTTGACCGCGAAAGGCTGGCAAGAGTTGTCCCACTGGCTTGAGCAGACATCCGCGTATCCGATGCCGATACACGACGAACTGTTGCTCAAAATGCTCTTCTGGGGATCGGCGGCTCAAGAGCGCATAACGCTGATCGAGCAGTTGCAGACAAGGCGTGAGGAGTCACTCGACCTGTTGAACTATATAGCAGAGTGGCAACGCAACGGGCGCGAGTTCGTCGATGAATATCACGCCCTTGTCTTCTCATACATGCAGATGCGCCTCGAAAGCGAACTCAACTGGCTCGCCGAGGCGACAAAGCAACTTGAAGGTCCTGCGCTCCTGCCGCCACAGGACCCACACTGGCTCTCTGTTTTACAAAAGTCCCGACGCAAGAAGGCAATGGAGTCCTGATGTTTTTTGGGGGGGGGGGGGGGGGGCGGGC
>CAXUHG010000224.1:1089-3655 GCA_964250805.1 uncultured Ktedonobacteraceae bacterium | reverse complement strand
CCCCGAATTATGGCATTGGTGCCTTGTTTTTGGGTCTCGGTTGGCGGGTACACACAACATCAGGACTTATATCTCTACAACGACTCGCGGAATTTGTTGGCGATGGGCAAGCGGCGATCACGTCCAAAGGCACGCGGCGAGATTCTTACACCGACGGGTGCCTGCCGACGCTTGTACTCGTTGATATCGACGAGTCGTATCACGCGCTCGATAGTGGCACGCTCAAAGCCCATTGCAACCATCTCCTCGGCACTACGGTCATCCTCGACATAGGCTTTCAGGATGGGGTCGAGTACGTCATAAGGGGGTAGACTATCCACGTCTTTTTGTCCTGGGCTGAGTTCGGCGGAGGGTGGCTTGTCGAGAGTCTCTTGCGGAATCACGGGCTTATCGCTCACGCTGTTGCGATAAGAACAGAGTTCGTATACCAACGTCTTGAACACATCCTTTAGCACAGAGAAACCGCCCGCCATGTCGCCGTAGAGCGTGCTATAGCCAACCGCCATCTCAGATTTATTGCCTGTTGTGAGTACAAGTGGACCGAGTTTGTTGGAAAGAGTCATCATGATATTGCCACGTATACGCGATTGCAAGTTCTCCGCCGCTAGACCAGGATTCTCGTCACCAAGAGCGGGTCGCATCATTTTGAGCGAGGTGCGGAACGTCTCCTCGATGGGAATGGTAAGATATTGGATGCCGAGATTTTCTGCCAACTTCTGTGCATCGGTCTTGCTACCCTCAGACGAATAGCCAGAAGGCATCAAGATGCCCAGTACATTCTCAGCTCCCAGTGCATCAACGGCAATTGCAGCGGTTAGGGCAGAGTCGATGCCACCTGAGAGACCAATCACCGCTTTCTTGAAACCCGTCTTACGTACATAGTCGCCTGTTCCTAGCACTAGAGCCGAATAGATTTCTTGCAGACGGAGCATTCTTGGCTCGATGCGCTGTGGCGCACCTAAGAGTGCATGCGTGTTGATAGTTGGCGACGAGAGCGGACGTTCATCAACCATAATGATGGGTACCGTGTCCTGCGTATCCTCAAGGCGCAACTTGCGGCGACGCGGATCGTGCAGGCGTGCGCGAAAGACCGAAGGAGTATCGAGATCAACGATTAACATATCCTCTTCAAACCGTTTGCCGCGAGCAATGAGCCTCCCCTGCTCATCGAAGACCATGCTATCGCCATCGAAGACCAGTTCATCCTGCCCACCAACCATATTCAGATAAGCTACAATCACACCGTTATCGGCGGCACGTGTCGAAATCATCTCCTCGCGGAAAGTACTTTTGCCCGCGTTATAGGGTGAGCCGTTGATGTTCAGAATAACCTCTGCACCCGCGAAGGCTTGTCGGGTCAACGGGCCAGTAGGATACCAAATGTCCTCACAGATATTGATGCCGACATGCACACCATGAATGAGAAAGAGCGGTGCCGTTTGTCCCGCTTGAAAATAGCGGTTCTCGTCGAACACGCTATAGTTCGGCAGAAAGTGCTTGTGATAGACACCCGCTAGCTTGCCCTCATGAATCACCGCCGCCGCATTATAGATATCGTGGTCGCGGTCCACAAAACCGACAACAGCGGTCAAGCCAGATAGCTCACCACTCGCCGCCACGATACTATCTAAAGCACGCAAATTGGCATCAACGAAGCCTGGCTTGAGCAACAGGTCTTCGGGCGGATAGCCTGTAAGTGCCAGTTCGGGCATACATACGATGTGCGCCCCTTCTGCATGCGCCTGTCGCATCGAAGCAAGTATCTTCTGGGTATTGCCTGTCAAATCACCAACGGTCACATTGATTTGAGCAAGTGCCACACGTAACGGGTGAATATTCATTGTTAGCCTATCCTTTCTGCCCTTGACGAAATCCGCGAAACACACTACCTTATCAGGCAGAGATATATCTATGTCTATTACAACACGAAGGAAACATTCCTCATGGAGATACGAGCCTTTTTAACTCTTGATCTGGCATTTATTGTCGTGATCTACTTTGGATTTCTCTTGTTTATCCATCCGCCCAGAAGCGTTATCCTAGCCTCACTACTCGGCGGGCTTGTGCTGGGTCTCATCAATATCCTCGTAGATATTGTAGCGCATTTCACGGGTATATGGCATTATACGCTAAGTGGCCTCACCTTCTACGTGCCCTTACCCTTCTACATCTCGCCGATTCTCTTCTATGGCAGCGTCATCTACCTGCTCATCTGGCGATTTTGGAGTGGACGCAGCCATTGGTTCGCGCTACTGTTGCTCTACGGGATTCCCGTCTTCGGCATCCTGCGTGACCTCTGGGGCGGGCTACTGGTCATATCCCCCTACAATCCGCGCTGGTCCAGTCCATTCTCAATTCTTCTGGACATCGCCATGTGGATAGTCATGTTCTACACAGGCTACTTCATTTTTAGAAGATTGGCTCCGTCGCGGGATAAGGTGGTGGTGCAAGAGGGTGATCAGAAAGAGCAGGCGGTTCCATCAAGGTAATTATAACTGTAGATAGCAGAATTCATGAAGCCGTGATACAAGACACGTGGTGTTTGACGGGGTGCTGGATTGTGGGT
>CAXUHG010000224.1:0-1079 GCA_964250805.1 uncultured Ktedonobacteraceae bacterium | reverse complement strand
ATACAAGACGTGTCTTGTATCACGGCTTCATGAATTCTGCTATCTACAACCCCTGAATCGTCTTGAGGGCTTCAGAGATGTGTTTCTCTGGCGTGAATTGGGACGAGAAAATGTTGCGAACTATGCCTTGTTTGTCGAGAATGTAGGTGACACGTCCTGGCAACAAGCCGAACGTATTAGGCACACCATAGCGTTTTCTGACCGCTCCGTTCTCATCGCTGAGGAGAACGAAGGGCAAGGAATGCTGTTTTGCGAATTGTTCATGTGACGCTGCTGAATCCGAACTAACGCCAATCACCTCGGCTCCCGCATCCTTGAACACCTCGTAGCTGTCACGGAAGCTACACGCCTCAGTGGTGCAGCCAGGAGTATTATCCTTTGGATAGAAGTACAGCACAATCGCGCCCTTGCCTACAAAGTCCTTCAGGCTTATCGACTTACCAGTTTGATCGGAAAGTGTAAAGTCTGGCGCGGCATCACCGACCTGCACCTTGCCTTTGGTTGTCTGGTTATTTACAGCACTCATAAAATGACCTCCTTTGAAAACCCTCGTTAGTTTTCTATAACAATTTGACTATTAAGCGTTTGTACAAGCGTTGCCACGAACTGCTGCTCCGTCATGAGAACGGGATTGGCTCCCATTAGGTGCAGGTTGAATACATACTGAAAGCAGGGACCGAGCAGGAGCAGGGCAATACTCATCGCATCTACCAGTTGGCTGATACGACCAAGACGCTGCTCTGCTTCGATATAGGCAGCGATACGTTCGTGAATGCGCTGTGGTCCTGCATCTTGCGCGTGCATCCACAATCTATGACGAGCAAGTAGATCGGTATCGGCAAAGAGAGCAACCGCAAGCGGAACGAGTTTGGCGTAGTAGCTGATAGCGGCATGAATGATCTCTTCCAAATTGGTACAGACTGTTTTAGTTCCTGCCCGCTCCTTCAATGCAGCAACAAAGTCGGGCAAACTCTCCTGAATTACAGCCAGGAACAAGTCTTCCTTATGCTCGAAGTGCTTGTAAAGCGTTCCCTCGGCATAGCCAACCTCACGCGCAATCTCCTTCGTCGTCACCCGTG
>CAXUHG010000223.1:2251-4698 GCA_964250805.1 uncultured Ktedonobacteraceae bacterium | reverse complement strand
CTTTAGTAACAAGCTGTGGTATCATTAAGTGCAAGAGCGGAAGTTCAGGAAGCGTCCAAGTACGGTCAGCAACAGTAGGAAAAACAATCAACCCTAATGTCGTGCGGTGTTAGCTCTGATGCCATAAGGGGAGTTCCAAAGTCATGTCGTCATTGCCATTTACAGCTCAGCAGTGTTTTTATGTAGCGATTATTGTATTTGTTATTATAGGCTTCCAGCGCGGTTGGAGGCGTGAGTTAATAACACTCGTGTTTGTCCTCCTGGCGGTAGTTTTGATTCGCCCCGGTAATAATCTCATTTCGAGCCTGTTCAACCGACTGTTATCCGCATTCGGCTACATCGCTACTGGCTCGACGGGAAGTGGATCATCAGCTATTCCAAACAACTTTTTAGGCATGTGGGGTACACTACTGGTATTTGCGTTGGTGATTGCTATCGGTTATCTTGTAGGCAATCGCGTATTTCCCAAACCCACCAATCCTGCTGATCGCATACTTGGCGTTGTGCCGTCAGTTATCTCTGGTGCATTCATTCTCTACTACCTTACCTCTGGCGACTTCTTTGCAAGGGACGCACAGGGACAATCATTTTTCTCCATTGTAGTGCAGCCCCCGGACCCGACGCGGTATGTTTTCGTGATCTTTGTAATCGCGATTCTTGCGGTCATCGCTGGACTGATTATGGCGGCGCGAGCGAAAAAGCCTGCCTCCCCTGCTGCTAAAAAATAGAAGATGTCGAGGTGCTGAATGGCTGACAAAACGCAGAACAAAAACAATCAGACTCAGGTAACGAAACCCGTAGATCGTTGGCAATCGGGTCGCCCACGCTTCAATATTCAGGAATTTCGGCGTGGACGCGATAAGAAGTGGCATTTTTCGGGGCAGCAGCCAGACGAAGAGGTGCGAGCAGTCGTGCGTGAACACTGGTGGTTCCTGGTACAACCCGCCCTACCATTCCTGCTCTCAATTGTCGGTATTATTCTCGTACTGGCGGCAATTACCACGTATCCTCAATATGACAATGTTTTGGTATATGTGGAAGGAGCGGTTATTCTGCTCACCATCGGAACAGGTATATGGTTTGCATGGAAAGACCTCGCGGTCTGGTGGGTCAATACCTTCATCATCACTAACAAACGCATCATCAACTCGCGTGGCCTATTGCAGCCAACGCGCCAGGAAACGCCGATTGAGAAGGTGCAGCAGGTTGGCATCGATGTCAAATCACCATTCGCGGCACTGCTAGAATTTGGCGATGTGCATGTCTACCTTACGGGTGGCGACCTGATTATGAAGCATGTGCCGGAGCCACGTAAGATTAAGGATGCACTACAAGGCATCACGGATGTCGTCCAGGCAAACAAGAAAAAAGAGGCACCGATACCTGTACCAGAGGACCCAGAACTGGCCTCAGTACTCAAGAAACTTGCCGAAGGGAAACCCGTTCCCAAGCTAGCCGATGCCGACGAGAACTATCCACCACCACGCAATCCTGACCGTGTACGCGGACCACGCCGCACATTCGGAGGATTTTTACGTATTCCTAGCCGCGTTCACTATATGTCGGGCGAGCAGACCGTCAAGTATATTCAGCGTTCGCAGTATGTCCTGTTACGTAACCTGCTTGTACCAGCACTGCTTATTATACTTGTCTTGCCCATTTCGATTGTGCCGCCCAGCGTTGGTTACATTCCCGACGCATTACAAGCGTACTGGTGGCTCATCATGGGCATCGTGTTTCTGGGTCTGCTGTTCTCGCTGTTCTATGTCTACTATAGCTGGTACGACGATATCTATATTCTATCAAGTAGACGCATTATAGATATCGAGCGCAAGTTTTTCTTCACCGTCGAGACGCGCTTCGAGACGGAATACAAGAACATCCGCGATATTAAGGTGAGGGTGTCAAACGTCGTCGAACGTTTTCTGGATATTGGCGATGTCTACGTCGAGACTCCTGGCAGTTCGCCTGACATCATTTTTAAGACGGTGGATCATCCTTTCCTGATTCAGGACGAAGTGTACGCCATCAGAAATCATAAGGACAAGGAAGATAAGGTCAAGAAGGAGAATGACGAGCGTAAACTGCTGCAAACGTGGTTTGGTACGGTCGTGACGAAACTGGAAAGTACGACCAAGACACATGGTGCCCCCAATCTCAAGGACCTGGACCTGCTCACTGCTATGACGCGTGCCCAGGACCTCGGCCTGGATGTCGAGGTATCGGGAGAAGCGGAGCCGAGCTATACCATTCCTCCTGGTCACGTCTTGCACCAAAGTCCACCGGCTGGTACGCTGATGGAGAGTGGGAGCAAGATCGAGATTGTACTTAGTAAGCGACCTTCGCTGATCGATCAACTATAGAGAAAACAAAAACGTTTCCGCCCACTGCTGGCACGCGGGCGCCCCGCGGGGGGAAACGGTTTTGTTTTATCTAGCGGTAGGCAC
>CAXUHG010000223.1:0-2241 GCA_964250805.1 uncultured Ktedonobacteraceae bacterium | reverse complement strand
ACCAACAACCCCCAACACAAACCGTCCCCCGCCCGGGGCGGCCACGCGGCCCCGCCGTGGGCGGAAACGTTTTTGTTTTCTCTAGCGGTAGCCTCCACCATTGCCGACGCGTGCCAGCAGAGCAATGCTTTCGATATGGTAGGTTTGGGGGAACATATCTATGGGTTGCGCTGAAACGAGACGGTAGCGACCACCGGAACACAGAGTCGCAATGTCACGTGCGAGCGTACTGGGGTCACACGATACGTAGCAGATGGAGCGCGGCGCAAGCGTCTGTAACGCCTGCAATGCTTTGGGATGACAGCCCGAACGTGGTGGATCGACGAGGGCGATATCGACTCGTTCACGGCGATAGTGAAGTTGCCCTAGCAGGCGCTCTAGCGTCCCTTCAAGCACAGTAATGTTATTCTGGTTATTCAGTGCCACGGTTGCACGGGCGTCCATGACCGCGCTCGGCTGCGACTCAATGGCAATGACCCGTGACCCCTGTGCTGCTAGGAACGAGGAGAAGAGACCGACACCACTATAGCCGTCCATGATAACATCGCTACGTTGCAGTTCTAATAAAGCGAGGGCGCGTTCAACAAGCACTGAAGCCTGTAACAGGTTTACCTGGAAGAACGAGTCGGCAGAGACGCGGAAACGGCGACCAAGCACCGTGTCAGTGAGAAATTCCTGTCCGGTAAAGACGCGTCCATAGCGTCCGCCGACACGCTCGATAATGACGCCAACCATGCTGGGTGCAAGCTGCATCAATTCGCTCGCCAGTTGCTGTGGGTCTTCGATCATAGAGCCGGGACGTGCATGAATTACTAACAATGTTGGCACGGCTTGCGCCGACGCGCTTGTTGCGTCAACAGGAACACCGATGCCAGCATTGTTGATGGTGCCAACGGCTCCACGTAGCGTAAAGCCCTGTACCATCTCACCCAATGTCTCGCCAAAATAATCTATGAGTTTTGCACGCACTCGTTGATAAATAATATCGAGGGCCGGATGCAGCAAAGGACAGTTTTCGAGCGGCTGAATATCGTGGCTCTCGGTCAGTTTGAAACCAATCTCGCCAGAGGGTCCAACTGAAAATAAAGCAATGTTACGATAGTGCCAAGGCGTGATGGTACTGGGCATGCCAATTGTGGGATGAACCAACGCGTCGGGCTGTTTGCCAATACGCATCAGGAGTTGGCGAACAATGTGCGCCTTCCACGTCAATTGCGCCTGATATTCGATATGTTGCCATTGACAACCGCTATCGGTCAATAGGGGATAAGCTGGCTCGACTCGTTCGGGAGCTGGACGTAGAATTTCTAGCAGGTCTGCTCGTGCATGACCGCGCCGCTCCTCCACGATATCCACCCGTACTCGCTCGCCAGGAATGCCACCGGGGACGAAGAGAACGCGCCCTTCGTAGCGGCCTACGGCGTCACCACCATAGGCAAGGTCTGTAAGTTCGACATCAATGCTCATGTTCACCTCGCGGTCATCGCGCGACCTGCGTTGTCGTGCGAATCCGTCACATCTTTCCAGCGTTTTTGAATAGTTATAACATAATTGGCTGTTTCGGTTGGCTGTAAAGCCGAGTCCCGAAACGGCTCAAGAAAACCGCCCCCAGCCCTATCAACCCCGCGCCTATACTAATAACCCAGCCAATGTAGGGGAGAGACCCTGCCAACACCAACACCGTCAATCCCACTACAACCTGCACCGGACGTGTGTTTTTCCGTGGAGCGACAACACGCACGATGTACTCGCCCACAAGCGAGCCAACCGCCACCGTTCCCAATGCCCATGCCGCGACAATGCCAATTGCTACGATAATCGCTAACGGTATAGAGATAATGAGCGCAACGAGAATTGCGAGTACGGGCAGTGCTAATAGTATACTCAATAAGCCAAGCGCAAAGCTACGGCGTGCCTTGCTCGTCACAGTGGTACGCACGAGCGTCACATGCTCTGGCAGCAACACCATGAGCAAGGAACCAAGCGCGACCCATGTCAGGACAGCCCAGAAGCGAAAGTTCGGCCCAGTATCGATCAGCAACAACTGCTCTATATTTGTTGGACAGCCATACACGCTGCCATGCAAATACTGCTCTCCGCCAGGAGTGAAATCTCCCTGACAGAGGTGAATATCTCCATATACAGCCGCATTATTTTGTAACGTTACACTACCCCCGTAAGCGGTAATATCTCCATGTAGCGTTCCGTCAATAATAACACTTGTGCCAAACACAACAATAT
>CAXUHG010000222.1:0-4730 GCA_964250805.1 uncultured Ktedonobacteraceae bacterium | reverse complement strand
GGGCACACATCGCCGTACCGAATCGTCGCCCACGCGTTGCCCCTCCCTGTCCCCCACCGAGGACGCGATACATCGGTCCCTACCACAGACTCACCAATGCTACAACTCCAAACAGCCCGATAATTATACCTGATGCTCGGTTTATCCATAACAACCATATAGGTGTAAACCGCCTTTTCAGCAAATTGATGACACTTGTCAATATACACCACCAGAGGGTTGAGCCGAGAAAAACACCGAGTACGACAATGCTTGCTGAGGTGTAGCTTTTGCTTGCACTTCCAACGCCGATACCTGCAAAGATGGCGGCAAACGAGAGGATGGTAAGTGGGTTTGTGAGCGTGAGCAGCAAGGTAGACAGATAGGCAACGATGAAGTTGTCTGCATTCCTCGCCTCTATCGCTCGTTCGGGCGGTTTGCTCAACAGCGTTTTGATGCCGAGGTATACGAGAAACAGCCCTCCGAGGAGGCGAATCCAGAGTTGTTGATTTACCAGAAATTGCGAAATTGCTGTCAAGCCGAAGCCAGCGACACAGCCATAGATAGCATCTGCCGTTGCAATGCCTAAACCAGAAACGAGGCCGTAACGTTGCCCTTTGTAAAGTGTGCGTTGAATACACAGAATGCTCATTGGACCAACGGTAGCGGCGATAGAGAGACCTATCAATAGGCCGCGTACAAAAAAGCTTGCGTTCATATTATACTCCTTTTCAGATACTTGAGCTTATCAAGCACAAAAAAGTCGCCAGACCTTTGTAGGTCTGGTGACTGCTTGTGTCTACTATTTCATGGACTTACACGCGTGCGAAAGAGACCAGACCTGATAGAGGGCTGGCTCTGCTGCTGGTTCTCTTTGTTAAAAAGGTAGTGTGTTGAGTTCATAAAACCTGTCTTTTGTTCGACACAATAATAATTTGAATAAAGGAATTATAGCATGGTCTATACATAGAGACAACAGAGGATGCAAACATACAATTCGTCTCACGTAACATACTGAAACCGAACTATAATGCATCCCGTTGTATAACTAGGTGCTACTCGTGGCATTCTTCGTATAAGTAATCATTCTTGTAGAAATTTTCAAGAGACCTATTTCTTTTACACACAAGGTAAGAGAACCGTGCGTTCGTAGCTTAGACGGATGCAGATGCATCGAAGCATCTCCAGTTCCACCAAAAGAGGAGCATAGAGCTATGAGTACTACAGCCAATAATGGCAAAGCGGTCAAGACGGATATACCCGCCAGAATGGACCGCTTACCCTGGAGCCGCTGGCACTGGCTCGTCGTCGTTTCGCTTGGCATCACCTGGATTCTTGATGGGCTAGAGGTCACGATTGTTGGCTCTATTGCAGATACTCTCAAGAGTCCTAAAACGTTACGCCTCTCTACTGTAGATGTTGGAGTCGCGGGCACAACGTACATAATAGGTGCCGTCGTGGGTGCGTTGATCTTCGGGCGCATGACCGACAAGTTTGGTCGCAAACGCCTCTTCATGATTACGCTGGCACTTTACCTGCTCGCAACCATTGCAACAGCGTTTTCCTTCAATTTCTACTGGTTCGCCGTCTGTCGCTTCTTGACAGGTATGGGTATTGGTGGTGAATATGCCGCCATTAACTCCGCGATTGACGAACTGATTCCTGCGCGTGCGCGTGGCTGGACCGACCTCGCGATCAATAGCACATGGTGGCTTGGTACAGCTTTTGGTGCCATCGCAACGGCGTTCCTGCTCAACCCCAATCTGTTGCCAATCGACATCGGCTGGCGTCTCGCCTTTGGCATGGGGGCGATTCTTGGTCTAGCGGTCTTGATAGTACGTCGCTTTGTACCGGAAAGTCCACGTTGGCTGATGATGCATGGTCGCTTCGATGAGGCGAACGATGTTGTGAAGATGATCGAGACTGAGGTTGCGAAGGAAGACTCGATTAAGGAGTTACCAGAGCCAGAGGGTACACTCTCTATCCGTCCACAGGGCACAGTAAGCTTTGGGCAAATCGCGAAAACGATGTTTCAGCAGTATCCGCAACGCTCGTTGCTAGGCTTCTCGCTTATGGTGGGTCAGGCATTTCTGTATAATGCAGTCTTCTTCACCTACACGCTCGTCCTGGCAACCTTCTACAAGGTTCCCGCAGATCAAGCACCCTGGTATATTGTTCCATTCGCCATTGGCAATGTGCTTGGACCATTGCTGCTTGGACGCCTGTTCGATACCATCGGGCGCAAGAAGATGATTAGCTTCACCTATATCCTCTCAGGTGTACTACTTATCATCACGGGCTGGATGTTCACGCAGGGCATTCTCAACGCGGTAACACAAACGATTTGCTGGTCGATCATTTTCTTCTTTGCCTCGGCTGGTTCAAGTTCGGCCTATCTAACGGTAAGCGAAATCTTCCCATTAGAGACGCGTGCCCTTGCAATTGCATTTTTCTATGCAATTGGTACAGGAGTTGGTGGCGCATCGGCTCCCCTGATATTCGGTGCATTGATCGCGACCAATAAAGTCGTCAACGTCTTTTATGGCGACCTGCTTGGTGCGGGTTTGATGATTATCGCTGGTGTCATCGCCATCTTCTTTGCCGTTGATGCCGAAGGGAAATCGCTGGAACATGTGGCGCGACCACTCTCGTTCGCCCATGATGAAGAGAGCGGCGTGGCAAGCGCAGACTAACGAGTTCTCATAGCACAAAAATAATTGCTGCAAAGTTGCAACTTTGCAGCAATTATTTTTGTGCTAAAAATTCCCTCTAAAAAGGCTTGAGCATGACGTAACGTCATCCTTTATACTACTTAGGAGAAAGGAGGAACACCTTGAATCACAGATTTTATCATACCAGCGAGTTCGCACAAAAAGCGTCGGTATCGGTTCGCACTTTGCGCTACTACGACAAGATGGGGCTACTCTCGCCCTCTCAGTATACGGAGAGCGGCTATCGGCTCTACACCGATACCGACCTACTGCGCCTTCAACAAATCCTGGCTCTGAAATTTCTTGGCTTTTCGCTACAAGAGATTCAGCAATGTCTACAGGTCGGCCCGACACTACTACAAGAGTCGTTGGCATTGCAAAGAGCCATGATGGAGGAGCGTAGAACGCAACTCGATACCGTTCTTCAGGCAATCACAGAGGCGCAAGAGCTGTCACAAGCGAACAAGCTGAACTGGAATTCGTTGTTACATGTGATTCAGGTGCTACAAATGACACAGAACTCAGAATGGCAAGACAAATACTTCACACCTGAGCAACGCCAAGCGATGGAGAACTTGAGCAAGAAACACTATACCGAAGAGCAGAGGCAGCAGATAGCCGAGCATGGCAAGAACTGGACTGAGGAGAATCAACGCGCTCTTACGCAACAATGGAACGCGGCCTTTGCTGAATTAAAGCGTCTCGTCGCAACGGGGCAAGACCCAGCGGGACCAGAGGCACAAGCTCTTGTAGCACAGTGGAAAGCTCTCGTGAGCGGTTTCACACAAGGGAACACTGGCGTTCAACAAGGATTGAACAGCATGTGGCAAGACGTTGCCAACATGCCCGCCGAACAAAGACCCTTCCCCATGCCATATACACCTGAAGAGGGTGAGTTTCTACGCAAAGCAATGAAAGTCGAACAATAAGAATGACCTGTGTATACGAACACGCTGCGTTCGTATACACAGGTCATTCTTATTGTGATATAAGGTCCGCCACAATCTTCCCTGATAACATGACCAAGGGCACGCCCCCGCCTGGATGTGTGCTACCACCCACGAAATAGAGATTGCGAATATGCGATTTGTTGCCAGGACGTGTGAAGGGTGCCATGCGGTCATTCGAGGAGAGGCCATAGATCGAGCCAGCATTGGCACCGTACTTATCATAAAAATCCTGGGGCGTAAGGATTGATTCATAGACAATGTGTTCGCGTAAATCGCTCAAATCTACCTGCTTATAAGTTGCCAGTATATCAAGAATACGGTCTCGATAGGCAGGTGCTTCGCGCTGCCAATCACTCTGGGTGGTGAGATAGGGAGCATTCACCAACACAAACAGGTTTTCGTGTCCAGGAGGTGCTTGTGAGGAGTCACTACGGCTCGTATCACACACATAAATCGTCGGGCTACGCAAGGGAATATGTCGCTCGAACAGATCGTCGAACTCAGCGGGGTAATCGTCGGAGAAGAAAATGTTGTGATGAGCAAGTTGCGGATACTGTTTATCGAGTCCGAGCAGTAGCACAAAGCCGGAACAGGATGGCTCTAGCTGTTCCAGACGTTTTACACGGTTTCGTTTGCGTAGGGCAGGCGACAAAAGTTCTCTATGTGTCGTCACAACATCGCTGTTAGCAATCACGATATCGCTCCTCATCACACGACCATCGGCAAGCACGACGCCACGCGCCTCATTTCGCTCCACCAGGATGCGCCGCACATTACAATTCGTCTCGATACTCACACCCAACTCACGCGCCAACCTCTCCAACGCCTGTGCAACAGCGTATATACCCCCACGTGGATACCAGCCACCATCAGCTATTTCCACATAAGGAATGATGCTATACACTGAAGCTACCTGATAGGGCGACGAGCCGTTGTAGGTCGCATAACGGTCGAAGAGTTGGCGCAGGTGTTCATCTTGAAAAAAGCCACGAATGCTGGCGTCTAATGTTTGTGGCGAGAGGGCAGCGAGAACTTGTAGGGACCGATTTATCGCGTCCGAGGGGTGGGGCTGGGGGGAACACGTTCCCGA
>CAXUHG010000221.1:0-4828 GCA_964250805.1 uncultured Ktedonobacteraceae bacterium | reverse complement strand
CGATCAATCTGGTCCCTACGAAAATGGTCAGATCAAGCTTGACTGTGTACTACAGATAATTCACAGCATACGCCCGCCAAGGTCGCCACCTTTCAGCATGCTCCGCGATGCTCTTAGGGTCAATACCGTGCTGTGCAAACACTTGCTGTACATCAGATACAGAGAATGCATCGGGGTCGCCCAAAGCTCGCACTGCGATGTGTGTAGCAGTGTGCCGATGTACTCCTGGTATAGCAAGAAGTTGTGTCACCGTCTTTTCTCTGTCTGCGTCTCGCTCTAGTACTAATTCGCCAGAAACAACCGCACGGGCAAGGCTGTGTAGAGCTTCACTGCATACCGAAGGCATTTCCAATGTTTGCAAGTTCGCATCCAGAATTTGTTGCGGCGATGGGAAAAAGTGCGTGAGCGTCCCCTGTGGTGCTTCAAGGGCTTCACCAAACGTTGTCACAAGCTGATGAAATACATTCCCTAACATGTCAGATGCAGTGTGTTGACGTACAATGGCGCGGACCGCGAGTTCAAAGCCGTTGATCGCTCCTGGCACTCGTCGTCCGGGGTGCGCTGTAACGAGCGGAGTCAGTAAAGGGTCTGTTGCCAACACTGAGTCGATTTCGGCGGAGTCGGCGTCGAGGTCGAAGAGGTGCCGACAACGCTGCACTACCAGACTGATATCGTTGAGGTTATCGAGTTGCAGATGCACGCGGATGGCATTTTTGTTCGTTGGCTCTAGCTCGATAATGCCCTTCGAGCGAGGAAACACTATGCTGCGTCGATAGAGTCCGTTGCTTACCTCCTCAACTCCTTCTATAGCCTCGCTACACAAATATGCGAGGAGCGTTTCAGCATCGAACGGTGGTCGATAGTGTAGGCGTAGCGTAAGTCTTCCATTTCCTACGCGCTCCGGTTGCACGCTACGACGTAACTCTGAGGGAGCGCAACCGAATACCATTTGCATCGTTTCATTGAACTGGCGCACGCTGGCGAAACCCGCCGCGAATGCGATAGTGGTGAGTGAAAGACTGGTTTGGTCTATCAGGAGGCGTGCGGTCTGGGCGCGGCGGCTACGAGCAAGGGCAAGCGGACCTGCTCCTACCTCCGCCATGAGTTCTCGGTGCAGATGCCGCTCGCTTACGGCTAAACGACGTGCGAGTCCAGCAACGCCCTCTGTATCTACCACACCGTCGGCAATCAAATGTAATGCACGCGCCACTAAGTCCGCCCGCACATTCCAGTCTGGCGAACCTGGGCTAGCCTCAGGATGACAACGCTTACATGCGCGAAAACCTGCCGCCTCAGCCGCCGCCGCGCAACTGTAAAAACGCACATGCCGCGCTAAAGGCGTCGTTGCCGGACAGATAGGCCGACAATAGATGCCCGTCGAAGTGACCGCTGTAAAGAAGCGACCATCGAAACGAGCGTCGCGGCTACAGACCGCTCGATAGCAGAGGTCGAAATTTGTGTAAATGTTTGCTGTTGTTTCCATGACTCAATGATACCCAATAATTGCCTCAATAACTAGCGGTTTTCGGACATGCACACTTCATTGTAATGTCCGAAAACCGCCAGACATAGGAGAGGCTTCAGGGTATCATGTGCAGTATAGAAGCTGTAACGACGAAAGGAACAATCATGAAGACGCTATCCATTGATCGCATCGACTCCCCTATCGGCACCATTCTACTGGTCGTCGATGAGAATAAACTCTGCTCGCTCGATTATGAGGAATACGAACAGCGCATGATGACGCTACTAAAGCGACGCTATGGTTCCGTGCAATTGTTGCCTCAATCCGACCCCGAAGGCTTCAGCACACGGGTTCGCAACTACCTCGAAGGAAACTACAATGCGCTGGATAATATCGCGGTTAGCACAGGTGGCACACTCTTTCAACAACAGGTATGGAATGCCCTTCGCACGATTCCAGTTGGGACGACGGTAACGTATGGTGAACTAGCGGCGCAAGTCGGCAAACCAACTGCCTATCGCGCTGTTGGAGCCACCAATGCACTCAATCCAATAGCCATTGTGCTACCTTGTCATCGTGTTGTCGGGGCAAACGCCGCGCTGACAGGCTATGCTGGAGGGTTGGAACGCAAACGCTGGCTCCTCGAACACGAAGGATGTACCCACTAAAGGGCGAGGGAACGGTAGGGACCGATTTATCGCGTCCTTTGCGTGATGTATCACGCGAGTCACATGAGGCCCAAAGACAATACAAATTAGGACTCGCGCGGTAAACCGCACTTGAGGACGCGATAAATCGGTCCCTACGAAAACCGTCGCATCAAGATTGGTAGACAGGGACCCAATGTATCGCACATATGAACATAATTGTAGTATTATCTTTGAACGATTAATGGAGCATTCGCATGCATAGAGTTATTGAGCCGAAAATTCTGTATTTCGGTACACCAGTTGTTCTCATCAGTACGTTGAACGAAGATGGTTCAGCGAACCTAGCCCCTATGTCTTCCGCTTGGTGGCTGGGACAGGCAGGTATGCTGGGATTAGCAAGCAGATCACAAACGACGCTGAATCTGCTTCGTGAACATCAATGCGTTCTCAATCTTCCCTCCGCAAAACTCGTTGATGCTGTTGATCGACTAGCACTAACAACTGGAAGAAATCCTGTACCCGAATACAAGGTAAAGATGGGTTATCGTTATGAACCAGATAAATTTGCTGCCGCCCAACTTTCCGCAGTACCCTCCGACCTAGTGAGACCACCACGTGTGGCAGAGTGTCCGGTTCAGTTAGAAGCACTGGTTGACAAGGTACATCAACTTGAAGAGGAGGATGACCACCTGATGGCAATCGAAGTGCGTATTGTACGCGTCCATGTGGAGGAAACCATCCTGGTGTCAGGAGAGAAAAACTATATTGACCCGGAGAAGTGGAGTCCGCTCATCATGAATTTCACTGAGTTCTTCAGCCTCAGTGGAAAAATTCACCCTTCAAGGCTTGCTCACGTCTATGGACCATCGAACAAAGAATGACACAGGAGATGGGTTTCTCGGAGAACGTAATCTCCTAGAGGTTCTGTAGCCAAGAGACACTTTCATCCTTGGCCCAAATTCCAAATCGGTTCATATCCTGCATCCTGCTAGTCTCAATCATATGATAAAAAGACTCTGGTTATATGATAGCCTCCATGTCATACTGCTAAACATATCACACCTAGTGATTGTCGTTTCAAGAAGAGAAAGAGGAATTTTTCTATGGTATCGCATTCAGCGAATGAGTATACTAATCTACCAGCTACAGCCGCCGGAACGTTCACTCTGGCTAAAGGTCTTACAGTTACTCGTATGGGCTACGGTGCAATGCAGTTGGCAGGTCCCAACGTGTTTGGTCCACCCACCGACCGCGACGCTGCCGTAGCCGTGCTACGCGAGGCGGCGGCACTAGGAATCACGCATATTGACACTTCCGACTTCTACGGCCCACACATTACCAATCAAATCATCAAAGAAGCTCTGTACCCCTACCCCGACTCGTTGCACATCGTTACCAAGGTCGGATCGGTACGAGATGCCGATGGTCACTGGATCGAGGCACGCTCCCCCGAACAGTTACGCATGCAGGTTCACGACAATCTGCAAAACCTTGGACTCGACGCACTCGACGTTGTAAATCTGCGCGTTGGTGGCGGCTCTGATGGTCACTCGCCCGTACCGGGATCGCTTGCCGAACAATTTACCGCGCTCGTGCAGATGCAACAGGAAGGACTGATCAAACATCTCGGCATCAGCACCGTCAATGCTGAGCAGATCGCTGAGGCACAAACGATTGCACCGATTGTATGTGTGCAGAACTACTACAACATAGCTCACCGAGGAGATGACGATTTGATCGACTCGCTCGCTGCTCAAGGCATCGCCTACGTGCCCTACTTCCCACTCGGTGGCTTCTCACCTCTTCAGTCCAACACTTTGCAATTGGTCGCCACCCGTCTCGGCACTCAACCGAATGTCGTCGCGCTAGCGTGGTTGCTACACCGCTCACTGAATATTCTGCTTATCCCAGGTACCTCATCTGTCGAGCATTTACGCGCTAACGTCTCCGCTGCTTCGCTGACTCTTTCCACGGACGACGTGACTGAGCTGAATAGTATCGCCTCTTAGAACTTATCAGTCAAACAACACAGCTTGACTTCTTATCTTCCCTTGTGCTATATCAGTGAATGAGCTTCATTCACTGATATAGAGGAGAATAGAGATGGCGCAAAAGGCCAACGAGGAAACACGCTCGAAACGCGATGCTATTCTCGAAACGGCACGCGATCTCTTCGCAAAGAAGGGATATGAAGAGACAACGATTGCTGATATTGCAAGGGCGGCTGGAATGGCTGTTGGCACAGTCTACCTCTACTTTCACAACAAACACGAGGTCTACACTGCTGTAGCTATTAACATCGAAGCAATGCTAGCGCAAGCCTTTCAAGACCCAGCCTTGCTTGATCTCCCCTTCAGGCAGGTATTACGGGCGATGCTTGATGCAGGCTTCCGTGTAAGCCGAGAGCAGAAGCACCTGATGTCGTTCTTACAAATTGACATGCAATCAGAGAACGAGATACTACAGCACAAAGAAGCAAATGAGCGAATTACACATATCATTGATAGCGTCCTGCGTCATGCGATTGAACGTGGCGAACTCGCCGCATTCAATACAGAAATGTATGCACAGATGCTCGATTTAATGGCAGGGGCGGTCTATCATCAATGTTTCGCCGTCGAGAACGGCGAACGCGAGGAGTTGTATCGTACCTACATGACCGAGTTTGTCGAACGTTTATTTTTCGGGCCATCATTGCGAGAAGGCAAAAAAG
>CAXUHG010000220.1:2956-4914 GCA_964250805.1 uncultured Ktedonobacteraceae bacterium | reverse complement strand
AATTCGGCAGGAACAGTTTCGCCAGCACGGTCGGGTGCTTGACCAGACTGTACACGCGCCTCGATCTCTGGATACTTGCTCATCAGGTCGAGCTTGCCACCCAGCACGCGACGGAACAGCGTACCAGCTGCTACGAGGCGGTTGATCTCGTTGGTGCCCTCGAAGATGCGCTGAATACGTGCATCGCGGTAGGCTTTCTCGATGGGATACTCCTGCATGAAGCCGTAGCCACCAAAAATCTGTACGCCCTCATCGACGGCAAATGCCAGCGTCTCGCTGCCGTTTACCTTCGCAATCGAGGCTTCGATGGCGTACTCTTCGACGGCCTTGAACATGGCTTCGGTGTTGTCGCCCGATGCCTGCTGTACACGCGAGATGTTCGCGGCAGTGCGGAAGACCTCGCTCTCGGCGGCATAGGTCTCAGCGGCGACACGCGCCAATTTCTTCTTAATCATGCCGAAGTTGTGTAGTGGTTTGCCGAACGATTTGCGCTCGGTTGTATACGCGGCTGCAAGATTCAATGCTGAACGCGCCCCACCAACCGTGCCAGCACCAAGTTTTAAGCGACCAATGTTGAGAATGTTGAAGGCGATTTTGTAGCCCTTGTGAATTTCGCCGAGCAAGTTTTCGACGGGAACCTTGACATCTTCAAAGTAGACCTGTCGCGTCGAGGAACCCTTAATGCCCATCTTGCGCTCTTCTGTACCTGTCGAGACGCCATCCCAATTTGCTTCAATAATAAAGGCGGAGGGTTTGTTGCCGTCGATACGTGCGAAAGTCACCATGATATCGGCAAAGCCAGCATTAGAAATCCACTGCTTCGTGCCATTGAGAATGTAGTATTTGCCGTCCTCCGAAAGCGTTGCGCGTGTACTTAGATTCATCGCGTCGGAGCCGACTCCTGGCTCAGTCAAGGCGTAGGCCGCGATCCACTCGCCCGTTGCAAGCTTGGGCAGATAATGCTCTTTCTGTGCCTCCGTGCCGTAGTAAACGATGGGCAGCGAACCAATCGAGGTATGCGCTCCATAGGCCACGCTGAACGAGGCATCTTTCTGTGTTGTGCCAACCAGAACCGCTGTGAGCAGACCAAGCTCAGCACCGCCGTACTGCTCTGGAATCTCGATCATCAGCAGTCCCTGCTCGCCAGCTTTTTTGAGCAATCCAGGCATCACTCCTGGCTCCTGGTGGTCGATAGCGTCTGACTTGGGTAGAACTTCGCGCTCAACAAAGGTCGCGCTCGACTCTTCGATCCACCGTTGCTCGTCGTCGCGCTGCTCTAAGGTGAATATCTTGTCCGCACTCTCTGCAATCGGAGTCGTCAAAAATGCCGTCCCCGACTCCGTTGGTGTTGGTTTATTAACAACCGTTGCCATGTTATTCTTATGCTCCTTATAGCAGGGAGACCGCAAGGGTCTCCCCTACATTTTTCGTAACTCTCTACGTAACACTTTACCAATCAACGACTTAGGTAGACTTTCGCGGAACTCAAGTATCTTAGGCACTTTGTAGGGCGTGAGACGCTGCTTACAATATGCCAGTATATCACGCTTGAGATCTTCGGAAGTCACCTGTCCCGCTTTAAGGACGACGAAAGCCGCGACAGTTTCACCGCGATACTCGTCTGGTATGCCCACAACAGCCGCTTCAGCAACGGCTGGATGCTCGAATAAGACCTCTTCGACCTCGCGTGGGTAGACATTGAAACCGCTAGCGATAATCATGTCTTTCTTGCGTTCCGCGACATAGAAAAAGCCATCCTGATCCATTCTACCGAGGTCGCCGGTTCGCATCCAGCCGTCCTCGGTAAAGATTGCTTTGGTTTCCTCCTCGCGGTTCCAGTAGCCCTGCATGATGTTTGGTCCCTTGACGACGATCTCGCCAATCTCACCAATCGGCATCGGCTTACCCGTATCGGGATCGAGAATACGACAATCGACATCGGACATAGGCAGGCCAAT
>CAXUHG010000220.1:0-2856 GCA_964250805.1 uncultured Ktedonobacteraceae bacterium | reverse complement strand
GCTCTTGGTGTCCACCAGCGCGTCTGCATAGCGTTGGCGAGCAGATTGTGATGCGTCAGCATGGCCCCCTTCGAGAGACCCGTTGTGCCGCCTGTGTATTGCAGTACCGCCAGTTCATCCCCCTTAGCAGGTTCGGGCAGGCGAAACAGTTCAACGCCGCCTTTTGTGTGCGTTGCTAACAGCGAAGATAGCTGATGTAGCATTGCGTCGTTCTGTAGTTCTTGTTTCGTCAGGCGCGGCTCTGGATTTTTCGCACCGCGCTGGCTAAGTGGGTACAGCGTTTTCAGGAGAGGCGGCAAAAACTCGCTCGGACTGGTCACAATAACATGCTCTAAGGCCGTCTCTTTACGGATTGTGCGTACAACAGGATAAAAGGTATCAAGCATGACCAGCACCTTCGCCCCTGAGTCAGCGAGTTGGTGCTGCATTTCGCGCTCCGTATACAAGGGATTGGTTGGCACGACGACCGCCCCCGCACGCAAGGCACCATAAAACGCGACGGGATAGTATGGAATGTTGGGTAGCGCGATAGCCACGCGGTCGCCTTTTTGTATCCCTAAACGTTGCAATGCCAACGCGAAGCGATTCGCCATATTCGAGACCTGACCATAGGTCAACTTTGTACCATAGTAGAGTATAGCAGTGTGGCTGGGATAACGGCTGGCTGTAGTATCAAGCAGCCAGGATAGCGGACGATTCGGAATAGCAAGATGGGGGGATACCCCTTGCTCGTAATGGCGGACCCAGGGATGGTCCTGTAAGAACGTCGCGTCTACGTCAGTAGCGTTAGATGCTGATGCAGAACTTTGAGCGTTCTTCAAAAGTGGTGAGTCAGACATTCCGCAGTGGCTCCTCTCCAAGATAGGCATCTTATGTGATACCTGGGACGACATCCATTGTCGTTCCACTGAGCAAAAACGGTTATATTGACAGTATATGCGGAAATAAAAAAGATAGCTATGTTGCCAGCTAACAAATTTTAGTGCATAATGATGGAAGTAGCTAACGTATGGAATAAGAGAAATGAACACAGCCACCGATACCCAACAATTCGCACAATTGATGACACAACTACGTCAGCAACGGGGCATGTCGCAGGGACAGCTTGCACAGGCCACGCGGCTTTCGCGTACCTATATATATCACTTAGAGAGTGGACAACGTGCTAATCCTTCGCCACATGTGATTCAGAATATTGCGCGTGCGCTGGGGCTACAGGGCAAGGAGCGCGATAGCCTCTACGATAGCTATACCAACCTCACAGGTAAACTGATCGACCACGAGCAGGTTGATAGCACTCTGCTCGACCTTGGCGAATTGGCGAGTCTGCTGGTTTCCAACACTTCGTATCCCGCGCACTCGCTCGATAAGCTCTGGTATCTGCATTCGTGGAATCAGGCCGCGATTATGCTATTCGAGGTGCCAGAAGAGATTGTACAAAGCGAGAATCAGCACCTACTGGAACAGGTCTTTGACCTCCGATTCCGTAGGCGTTTTCACGGTTGGGAGAAGCTTGCACAACGCCTCGTCAGCGACTTTCACTACAACACGCAGACAGTGACGCACATGCCCGAATACAAGACACTTCTCAAGCACCTACGCGACTATCCAGAGTTTCGTCGCATCTCGTCCGTCGTCTACGTCAGTGGCAAGCCCGCGCCCTCTTTTGTCTTCCAGGTACAACACAGCACATTAGGCCGCCTCACGCTACGCACCGCCACAACCGTCTTCACCGGCATCAACAACTACTCAATGGTCAGCTACGTCCCCGGCGACCAGCAAACATTGGAGATATATAGGAAACAGGGATGGCAACCCTGATAGCGTCTCTGGTAAGTGTTTTTTTCTCAAGTGATGCGTCGAAGACCAGCAGAATCAATGGTATAGGTACTATCTGCCAAGTCTTGCTCTGCTAACAGAGCAAGAGCCGCTGTTAGTGCATTGATCAAAGCAGGTGTTGACGTTGTTGCAGAAGGAAAATTGAGGAAGAGAATACCAGCATGAGGTGGAGAAAACTGTAAAAAATCGCTATCCTGTGTCACAATAATGAGCTTACGAACACGAGCGAAGGCGAAGATAAAGGAATCGGGTTGTGCCCTCATCCCAACATCTATGGCACGAGCAACAGGATAGCCAACGCTTTCAACGCAGAAACAGTACGTTTTGGCATGTTTTCGTCAAGCAAGAAAGACCACAAAGCTAAGAGGATATCCTTTTCCCTAAACTAACGTCGATGCATACTGAAGAGCGGCGTACACTTGCTGCTCTGCAAGATCATATTCGTCACAAACTTCTTGTAGAGAGACTCCTTGACCAAGTTGACCAAGAACAATGTCGATACGAACTCGTGTTCCCTCAAAAATAGGTCTTCCTCCATCAATACGAGCATCCGAAACAATTCCTGGGTAAAGTACATTTCTTCCCTGTTGTGATTGTTGCTGTGTCATGTCTCTTCTGCCTTTCTTATGGCGACTCTCTTGACTACAGAATACCATCCCTACTTTATCGTGTTCCAACACAAATGACAAGAGGAACTTTGATATTATATAGTATGACTCTGCTTTGTACGTCACGAAAATTCATAGGTCACTCGCCGCCGTAAGCGGTGAGTGACCTATGAATTTTCGTGACGTACAACGAATTTTATATACTTCCCTCCCTCAAAACCTTCTCATAGCGCACATCGTACTTCTTTGCTCTACGCATTCCCGCGCGTTCGTACAGACGTGTTGCTCCACTCAGGTTATCGGAATCGACGCTCAATTCGACGTGACGAATGCCGCGTTTGTAGAACTCGCCGAAGGAATGATGTAGCAACGCAAGACCGAGACCATGTTTGCGCCACGGACGACGCAC
>CAXUHG010000219.1:0-4935 GCA_964250805.1 uncultured Ktedonobacteraceae bacterium | reverse complement strand
TAGCCAATATTGGCATCCGTCCAACGTTTAATGGAACGGAACGTAGAATAGAGGTACACATATTCGATGCGGACCTGAATCTCTATGAAAAACGCTTGGCGGTCTACTTCATTGCACGGCTACGTGGCGAACAACGGTTTTCAGGCATCGATGCGTTAAAGGCTCAAATATCCTCTGATGCGCTGCAAGCGCGTCAGATACTACAAAACTAGGAGGGTGAGCAATTGGCTCGCCAAAATCCACTTTCAAAATTTGAATCGTTTATACAAAGTATGGTTGAAGGTCCGTTTGCATGGCTCTTCCCATCGCGTATCGAACCAGTCGAAATCGAGCGTAAACTTGAACGCGCGATGGAGAACAACACGCGTTTACAAGGGGAAGGTCGTCGTCTGGCTCCCAATGTCTATGACATCTACCTGAGCATGAAAGATCATCAGCAACTCGTGCCAAGCCAGGACATGTTCATGCGCGATTGGCAGACCAATCTCGTCGAGTTTGCACGGCATCGCCGCTACACCCTACGCACCGTGCCCATTTTGCGTATGCATTCCGACAGTTCGTTGCGTGCAGGAGTGGTGCGTATCGAGACAGAGCTGGCAGATCGCCAGAACGGTAATGAGGGTGTCATGGCAACGCAGGCTCTCAGCGCGGAACAGTTAGCGCAGATCCGCGCACAGCTTCCGCAGGGACAACCACTCCCAGGCATCGACAACAATAATGTGGGAGCGTCTTCTCCAAACTATCCAGTACAGGCTCCTTATCCTGATGCAAGAAGCAATCCTAACCTGCCCTCGATACCATCCGCTCCACTCGTAAACGTGCCACCCGCACGCTTGGTTATTCGTTTGCCACAGGCGGGACAGCAGACATATCGCATTGAAAAACCTATTATCAATATTGGTCGCCAATTAAGCAATGATATTATTGTCGAAGATAAGCGCGTTTCACGTTATCATGCCCAAATAAAATATCAACCAGATGGACAATTCGCCATTTTTGATCTCGGTAGTACAAACGGAATTACGATCAATGGGACGCCCGGAATGCGTCAACACACGCTACGCAACGGTGATCGCTTCACCATCGGTAGCTACGATTTCAACTTCGAGCGAAGGTGAGCTATTATGCCTTTAGACTCTTTTTTACTGATACTACGATTGTTACTAATTGTTCTGCTCTACCTCTTTCTAATGCAGGTCGTGATTGCAATTACGCGCGACCTGAGAAAGACTGCTGCTGTAAGTGTCGATGGTGGAGGTCGAGTAGCACCCGTGCTTGGTCACTTGGTAGTCGTCGATAGTGGTCCAAGCAATCTCTCGCCAGGGACTAGTTTCAATCTTGAAACTCAGACAAATATTGGGCGAGGTCCTACCAACACAATTCAGCTACCCGACAACTTCATCTCGTCCGAACACTCGCGCTTGACGTACCGCAATGGGCAGTGGTTTGTGCAGGATGCAGGGAGCGTCAACGGAACATTTGTAAACAATCAGCCCGCTTACAATGCGCTACCAGCAAAGGTAGGCGATATTGTGCGCGTCGGCTACATTCAGTTCAAGCTTACACAGTAATATTGTGCTAGATTTGAGAGGTTATATAGATGGCAAGTCAATCCCCAGGCGTTTTCCGACGCTATCGTTGGACAGAATTAGGACTCTTCATCGTTCCTTTTCTGATTTTGCTGCTTGAGATGTCGCAATTGCTGCTGGCAAATAAAGACCAAACCTCATCGCTGAGTACACGCAATCTCCCTACCATACAAGGCTTGATTCCCGCCCTCGGCCTGATCGTAGCACTCTTTCTTGCAAACGTCGTCATGAGCGTGTTCTTTCGCAAGGCCGATCAAGTGCTACTTCCGCTCGTCGGACTCTTGAGCGGCATCGGTATTTTGATGGCGACCCGTCTCGGCCCCGACCTCAGTCCTTTTCCTGATCCAGCGTTGGGGTCAAAACAACTGGTCTGGGTCCTCATAGGCATTATCGTCTGCCTCATTACCGTCTTTGTCCTACGCAATATTAGCTTGCTGGAACGATACAAGTACACCGCCGCCTTTTTCGGCCTTGTGCTTGTAGCAATAACACTCGCTAATACATTTCGCGTCGGTCTACGCAACCTTGATGCACCTACACACGATCAACTGAATCTCGGTCCTTTCGCCTTTCAGCCATCAGAATTGTTGAAGATTTGTATCGTTATTTTCTTTGCCGCGTATCTAAGCGAAAATCGTGACATTCTCTCCGAGGGTAGTCTAAAATTTGGTCCTTTCCGTCTTCCACCGTTGAAGCAATTGGGACCCCTTGCCCTGATGCTAGGTATAGCACTACTGTTCTTTCTGTTTGTACGTGAACTTGGCCTAGCACTGCTCATCTACGGGTTGTTTATAGCAATGCTGTATCTTGGCAGTGGAAAAATCTCGTATGTGATAACAAGCTTGTTGATCTTTGCAGTGCTTGGTTTCATTGGTTATACCTTGTTCAGTTACGTCCGTACACGTTTTGCGGTAGTCAGTTTTAATGCTGTAGATTGGCAGGACTGGACATCGCAAGATGCTAAATTTGCAACTAACGGTGGGCTTCAGGTTTTACAAGGTTTAATCGCACTTTCTAGTGGTGGTATCCTCGGCGCAGGGCTTGGGCTAGGACACCCTGCTGGTAAATTTTTTGTACCAGTTGTACAATCGGATATGATTTTCACTGCTCTGGGTGAAGAGCTTGGTCTAGCGGTCCTCTTTGCCATCATCGCCATTTACCTGCTCATCATCTATCGCGGCTTCCGCATCGCAATCGAAGCAACCGATACCTTTAACCAATTGCTCGCCGCAGGACTTACCTCAATCTTCGCAATCCAAACGTTTATTATCATCGCGGGCAACATGAAGTTCTTACCCTTGACAGGTATTCCGCTCCCGTTCTTGAGTTACGGTGGTAGTTCGATCATCGCCAATTATATCATCGTCGGCATGCTGTTACGTATCTCGTATAATACGGCGGTTGAGCGCGACGGGACAGCATAGGTTATAGCAAGGATGCATGTATACTTATTGTATACGTATCCTCGTTTCCTTGTCTGTTAGAAAGACTCGTGTTATACTGCACGCGTAATATTCGGTGATGTTATTGGTGATTTCGTAGGGACCAGATTTATCGCGTCCACCGCGTGATTTATCACGCGAGATCATACCTAAGACAAATGATAGAGAGTTCACAAGGATCTCGCTCAATAAATTGAGCCAACGGACGCCGTAAACGTGGTCCCTACAAAAAATATCATATGAAGATTGGTAGACGGTGGCATCCACACAAACAAGTAGGTAGCAAAGACGCACCGAGAAGTAGGAAGGTGTATATGGGTCAATATCGACAATGGTTGCACTACCGACAGGTTGACCAGCAACTCCATACATTGAAAGAACATCTCCTAACAGAGTTGCAGCATATACATGAGCAAAACGCTCTGCATACTTCGCCGCTCGATGCCAACAATCGCATTGTACAGGCACTTCTTTCGTATACAAAAAAACTCTCCTCGGTACCAAATACAGTAGAGCAACAGCTTGAGATAACAGATATACAACGCATTGACACTATTTCGCTCCTGTTTGAACGGAGCCGCCTTCCCAACCTTGAGCCATTGTTCGAGAATCATGCTCAACCGCCTCAACCTACACCTACAGTTCAACCAACGAAGACGTTTGCACCACTGCCACCGCTTCCACATCAATCGCAAGCATTCAATCCCGAAGAGACAAACGGTGTACTCGACAATCAGCAACAGACTGAACCGCAAACAGCACTGCCCTGGTGGTTGCGTAAAGCCGCTCTAGCAGCACCGGGGAATGGACTCGATCAGCAGAGCGTGCGCACAAATCAACTCGTACAACGGTGGCTCGAACGTTGGGGGCGTCAGGAGAATGATGCTTTTCAAGAAGGTTCAAACGGCAACGGGTACTCATCAACTCAGCCAGGAGGAGAGGAGGCGAAACAGTGAGCATCACCGATGATACAAACAAGCTTCCTGTTACAGCAGAGAGCGTTGAACAGGTATCTCTTCTCTTTGCTCAGCTAGAGCCACAACAGGTCGAGGAGTTTTATCAGCACTATCAGCACTGGCACAAACAGCAACGTGCGGTTGCGTTGCAAGAACAAATCGACGTTGTAGAGCAACATATCATCAATAACACTATTCTGATGCGCAATGCGCAACCATCGTCTATCGCGCTGGCAACCTTGACGAGCTTACAGTCGTATGGCGTCGAAGATGTCGATTTGCTCGACACGATGCTAGAGCGCGGTGAGGCATGGCTCGACCACACAATGCAACTTCTTGAGCGATGCGAACAGCTCGACCTCATTCACAACAACTACACCGAATGGTGCCAGCTCGCATTGGAAGGTGCATACGATTGGCTCGACTCCGTGAATGAGTCCGCTCCGACAAGCGAACAGCCGCAGGATGCAGACACACAAGAATCAATGCAGAACGCTGCAACCGAGTCTCTGCTTCTCGAAAAACTCATGAGTGACGATGACACTGCGAGGACACCCATCACCATTCCTACACGCCTCAGCTATACGATGAAAGAGCAACAGGTAACAGCAAAAGCGGAAAAGCAAGAAAGCGAGCAACCTACCACAATAGCCATTCCTACTCGGCTCAGTTATACAGTACAAGTTACTGACACACCTACGACAACCGAAGAGCCAAATCAACAAGCAGAAGAGCAACCTTTGGACAAACAACAAAAATCTCCCAAACGCGGATTGATGTCACGCATTATGGAGAAAGTTTGGCAAACATAAAATAGCGACAGGAGGAAACCAGGGCGCCCGCAAGGGGAACGCCCCTCCCATACACGAAGCGTCTCCACAACAGTCATCGTCGTATGGGAGGGGCGTTCCCCTTGCGGGCGCCCTGGCCTCACCACAACTCTCTTTT
>CAXUHG010000218.1:0-5124 GCA_964250805.1 uncultured Ktedonobacteraceae bacterium | reverse complement strand
GAGATAGCAAAGTGCGAAGTGCGTTGCGTCAACTGCCACCGCATCAAAACAAGTGAGCGCGGCAAGTGGTGGCGTCACCTTCTGTAGCCAATATTTTTATCCTTTCCCCTACTCCCCTAGCGGCAACTCCACAAGAAACGTGCTACCCTTGCCAATCTTCGATTCGCACCAGATGCGACCTCCGTGCCGTTCGACGATATCTTTACAGATGGCAAGACCCAAGCCGAGGCCAAATTTTGAGGATGCTTGTGCATCGGGAGTGCGATAGAAGGTGTCGAAGATGTGGGGGAGTTGCTGCTCACTGATGCCCTTGCCAAAATCTTGTACTTCGAGACACACGTTCGTTTCTTCCTGCCGTACACGTACCTCAATTGGCTTATTATCAGATGAGTATTTGATGGCGTTGGTAATGAGGTTCACAACTACCTGTGTCAGGCGTTCGTTGTCGGCGAGAAGATGAATTACTGGTGATTCCGCATCGAGCGAAATGCTTCGTCCCGAAAGGAGTTGCTGATCCTCTATCACGTCACGACACAGGGAGACCAGTTCGCAGTCGCGTTTGTGTAGTTCTACCTTGCCTGCACGGATGCTACTGACATCGAGCAGTTCGTCGATGAGCGAGGTGAGGCGCGTGGTCTGCTCGTTGATCTTTCCGAGCGTGGTACTCATACCCTCAATTTCTGGAGTGACATTTTTCTGCTTCGCGAGGCGACGAAGCGCAAGTTGCGCCTGTCCGCGAATGCTTGTGATCGGCGTCTTGAGTTCGTGCGAGGCAATCGAGAGGAAGCGGTCTTTGAGTTCGTCGGTATCTTTTAGCTGGTGATTGGCTTCTTTCAACTTCTCGTTCGACGTCTCTAACTCATCCGCATACGCCTGTAGCTCTTGTTCTGCAGCAAGTGATTGGAGTCGCGCACGCTCGCGTTGTCCTGTAATGAACGCGATGACGAGGCCCGCGATGACAAATGGCAAAATCTGTGAGATGCCATTCCAGTTGTAAATGTTGACTTGTCCTACGGGGGCGACAAAAAAATAATCTATGAGGACAGTACTAAGTACCAGCGAAAAAATAGCGGAGCCAACGCCCCAGATAAGAGCAGTCAGCAGGACAGATAGGATAAAGAAAGCGTCGGAGAACACCACCACGCCTGGTATATAGTGGAAGAGAAATGTACCGAGCAAAGCCGCTCCAACAAACAAAATACTCATGAAGTAGCCAATTGGCGCACGACGCCAACGCGGAATAGTGGCGGCATACTGCTTACGCAATGCTGCATCCTTATATAAGCGCACGCGGACAAGACGCTGCTCTGATGTATTTGTTGTCTGGGCTATTTTCATATGTTTCCTACCATTAAATAAGAGTCTGCCTTCACTCGCAAGTGTAGCACACAGGCTTCCTGGGGACAAGAGAGGGTCGGTAGGGACCGATGTATCACGTCCTCGTTGGCGGTTAATTGCCCAAAGGACGTGATACATCGGTCCCTACCAACCCTCGCTGCATAAACGCCTCTTGCGCCGACGCATCGTGCATGGCAACGAGCGGAATTTCGGGGTGACGGTGCGCGAAAGAATGCAAGTCGATGAGTGTTTGACACGCGGTAGCATCGTCACTGGTGACGCTATTCCAGATAATTGGATGCATTGTTGCAGGACGTTGGAAGTTCTCAGCAACCCAAACGGCATCACCTAATAGAAAAAGTGGTCCACCGTTGGCACGTTGTATCAACATACCAGTATTGCCCGCCGTATGCCCCGACAGTGGAATTAGCAAAATGGAACCGTCACCGAAGAGATCATAACTACTATGAAACCCGTCACATGCGGAGCCGTTACAGTCGAATAACTCGATGGGGTTGGTGCCAAGCAGTGAGCGAGTAAGGCCGGAATGCAGGTCGAGCAGGCCATAGCGTGCAGCTTCGTACTCGACACGGTTAATGCGTAGTGGGACATTGGGAAGATCGGGCACACCGCTTACGTGATCCCAGTGCAGGTGTGAGAGCAACACGAAATCTAGGTCGCGCGGCTCCAGAGCAAGGTGCTGCAAGTGGCTGGCAAGTGGCTGTTCCATAGTGAACTTGCCTAGCGTTTGTTTGAAGCGGAAGGACTGGTTGGAAAAATAGTGGTCAATCGTGCTAGCGATACCTGTATCGTAGAGAAAGGTCGCTTTGGGATGACGTATCAGGACGGCACTATGGGCAATACGACGCGGAGCGAGTGAGAATGCGCCACGTACAGCGATCCATTCGGGTACGACCACGCTTGCACAGCGCAAAATCGTGATGTCTATAGAAGGCAATGAGAATTGACTCTTCTGAAAGGGCTGTTCCTCTAGTGTATACCATGTTGCCAAACGACGCGGCAATACACTTTTGACCGCGATACCTGCTCCCAACGCTGTCGTCGAAAGCGCGGCAAGAGTTGCGAAGCGACGCAAGGAATATTTCATCGAATGCTTACTCCTCTTTTACAGCAACAGAATGCATTTGTACAAGAGGAAGTGTAAACCAGAACGTCGAACCAACGCCAGGAATACTCTCGACTCCCACATGCCCATGATGCCGTTCAATGATGGTCTGACTGATGTAGAGACCAAGGCCCAGACCAACACCGGAGCCGCTCACCACCTTCACATCTTCCGATTGATAGAAGCACTCCCAGATGCGCTCTTGCTCCACAGAGGAGAGTCCGGGGCCTTCATCGGAGACAGCAACCCGCGCAATATCGTCTCCTACTGAATCTTTTTCTTTCGTCACCAGCACCGTCACGGGTTTATCTGAAGCGGAATATTTCAATGCATTGGTCATGTAGTTTGTCAGCACTTGCGCGAGACGATCAGAATCGGCAACTACCAGGAGACCGTTTTCGTCGTATGCTAGAGATAAAGTAATGGTGCGGTTAGGCGTAGTTTTCCTCTGCTCTTGTACCGTCTCAGTGACAATCGCAGCAAGATCGCTCGGCTCTTTCCGCAGATGTAGATCCAACTTGCCTGTTTGAATGCGGGAAATGTCAATGAGGTCACCGACCAGCCGATTGAGGACACCAACTTGACGTTCGGCACGAGAGAGCATATCTTGCATCGACTCAACCTTGCTCATGGTGGACGCGGGAAGAGCCTCGGACGCCATTGTATGAAGACGCCGCTTCGTGAGTTGTATATTTGCTTTAATCGTCGTCAACGGCGTTCTCAACTCATGGCTGGCAATGCCGAGAAACTCCTCCATTCGGCGGTTTGCCTCTTGTAGGGCGACCTCACGCCCACGTGCCTCTGCCTGTTCCGTGAGAAGACGCTGCCGCTCGACGACCAGAGCGGAGAGCGTACCAATAGCAGTGGCAAGAGCAATTTCGCTCTGTGTATAGCTATGCTCGACGGAACCATAGTCCAGCGTAATGATGCCGATGATACGATCCGCGATACGCATAGGAGCCATCAAGATCGTTTTGCTATCGTAGGGATTGGGCATCAAACTGAACGGAGGCACCGTCATATCCAGTACCAGCACGTCCTCCTGTTGTAAACGTGCCAGTATTCTGGGCATTGATGGCTGCATCGGGTTCTGTTGTTGCTCTTGCCACCACACCTCTTCCTGCTGTGGAGACAAGCCAATAACATTGAGCGGTTGCACCCTGTCAGTCTCTGGCTCAATCACAAACAAGCCCACGCGCTGGCAATCGAGGATATCGCGCGTGAGTTCAGCAAGTCGTCGCCCCGCGGCATACATCTCGTCGGCATTGTCACTACGACCTGGGATTTGCACCAGAACTTGAGCAATAGCAAGCAAACCTTCAAGCGAGGTCTGAGTACGACGCTCCAAACGGCGACGTGCGGTCACATTACTATCACGTTCCACTTCGAGTCTTTTACGCTCAGTGATATCTATAACCACTGCCATATAATAAAGAGGTACTCCCTGAATATTGCAGATAAGCGAGATAGAAACATCGGCCCAGGTAAAAGAGCCATTCTCACGCACATAGCGTTTCTCAAGTGGACTTGTCTGTGTTTTGCTGTCCAATAAGTTTTGCAACACCACTCTGTTCTTTTCGACATCATCAGGATGCGTGACATCCATCAATGAGCGACCGAGCAACTCTTCTCGCGTATGACCGACAATATCGCAGTAGCGGGAATTGACCTGTAGCAGTTGTCCCTCTATTGAGGCAAAAGCCATACCAACACTTGCTTGCTCAAACATGAGACGAAAACGCTCTTCGCTCTCGCGCAGTTGTGTTTCTTCATCCTCTCTGTGTATTTTCTTTCTTTTATAAGTACCGTTTTTATTTGCACTCTGACTTTGTTTATAGGAAGTACCCGTCGAGAGCATATCTTTATTTTCGTCACGCTTTACATTCATATTGTCTCCGAGAGGAAAACCATTAAAATTGAGATAGCTAGTCCTTGCTGACGGCCTAAACAATAAACTGATAGAAGACACAAAAGTTCCCTCTTACCACAATTCTTGTGTTAGTGGTAACACGAAAGCAAGAGAAGAAAAGATACAAGGAGATGTCACTTTTTTAAAAAACTGAACGTAATAATCATGTAATAAAACATGGCTAAGCATAGATAGACAATATGGAGGAATATCACAATGGCGATGCATAGTCCAAAGGACCTTTTTATACACGAACTTGGCGATATCTTTGATGCGGAACAGAAGTTATCGAAAATGCTGCCACTTATGGCGCAGCAGAGCAATTCTGATGAGGTCAAGCAGGCATTTGAGCAGCATGAGCAAGAGACATTGCTACAAATCAGCAATCTGGAACAGTGCTTTCATGCTCTAGGCGTCACTCCTGAAACCTCGCCATGTCAGGCGGTAGCGGGAATGAAGGCGGAGCATGATAGCTTCATGAAAGAGAAGCCTTCGGCTGATGTCCTGACGCTGTTCAATCTTGGCGCGGGGGCAAAAAGCGAGTACTATGAGATTGCTTCCTATAAAGGACTGATTGAGCAGGCAACGTTGATGGGTCAGATGCAGTGTGTGCAACTGCTAGAGCAAAACCTCAAGCAGGAGGAGGCAATGGCGGAGAAAGTGCAACAGCTTTCGCACAAACTCGGCCTAGAGGCTTCTCATAAGAAGTAATTTTAATGAAAAAAGTTGCGGACATCGCACCCTGCAAGGA
>CAXUHG010000217.1:0-5224 GCA_964250805.1 uncultured Ktedonobacteraceae bacterium | reverse complement strand
GTTGTGCCATCTCTATTTTGTATACATTTACATCAATGTCACTCTCTGGTGGCCTCTTCTACGAAATGAACTAGCGTTTGCATGTCGCCTCTTGCGCGGTCAGCAATAGGATGGCTATAGTAGGGTACGCTTGCTAGAGCCTCATATGCCTGTTTGCATTGTCGCGCGAGGAAATCGCGGCAGTATGCCCTTGTGTTCGTATGTTTGAAGATAGTGAGAACCTGCTCGACCTGTTCGGGAGTAAGCGGTGTTGTCTGCGTGTATACATCGCGTAAGAAGCTTTGCTCATGGGTGGATGCATGTTCCAGTGCGTGAAGGATAGGGAGGCTCTTTTTGCGGCGGTAGATGTCACCTGCCGAGGTCTTGCCTAACTCCTCAGCGGTAGCCCATACGCCAAGCATGTCATCACGTACCTGGAATGCTACACCCATTGCCCAACCAAAACGTCGTAGGCTCTCGATTGTCTCGCCATCAGGCGTACCTAGCAGACCGCCCATTTCGGCGGCACATGCCATCAACGCACCAGTCTTACGCTCAATCATGTCGATGTACATGGCTACAGAGATGTCCAGGCGTTGCTCAAAGCTGATATCGAGATACTGCCCCTCCGACAATATGAGGCAAGCGCGGTCAAGTGCCGCACCCAAACGTGCTGCGACTATACCCTCAACTCCTTCATCGAGTACACCCCATAGGGTTAAGCGCGAGAGGGCAAACATACCATCGCCTGTATTGATTGCCTGTGGAATGCCCCATTGCTTCCAGAGCGTGGCTCGGTGACGCCGTTCCGCGTCGCCATCCTCAATGTCATCGTGGATCAGCGTGAAGTTATGCGTCAGTTCGATAGCAGCAGCAGCTGGTAGAACACGACGTAAATAATCCTCGTTGTTGGTTGCCGCTAGTCCCCATGCTCCCGACGCTTCGTATGCGAGCAATAGAAGTGTTGGGCGAAGCAGCTTGCCAGGATTGCTCTCAAGTGGCGAGAGGTTTGTGTCTACCCAGCCAAGATGATACTGCATCTGCCCATAGTACTCGCGTAGTGCGTTTGTTACCGCTTGGCTCTCTTCAGCCTTATAGACCGCGTGTCGCAATGCAGTGTTGATGACCGTAGAATGACGACGAAGCGTTGATTGTATCGTTGTTGATAATGTCATTTTTACTATAATGAGACGGTGTGAAAGATGACGAATACGCTATTCCACTCAATGTCTTTACGAAGGACACACGAAACGTCTCTCACTCCTTTCCTTTCTCTGCGCTATTTTATAGATGCACGAACTTAGCGATGAAGGTAAAAGAAGATTGTCACTAGTACCGTTCCCACCACAACCGCGACGCGCGACAAGCCTTTGATACCACCTACGCGATACATTGGGCTGCACAGGTCACAGTAGCGATTTATGTACTGGTAGCGATGCCCGCGTAATCCCTCGCGGACAATGACGACATCTTCATCTTTGCGCTGTGTATGGAGTTCGTCGCATACATAACGACCGCAGCCCTTACAGGTGAATGAATCTACAAAATGCGAGGTTTTGGAGAGAGACCATTGATCGGGATAGACCTGGGTGCCACAGACATAGCATGCTTGTGTCTGAGACATCTTCATCTGTCGCTCGGCACACGGAGAGTGTTGCTGCTTGGGAAAGTGTTCCTGGCAGAAGCCATGATGACAGTCGGGGCAGCGACCAAGTGCCTCTTCGCTACACTCATGACAGCGACGGGTGGCATGAACGGCGGGCGTAAAACGTTTGACTTCGGTTGTATTCTGCATTGTGGTAGGTATTTCCTTATAATGATAAAATCTTGAACCGTAAACCGTATTTCGTAGGGACCAGATTTATCGCGTCCGCTTGCTCAATTTATTGAGCGAGATTCTTGTCGATCATGTATAGGATGCACATAAATTGATCTCGCGTGATAAATCACGCACGGACGCCGTAAACGTGGTTCCTACGAAATTTCATGATGTAAATGATAAATTCTATCGTGATGATAGTATAGCATGAGCATTGCCATGAGACAACGAAAACGGTATGATGAAGGCTAAATGGAGGCGTACACATACATGTCAACAACACTACCGCCCACAGTATGGGCACAGCATCGCCTTGAGTGGGGTCAGCAGACACACGTGATGGGAATTGTGAACGTGACACCAGATTCTTTTTCGGGCGATGGAATTATCGAGACGACGCTTTCGGAAGAGGCACTGGTGAATCGCGCGGTGTCGCAAGCGCAGAAATTTGTGACGAAGGGTGCGACACTGATTGACGTAGGCGGCGAGTCCACGCGTCCAAATGCATCCGCCGAGGTTTCAGTCGAGCAGGAGTTAGGGCGCGTACTGCCAGTAATCGAGTCGCTGTATGCATTACTGCCGAGTGAAGTGATGATCTCGATTGATACGTATAAAGCAGAGGTAGCTTCACAGGCACTGGTAGCGGGTGCATGTATCATCAATGATATCTGGGGTTTACGTAAAGACCCGGATATGGCGGCGGTTGCGAAGGAGCATGGTGTGCCTGTGGTGTTGATGGCAAATATGCGTGGCTATCATAAGCATGAGATAGTGAGCGATGTGCTACGTTATCTGGCACGTAGTATTGACATAGCACTCGATGCGGGCATACAGTGGGAGCATCTCATTATTGACCCCGGCATTGGTTTTGGCACAACGCCAGAGGAAAATTTAACGTTACTACATAGGTTGGGAGAGTTGCGAGCGTTGGGGCGGCCTCTACTGCTCGGTGTCTCGCGCAAATCGACGATAGGGCGTGTGCTTGGCGGCTTACCTACTACAGAGCGATTGGAGGGGACGGCGGCAAGCGTTGCGTTAGGTATTGCACAGGGTGCGGACATTGTACGCGTACATGATGTGCATGAGATGATGCGCGTGGTGAAAATGAGCGATGCTATTGTACGTGGCACATTTACTATTACACCGGAATGGCAATAACATATCTTTGTATACAAAACAAGAAAAAGGCGGCTGGTTGTGAATTATCAAGAGGCTCTTTCCTATATCTATGGTTTCAGCGATTTCGAGCGTGGCTCTTCGTTTACGCGTGACCGCAACGAAAATCAGTTGCGTGAAACTGCTCTGCTCGAATTGTTGGGCAACCCACAGCAATCCTATAGCAGTACACTAATTGCAGGGACGAAGGGCAAGGGATCGACGGCGACGTTTATTGAGCGTGTCCTGCGACAAGCTGGCGTGCGTACTGGCCTCTATACACAACCGGATCTGCATACATTTCGTGAACGCACGCGTGTCAATGGTCACTTGATCAGCGAGCAAGAGGTGGCGCAACTAGTGCCAGAGATACGGGCGGCTGTCGAACAGATACAGGCGCGAGGGCAATATGGCCCATTCATTACCTATGAAGTGGCAACCGCGCTCACCTTTCTTGCCTTTGCGCGTCAACATGTCGAGCATGCCGTTGTCGAGGTTGGTATCGGTGGACGGCTGGACGCCACGAACATATTGCATCCCCTCGTCTCGGTCATCACCTCGATCAGCTATGACCACATGCAGATACTTGGTAACACCCTTACTGAGATTGCAACTGAGAAGGCGGGTATCATCAAGCCGAACGGTGTTGTTGTCACCTCTGCACAAGCACCGGAGGCACTTCGTGCCATCACTACTATTGCGCGACAACGAGAGGCGAAAATGATTCGTGTGGGTGCCTACGAAGGCGATTCTGCACAGGCCGATGTAGAGGCTGGCATAGTGCCACCATTGCAGTATCGCTATCGATTAGAGGAACGGACCGAAGAGCGACAACGCTTCACTGTATGGACGCCGAGTCGAGTCTACAACGGATTAGAGATTGCGCTTGCTGGGCAGCATCAGCTTGAAAACGCCACAGCCGCGCTTGCGACGCTCGATCTATTGCATGAACAAGATCTACAGTGGGATGAAGAGGCACTACGTGAAGGTTTGCGTATAACTCGCTGGTCGGCACGCATGGAGGTTGTGGGGCACGAGCCGACGATTGTGGTGGATGGAGCGCACAACGCCGACTCGATACAGAAGTTGCTACAAGCACTACGCGATACCTATAAAGCGCGAAAACTGATTGTTGTCTTCAGTCCCAATCAGGATAAGGACCTTGTGGGTATGGTGCGCACACTGGCGGATATAGACGCGGTGGTGTTGACGCGCATGAAAAATCCGCGTGCAACACCTATCGAGCAACTTGCGAAACTGTTTGCTGAATATGCGCCGCATGTGAATGTACATAGCACGAATGAGAGCGGGCAAGCAATGGATATGGCTCGCGCATTAGCTAACAGCGATGATTTGATTTGCGCAACAGGCTCATTGTATCTTGCTGCTGAAGCTTTGCGATGGGCGGCTGCACATGGTAATGAGGATGTTGCGGCAAGTATTGAGGGCGACGATCACTAACGATTAACCTGAACATTTTTGCTGAAATGTGCATCTTTTATGTAGAGTTTCGCGTGACATGAGTAAGTAATACATCCATTTTTGGTCTTTGTTATGCTGTTATCAGTCAAGGAAGTAGCTTCAAAGTGGGGTTCTTACAGCAATGTTTGTGCCTCGCCATTGAAAAATGCGTGTGTTTGCTGGTCATAGGCCGCAAACAGCGTCATGGAGGAGAGAACTCATGAGTCAACAATATCCGCCTGATCCACAATACCCAATTAACGATGAGCCGACACAAGTGAACCAACCGCCGCAATATCGCCCTGCGAACAATTACTCAAGGTCTGAGAATAGCGGTGGGTCCTACGCACAAAGTCAACAACAGAGTTATGTAGACCCGACAGGCAATCGCGTCGAGAGCCGCGAAGAGGTCTACGTAGATAGGAACGCGAGTCGCGCCAATGCTCGTTACTGGATAACGACTGTGACCTACTTTATCCTCGGTGTCTTAGAGGTCATTATGGGATTGCGCCTGCTGTTCCGCCTATTGGGTGCGAACCAGGACAATGGTTTCATCACGTTTCTGTACAACTTGAGCCATGTGTTTGTAGGTGCCTTCGGTGGCATCTTCAACGATCAAGCGATTGGTAGTACTCATGTGTTTGAGACCTCAACGGTGATTGCGATGCTTATCTACGCGCTCATCGCATGGGGCATCGTCTCGCTTGGCAGAGTTGCCTTTGCCCCCGTCGCTTCAGGACAGCAAAGCGTAACAACAACGAGGCGCGGACGGTATTAAAAGAGCTATTGACAATACAAAAACAGGAGACC
>CAXUHG010000216.1:3838-5335 GCA_964250805.1 uncultured Ktedonobacteraceae bacterium | reverse complement strand
GACATTCATAAATCCTTATGTATTTTGCCATTCATCCGATAGAGAGTTGTAGGAAAGAGAAACTCTTAGATTTGCTTATAGGAAAGCTGCTTGCTTATAGCAGCTATAAACTGGACGAATGGAGTTATCGAATGCGGCACAGACAAAGACCTAAGCTTCTTGGATTGCTGGTGTTGTTGGTGCTTGTGATAGGCTCGTTTGGGATATTTGGTTTGCGGCATGGACAGCAAGCACACTCACAGGCAAAAGTACGTGGCTTCTCGCCATTTAGCTATCTCTATTATACACTCAAGGATACACAGGGCTTCGTGATTGCACGGGCACGTAAAGGTGCGAATGGTCAACCTGTCGGTACTCCTGAAACGCTTGCTCCGTTGGGTGACGAGTTTGGCCTAGTTGACTCGGATAGCGTCTCAACGATTCAGCTTTCTCCTGATGGGAAGTATGTTGCGATTGACGGTAGTCGCGATCATGGTGAGCAGGTGTGGATATACGACACGCAAAGCATGACGGTGAGTTTAGTCCCTGCTCATGTAATGGGTAATTTCCTGCACTGGCTCCCCGGCGGTCACAGTTTCTTGTACCGCCCGATGTTGCCGCTTGGACCTGATGCACCAATGGATGGTGGCAGTTGGAATCCTGGCCTCTGGATAGTAGATGCTGCAACAAACGCCCACACGAATATAGACATTCAAGCTTCCTCGGCCTACCTGATCGATGCCGCCGCATCGCCTGATGGCTCCCATATCATCTACTCAACCACTACTGGCCTCGGTGCGGGTAGTGACGCATGGTTGATGAACCGCGATGGAAGCGCACGTACTCATATCCTACACAGTGTGGGTAATGCACGCTCGGTGCTAGGCATGTTCGCATGGTCGCCAGATGGCTCGCATATCGCCTACGAGCAGCTCTCCGATAGCGCGACACCATTTCTGAATGCTGGCCTGTGGATGATGGATAGTCAAGGCGGACATTCACAATACCTTGTCGATACCGACGGTGGACATGGGTTCATGCCTGTATGGTCGCCAGATAGCCGCAAAATCGCCTTCATTGCTCGCACAAACGTTGGAGACCGTCAAGCTGACCTGCAAGCACAGGCTTTGCAATGCACGATTGGCGTCGTCGATGTGCAGAGCCATCAATCGTGGCACATCGTTTCAGCCCAACAGACGGGTACGTTACTGAACATCAACCCGACCTGGACTGCCGATAGTGTCAGCATCACCTTCACCGCCCTCAATCCTATCAATCTCGTGGTTGGTGGCTCACCTCGTTACTGGTCGGCACAAGTTGTCAATTCCGGTATGCGTCCTGCCGCAACACAGCTTACACCCGCCATGTCTCACGTTGTTGCAATAGGTTAAACAAAAGCGGGGATGCAAGGGGTGCAACTCCTCGACTGGGGTCTGGGGCTGTGCCCCAGCTTCCCTCTTATCCTCGCCCGCGGGTGCCGGGAGGGGGCCAAAGACATATACGACATGAAAAGCATGT
>CAXUHG010000216.1:0-3828 GCA_964250805.1 uncultured Ktedonobacteraceae bacterium | reverse complement strand
CGGCTGGCGGCGGGGGGCCCCCCCCCCCCCCCCGCGTCCCCCCCCCCGCGGCCGGGCCCCAGGAGTCCAATGAGAATAGCAGATGGAAATCATTGTTCTAGCAGAGGAAGGCGAACGTCACTATGAGATTCCGTTATTGGCGATATAGTATTTCGCTAGCTGTAACGCTTGCGTTACTCACAAATATCTTCTTGCTATCGCTGGCCTCGGCACATAAGCAAAGTGCGGTACGGCATAGCGCGACTACGAAAACCAGCCATACAAGCGCGGTACCGACTCCGTTTATGCATCGTCCATACTATGGAAGCAGTAGTATCTCATCACGCACCGTATCGTTCGTCGATCACGATCATCCCTGGTACGACAACGATGGCACTTTTGTACGCTATGATGGGGCGAAATGGACGAATGTGAGTATCGGTTCCTGTACTGGCGGCGTCAATTGCTACGATGGTCACAATGGGTATGACCTGAACTTGCATTTCGAGCCTGTCTTGAGTGCGGCAGCGGGTAATGTGATTCGTGCTGGCTGGTACAATCCTCTGGATCATAATAGCTCGCTTGGTCTGTGGGTTGCCATTGATCATGGTAATGGCTATGTAACTGCCTATGGTCATCTAAGTGCTATTACGGTTGCAGTCGGCGATCAGGTCGGGACGCAGTGGCAAATTGGAACCAGTGGCACGACTGGGTCATCAACAGGGCCACACCTGCACATGGCGACCTACTATCTCCCCAACTGGCAAGCAACCGATCCCTTTGGCTGGACTGGCAGCTATCCCGATCCCAACGTGGTGCCAGATAACTATCTCTGGGTAAGCGATCCCTCGAACAATACACCTGTACCAACTCTAAGTAGCAATGGGAGCGCGACCTATCCTGGGGCTGTTGTGGTTGATGATAGTAGCTCTGGTTGGAGCAGTACAGGTTCGTGGGCTAGTGTCACTGGAAATACCGATATCCAAGGAAGTCTACATTGGGCGTCAACCTCTACCGGAGCGGCAACGGCTAGCGCGACGTGGCATCCGAACATTCCAGCCGATGGTTACTATGAGGTAGGTGCGTTTGTTGACGACAATCATGCCAGTAGTAGCTGGGTGCCCTATACCGTCTATAGCGCGGACCCCAATAGCGGTGCCGAGATAAGCCATACTGTGTACGTCGATGAGTCGCATATTGGCACCTTCCAGGGACCATTCAGTCAAGAGAATACAGGGGCACAATGGATTGGACTCGGCACCTACTACTTCAAAGCCTCGATGAATGGGCGTCTAGTAATGAGTAATGCGACGGGCGAGAGCGGCTTGCAGATTTCCTCTGATGCCGTCGAGTTTGTGCCTGTATCAGTTCAAACCGAACCAAGCTATAGCTTCCAGGCGACAGGCGATAATGCGCCTGTAACGATGCTCCCTGGCGGCAGTACACAGGTGAATCTAACACTCAAGAATACAGGCAACTTTACCTGGAACGCACAGGCTTCTGGCAGCACACAACCCGTTCAAATCGTTTACCGCTGGTTGAACGCTCAGGGGCAGACAATGACCACCAGTAGTCCTATTGCACTACCACAAGATGTGGGCGTAGGAAGTTCAGTCTCGATTACTGTAACCCTAAATGCGCCCATGCAGTTCGGCACGTTCACGGTGCAATGGGATATGCAGCAAGGGGCGACCGTTTTCTCACGGCAGGGGGCACAGACAAAGAACGATAGTATCCAAATTGTACCCGCCTATCAACGAGTATCACCACGACTCTGGCGACCAAGATAGCTGAAGTTTAAGACAAGAGTCCTTGCTCAATGCGTGTCGCCTTGAGCAAGGCCGCGTTTCTTGGACGTTTTTTAAAAAAGATTATGACATTGTCTGTACAAAACATTTTTAAGTATGTAGCGATGCCGGAAATTTTTATGAAACAGGACGCTAGAGATAGAGGAAAATCGGCTATGAATAATGAGGGAAGTTCGCATATTGCTCTGGAACAGAAAAAAATCCATAACTCTACTCGACAGATGACTATGCCATCGTTGAATGAAACTCTTGACGTTTTACTTGCTATTGCTGAGGCTCTGGTACAAGATACACCCTACGAGGAGCGCAAGCACGAAAGCATGCTGGAAAGACGCCTAATAGAACTCGCGTATCGCATGCTGAACTGTCAGTATGTTGGTCTTGCAAAGCTGGACACACAAAACGAGCAACTTCAGCCTCTGGCAATCATGAGCAAAAAAGCTGAGTACGAGCAGCAATGGAGCGAAAGTATCAAGGGAGTACGTTTACAGAGCCTTGTCGGTACCGAAGAACAGGTTTTGCATATACGGGCCGATGAGATTGTTGCGCTCAATACGATTTATACTCTATCAGGAAGCTATACCTCCTTTCTTGAAATCGCACCTGTGCGTATGAATGAGCAGCTTCTGGGCATTTTGCTCTTCGACTATGGACTGCGGCAGCCTCACCATTCGACAGACGAGCAAACCCTTATCGGTGCGATTTCTAGCTTCGCCGCTCTTGTTATCGAACGTGGAAAAGCGCAGTATGAGCATGAGAAAGCATTGAAGGCACTGCGCGAGGCAAATGAGCAGTTAGAGTATATGAACAAGATTAAGAGCGATTTCGTCTCTGTGGTGAGCCATGAATTTCGCTCTGCCCTTACTACCATTCAAGGCTTTAGCGAGATGATGTACCAGGAAGACCTGAGCATTTCAGAGATGAAAGAGTTTGCCGTAGACATTCATCAGGACGCAAAACGCCTCTCGCGCATGATTAGCGATATGCTTGATCTTGAGCGTATGGAGGCTGGCAGTATTCGTCTCAATTGTAACTGGCTTGACCTGAATGCCGTTATTATGGAGGTCACGAGTCATATGCAGGAAACTGCGCCTCAGCATCGAGTACATTTGCGTCTTGCAACTGCACTCCCTGTGTTGATGGGAGACGTTGATAAGCTTACGCAGGTGGTAGAAAATTTGCTCAGCAACGCTATAAAATATTCAGCGGAGGGGAGCGAAATATTCATCACTAGCTCTGTCGAGAGTGGCATGGTACATGTCTGTGTGCAAGATCAAGGCATTGGCATTCCTGCCGAAGCGATTGACCGCATTTTTGAACGCTATGAACGGGTCGAGATGGGGACGCGGCACACGGTTACAGGCACTGGTTTAGGGCTTTCGATTGTGCGACAGATCGTACAAATGCATGGTGGTCATGTCTGGGCCGAAAGCGTCGTCGGTGAGGGATCTTTGTTCCATTTCACGGTTCAGTTCACCACAAACCCGGTCAATATCAATGGCCTACTTACCTAATTGTTTGCAACAAACGTATTCTCCTTGCGTATGTATATACAGATAATCCTATATATAAGAAGAATACTACGCGAAGATAATGTAATAGGAGAGTACAATAATGTCGGCTAATAGAGGGTGTTTCTTCAATTCAGTTCTGTTTCTTGTCATCGTGTTTGTGCCACTTGTCGGTCACATTATCGAGACCGTCATGGTGCTAGAGGACGATCATACGCTAGCGGGAAAAATACTCTGGCTTGCGGTCATCTGGTTGATGCCAATTCCCGTGATTGTTGGACCGTTGCTCTACCTGCTCTTTGGACAGAAGACGCAGCAGCGTATAGCATTTGGACGACCTAGTTACTAAGCTCTCAAAAGAACAAAGGACAGACTCCTGCTGGTTTTAGCTGGCGAAAACCAGCAGGCGTGTGTGCTTTGTTCTTTGCTTGCGCTTTGTTTTGAAAAATTGCGAAAAATATAATAAGAATATCGTTTGGCAACCGTTTCTTTGCAGGAGGATTTTCATGGCTACAATGAGGGAAGCCGTC
>CAXUHG010000215.1:111-5354 GCA_964250805.1 uncultured Ktedonobacteraceae bacterium | reverse complement strand
CGCTAGCGGTGGAGAGTCCAAAACCGCCTCTGCCCGCGTCCAACACCGCCGCAAAAAATAACAATAGCCCAAAGATAAAGATGTAGCCTCAAAACCCCACTGGCGTTTTGAGGCTACATCTTACTCTTTGCGCTTGTAAGCATTACAATGGCGCGTCATGATTTCTAATCAAGAGCAACCCTATACGCCCAAAGAGAATATTGCCGCTAACAAGACAGACAGTAAAAACCATAACTGTAAGCAACAAGAAAAGCCTCATAGCAGGACTTCTAACTGGCTCCACTAGATAAGAGATGATGCCAAAAGTCATGAGAAGTAGCCAGATAATTGCTGAAATAAGTCCGAATATTACGCGGTGACTAGTTGGTGGTGCTGAGCTTATACTTTCTAGTGATGTAGGGTTTGCCAATGATATAGAGTTTGTGCTTTCTAACGGACCTACTTGCCCAAACTCAAAAGGAATATCTTCTTCGTAAAAAATGCCTTCTGTATATTGTCCATTGTTTTGGAACTGTTTAGATGTCATATCTCGCTGTATTACATCCTTTTTTCTAGGAAAAAAATGGTTTCCTGTACGAGTCTAATGGTGAGCATACGAGACCCGTACAGGAAACGGTGGCATAGTAAACCATGTTGGTTACTCACTAGGCATATAAGCAGTATAACCGAAACATTGCGCAATGCTTGTCCCTCAAAAGGGGTATTTTACGGAACTTTTCCGTATCCGTTCTCAAAAAAAATATCGTGACAACATCCTCACTTAATGTTATAATAGCCAACTTAGAGAAGGTAGCAATAATCTATCCTATAGCCATAAAACAGAGATGCTAAGAGAGGCTTACGCATGACCACGACAACACCACCTATCGCACGCGGCAAATACCATATCTGGACCGTCGGCTGTCAGATGAATCAGGCCGACTCACAGCGCGTCCAAACTCTGCTCGACGACCTCGGCTGGGAAGAGGCGAGCATGGAGCAGGCTAACCTCGTGGTCCTTAATACATGTAGCGTTCGTCAGGCACCAGAAGAGAAGGCGCATAACCTGCTAGCCAAGCTCAGACACGCTAAAGAAGAGCGTGACGATCTGCTTGTCACACTGATGGGTTGCATGATTGGCAACCAGAAAACCATCGACGAACTGAGCAAACGCTATCCACATATCGACCTCTTTATGAAAGTCGAACAGGCCGATATTCTGCCACGCTTCCTCGAAGAGCGTTGGACGCCTATCTCTGGAGCAGGCTGTCTCGATGTCGAATATGTTCCCGATACTCCCGATACTCCGCTGTCAGCAGACTTCACAGTGCCAACATATGCCACCTCTTTCGAGCGCACAGGCAAACGCGGCGTCCTGCCAATGGCGATTACACCTAAACCAGGAGAGCGTGTCGCCCACTACCCAACGAAAATTGAACAAGCACCGGCGAATCCTACTGCGTGGTTGCCTATCGTGCTTGGCTGTAATAAAGTTTGTACCTACTGTATTGTTCCATATCGTAGAGGGCGTGAGCGCAGTCGCCCTCTCGACGAACTTGTTATCGAAGCACGTTCTCTTGTCAAAAAGGGTGCTAGAGAGGTAACGTTGCTTGGGCAAACCGTCGAATCCTATGGCCTCGACCTGCCCGATAAGCCCAATCTCGCTGATCTCATGACCAACTTGAGCGAAATCGACGGCCTTGAGCGCATCCGTTTCATGACCTCATATCCGCGTTACATGACCGATAGCATGATAGAGCGTATGGCGCATCTGCCCAAAGTTTGCGAACACCTCAACATTCCAGTACAAGCAGGTGACGACGACATGTTGAAGCGTATGAAGCGTGGCTATACCCTGGATGAGTATTGCGAGCGTGTGAATCGAGTCCGTGAACTCTGGCCTGCTGTTACGCTCTCAACTGATATCATCGTTGGCTTCTGTGGCGAGACCGAGCAAGAATTTCAGCACACACTCGACCTGCTTGCAAGAATTCGCTTCGATGTCGTTCACGTTGCTGCCTACTCGGTACGCCCAGGCACCGTTGCGGCACGCTGGGAAGACGATGTGCCACTGGCGGAAAAAAAGCGTCGCCTGCAAGCCGTCGAAGAGCTGCAAACGCAGATAGCACTCGAAATTAACCAGGGCTATCTCGGTACTACCGAACAAGTCCTTGTTGAGGAGGAAAACGACGCGCATGGACTCAAACGTTGGCGGAGTCGTAATCGCGCAAACAAACTTGTCTTCTTTCCGCAACCTGACGTGACTACAGCACGTGAGATACAAAATATTCAACCAGGAAATCTGGTCAACGTGCGTATCGAGCGTGTTACTCCCTGGTCATTGCAAGGTGCGATATAATAAGCAAACCTATTCACAGGATTTCTAGTTTCTATAAAAATGGAGGGCGTTGAATGACGCAATCTGCTGAAGAAAAGACTCGAACCAAAAGACAATGGACCGACCTCGCCGTAAAACAGGCGCAAGAGGGTCTATGGGAAGAGGCTCTTGTCACTAACAAAAATATCCTGAGCATGTTTCCTCAGGAGCCAGATGCCTTGAACCGTCTTGGCAAGGCATACAGCGAATTAGGCCAATACGCGGAGGCGCGGCAAGCCTATTCCTTAACTCTGAAATACAATCCCAAAAATATCATTGCTCAGAAAAACCTTGATCGTCTTTCGATGGTACAGGAGGCTCCGGCATCTGCTCATATGGTCGCGGAACGTATTGATCCGCGACTCTTCATTGAGGAAACTGGCAAAACAGGTTTCACAGACCTCATCAATCTTGCTACACCCGCCATTCTTGCTACCGTTGGTGTAGGAGACCGTGTACATCTGCAACCGATTGGTCGCACCTTGTTGGTACGCAACGCCGCAGGTGAAGATATCGGTCAGGTTGAACCACGTCTCGCCAATCGTCTGATTAACTTTATGGAGGGTGGCAATCGCTATGCCTCCGCCCTTTTCGGGAAGGATAACGAGCAGGTGCGGCTCATTATCCGTGAAGAGTATCAACATCCCAGTATGTTCGGTAAGGTCAGCTTCCCCGCTCAAGGTGGCGGCGACACCATCCGCGCATACACGAAGGACAGTATGCTGCGTCAAGACCGTGGCGAAGACGACGATGAACTTGGCAACGACGACGAATACTTTGATGGCGGCGATGAGCCAGACGACATGACCGAAGTCGATTTCGAGAACACCAACGAACCAGAAGAATAATTAACAAGATGTAGGGGAGACCCTTGTGGTCTCCCTGCTCAATCTCTAACAAACTTAATCTATCTTCAGTAAAGAAAGGCAAAACAACATGAACAAAACAAAACGCGTCGCATGGCACAAACACCTGAAAAACGACAAGAAACTCAAAGAAAAGCAACGCCTTGCGAAAGCAAATGGCACCGCACCACAACAGACACCCGCCCGTTCTCGATAACATTTCCTAATACACCGTCAACCTAAAGTGGGGATACAAGGGGCGGCTAGCCCCTTGACAGGGTCTAGGGCTGCTGCCGTAGGCCCTCACTCTCTCCCCTTCACTCGCAGCCTACGGCTGCGGGTGACAGAAGATAAGCAGCGAAAAGTCATGACTTCACCTCCTATATCGTCCGCCTCTGTACGCAGCATTCTCACCTTGCTTGCTTCACACGACGTGTCGCTGATAGCGGGCGCGGATGGACTGGAACGCCGCGTAACGTGGTCGTGTAGTATGCGAGCGCGTCTTCCAGCGTTCGACAGCATACAAGGTGGAGAACTGGCCCTGCTCACTCTCACAAAGCTACGCCGTCTGAATGAGACACTTCCTCATCTGCTAACAAGTTTGCACAAAGAGGGAGTAGCCGCTGTAGCTGTAGCCGCGCAATCGCGCGATGCACTGAGTGAAGAGGCGATAAAGCTTGCCAATAACCTACATTTGCCTCTACTCTTGCTACCCGCGCTAGCACCAATCGAAGAAATTACACGGGAGATTATTGCCTTCGTTGTCAGCTTTCGTGACGAGATTGAGCGTAAAGCCACTGAGATTTCTCAACAACTCATGCAGCTAAGCTTGCAAGGGAGTGGCATGCCAGGAATCTGCAAATATCTTGCACTTAGTCTTGACAAATGGGTGGTTATGCAAGATGCTGCCCAACACATTCAGATACAAGCCGCGCCATCGGTAGCGCAAGAACTGCGTTTCTATGATCCCTTGACCGATGAGTTTCTCCGTAATCACAATCTTGCACGAGTGGTCGAACCAATCTCGATACGCCATGAGGTTGTCGGCTATCTCTCACTCATCGGCGACGAGAATACCTTCGATTACTCTGAACGCCTTATTCTGAGCCATGCAATACCCATCTTCGCTATAGAGCTTGCCAGAGTACGCGAGCGCAACGAGGTTGAGAATCGTTACCATGTCGAAGCCTTTATGAACGTCTTGCAAGGACAATACCAGCAGCCAGAAGAGATCGTGGCTCGCGTACAGCACCTGGGATATAATTTGACTGGTCCGCAGAGCGTGGTCGTTTTTGAAGCCACCGAGGACATGCAGGATATAGTGCTGGCACAATGGACACGTCGTGTGCGTGAAGAAATGGTCCGTAATTGGTCGAACACTTGGCTTCTAAGTGAATCACACCGCATTCTCTGTATTGTACCTGTCGAGGCAGAAGCACAACTCGATAAACGTGAAGCAGAGGAGGTGCTTGTTGCGCGCTTAGAACGCCTTATTACGCGATTACAACAAAGTTGGAGTGGCACACCCAGATTTTCTTGTGGCATCGGTCGTATTGCTGAAAACGTGCAAGCTATTCCACAGGCATTTCGTGAGGCGCAACGAGCCGTAGAAATCGGTAACCAACTTTTCGGTTCAGGAAAAGTTTCGTCATTCGCTAGCCTCGGTATCTATCGCCTACTCTTCTACCTCGATGGACAAAGCGAACTGACCGACTTCTACCATGAAATGCTCGGACCGCTTCTTGCCTACGACGCTCATCATGATGGTACCTACATCAAGACGCTTGAGTGCTACTTCCAATACAACGGCAACCTCAGCCAGACCGCACGAACCATGCACTTCCATCGTAACTCGCTGATTTACCGTCTCGAACGCATCGAAGAAATCCTCGGTCGCTCCCTCGAAGACGCCGAACTACGTCTCTCGCTACAGATTGCCCTCAAAATTCACCGCCTGCACCAGAAAGATATTTAGAATGAACAGACGACGCCCCACCAAACACCCAAAACCCGTTGGGGGGTTTGGTGGTTGTGGGGGGGGC
>CAXUHG010000215.1:0-101 GCA_964250805.1 uncultured Ktedonobacteraceae bacterium | reverse complement strand
CACGACGCCCAAGACCCACCTAACGCCCTTGTGGGCTTTCGTTGGTTCTTCGGAGTCGTCTGTTCATTCTTTTATTGGGTATTGTACAACTCAAAGTTGCT
>CAXUHG010000214.1:0-5477 GCA_964250805.1 uncultured Ktedonobacteraceae bacterium | reverse complement strand
ATCGAACTCAATGGCGATCATGGCTGGATTGAGGAGAAGTCATAATAACAGGATTATGCTAGTAACAAGACCTGTGGTCTTGTTACTAGCACAATCCTGTTATGTGTTGGTATATACCTTCTTTACGAAGCTGTTCCAGGTGAAGGCTTGAGCGGCAGCATCATTGGTTGACGCGGCGGCTTAGTGAAGTCGAAGTCGTTGACAAGGTTGCCTAGAATGGGTTCATTTTCGCGCACACTGGGTCGTGGGTCTGGTCGCCCATCGGTTTTGGGGTCGAGACGCGAGCCGTTGAGAAAATCATCCTCGATGAACTTGAGGTAGGCATCGAAGCTGAGCGTCTGGTGATCAATCGAACCTTGCTTGGCGTAAGGGCTAATGACCAGTCCTGGCACACGCAGGCCGTACCCGTTCTCGTCTACCTGTGGCGGCGTGATGTGATCGTAGAAACCACCCCAGTCGTCCCATGAGAGGAAGATGGCGGTACTGTTCCAATCTGGTCCCTGCATAATCGAGTTGATCAGTGCAGTCGTATACGCCTGTCCAGTGCTGATGAGCGCGGGTGGATGTTCGCTATCTTTACTGTTTGGCACGACCCACGAAACCGCAGGAAGCTTGCCCTGTTTCGCGGCGGTCGCAAACTTCGAGATATCCTGGATATTACCAAGCTGTCCATCTGTTTTTACGGTATCGAACTGGGGCAGAGGATTCCAGATACCAGGGACCTTGATGTTCTGTGGATGCTGTGTGCATGTCATCTGATCGTCCTCGCAGTCCGGCTCCGAGCCTTGATCGAGGTAGTATGCCCAGCTTACCTTGTTCTTGTACATCAGGTAGGTCAGATCGGTCCAAGCATAGTCATTTTTCAACAGAGCTTTGCCCGTTCCACTTGCGCCGTTCAATGCATTGACGCAACTTTCAGGGTCGCCCTGCTTGCTACATTTCGCGGACCATGCCGAGACCATGAATAGGTGTGACGGCAGGCTCCACGAGGCGTTCGGCTCGAACATGTGATCCTGCAAGACAAAGTTTTTCGCATATGACCAGTAGTTAGGAATTTCGCGTGCGTCGTGATAGCCCATCACATCGGGTAGTTTGGCGTTGGAGCAGTTCGGATTGGTCGGGTCAACACAACCCTTCTTGCCCTTTTCTGCTTCCGCAATAAAGCCATCCATCTTGCCCCCGTTAATATCAGCACTAGCCGCGTTTTCGTCGTGTGGGCCACCGCCATTTTTATCATTAGGATCATGGTACGGCTTGATGCATTTGCCCGTCTTAGGGTCGTTGACGCACACCGTCGGCACGCCATTTTGCATTGGAATACCGTCGGCTCCTGGATAGGTACCAAAGTACGAATCGAACGAACGGTTTTCCTGCATGATGACAACGACATGCTGTATCTTGTGAATGCCCGACGTATTTGTCTGGGTCGGAGAATTTCCGCCTCCACATGCTGCTAGTACGCTCGTAGTCAGCACACAGGCCATAAGCATGCTAGAGAGTTGCACGAAGCGAAGCGATACGCGTTTCATCCGTGTGTTTCCTTTCTTTCGTCTCCCTCTGGCATTGGTTCGGCGAGCATGTTTTGTAGCGGCAGAGTCTTTGCACGCTCGGCACGTAGCAGATAGCGCACAAACGCACCTCCGCCTTGCTGTTTAATCCACTCTTTAAGCTGGGGGTCGATGCGAAACTCATAGCGTTCCGTCAACTCCTGTTCCTCCTCATCCTGATCCTCGTCCAGTACTGAGGTTGCATAGCCGGAACGCTCGTGAGCATAGCCAAGCGCGAACGCTCCTTGCTCACGCCGATTGAGTCCTCCATCGAACGCGTCCAGTGGTAAGTGCTTCATGAGAGGGAAAATCGTATCTTCCTTGCCCTCAGCAATCAGCGTCGCAAGTGCTTTTGGTAGCACCTGTGGTGGAGCGGTTGACGCTTGTTGGTAAAGTTGCTCTGGAGGCTGTTCCAACGCCCCCTGGAAGGCGAGGTGCGCGAAGAGACGCCCCAAGAGATATCCGCGAATCTGTGGCATGATTTCCTTTCCTGTGAACATGCAACAAAACATTCGTACACGTTTGTACGTACAGAGGAAGGATACCAGTCCGAATTTCAGGAAGCGTCAGGGAAATCTCAATTTTTGCTCTAGGAAAAATGGTAGGGACCGATTTATCGCGTCCAGGGGGTGGGGCACTGGGGCACACGTCGCCGGAAAGAATCGTTGCCAACGTGTTGCCCCGCCCCACCCCCTGGACGCGATAAATCGGTCCCTACCATAATCATCATTTGATTGTCTCACTAAGAAAGTGCGAGAGAACTGGAAGCAGCATATCCGTTTGGGTAATGGTGTTGTAGTGCGTAGTGTGTGGGAGGATGGCAAGTTGCGAAGGAACAAGGTTTTTGCCAGTCCAATCGGCGTCTTTCAGCCCGCCACCGAGGAGGGCGAAAAACGCGGCTGCATGCGATGGCGGGAGAGAGTCGGAGTCGCCAGCGATAATTAGAGTGGGGATTTTCAGAGCGGAAACCTGCTCGCTCCAATCGTAGTCCTGGCTCAGAGTTTCCTTCATCGCGGAGACGAGGCGCGGAAAATCTTCTGGCTTCGGCGCGATGCTTGTATAGGCAGCATAGAGCGGTGTTTGCATCATAAATTCAGCGGCAAGGGCTGAAAAACCTTTTTGAACTTCGGGGTGCCATCCAGTAAATTTGAAGGGCGAGGAGATGACTACGAGTTTGTTGACACGTTCTGAATGGCGAAATGCGGTCTGCTGAGCTACTATGCCACCAAGTGAGTAGCCTAGCACGTCGGCTTGTTCGAGTCCAAGATGCTGAATCAGGGCTGCGATATCATCTGCCATGCTCTCAAAACGAAAAGGGCGATCCGTGAGGGCTGTGTGTCCGTGCCCATAGAGATCGACTCCGATAACCTGATGTTTTTCAGCAAGCGTAGGGGCAAGTGCCGCGAACATCTCAAAGCTTCCAAAGCCGCCATGAAGCATAATCAAAGGCTTGCCCTTGCCATGCATCTCATAATACAGGTTGATGCCATTGACAGGGGCATAGTTTGCACCTGCATTGCTCGTCGTGTTTGTCATGAAGTACTACTCCTTGTGATGAAGGTGATGTGCTTATGTAATTGCTCACTCCATTTTATTCTCTTTGAGAAGAGCGAAACAGGCTATTCGCTACGATGTAAGGCGTGCGGGAAAATTTGAAGAGGTCGTTTCGCAAGAAGATATGGTCCGTGCAATGGAAAAACTATCCGAGTTTAATGTTCTCGTCGATCAATTTTTACGTAGTGCTAGACCACCTACCGTATAAAGCAGCATTATAGCTGCTCCCATTCACTTTGAGAGATGTCAGCTTCTTCAAGGATTCGTTGCGTTTTATTGGTCCAAGTCTAGCCATTAGACTGGTTTCCCAATTTCTAACGTCATACCGTCCACAACTGGTAACGGAGTGTGTTCCGAAATATTGAGCAAAACCCATCCTTCCAGAACCTCTCGTAGTTCGTCTCGACACTCTTGCTTGGTTGGCATATTTGCCCAAACACCTTGAAAACCTGGAATCCGACCAAAGTAACTTCCATCCTCAATTTGTTCGTACTGGGCATGGCTCATAGCCTTATCAAGGTATTCGTTGAACATATGCTAGCTCTTTTCTTTTAGAAGATATATTCAGTAAGAGTTATTCTATCATATTATTTATACGCAAGATATCACCTATCTCTACTACCTCACTTGAGGTTTTGTGTTTTGTTTGAAGTAACCGACCATAGATATCGGTGATGATGGCAATATTGGTTACTGAGTTGATATCTTGACTAGCAAGTAACGCTTGTCTAGCATGCATGGTTGCCATCGCAAGTTCACCGAGTCCTATATAGATATTTGCTTTCAGAATATCCAGCCATACAAATTGACGCGTTTCATCTTTCTTGTATGTCTTTGCTATCAAATTCTCTAATGCGTTCAACTCTTTCAATGCTTGTCCTGGCAGACCAGCGGTGTTGAAAACAGTGGCTCTTGTATTAAGATACCCCGCCTGATGCCAGCTTTTTCGAGTTCCAGTAAGCAATGCACGCATGTAGAGGTCGTCTACATTCTGACGCCCAACGGTCTCTGCTACGTCATCGAGCCGTATCAAGAGTTGTGGAGGAATGAGTTCATTTCGACTTGTAGCAAGAGCAGCCTCAGCCCGACTCAAGTAGACCGAGAGTGCGCCTAATAACTGAGGATGCATACGCTCGTTCCCATCTTGTGCTGGGAAAACGTGCTTGGCTGCTTCAAAATCACGAATTGCAGCACTCACCTTGTTTTGCTGAACCTGGAAAACGCCTTGTTTCATTACACCGAACAAGCCCCATTCCAGGTATGTCCATCCGCGCATAAAGAGAGCAGTTGCAAGCAGGTCGCTATCGTGCATGTTCTTCGCAACTCGTACTGCCTCGTTTGCGTGTGCGTGTGCGCTCTCAAATTGCCTCTGGTCTCTCACAATATGCGTAGAGAGCATCTGATATCCTAACAAGGTTTCTTGCACATGATAGCGGAGGTCGCCTTGCGTCTGTTGTTCAACACTCTCTAAGTCTTGTATATCAGAGGTAAGTAAGGGCAATTTTTGTTGAGCGTTTCCTGTATCGTGTAGCTGCCAGATAGTACGAACATTGTTTTGGTACTTTGTCGTATCAACCGAAACTTTTTGTATGCTTGCATTCTGTGCCTGTGTTTGTAACAGGTGTGTTCGTGGCTCTAACGTCACATCTTCCAATGTTGCCAGACCAAAGAGAATGGGTGGTATCTTGAGGAGCCGCGCTATGGTTTTTCGTTTATTGATGTCTACAGGGACTTTGTTTTCGAGTTCCATTTCAAGAATCCACCTCTCGGAGACAGGACTTTGGTCTTCGTTTACTTCTCTTCCATACAATTCGCCAAAAGCTCTAGCACTGAGTTTTGCTCTCTTTCGGAAGTAGCGTGTAACTTGTCCAGCGTGAGGCCAACCTGCCCACTCACCTTCAGCTTGCACATCAAAGGGTCCATATGTTCCACCCTCTCCCCAATACGAGACAGTTGACGAGTTTGTCTTTTGCGCCATCGTTGTTGCCCTTCTTCCACAGATAACTGCTATTTTCTGCTTTGCCTTCAGTATAGAAAAGATATTGACTTCTGTCTATCCCTGCACAATCAAAAACAGAGGTTGGAAGTTCATGGTGACAAAAACCCCCTCGTACAAATCGGGGATGTAAGTTACTCTTTGTGTTGGATAGACAAAACTATTAACATTTTGGAAAGAGGTTACACACATGACAAAAAGCGAAGTCGCTCAATTTCGTGAGCAACAAGCCTTACACGAACAGTCTGCACGTTGGGGAATGTATGGACCCGCTATTGTTGCCAATCATGCCAGCATTACCGCGCGTTTGCAACGAGGGGCAAGCCGCATCTTAGACCTTATGCAGCAAGGGAAAGAGCAGGAGGCAGTAGAGATGATGG
>CAXUHG010000213.1:0-5499 GCA_964250805.1 uncultured Ktedonobacteraceae bacterium | reverse complement strand
GGTGCCCCGCTCTCCTTCCTCGACCACCACATCAAGTGCGGCAACTCGCTGATTGGTGCCGACCTGCACACCGTCCACAAAGGTATCAAAGAAAGTTTGTTCGGCTACCAGTTCGACTACCTGCTCGAAGCGGCGCAACTCATGCGGAGCGTCAGCAAACGCTTCGATGTCACGGCGCAAGAGGTCGCCGAATCGCGCGATGTCTACCAGCAGGCGGGCAACTCGCTCGCCCCCTACAAACACCTCTTCGATGTGTGGCTCAGCGAATACTTCGGCAACAAAAAGGCGCAGGAGATCGCCAGCGAACATTCCAAAGCCATCACCGACAACGACTATGCACACCTGAACAAGAGCGACGTTGCCGCCATCGACGCCGCTCTTCCGCTTGCCACTCAAAAACGCTTCTTTCACTGGCAACTAGAATTTCCCGAAGTCTTCTTCGACGAGACGCACTATAAAGAAAACGCAGGTTTCGATGCTGTGATTGGCAACCCACCCTACGTGCGGCAAGAGGGCTTAGGCGACGACAAAACCGCCTTCAAAGCACTCTACCAAGTCTTCAACAGCATCGCCGACCTCTACACCTACTTCATCGAGCGCAGCCATGTCCTGCTTCGTCCCGCAGGTCGCTTCAGCATGATTACCGCCAACAAATTCATGCGTGCCAACTACGGTGCCGCCCTCCGCGAGTTCTTGACAACAAAAGTTCGACTCGAAAAGCTCATAGACTTTGGGGAATTGCGTGTTTTCGGCGAGGCCGCTACTGATCCACTCATTACAATATCAAGCAAAGCTATGCCTTCTAAAGTTGTCGAGTATGTACAGGTGAAAAGCCTTAGTTTCGATGCATTAGATAGTGTTGTAAAAAATAGTACAGTTGTTTTACCTGAAAGTGCTTTGAGTGGTTCTAATTGGTCTCTGGTAGCTGATAAACAACAAATTATTTTAGATAAGCTTGAAGCGAAAACTGTAACATTAGGTAGTTACACTAAAGGAAAAATCCGAAGAGGGATACTGACAGGACTTAATGAGGCTTTTGTTATTAATAAAGATAAGCGCAGCTGGTTGATAGCAGAAGACGCTAAAAGTGCTAATGTTATCAAGCCATTTCTGATTGGAGAAGACATAAAAAAATATTCATTTGAAGTTAAAGATCGCTATTTGATACTTACGTATATAGGAATACCTATAGATGAATATCCTGCTATATACAAACATCTACAATATTATCAAGAAAAATTGCAAAAGCGTTGGGATAAGGGAAACTACTGGTGGGAGCTTCGACATTGTGACTATTATGCAGACTTCGAGAAACCGAAAATAATTTACCCAGATGTTTCAATCAGTAGTAAATTTGTACTTGACAAAAGTAGCAATTATACAGGCAATACAGCATATATTATACCAAGTGATGATACTTACTTGTTGTCTCTACTAAATTCCCGATTACTTTGGACCTATCTAAAGAGAAAATGTACTTCGTTAGGAGATGTAGATAATGGTGGGAGGCTGAGAATGTTCTCTATTTTTATAGAGTCACTTCCCATCCGTCGCATCAACTTTGTCACCTCAGACAAAGACAGAGCCTACTATCTCGACAAGGCGAAACTGCTGTACAGCCAGTGTGTGAGCAAGGATGATGAAGAGTGTGTGCTGGGTTTCGTCGAGCATCACCTGTCGCAGCAACCGGAGCAGTCGGACGTGGTGCATGACCTGCTGGCATTCCTGGCGCAGACGATGCTCGACCTCAACAAGCAGAAACGCGCCTCGCAAAAAGAGTTCCTCGATTGGCTGGTAACAACGCTCCGCATCGCGCCCGATAAGGATGGCGACAGAGCGGGTATCGAGGTGTTGACGGGCAAGAGCAAGCTGCTCGAATACGCGGGCGATTACCAGAAAAACGAGCCTCCCCTTACCCCCGACGCGCTATGGGATATCGTGGTAAAAAATCGTGCGCGTCTCGGCGTCAACCCATCACAAGCTGGCTTAAAGGAGCGCGTGCTGGAACGCTACCAGCAAAGCCTCGACGCCGTATTGCCAATCAAGGAACAGCTACGCCGCACCGACAATTTAATAGATGCGGTGGTGTATCGTTTGTATGGATTGACGGAGGAGGAGATACGCGTGGTGGAGGGAAAGGGGTAGAACTCTCTCACAATGTCTGCAAGGAGACTCTGTGGTCTCCCTACCCTTCATTTACTTGCAGAAATGTGTATACTTATAAGGTAAAGAGAGATAAAACGATGCTATGCGTGAGAAAATTCTTGTATACCAAGTACACGTTGACAATCTCTTTAGCAAAAGTGCCGCTGGTATGTTAGTTCCTTGTATCTCGTCGTTTTCTCGTGAGTGAAAGGATTCGCACACTATGTCAAGGTATTCTTATCGCCTCCTATTGTCTCTTCTATTGCTTACAGTCGGCATCGCAACCGTTCTTCACAGTCGTCCTGCATTCGCCGATACTCAACTGACCGATTTGGAACAGGATGCATCTCAATGGGGGCTGTACGCCGATCAGGGACAGGTCACAGGGACGCTGACCACGACGACCGCGCCTACGCAAGATGGTAACGCACTTCAAGTCTCATTGACCTCAGGACAAAGCTATGCAGGTTTGCATGCGTATCGCAACCTTCCCGCCAATGATACCGCTCAGCAATTAAGCATGGATGTCTCTTTCTACTACTCAGACAGTACCCCTATCCAGGCCCTCGAATTTACGATGAATACGTGGGTGAACAATCAGCGTTGGGAGTGGGCTGTCCAGTGGGAGGTCGTCCCGGCTTCGAGTACAGAAACCGCGCAGACATGGCGTTTGTGGACTGGAAGCAGTTGGCAAAGTCTTGGTGTCCAACAAAGCTTGAGTAATGATGCATGGCATACCTTGCATCTTGAGGGCAGTATCCAGAGCGGGAACGTTCAGTATCAGCAATTCTCTTGCGATAACACAGCGTTGGATGTGTCCTCCTATCAATTTGCGCCAGTCGCGTCCGCTGGTGACAAACTCGCTGTTGCCGTGCAATTAGATGGGAATGCGTTTGAGACGCCCTACAGCGTTTTTCTTCGTCATGTCAATCTCTCTGTTTCCTAAAACCGACCTTTTTTTGTCCTGGGAGACGGAGAGGCATATCAGGTCATGTCTATGAAAATGCAGGGAGACCTTCGCGGTCTCCCCTCTTTCTTCTCCATATATGAACGTCACCTCTTGTTTGTGAAGTAGTGACCTTGATCGAGGTCTGCCAGCAGCCCCGGATGTACGGGTTGCCACCCCAGCAGTTCACGGGTGAGCACACTCGAAGCTGGAGAATCGAGTGCGAGGAAGCCAGCCAGAAAACTGAATTGTTCACCCGCGTTCTCAGGAGAGATCGAGACTACCGGCACGTCAAGATGGTGCCCGATCACCTCGGCAATAGCGCGGACCGGCACGCCCTCGTCCGCGACTGCATGTAGTGTTGATCCTGCCGGTGCCTTTTCCAGTGCCAGTCGGAAGAGGTGCGCGGCGTCAAGCCGATGCACGGCGGGCCAGCGATTGGCTCCGTCGCCGATGTAGCCAGAGGTTCCCCTGTTGCGGGCAATATCGACCAGGGTCGCAACGAAGCCGTTATCTCCGTCGCCGTGAACCGTTGGAGAGAGTCGCACGACGGATGAGCGGACGCCGCGGGAAGCGAAGGAGAGCGTCATCTGTGCATTCTCCAGCCGAGCGTTCTCAGATGGACCGGAGTCATGCCCGTCCCGTTCGGTTGCCACACGTCCCGATGCAAGCCCAAGTACTCCAGAGGCGATGACGAACGGTCGGTCAGAGCCTGCCAGTGCCTCGCCGAAGGTTTCGATGGCGCGGCGGTCTGCCTCGACCGCACCTTGGAAATCGCCTGAGAAGGCGATGTCGTGCTTGAACGCGAGGTGAATCACGCCATCCGAGGCTACGGCTGCACTACGCAGACTGTCGAGATCATCAAGCGTGCCGCGCTGCACCTGTGCTCCTGCGGTGGTAAGGGCAGCGGCGGAGGCATCTGAGCGAGCTAGCCCGATGACCTGATGACCCGCGCCAATCAGCTCAGAAACGACGGCGGACCCAATCCAGCCAGAAGCACCAGTCACGAAAACTTTCATAGAAAATTCCTCTGTTCGATGTAGGATGAGTATTTCGGTCAGCAATGAAGCGTGCATCTCTCCCGGATGACACGCGTTCCGTGCCCTCGAATACACATCACTATTATTTTTCTGTTTATCAGAACACGTTGTCGCAAAGGCGTCAGCGTGTTCTAATAGAAAGTATAGCTTGGATGGGACCATTGAGCAAGTGTCAATTCCTGTCTTGTGTTGCATATGCAACACAGAGGGAAAGAGGTCGCACGGAGAGCAGCCCAGCTTGTGCATTTTGCGTTCCCATAAATTCTTGTGAGATAGACCCCGAATTTATGCGACAAACGACGATTCGCGTTACCACTTCACGTATGCATATATACCACATCATGCTCATACTGCGCCGTCTCCCAATCCACTCCATCCGCCAACGCCCGTCGAAATTCCTCTAGTTCGCGTTCGCGCTCATCTTCATCGGGCATCACGCTACTGCGCCAGATCAACACAATCTCTATTCTGTGCGGTGCCTGCTCTTTTCCTGCGATATAGCGTATCACCGTGCCTGGGAACAGATAGCCTTCGCTCTGCCGAATCTCCTCGAACTGCTCGAATAGCCGCGTCTGTTGTCCCGCCTTCACATTCACCGTGATAGAGGTACGCAATAACGTATTGTCTTTTGGAGAGATGCGCCATTTAGGAATGCTTGTACGTGGACGCCCTGATATCTTTGGTTTAAAATTCTTCACTGCATCTACTGGAATCAAAATCACATCTGAAGCCCGAACAGCAGGAATGCGACCTTCCGAAACATACTCGTATACCGTTTTGTATGCAAGGCCAAGCATCTTAGCAGCTTCTTTGACGGAGATATACCCTTGAAGATTAGGAATATTAACTTCATCATTCATAGGTATAGACTATTTGAATTGAATTTTTGCGACTACGTATATTCCTATACTCCTTTACAATGAACAGATTTCGTGGTATATTCTTCTTATCGGCAGAAACTGCCATGCTACACAGCTATCGAAGGATTGGGTACAATGAGTGAAGATACAATGTCGGCGACGGAGCTACGTACTGTGCTGGGTCGTGATGAGGAGATGGGATACGATGCGCCGTTTGCCGCCTTTACATGGGCGCAATGGCTCGATCTTCAGGCGCGAATGCTGGCCTGTTTCGCCCGCTATCAACGCGCCATCGACAACCGACAGCCGCAACTGGCACTCTTGATTGTGCTAGAGATGCACGAGATCACGGCGGAACTGCACAAAGAGGCATGCGCCTGGATTGGTGCGAAAGAACGAGAAATGTAGGGACCGATTTATCGCGTCCTCGGTGGGGTGGGGCGGGGCAACGTGGAGGCGACGATTCGGTATGGGAACGTGTGCCCCGCCACCCCACCCCTTGGACGCG
>CAXUHG010000212.1:0-5592 GCA_964250805.1 uncultured Ktedonobacteraceae bacterium | reverse complement strand
TTTGTGCGTGTTCAGTCACTACAAAACGATACGAACTATGAATGGGAAGGTTGTAATGATTGGGAATGTGTTCTGTGTCGCCTTCGGCGACACAGAACACATTCCCAATCATTACCTATTTCAATTACCTTGCAGCATGCGAAAACATACGCTACACTAGAGAACACACAGATACATATTGTAAGGGAAGAGGTTTGTTACGATGGCGTTGAACTCTGCTTTGAAAAAGTCGGTTGACTCGTATTACGCGGCACTGGAGGAGTATAAGGGTAAGAACGTGACGCATGAGACGGCTCTGCGTAGTGCCTTTCAATCGCTACTGGCGGCGTTCGCGCAGACGGTGGGCTGGACGCTGGTGCCGGAGCAGAAGTTGACGGTGGGCAAGCACATCATTCGACCCGATGGCACGTTGCGCGATGCGATCAATCTGCGCTGCGGCTACTGGGAGGCGAAGGACGCCGACGACGACCTCGACGTGGAGATACGCAAGAAAATCACTAGTGGCTACCCCACGACCAATAGCATCTTTGAGGATACGCGCCGCGCCGTGCTATACCAGGACGGCAGGCGCGAGTTCGAGGCCGACCTGACGCAGCAACGCCAGCTTATCGACCTGCTCGAACGCTTCATACACTACAAAGACCCCAATATCGAGGGCTTCGAGCGTGCCGTGCGCGAGTTCAAGGAGACCATTCCCGATCTCGCGCACGGCTTGAAGGATCGCATCAAGGCCGAACACGCACGAAACAAAGCCTTCGTCGCCGCCTTTGGCACCTTCTTAGAACTGTGCCACTCCTCGCTCGACCCTCATATGAGTAGTGAGACCGTTGATGAGATGCTGGTGCAACATCTGCTGACCGAACGCCTCTTCCGCACCATCTTCAACAATCCCGACTTCGCCAACCGCAACGTCATCGCTAGAGAGATTGAGAAGGTCATCCAGGCACTCACTAGCCGCGAGTTCAACCGCTACGAGTTCCTGAAATCGCTTGACCGCTACTATATCGCCATCGAAGAGGCCGCGCGTACTTTGCCCGACTGGACGGAGAAACAGCACTTTCTCAACACCGTCTACGAGAGCTTCTTTCAGGGCTTCTCGACCAAACAGGCCGACACGCACGGCATCGTCTACACGCCGCAAGAGATCGTCGATTTCATGTGTGCCAGCGTCGATGTCGTCCTGCAACGCGAATTTAGCACCTCGCTCTCGGAGCCAAGCGTGCAGATACTCGACCCTGCAACGGGTACGGGCAACTTTCTCGTCAACCTGATTCAGAAGCACATAAACGGCAGCGACCTCGCCTACAAATACCAGAACGACCTCTTCTGCAACGAAATCATGCTACTGCCCTACTACATCGCCTCGCTCAACATCGAGCACGCCTACTATGAGCGCACGCACGAATACACCCCCTTCGAGGGCATCGCCTTTGCCGACACGCTCAATATTGAAGGCCAGCGTGTACAACAAGAGAAATTGGCAATTTTTAGTGAGCGTAATACTGAACGTGTAATCAGGGAAAACAACGCCCCAATTATGGTCGTTATTGGAAACCCACCTTATAATGTCGGGCAGTTAAATGAGAATGATAACAATAAGAATCGTAAGTATTCAGTAGTTGACGAGCGTATTAACAAAACTTACGCCAAAGACTCTAAAGCCACGCTTAACACCAAACTCTATGACGCTTATGTGAAATTTTTTAGGTGGGCAGTAGATCGTTTAAGAGGGCGAGACGGAATTATCTGCTTTGTCTCAAACAACTCCTTTGTTGACCAGATAGCTTTCGATGGGATGCGTAAAAATTTGTTGAAAGACTTCAACCAGATTTATCATCTTGATTTACATGGCAATGTTCGTAAAAATCCGAAGCTTTCGGGTACTACACATAATGTTTTCGGCATTCAAGTAGGTGTTGGTATAACAATTGCGGCACGGATTTCAAGCAGTCCTGCAAGAAAATTGTACTACTATCGTGTACCAGAGTTTTGGCGTAAAACAGAAAAGCTTGCGTTTCTAGCTCGGTCAGGTAACATTGATGGGATTACTTGGCAAGAATTGCTTCCTGATGAGAAATACAATTGGATTACAGAGGGTTTGCAAAGCGATTTTGCTAATTTTTTACCGATGGGGACGAAGGAAGCCAAATTAGCGCGTCAAGCAGAAGTACAAACTCTGTTCAAAACATATTCGTTAGGTATTTCTACCAACAGAGATAGCGTTGTTTACAACTTTAACTATCAAAACTTATCAACAAGGATCGAAAGTTTTATTGAAAACTACAACGCCGAGGTAGCACGTTGGTTTAGAAATGAAAGGCCAAAAGATGTTGATAACTTTGTACACTACGATAAAATTAAGTGGAGTCGTAACCTAAAACGAGACTTACAAAATGAACATTATGCCCAGTTTACAACGGAGGCAATTCGTAAATCTCTAGTTCGTCCTTATTTGAATAAGTGGCTCTATTATGCAGATATATTGATCGATGAAAGAGGCACTACAAACTCAATTTTCCCCACCGCATTCGCTGAAAATGAAAACAAAACAATTTGCATAAGCGGCGTTGGTAGCAATAAGCCTTTTCAATGCTTAGTAAGCAACACTATTCCATGTCTTGACTTGCTAGAGAAAACACAATGCTTCCCCTACTACACCTACGCTGAAGACGGCTCGAGCAGGCGTGAAAACATTACGGATTGGGCGTTGGCGCAGTTTCGGGCGCAGTATGGCGACGCGGTGACGAAATGGGACATCTTCCATTATGTCTATGCCATGCTGCACCATCCTATGTACCGCGAACGCTATGCCGAGAATTTGAAGCGCGACCTGCCACGCATTCCACTACTGCCAGAGCGTGAGGCGTTCGCAATCTGTGTACGCGTCGGCAAGGCTCTGATGGAGCTACACCTGCACTATGAGACCGTCAAGCCCTATCGCCTGACGCCCATCGAGAACCGCGAGGTACCTGTAGATTGGCGCGTCAAAAAGATGAAATTGACGCCTGCGAAAGATGCCGTGATTGTCAACGAGTGGTTGACGCTGGCGAATGTGCCGCAGGAGTGTTTCCAGTATCGCCTCGGCAATCGCTCCGCCCTCGAATGGGTCCTCGATCAGTATCAGGTGAGCAAGGACGCCCGTAGCGAAATTGTCAGCGACCCCAACTGCGACGACGACCCGCAATATATCGCGCAACTGGTGCAGAAAGTGGTGCGTGTGAGCATGGAGACGATGGCGTTAGTGCGAGAGTTGGAGGAGGGGGTGCGGGTGGTGGAGGGGGAATGAGTGCGTTCCTCAGTTCTTGCCGACATCTCAATCGATTACAGGGCGTTATGGAATAAGGCCCGGATTTACACTTGCTATCAGACCACATATAAGATATTATTCTACAGAGAAGACCAATTCAGTTAGTGCAACAAGCGCGTGAATAATGGAGGTAGCAAAAATGGTATCAATCTCATTCAGTGGAACTCTTCCGCACTCCCTCGAAGACGCTTTTACTGCAGATGCTCCTGATGTGAGTATAGATGTAAGCCAGGACGGAACATATCTTATTGGGAAGGATGGTACGGATGTCAGCTACTTTGCTGAAGTGAAGAATCAGAAAATTACCGAGTTCTTTTGCACTGACACATCTGGCACACGTATCCCTTCATTCATGCTTACTGGGCATGTGGGTCCGGCAATGGTCTGTTACTGCTGTCATCTCGAGGGTGAAAATTATTATTGCCATAAGATTTCATGTGAGATGGTATGAAGCAATAAAGTGGCTCAAAGAGGTGGGATATTCTTTCACTGATGAAATTTCAAGACATTTACCATCAGTTCCTGCCGACATTCCCAATCGATCACAGGGCGTTGTGGAATAATGCCCCTACAGATGCTCAATTTCTGGAATATGAGCGAGATTGAAGCATGTACGGACCTTATTCTATAATGCCCTCGCCCCATTGACCATTTCCCCGATCATTAGATATGTCCCCCAATCCTCGCCCCCATCGACCATGTAGGCAAGGATTGAAGCACGTCCACAATAATAAGAAAACAATGGCAACACAACCCCCTTCCCAATCGTATCCCTCAATAGAACCGTTATTTATACACAAGCATAAGAAAGGCGTAATACATACATGAACACTCCATCCCAGCAAGGACAAGAGGCGGAGATGCTGCCGCAGAACAATCCACCACGATTTCGTAGACGCCCCCTACAGATGCCGGAACAGGCGTTGAGCATCGACCCGTTTCCGTGGTATATGATGATGCACGAGACGCGACCTGTGTTCTATGACGAGGAGAACGAGTTGTGGAACGTGTTCCGCTACGAGGATACGCAGCGCATTCTGACTGATCCCGCTACGTTTTCGTCGGAGGTTGCACAACGCATGATGACGGAGGAGGAGAGAAAGCTGGCGGGCGAGCCGAGCATTCTTAATCTCGATCCACCACGTCACCGTCAACTACGTTCGCTCGTCACACAGGCATTCACGCCGCGTACCGTCGCTCGTCTGGAGCCACGTATCACCTCGATTGTCGATAGCTATCTCAACAATGTAGCTCTCACGGGACACATGGATATCATCGCGGATATCGCCTATCCATTGCCTGTGACGGTGATTGCTGAATTGCTCGGCGTCCCGACGGAGGATCAGGAGAAATTCAAGCACTGGTCCGATGCCGTTGTGAGTACGAACCGCGAGGCGGCGATGCAGGCGGGCAAGGAAATGGGGCAATACTTCAAGCGTATCACCGACCTGAGACGCGCCGCCCCAAAGGACGACCTGATTAGCGAACTGATCGCCGCTCAGGTCGATGGGCAACACCTCACCGACGGCGAATTGATTAGCTTCTACACACTGCTACTGGTCGCGGGCAACGAGACGACCACCAACCTGATCGGCAACGCCCTCTGGTCTTTCGCTGAACATCCCGAAACGCTGGATATGTTACGCGCCAATCCCGCGCTGATGCCAACCGCTGTCGAGGAGGTGCTACGCTACCGTTCACCCGTGCAACGCCTCATTCGTATCACCACAAAAGAGACCACGCTCGGCGGACACACGATTGCAGCGGGTCAACTCGTCTCGCCCTGGCTCGGCTCCGCCAATCGAGACCCCGAACAATTTCCGAATCCAGAGACGCTCGACATTACACGCACGCCGAACCGCCATGTAGCGTTCGGACATGGCATTCATTTCTGTGTTGGTGCCCCGCTCTCGCGGCTGGAGACCAGGATTGCCTTGACGATGTTGCTAGCTCGATTTAAGGATATTGAGCGAGACAAGAGCGTGGTGCTGAAACGCATCCCTGCCGCGTCCGCATTCTTTGGTGTACAGGCATTGCCGATGACGTTCGAGGTGGCGTAAACCTCGACTGTACGGGTCTGATTTCATCACACCCTATTGGTAACATATGGTGTTTGCAAGGATTGAGGCACGTCCTCAATGATAGAAAACGGGATCGACGGGGACGAGGGCGTAATGAATTATAGCCCCTACAATTGTTCAATCCATGAAACGTGGTCAAGGTTGAACTATGTAGATACTGTGATGATTGTCAAGAGGCACCCTAGACAGCAAGAGCCTCTAGCT
>CAXUHG010000211.1:0-5602 GCA_964250805.1 uncultured Ktedonobacteraceae bacterium | reverse complement strand
GGTTTTTCGTAGGGACCAGATTTATCGCGTCCGTTGCTCAATTTATTGAGCGAGAGCCTGGCGAATCCAATTTACAAGCCGCCTCAGGCATGATCTCGCGTGATAAATCACGCACTGGACGCGATAAATCTGGTCCCTACGAAAACCTTCATATGATGGTTGGTAGATTTGTAGGGGCCTGATTTATCACGCCCACGCACGAGCGAAGCAATGTGCGCGTCCTTTGTGACGTACCGGACAAACACACCAATAAGCGCGGAGACGTAAGGAGAGAGCCGTGAGCGATCAGCAGCTTCAAAAAGTGAAAGTCACCAAATTGGCACATGTTGGGCTATGGGTCAACGATATCGCGGCAGAAACGCGCTTCTATCGTCACGTCATGGGTCTCGACCAACGTATTCCATCAGACCCGTTGCAGGGTGCCGAGAACGATGAGGACGCGGCCTTTCTTGCCCTCGGCGACGAACATCATTGTATCGCACTTTTCAACGACGTGCGTCCAACCGCGACGAATGGACGCAGACCTGCGTCACGCTCTAAACTACATCATCTCTCCTTCGAGGTCGATACTGATGCCGAACTCGCCGCCCTTGCTGCACGCTTGAAAATATCCGGCGTCGATCTGCGCTTAGAGACGCGCGACGGCGACCCCGAAATGGGCGACACGCTCTGGTTCAGCGATCCAGATGGCAACCGCATCGAAATCTCGGTCACGCCCGACGATATCACCGCGCACTCCTCATTGACGCGCAGCCGTCACCCACTCTTACGACCGTATGACTTGCAACATATCGGTATACAAACAATGCGCTTAGAAGAGATGGTAGATTTCTACACAGAGGCTCTCGGCTTCGATATCTCCGACTGGTTGCTTCGTGAAACCGCATGGTTGCGTTGCGCTCACAATCATCATACATTGATGTTCACGCAGGGGCGACAGGGCATCGACCATATCGCCTTTACCGTCGCTGATGGTCCTGAATTGTTACGCTGGTCCGACTACCTGAGCCGCAATCAAGCACCCATTCTGTGGGGACCAGGACGGCACGGCGCGGGCAATGACCTCTTTGTGCGTTTCGCCGACTCCGAAGGTATTCATGTCGAGCTATCGGCTGAACTGCAACAATACTACGACTCCGATGTTACAACGCCGCCACGCCTCTGGCACACCCGCGTCATGGCGCACAATCTCTGGGGCACACTACCCACCTGGATACGCGAAGAAGTAAGAGTATAACACAATAAAAACCATCTCCGCCGCTTGTAAGCGGTGGAGATGGTTTTTGTTGTGTTATTGGATGGGTGTTCTCAATACCCCTATGCCCTCGACTTCGGCCTCAACCACATCGCCAGCTTTGAGAAATTCGGGTGGGTTGCGCGAGAAGCCAACGCCGCTCGGTGTGCCCGTTGCGATAATATCCCCCGCCTCAAGCGTCATTCCTGCTGAGAGCGTGGCGATAATCGTAGGAAGCGCAAACACCATTTCGCTCGTGTTCGAGTCCTGTTTTGTCACGCCATTGACCCGTAGGCTCAACCTCAGCTTTTGTGGAGCGGAGATTTCGTCGGCGGTGACGATGACGGGACCAATAGGGCACGACCCATCAAGGCTCTTGCCCTTGAAAAACTGCTTATGGCGAGTTTGGAGGTCGCGTGCGGTAATATCATTGATGACCGTGTAGCCAAAGACATGCGAAAGCGCGTCATCCGCTCGAATGTTCTTGCCGCCCGTACCAATAATTACTCCAAGCTCCACCTCCCAATCGATCTGTGTAGAAACGTTGGGGTCGATCACGAATGGGGCATCAGGGGCATTGATCGTTGTCGTCGCCTTTGTAAATAGCACAGGTACCTCCGGTGGTGCCGTCGTTTGTCCACGCATGCTGCCACTCTCTTTCGCGTGTTCGGCATAGTTCACTGCCATGCACATCACGTTCTTGCGTGGCTGCGGAATCGGCGCATACAGCTTAACCTCTTGCAACGTAGAAACCGCCCCGACATCAGTAAAAGTTTTGACTTGACCGAACAAGCGTCCATTTGCCTTTGCCAGCAGTGCCTGTAACGCTTGTAATCCCTGCTTCCCACTCTCGATCAGAGCTAGCATCGAATCGGGAACCGTCTGTTGTAATGCGCGACCAGCGAGATCGACATCAAGCACCTCATTGTTCTCTACAAGACCAAGATGTGGCCTGGGAAGATCAGAAGTAGAGAAGGTAACAAGTTTCATGTCTAAAAGCTCCTTTGCTACAAACGTAAGATGATGTATCCCATTCTACAATATCTTATCTCGTATACGTTTTCCCTTCTCCGCTCCCTTGCTTTTGCACAACTTTTTGGGTATACTCTTCTATAACATTCGCAAGAATGTAGGAATCTGATTTATGACTCCTACGTTCTAGGTGTAGCAGTCCACCAATCTTGATTTGATGAGGAAAAGTAGGGGTCTAATTCATTACACCCTGTGGGCGACGACGAGGCCAAAGGGGGTTGAACCACGTCTACAAGCTTGCTCAGGTGGTGCGTCGCCCACAGGGTGTAATGAATTAGACCCCTACAGATTGGTTCAATTGTAGGTGAGTAGACTACTAGGTGTCCGATTTATCCACCCATGCACGAACACAGCAATGTACGCGTCCCCATTTTTTGTGAGCGAATATACCAACCTCGGTAATGATGGTAATAATGGTAATGATTTGTGGGAAAACATCTCACGGAAGTTTTGAACGCATCGCCTCCAGAGGCGCGGGCTTCCCCGTCCAGAGCGTGAAGGCAAGCGCACCTTGATGTAGTAGCATCGAAAGGCCATTTTCGCCGCGCATACCCATGATACGTGCTTGGCTCAATAGTTTCGTTTGTATCGGATTGTAGATCATGTCGTATACAAAGGTATCGGAGCCAAACCGTGCCAGTATTTCGGCGGGTAGCGGCATCTGCTCACCGTGTAAGCCGACGGAGGTTGCGTTGATTATCAACGATGATGCGCGGGGTAAGAGAAATTGTGGATCATTCAAGCAAAACACCGGCCCTCTAAATGTCTGTCGTACCTCGGTTGCCAGCAATTGGGCACGCTCCAAACTACGATTCACGATTACCAGTTGCTCGACCTGTGCCCCTGCAAGAGCAAATGCCGCTCCACGAGCGGCTCCACCAGCCCCTAGTAACACGGCGTTATAGCCTTTCAGCGAAACCGTGCCATTCTCTTGCGTTCCCCCTATATCATATTCTTGCAACGCGTGTAACAGCCCCGGCGCGTCCGTATTGTAGCCGTACAGGTAGCCATCATGATGCACAATCGTATTCACGGCACCGATGCGCGTCGCCAGCGGGTCAACCTTATCCATTAGAGCTAGTACCGCCTCTTTATGTGGAATGGTCACATTGGCTCCTAAATACGTTTCGTCGCATAGTGAGCGTACCCGTTCGAGCAGAGCAGGTGCAGGCGTGTGCCAGAGTTCGTAGTGCGCCGAAATACCCAGTGTATCGAACGCCGCCTGTTGCATAGATGGAGAAAACGAATGTGCCACAGGATCGCCAATCAAGCCTACATGTAGGAGCGGTGCTGCAACCGACGCTTGTATTTTCAATTTTTTATTCATAGTCATCAGTGCCACCATATATCACAAAATCTCAATTTGTCTTAAATTACCACGAGTATAACATATTCCAAAGTCTAGGAGTATCTACTAATTTACCACATATGATACTATAACAAGGTCGTTATATCATCAATCTTTATTACTCGCCGCCTCCGGCGGCTTTGTGGGAAGGGAGAGACTGGGGCATAGCCCCAGACCTCAGTCAAGGGGCGGCTACCCCTTGCATCCCCGCTTTTTAATGGAAATGGAGAAGACGGAATGACGGTTCAGCCACGATTGGCTTCGACGGTGATGTTGTTGCGCGATAGCATCGTAGCAGGGAGAAGCAAACTAGAGGTATTTATGGTGCGGCGTGTGGTGCAGAGCGAATTTATGCCCGACATCTATGTCTTCCCCGGTGGCTCCGTCTCCGCCGATGACCGCCTCGCTGAAAGAACTGAGGGCGTTTACGAGCCTGTTGCACCTTCGCTCGCGGACCCCGAGGGACGTACTCATCTAGGGAGTGGTGTGCGTGCAGCGGCTATCCGCGAATTATTTGAGGAGGCGAACGTTTTGTTGGCGCATCGTGCAGGCACGATCCTTGCTATTGACGAGGAGAGTGTAGAGCGTTTCGCCAACTATCGCCAGGCATTCAATAATCGCAAGGGGTCGCTAGTCGAGTTGGCGCAGACGGAACACCTCACGCTAGCAACCAATAGCCTCGCCTATTTCGCACACTGGATCACACCGGATGGCATGCCTAAACGCTTCGATACACATTTCTTTCTTGCCACAGCACCAGCTGAGCAGGAGGCACTCTACGACAACCTCGAAACTAGCGACGGTGTATGGATACATCCGCAAGACGCCATCATGCAATCTCAGCAAGAGAAGTTTCCCATTGCCTTTCCCACTCTCCAACAACTACGTGACCTCCATCCATTTCATAAAGTTGAAGAGGCACTACAAGCGGCTGCAACACGCTACGTACCTACACACGCGCCCATCTTAACGCAAAAAGATGGTATAACACATGTATCACTGCCCGAAGCACCTGATATATCATGGAAACCATAGTAAAAGCAGGGATGCAAGGGGTGCAACCCCTTAACTGGGGTCTGGGGCTGTGCCCCAGGTTTCCCCTCTACAAGCCGCCAGAGGCGGCGAGTCACTTGTAATACTGTAACGAGCAGAGGAAAAAATAAACTATGACACGTCCACCATATACAATTATCCTCGCACCTAACGCTTCGATGATGACTGGATCTGGCACAAACACAATTGTCCTCGGAAGTGGTATCGAAGGAGCTACCGTGATCGACCCCGCCGACGATAATAGAGAACACTTGGAGACAATCATTCAGGAAGGGGCAGAGCGCGGTGGCATTCGCCGTATCCTCATCACGCATGGACATCCCGACCACATCGGTGGCGCGGCAATTTTACGGCAAGAGTTACGCATCTCTATCTATGCCTTCAATCGGAAGGGTGTCCCCGAAGCCGACGAAGAGATTCCCGACGGCATGACGTTTCCAGCAGGCGATGATACTCTGCGAGCAATTCATACTCCTGGGCATCGTTTCGATCACCTCAGCTACTACTTAGAGGGGCAACGCACGCTCTTCGCAGGCGATCTCGTGGCAGGAACGGGTACAGTAGTCATTGCACCGCCCGAAGGCGACCTGCTCGACTACCTTGCCTCGTTGAAGCACCTACAACGTATGGATATCAGCGAAATAGTGCCGTCGCATGGTCCCATCATCACGAATCCACAGGCCAAGCTGAACGAGTACGTCATGCATCGTATGCTGCGTGAGCAACAGCTAATCGACACTATGCAACAGTTTCCTACAAGTGCGACAATTCCTCAACTCGTCGAGGTCATCTATGCCGATGTAGACTCTAAGCTACACGCTCTTGCAGGTATGTCCGTCGAGGCACACCTGCTCAAATTAGAGCGCGAAAATAGAGTGCGACGCGTAAGCGATGAGTGGATGTTAGAAAATGAATAAGAACAATGCCTTCACCGC
>CAXUHG010000210.1:0-5656 GCA_964250805.1 uncultured Ktedonobacteraceae bacterium | reverse complement strand
GTCAAATCCTTGACATTCAAGCACCTCTCCTGCTATAGTATCTTTAATGAAAAAACTTTTTTCATTAAAGATACTATAGCAGGAGAGGTGCTTTTTATGGCAGATATGATAGGCACGCTTTCAAGTTCCTTAGTAGGACACAAAGCGAAAACGCTTACACACCTTGTTATGTTGCGGCTGGTCACGGCATATACCTTGCTTATCGTTTCGCTTGTTGGGCTACTTGGGGCCGACTGGGATATAGAGTGGCACGCAACGGTTGGACGTGATCGTACATTTACCCCCCCTCATGACATGATTTTAATTGGCATTGCACTAATCGGCATTGTCGCTCTTATGAATATCCTCATAGAGACAAGGTGGGTAGCAACGAATCACGAATTGGCACAGAATAGTACCGACTTTTTAGGGGCGATACAAAGTTCTTTAGGCTCTTACTTTGTCGGCTTCGGCGCGGTCTGTTCGGCTGTTGCCTTTCCGCTTGATACCTACTGGCACTCGCTGTACGGCATTGATGTCTCGCTATGGGCACCGTTTCATACAATGCTCTACATGGGAGGGATACTGTCTACGTTGGGCATCGCGTACATGTTTCTTTCGACGGCGCACATTGCACAAGATATGCAGCAGAAGTGGCAGACTCGTCTGAGCCATACAGGGTTGATTATTGTGCTGGGAACATTGCTCTCTAAAACCTGCACCTTTCTCACACCTGCCCTTCAGGGGCATAGCATCAGTGGCATCAATATATTCCCTTTGCTCTTATCGGCATGTATCGCATTCATCTGCGTTCTGGCGGTACGCATTCTACACTGGCCTGGCACAGCGACGATGACCGTCCTCGTCCTACTGGCAGTGTACCTCCTCGTCAACGCGTTCGTACCACCGATGATGAAGTTACTGGTCCAGATCGAGCATCAAACCTACCTGCCGAGAGCGGCGCGTCTTGGTTCACATGTTGTTTCCATCGCTGGACAGACGCCTTTCATCTTGCTCACAGGAATAAGCATAGATGGCATCGTCTGGCTTGGTAGACGTGCTACATGGTCACTACTCCAGCTTCACTGGGGAATAGCAATCGCAGCGGCGATAGGTGCAACGATTGCCTCAGCGTTGACGCTCATTGTGATAGGGACAGCATTAGCACGGGAACACGCTAAGCAAGTTCACGGAGGAGGAATAGCCTTCCTACTATCGCTTGTGCTAGCCGTGCTTGGTGGTCTCCTTGCAAGTTGGCTTGCTATCACTGTGAGCAAGACATTACAGGATTTGAGGAGGTAGCACAATGCGTAAACCAGTACAGATTATCCTGCTGCTGTTCGCAGTTGGCTCACTGATCGTCACAGGCATAGCATTTTATCGCATCGTACTGGCCTCGACTATTCATGGCGCACCAGTGCGTTTTGTTAATACAACAGCGGGGCCGTACCAACTCAAGGTTGCCTTTTATAATGACCCCATCAACGCGGGTGATGCGATACCCTTTGCCATCGCTTCTTCAGGCAATGGGCAAGGGAGGCTCAACTACACCGTCACAGCTACTCCTGGTCCTGGCGTCTCAGGCACGCTCACACAAAGTGATATTGCGGCCCAACAAAGCACTCCCTATGGAACGCCAGGCAGTATTACCTTTGTGACTCGCGGAAATTGGACAATGCATATCGCCGTCAATGGTGCTACTGGAAAGGGACAGGCTGACATTCCAGTTACAGCAGTTGCGCCGCCCGCAATACCTTCATGGTTAGCCTGGAATATCGGTTTGCTACCCCTCTACGGTCTGCTCATCTTTTGGATCACACAGATGGCACGAAAGCGCATTGTCCAGACCGTTTCACAACTAGCGAACGAAGCGCAACGGGTAGAGATAGGAGGAGTATAAGCAATGGCACGAGCAGCCGACCCACATCGCCGCGAAGAGATTCTGCGAGCGGCGACCGAAGTGTTTCTCGAACAAGGCTACAGCGAGTCACGTCTCACCGACATTGCCAAACGAGCAGGTGTGGTTATTAGCACACTCTACCTCTACTTTGACTCGAAAGAGGCGATGGTGCGTGCAATCGCTCATCAGAGCCAGATAGAGTTGCTAGATCAATTGCTTCCCGTGATAGAGCATTTCACAAAACGAGAAGATATCGAACGCTTTGTCGAGATCGTCGCATCCTTCGCCGCTAGCCACCGTGACCAGATACGCATTTTCTATCTGGACGATGGCTTGCGCGGCGTGCGCCCACATAATGTCCGAACACGGCAAGGGCCGCGTGTTCAACAGGGCATACACGCGTTACACAGCCAGATGATGGAGGGAGGTCTGTATTCCTACGATCCCTCATTCACGCTTGAAATGATGATAGGCTTTCTGCGCTGGTTCGTGAGTGTCTACATTATGCTCGACGAAGAGGACACGGAAGCGTTCAAGGCATTCTGTGTGCAATGGTTATGCAATGCACTTCTACGTCCAAAGTGAGGGATATGGGATGCATAAAAAATATTCGAGCAAAAGAACAGGAATGCAGCAATGCCGCATTCCTGTTCTTTTGCTCGAATATGTGTTTTAGGTGTTTGGCATCCCTTGCACCTCCGGCACATTCATGTTCAACCCAATCACCCTGAGCTTCTTTTTGAGTGATTCCTGGGCGTAGCGTGGAGTGAGCCAGGGGTCGCCACCCATTGCGATTATTTGGGGTATTTGCGCGGGATCGGGTGCGAGGGCTTCGAGAGCGAGAGGGGCGAGCCGTGCTATGGTGTCGTGGATGGTCCTGGCATTGGTCGCGTCTCTTTGGATGCTGTCGCGTAGGAATTTGACGCCGAAGACGACGTGCCGCGATTCGTCACGGGCGACTGCTGTGAAGCCGCCGCGGAAGGCTGGGAAGAGGTCGTCTCGGCGGTAGACATCGAGGATGTTGCGCTGTCCTGCAAGTGCTAGCGTACCTTCGATGATGACGTGGTAGAGCGTGACGCCTTCGAGTAGATGCGATATTTGCGTTGGTTCGCGGCGAATGCGATCCGAAATCTCGTTGAGCGCATCGACGAGGATGTAGCGTAGTTTATCGTTCATGTTCTGGCTTACTACTGCTAGCGTCTCTTCGAGGTTGCCGTAGTCGATGCCGAGAGCCTCGCCAAAGAAACGCGAGAAGAAGACGGTGTGGCGTGCCTCGTCTACAAGCTGTGTGGTCAGGAAGACGCGCGTCTCGTCGTCGGGCATGGCGGTGATGAAGGGGGCGAGCGTGTTGGTGACGCACTCCTCACCCTTAAAGAATGCAGCTAGGCCGAACATACGCATGCGCTGCTCTTCCTGCGGCATTTTTTGCCACTGGGCGCGGTCGGTTGCGAAGTCGATATCCTGCGCCTTCCATTGTTGGCGTTCCCAGCGATAATACAGTTCGCGGTACGTGGGGAGATGGACAAGCCCCTCGTCGATAATGTTCATCACGTTGTCGATGGGTGTTTGTTGTAGTTGTGTCAATGAGGCGTTTTCGATAGGCGTATCAATGGACATGGCGTTTCCTCAACTCTTTCTTGTCGATCTTGCCAATCGCGTTACGGGGCAGTGCGTTCACAAACTCAATTTCGCTTGGTGTCTTATAGTTTGCCAGCTTTTCACGGCTGTACGCCATGAGTTCTTCGGCTGGAATAGCGTTACGTGTGACGACAAAGGCTTTGACCTCTTCGCCCATGCGTTCGGAGGGTACGCCGACTACAGCGGCCTCGATTACGGATGGGTGCGAAGTCAGCACCTCTTCGATATCGCGCGGGTAGATGTTGAAGCCACCACGAATAATCAGGTCTTTCTTGCGCTCGACGATGTACAGGTAGCCATCCCCGTCGAAGCGTCCCATATCGCCTGTATGCAGCCAACCATTGCGGAGAGCCTCTTGCGTCTCTTGCGGCATGTCGTAATAGCCCTTCATCACGTTAGGACCACGCGCAACCACTTCGCCAATTTCGCCGATAGGCAATGGATTGTCATGCTCATCGACAACCTGTATCTCGACATTCGCCGACGGCTTGCCGACTGAGCCAGCCTTGCGCTCTATATCTCTGCTATGTCCCGTTAGAGCCGCGCTACCCTCAGAGAGTCCATAGCCTTCAAGAATGGTACAGCCAAACTTTTGCTCGAAGCCTTCGAGGATGTTTACAGGCAAGGGTGCCGAGCCGCTCACACAATATTGCAGACTACTGGTATCGTATTTGTCGGCATCGGGCGTGTAGAGCAGAGCCACGAACATCGCTGGTACGCCCGCAAACGCATTGATGGAGTGACGCTCGATGGCGGAGAGTACTGCGTGTGGGTCGAAACGTGGATGCATGACCGCTTTGACTCCACTAAGATACAACACGTTCAGCGCGACAATGCCAAAGGCGTGTGCGAGCGGTAGAATGGCAAGATGCGTCTCCTGGCTACGTTGCTCGTATTCGGGTCCGCGTCCACTCATTGCGTTGGCAACAAGATTGCGGTGCGAAAGCATCACACCTTTAGGTCGTCCCGTTGTGCCGGAGGTGTAGAGAATGACGGCGGTATCATTCTCATTGGGGGCGATGCCATCGAGATGCGTTATGTACTGATTGGCCTTGTCCGCTCCTTTTGCCACAACATCAGTATAGGCTAATACCTGCGGCGTCCCTGTCTGTGAGGTTTCGGAGCGAGTGACATCGGTGCTAATGATGTAGCGCATCGTAGGTACGTCGGCAAGGACACTTTGCAAGAGTGGAAGCAGTAGTGCGCTGGTGAAAATAGCTTTTGCGCCTGAATTTTCTGCGATAAAGTGTACTTCTGGCCCTTTGAGTAGGGGTAAGACGGGAATGATAACCGCGCCAGCCCGTGAGATTGCCTGATAACCGATCATAACTTCAGGGCGATTGGGCATCATCATCAACACGCGGTCTCCTGGTTCAATGCCGAGGGCACGTAGACCACCCGCAAGTTGTGTCGCCTCGCGTCCAATCTCGATGTTGGTGTATGCGCGAGTCGTATGCTGGTCTTCATAGAGGATCTGGGGAAAGGGGCCAAAGCGGGAACAGTTGTAGATAGCCAGATCATAGAGAACATGCAGGTCCTGATCTGTCATACGTCGCTCTTCGATCATAGAAGGCTTGCCTCCTGCCGAGATTGTCCAACACTGGACAACTCCTTCTTGTAACAACGCCAGAGGGTCGTCTGTCTGTATCTGTTTGTGTTCATACAGCATACAAGCGGGCGAGAAAACAGCGAAAACAGCAGGGAGACCGCAAGGGTCTCCCCTACATTTTGTAACTGTATCATGGAAGCGGTCTATGTATCAAGGGGGGTAATAACAGAAACTCTGTTATTGTAAGGAGAATTGGTTACAATGCAGGGAGACCGCAAGGGTCTCCCTGTTGCCTTCAAAGAATGGAGACCAACTCTGTTATTGATAAGAATAGAGAATATATTTAGAGAACGTCGAAAACTGCGGCAACCCATCTGCCCAGATCGTTAGACTGTGGACCACGGAAACCGCCCTTGAAGCCAGCAAGCGTGTTTGTGCTGGTCAGGATGGGATCACCCTCACCGACGATCTTGCTGGTGGCTGAGAGATGGAACTCCACATGGATATGGTTGTTCGAGAAGAGCTTTCCAGTAACTGGAACAACAGCACCATTAGGCAGATTGAACGTGCCATCAAGTGTCTTGCTATCC
>CAXUHG010000209.1:0-5665 GCA_964250805.1 uncultured Ktedonobacteraceae bacterium | reverse complement strand
GAAAATGGTCAGATCAAGCTTGACTGTGTAGTAGGGACCAGATTGATCGCGTCCGCCGTGCGATTTATCGCGCGAGATGCATCTTTGCACACACTCGAACTTGATGAACCAGATTTCATGTGATAAATCACGCCTCGGACGCGATAAATCTGGTCCCTACGAAAGATGGTTGAATGAAGATTGACTATGCGCCAACGGTGGCGCACCACGACTGGATGAACGCATCAACCTCGTCCTGGTTGAGCGTGCCCGTTTCGGCGCGTGCCTTGAGAGCATGCGTAAGATTGGCGATTTCGTTATTACTTAACTGTAGGCCGAGGGCAGCAGCACGATGCCCGACAGCATAGCGACCTGTGACGCGTGAGCCGATATCGACCTGGCGCACAAGCCCAAAGTCGGCGGGGTCAAGGACCTCGTAAGCGCGTGGGTTACGCAAAACCGCTTTTGTATGCACACCCGCCTTATGCGTGAATGCGCTCGGTGCCGTGATGGGCGTATTAAAAGGAATGGTCAGGCCGAGACAGGCGGCGACAAACTGGTCGAGCGGCGCAACCTGTGTCAGGTCATACTCATTCAAGAGTTCGGGATGATGAATATATAATTGCGCGATAAGTCCGCTCAATGCCGTGATACCATTGCGCTCACCAATGCCTAGCGCGGTCACATCAAGACAATCAGCTCCTGCTTCAAGGGCGGCAACAGTGTTGGCAGTGGCACATCCTGTATCATTATGTCCATGAAACTCGATACCAACATGAGGGTAGCGTTCATGACACAAATGTATCAACTGCTCAACCTGTCGTGGTGTAGCGATACCGACGGTATCGGGTAAGCCAATGCGCTGTACCCCTGCATCGACAACCGCATCGAATATATGCAGCAGATCAATGATATCGCTGCGAAATGCGTCCTCCGCCGAGAAGCGCACATAGCGACCAGCTTCGCGCACACGCTGTACTAGTGGCACAGCGTCGGCGATCATCTGCTCAATACGCCGCCCATGACTGAACGTGCGTAACTGTGTCGAGGTGCCGTAGAACAGATTGAGACCATAGACAGGCGTGTCGAGGGCGGCCTGTACATCGGCCTCGACACAGCGTACATGTGCGACAATCTGAGCATGCAGGTTAAGGTTACAGATTGCCTGCACCGCCTCTCCCGTCTCAGGTGAAGCGATAGGTGAAGGCACCTCGATAAAGGCCACGCCGATTGCATCGAGCAGACGCGCTATTGCCAGGCGTTGTTCGAGCGTAAAACAAGCTCCGATAAATTGCTCGCCCTCACGTAGAGTCGAGTCCAGAATTGCTAAAGGTCTCACTGTGCCACCTCTCGCTGCTGCATCAGGTCGCGCAGCACGATTTCCAGTACATCTATAGCGCGGAGATATTCCGCGATGCTAATATGCTCATTTGGTGTATGGTCGAGGCTTGAGTCGCCCGGCCCATACGCTACGATATTTTGCCCCCACACGGGACCAACAACATTCATATCCGACGTTCCCGTTTTGTGTTTGAAGGTCGGACTACTCTCCACTGCACGGATTGCTGAGAGAAAGGCGCGAGCTATAGGAGTTGTGCGCGTCGTCTGAAACGCGCGCTCTTCGCCCGAAAATTGTAGCTGTAGTTCTTGCTCATATGCCCACTGCTCCAATTGCAAACGTAGAGCCGAGATGTCATAATCGGGTGGCAGTCGATAGCCGAGCGACATATGCGTCTGCTCCTCCAAACCATCCTGCGAACTCGTAATGCTACGTAACGAGGGCATCAACGCAGCAAACGATGAGTTAGCCGCGTGTTGCGCATTCCACTCAGCAGCATGAGTCCGAACACGTTCCCAGAACGCCGTCGCAACCTCACTACTATTCTGATGCGGTCCCGCGCTATGATGAGCAGAGCGTGTCACACAACACTCGACCAGCAAACGGCCTTTATAGCCAATCGTCACAGCATGACTCCCACTCGGCTCACCGATGATACAGGCCGAAGGCTGATAGCGTTCAACAACCGCATGTGCCCCTCGTGAGGTCGCGCTCTCCTCTTCCACCGCGCCAATCACGACAATCGGACGTTGCGCGTTCCCCGTTTGAGCAATACGAGCCGTCGCCGCCACAAAAGCTGCTAACGGTCCCTTCGCGTCCACCGCACCACGCCCATACAACAGACCATCCTCGATCCGTACCGGAATATTGCCCGTTACCGTATCCATATGCCCAAGCAAAACAATCGGTTGTTGCCCATCATAGTTCGCATTCTCATGAGTACTTGCAATCACATTGCCCACTTCATCGATAGAAGCATGCAACCCCATTAGTCGCGCCTGCTCGACAAGGTGTCGAGCGAACTGTTGCTCTCGTCCTGAATAACTGGGAATGGTTAGCAGAGATTGAAGGAGGGTGACAGGGTTGATTGTTGTTGATGTGGATGGTGGAGACATGGCAAGCGCAAGGGAACCAGAGTGCCCGCAAGGGGACGCCCCTTCCATAGACGAATTGCCCCCCAACATACCGTTGTATGGGAGGGGCGTCCCCTTGCGGGCACCCTGGTTTGTCTCTGCCACATTCGCCCCTGTCACATTCCCTTCCCCCACCAACACTTCCTCTAAAACATTCAGCACATGCTCCAATTGCGCCTCAGTAATCACTAGTGGAGGAAGCAGGCGAACTACGTTCGGACCTGCTTGCAGGGCGAGAACACCATGTTCAGCCAGTGCCTCTAACGTTGCCTGCGCTCGACGTGTTAGTTCGATACCAAGCAACAGGCCATAGCTGCGTACCTCGCGTATAAGTGGTGATGAAAGAGCGCGTAGACGTTCGAGGGCATAGGCTCCAAGCGTAGCGGCTCGCTGTGGTAGAGCCTCACGTTCGAGAATATCAAGCGTGGTTAGCGCGGCGGCACAGGCAAGTGGATTGCCCCCAAAGGTGCTACCATGCACACCCTTCGCAATACGCCCACTCTCCATCACGCGCGGTCCCAGGCAAATCGCGCCCATCGGTACACCACCCGCTATGGACTTCGCAAGACATAGGATATCGGGTTGCAGGTCGTAATGCTCACATGCAAAGAGTCTACCAGTGCGTCCAAAGCCAGTCTGCACCTCATCGACAATCAACAAAGCACCGCGTTCCCGACAGAGAGCCGCCAGATTGCGTACATACTCTTGTTCGGCTATATGAACACCACCTTCGCCCTGTACCAGTTCGATAATCACGGCGGCGGTCTCTTCGCTGATCGCAGCTTCGGCGGCTGCAAGATTGTTGTAACGCATGTGCGTCACACCGGGGAGCAGAGGCGCGAAGGGTTCGCGGTAATGCGGCTCCCATGTCGCGGAAAGTGCCCCCATTGTGCGCCCATGAAAACTCCGCAATGTTGCGACAATACCAGTACGTCCCGTTGCAATCCGTGCGAATTTGAAGGCACCCTCGACAGCTTCAGTACCACTATTACATAGAAAGATAGAGTCGAGTCCCGCTGGTGTTAGTTGTGCCAGCCGCTCAAGTAGACGCGAGCGCACATCATTATAGAAGATTTCGGGGCAAGTGATGATACGTTGCGCCTGCTCTGCTAATGTTGCAGCAATCTCGACACGTCCGTGTCCGATATTCGCCACGCCATAACCAGCCGTGCAGTCAATATATTCGCACCCCTCAGCATCCCACACCGACGCGCCACTGCCACGCACAATAGCAATAGCTCGTTTCCCGTATACACCGCTCGTATAGGTATTTTCTCGTTCGAGAATTGTATTCATGGATAGCTCCTTTCGTGAAATTTAACCTATTTATATTTTTCGTAGGGACTAGATTTATCGCGTCCGTTTGCGCGATTTATCGCACGAGATCCTTGCTGTCACGTCCTTATTTTGCAAATTTATCTCGCGTGATAAATCACACGACGGACGCGATAAATCTAGTCCCTACGAATGTATGTGAGATAAAACAGGAACCTTTGTAATCGTAGTTCCTACCCCATTCAACACATCCGTCAGCGACTCACTACCAATGCACACTCGCGCGACACCGCCATTCAAAGCCTCTTGCGCCCCCAACAACTTCTTGCGCATACGTCCTTGTGCGTATGACATGTACTCGTCAAGCTGGTTGGATGGGATAGCTGGTACAAGCGTTGTCGCATCATCTATGTTGGTAAGCAAGCCAGGAACATTGGTCATGAGTACCAGCGTTTCCGCATGCAATGCTGTTGCGACAACCGCCGCCGCTCGGTCTCCATCAACGTTCAGACGTGTACCCTCATGACTTAGCGCGAGTGGCGCGATAACAGGTATGTAGCCAGCGTCGAGTAAGAGATTCAGTAAGTCGCCGTTGACCTGCTCGATCTGGCCTGTGTAGTCGTCACGTAAAATCTGGACGCGACCTTCGGGCGTTTGCGAGCGCACAATAGCCTTGCGTCGCGCTACTAACAGTCGTCCATCGACCCCTGCGAGACCGAGAGCATTGACGCCTTGTTGCTGCAACAACGCCACCAGTTCGGTATTGATTTGTCCTGCCACAGCCATCGCATACAGGCGTAGCGTCTCAGCATCGGTGTAGCGGCTCACCATGCCGCTCGGCGATGTCACCATGCGTATCTCGTGCCCTAGCCGCTGCGAAAGCGTATTAGTGAGGTCAGAGCCGCCGTGCAACAGGACAATACGTTGCCCATTTCTAACAAGCTGAGCTATATCTTGTATTATTCGTGTCGTCGCAATGCCCGCACCGCCGCCAATTTTCACTACTAACGTCATCTCTTCTCTCCTTTACTCCACCAGTCAATCTTGATTCGACAGTTGTTCGTAGGGACCAGATTTATCGCGTCCGCTGCTCAATTCATTGAGCGAGATCATGACGAACACTGTCTATAAGCCATGTGAGGAATGATCTCTTGTGATAAATCACACCTCGGACGCGATAAATCGAGTCCCTACGAAAATGGTCAGATGAAGATTAACTATGTATTTACGCTGGATGTAAACCAGGAAATGTTAGTCCCGTCGTCTCATCCCAACCATACATGCAGTTGAGAGCCTGTACCGCGTTACCAGCCGCCCCCTTCATCAGGTTGTCTAACGCGGCAATGACCACGACGCGTTGTTGTTCGGGATCATACTCGAAGCCAATGTCACAATAATTGCTGCCCGCAAGTATCTTTGGTTCGGGATAGCGATAGACGCCGCTGCGCTCCTTCACAATGCGTATAAATGGCTCGTGCTGATAGGCTTCACGGTAGAGCCGCCACAACGCCTTCTCCTCGACGCGCTCGCGCAAGAACACATGTGCGGTGACAAGCACGCCGCGCACCAGTTCAATCGCGGTTGCCGAGAACGCGATGGACTGGCCTTGCCCATCCTCATGCAGAAGCTCTTGTATTAGTTCAGCAGTATGACGGTGGCGCGTCGGTTGAAACGAACGCACCGCACCACTACGCTCTGGATGATGGCTACCCGCCCCTGGAGTCGCACCAGCCGCCGACGAGCCAACCTTCGCATCCACAACCAGCGGAATTCGTTCATCAACCAATTGTGCTCGATAGAGCGGAGCCAGCCCCAGAATTGCCGCCGTTGCCATACAGCCCGTTCCACTCACCAGCGTTGCCTCTCGTAGCTCTGTTCGATGCAGTTCCGGTAAACCATATACCGCCCGTTCCAGTAGAGAAGGAGCAACATGTGCCTC
>CAXUHG010000208.1:0-5758 GCA_964250805.1 uncultured Ktedonobacteraceae bacterium | reverse complement strand
ACGCCGACGACGCACATTGGTAAAGCCTTGATAGATTACGAAGCCCGCAAGTACGCCAGAAGCTAGCAGCAACACGATAAAAAATGGAAAGATAATACCGTTCAAACTTGGCGGCAACCATTTATAGCTGATGCCTATGTTGAGGAGAAAAACCGATGCCAGCAAAATGTATTCAATGCCTGTGAGAATACCTACCTGCTTATACCAGGGCTGTCTCTGCTGTGCCCCTTCGCGCAATTGTCGTCGTCGTGCCGTAAGAATGTTGAATATGCCAAGCACGATGAACATAATACAAAATAAAGCAATAAGTTGTGGTGGAAAGCTCTGCATATACTAACCATCCTTTCGCTGTTAGCGAAAATATATTGTTTGCCATTGTAGCACATCGGTAATAATGGGAATGAAAATTAGGTCAGGTACAGACCTGAGCTAAAATCAGGTACCATTTTGACACTCTAGGACTTGACTATCTCCAAAAAAACGCTAAAATCTCTATAGAATACTACCAAATTTAGAGATTTATGAGGTTTGCATGCATATCGTCGTCGTTGGAATGGATCATACCACCGCATCTATTGCACTACGTGAGCGGCTCACCTGTTCGTCCCGTCAAATTCCACAGGTTCTCAGCTCAGCCAGAGAGTTTGTACAGGAATGTGTGCTACTCTCTACATGTAACCGTATGGAATTTTACGCTGTTTGCGCTGAGGTTGATTCAGTACGTGAACATTTGCTGCATATTATGAGTATTGCAAAAGACGTTCCTCTAGCAGAACTAGAGGCGCATTGCTTTACTCATGTCGATGAAGAGGCTGTCTCGCATCTGCTTGGTGTTGCTTGTGGTCTCTATTCGCTTGTCCCTGGCGAGCCACAGATACAGGGGCAGGTGGCGGAGGCATTAGAGGTTGCCCAAGGCGGCGGCTTTGCTGGTCCCGTCACCTCGGCTCTATTTCGTGCAGCCCTCGTCACAGGCAAACGTGCGCGTCATGAAACGGGCATTAGTCGTAATGCCGTCTCGGTGAGCCACGTCGCCGTTCAACTGGCGCGTCATCTCTTTCCCGACCTGCACAAAGCCCGCATTTTGCTCGTGGGGTCAGGTCAGATGAGCGAGGTCGCGGCCCGCAATCTACTCGATAATGGTGCCGAGCAACTCGTTATTATCAATCGCACTCATGCTAACGCCGTCGATCTCGCTGAAACGCTTGGCGCAACTCATCGTACCTTTGCCGAGCTATCCGACGCATTGATAGACGCCGACGTGGTGATTAGCTCTACGAAGGCTCCCCATGCTCTTATCACGCCTGAACGCATGCATCCCATTCTGGAGAAGCGCAAGAGTCGCTCTCTCCTTCTTATAGACATAGCACTACCACGCGACGTGGCTCCCGAAGTTGGCACATTACCAAATGTACATCTCTACAATCTTGACGACCTGCAAGCTCAGGTGGAGCGTGGCATTTCGTTGCGGCTGCAAGAGGCTGAACATGTGCAGGCCATCATTGCCGAAGAGGTGCAAGCGTTCGAGCGTTGGCTCGCTTCGCTGAGCGTCACGGGTACGATTAGCGATATGCGTCAATCCATTGAGGCCATTCGCCAGCAAGAACTCGCACGCGCTATGCGCCAACTCTCATCAACGCTTTCCGAACGTGAAGCCGCAGCCGTGCAGGAACTCACGACGCGACTCGTCAACAAAATATTGCATACACCCACTCTCCAACTCAAGGAGGCGGCGGCTGATGGGCAGGGTCATGTGTATGCGGAAGCCTTGCGCTATCTTTTTAAATTGGAAGAGAATTCTACGAATGCGAATAACGATAGGAACGCGAGCCAGCAGGCTCGCCATGACACAAACGCAGTGGGTCGTCGAGCGACTACGCCAGCAGTGGCCCAATCTTGACATTACAATTGAGCAGATTCGCACCACTGGCGACCGCGTAACTCAGGTCCCTCTCTCACAGATTGGGGGCGATGGCGTATTTGTGCTTGAGATCGAACGCGCCTTACAGGAGCAACGCATCGACCTCGCCGTGCATAGCCTCAAAGACCTGCCGACGCAACAGCCAGCGGGGCTACAACTCGTGATTGCAGGACCGCGCGAAGACGTGCGCGACGTTCTCATCACCAACCCCACCCTCGATATGCAGCAAGACGACCTGCAAGCGGTCTATCGAGCAACGCAAGTACCACTGCGTATCGGTACGAGTAGTTTGCGTCGCACAGCCCAGTTGCGCGAATTTTACCCACACGCCGATATTCTCTCGATACGGGGCAATGTCGATACGCGTTTGAGAAAGCTCGACGCTGGCGACTATGACGCGATTGTGCTTGCAGCTGCTGGCGTGCATCGTCTGGGCTTACAGGAACAACTCGCCGGACGCATAACACATCTATCAACCGAGATGGTTATGCCAGCCCCTGGTCAAGGCGCGTTGGCACTCGAAACCCGTTCGGAGCCAGCCTTGCTAGAACTGCTTGCCCCACTACGCGATACCGATGTTGAGGCGGCGACGAGTGCCGAGCGTATGTTCATGCGTCGCCTCGGTGCTGGTTGTTATCTGCCCGTTGCCGCGCATGGCTTTCTCGCTGACGACGTATTTACCGTGCGTGGCCTCGTCATCAGCCTTGACGGACGCCGCCGCGTCCAGGTTTCACAAAGCATGCCGTGGACTTCAACAACGACGATTGCGGATGCTGCACAATTAGGCGTCGCACTCGCGGAAGAAGCTCTCTCGCAAGGTGCCTACGAGATCATTCATGACATCGACCTGCTACGTGAAGAGGAGCAGTTGCATGTCTGATTTCCAGCTTGCCACGCGTCCATTAGCGGGGAAACACGTTCTTGTCACACGCACCCGTGAACAAGCCAGCGTCTTGAGCGAAGGATTGCTCGCACTTGGAGCAACCCCCATCGAGTTTCCCACCATTCGCATCGTGCCGCCGACCGACTGGACACAACTTGACGAGGCACTGTTACGGCTCTGCGATGCAGACGAAGCAAGGCAAAAAGAAAACTTCTATCGCTACGACTGGGTAGTTTTTACAAGTGCCAACGGTGTACACATCTGCATGCAGCGTATCCAGGCATTGGGGTATAATCTCTTAGAGATTCCCGACTTTCGTATCGCCACCATTGGACCAGCGACCGCCGCCGCTCTTGAACAATACGGGCTGTCCGCCGACCTTATTCCTGATGCCTATGTTGCTGAAGGAGTCGCTGAGGCTTTGATTGCCGATGCCCAACGGCTCGACATCTCACTCGAAGGGCAACACATCCTGCTAGCGCGTGCTGCGGAAGCGCGAAAAGTCTTAGCAACCATGCTTCGTGACGCCGGAGCCATCGTCGATGATGTGCCCGCGTACTATACGCGTACCGCCGCCGTTGACGACGAACGCGGTAAAGAACTGTGGCAGATGTTGCAGGAGCATCGTTTAGATATTCTCACCTTCGCCAGTTCTTCCACTGTGCGAAACTTTATGGCATGGTCGAAACAGTGTGAACTGGCAACAGGTCAAACTCTACAACCTAACGAATTACCTACTATCGCTTGTATTGGTCCCATAACCTCGCAGACGGCACGTGAACTCGGCCTTACCGTTGCGGTTGAGGCGCAAGAGTTTACGATTAACGGTCTGTTAGAGGCAATTGTAGCATATGAGGAAAAAATATCATGACAGAACAAATTATTGTCGATCAGAACGAAATCACGCACCTTGAACCCGAACCTGCTCCTGCTAAGCCAAAGGCGAAGCAGCCGCGTCAGCTTGTGCGTTTCACCTTCTACAAACTCGACCCGCAATGGCAATTACTACCAGCCGATGTACGCGAGAAGGGCAAAGCTGAGTTGAAGCAACTCTTCGACAAGCACGCCGAGAACGCTCTGGTTCGCAGCTTCGGCCTCTATGGTATACGCTCTGACTGTGATTTCATGCTCTGGCAAGCGACTTACGATATCGAAGACCTACGTACTCTCAGTAGCCAGATACGTCGCAGCGTGATGGGTCCCTATCTGCGTGAGTCTCAGGCGTTTCTCTCGATGACCAAGCGTTCTGTCTATGTCGGCAAGAACGCTCGTGGTGCGCATGATCCACGTCTCGTAATTATGCCCGAAGACCGAAAGTATCTGTTTGTCTATCCATTTGTGAAGACACGCGCATGGTATGCCCTACCAGCCGAGGACCGTAAACGCATGATGGGCGAACATATCCGCGTTGGCCTGACCTATCCCAGCGTCTCGCTCAACACCACCTACTCATTCGGCATAGACGACCAGGAATTCGTGGTTGCCTTCGAGACCGACAATATCAATGACTTCCTCGACCTTGTACAAGAATTGCGCGAGACCGAGGCCAGCATGTACACCCTGCGCGACACTCCCATGTTTACCTGTGTCGCACAATCGCTGGATGACATCCTTGAGGCAATTGGAGCGTAAACAGAAATGACACATCAGGCATATACGGAGAGCAATTTGACGCTCTCCCGTTCGCATGACCTCTTTGCTGAGGCACAAACGCTCCTGCCGGGAGGCGTCAATAGTCCTGTCCGTGCCTTTCGTGGCGTGGGCGGCAACCCTGTGTTCATCGACCATGCACAGGGACCATACCTCTACGATGTCGATGGCAACAAATACCTCGACTATGTGCAGTCATGGGGACCAATGATTCTCGGTCATGCCTTTCCCTCAGTGGTCGAGGCGGTGACACAGGCGAGCCAGCGCGGTTTCAGCTTTGGCGCACCCACACAGGCTGAAAGCGAACTGGCAAAACTGGTCATCGAACGTGTGCCCTCGGTTGAAATGATACGCTTCGTCAATTCTGGTACAGAGGCCACCATGAGTGCCCTGCGTCTAGCACGCGCCTTCACTGGACGCGACAAAATCATCAAGTTCTCCGGCTGCTATCATGGGCACGCCGATATGCTGCTGGTACAGGCTGGTTCAGGTGTTGCAACGATGGGTCTACCCGATAGCCCTGGTGTCCCAGCCGAAGCAACACGAAATACGTTGACCGTCGCCTACAACGATAGTGCCGCCATCGAGCAGTTATTCTCTATGTATCCCGATCAGATTGCCGCCGTTATCGTCGAGCCTGTCGCGGCAAACATGGGTCTCGTGCTGCCGCTCCCCGGCTATCTTGAGAAGCTACGCACGCTGACGCAACAACATGGTGCTTTGCTCATCTTTGATGAAGTTATGACGGGCTTCCGCCTCGCCTTTGGTGGTATGCAGCAGCGAGCCGAAATCGTGCCAGATATCACCTGTTTCGGTAAAATCATCGGTGGTGGTCTACCCGTTGGTGCCTACGGTGGACGCCGTGACATCATGCAGCAGGTTGCGCCCGTTGGTACGATGTATCAAGCTGGTACACTCTCTGGCAATCCGCTTGCAATGGCGGCAGGTATCGCCACGCTTACCGAGCTAGGCAAGCCAGGACAATACGAGCGACTCGAACAGAAAAGCGAACTACTGAGCGAAGGTATTATTCGAGCCATCGCCGACACAAAAGCCGAGGCGCAACTGGTACGCATTGGTGCAATGTTCTGCCTGTACTTCACCAAAGAACCCGTAATCGACTTTGCCAGTGCCAAGCGGTCGGACACCGCACGTTTCGCACGCTACTTCTGGCACATGCTCGAACGCGGCGTCTACCTGCCGCCCTCACAGTTCGAGGCGTGCTTTCTCTCGCTTGCCCTCGACGATGCCATGCTCACCGAAACAATCAAGCACATAGAGCAAGTGTTACGCGAAGTGGCGTAAAA
>CAXUHG010000207.1:4093-5888 GCA_964250805.1 uncultured Ktedonobacteraceae bacterium | reverse complement strand
CCCCGCCACTCCACGCCGGCGTCGCGCCCCCCCCCCCCCCCCCCCCCCCCCCCCCCCCCCCATCTCTCCCATTGAACATGCTTACAATTTCTTATACGTGCTACTAACCTTGCCGAACAAAATCGTATCACCATCGTTGATGGGGGTGGCCTTGTCGGGATCGAGGCGTTTGTTGTTGATACGGGTCGAGTTGGTGCTGTTCAAGTCTGTGAGCGTGTAGGTATTGCCGTTTTGCTCGAACACGGCGTGGACACGCGAGGTGGTGTCGGCACCCTGTTGATCGCTGAGATCGACGGAGGGGCGCTCTCCACCTAGATCGTGATCGTAGCGTCCCACGAGTGCGCTTATCCCTGTAAGCTGTACCTGTTTGCCATCCGCGAAGGTCAACACGCCCCAGGGTACAGTAGCATCGACCGTTGATTGTTGCGACTGCACCGGCTGATCTGTAACGGTTGGCTGAGAGGCAGCAAGTTGTTGTGCCTGTGATGCTGTTGCCTGCCCCTGTGGATTCGACGGTATATAGTACTGTGGTTGCGGCTTAGGCTGCGGTGGCGCAGCAGGTGCCTCTGTATCTGCAGTATTAGTTGGCATCATCGTCACTTTTGGCTGTGGCTGCACGGCTGGATTCTGTGTTACAGGCGGCACATACAGTGGCTCCAGTGCTGGCTTTGGCTTTTGCGTGATAGTCGGTGGAACATATGATTGCTCAACACGTGGTTGCACGGATGGCGGTGTCGCAGGCGGTGTATACACAGGAATTTCTGGTTTTGGTGGTGCTGGTGGTGTCTGTTGTGTTGGTGTATACACGGGTGGTGCAGGACGCGCTGACGGTGGTGGCACCTGTTGCGCCTGTGCATTGCCCGCTGGCCTTACCGTTTGTTGAAAGGTTGAGGAGCCACAGTTGGGACAGAAGGACGCGCCGGGCTTGAGTTCCGCGTGACAATTGGCGCAATAGATTTTCGCGGGCGTCAACGAATGTCCACAGCCAGAGCAGAACGTATCTCCCTGCTCATAAGGTGTGTTACAGTTTGGACAACGCAACTGCGCAGGAGCAGCCTGTGACATCGGTTGTGGCGGTGTATACATTGGCGGCGTCTGTGGCTGCTGCTGTGCTGGCGGCGTATACACAGGCACCTGTTGACCATAGCTTGGAGGAGTTCCCCACTGCTGTTGCATCTGCGGCATAAATTGCGCCGGAACTGGTCCCACTTGCACATTTGGTCGCTGCTGACGTACCAGACCATCAACGATGTTAAGAACCTGATTGCCGAGACTAGCCTGACGCAATGCACCAGCACCGGCCGTGATTGCAAGAGGCCATAAGAACGCAAAACCGATAATACCAATGGTGCCAACGGCTGCCTTGTCAAGCCATTTCTGTTGACCAATCATAGCCAGTGTTCCACCACCAATGCGCTGAATCGTTAGTGAGAGGGCAGCTTGCAAACCCACAAGTGCCTCAAGATCACCACCTTTTTTGATTTGCACCAGCACCTGGTCCTTGCTCCCAATTTGCTGCGTCTGATAGCCCTGCGCATTATAGGCATTCATTAAATCTTGCGCGAGCCGCTCGATATCTATTTCTTCTGAGTTATAAAAGCGTGCGTCCATCCGTTTCCTCCGCTTTTGGTGAATTTTATTCTTTCATAAAAAGGTTATTACCAGTAGTATGTACGTTGTATCGAAGCCAAAGTTTGATGAAAGAGATGGTAATATCTCACAAAGTATATCACAGGAGTCCACTCAACTTATATGAAAATTTGTCGCCCCCGGCGACAAATTTTCATATAAGTTG
>CAXUHG010000207.1:0-4083 GCA_964250805.1 uncultured Ktedonobacteraceae bacterium | reverse complement strand
ATAAATTATATAAAACTCCTCCCCCCATCTAAAAAAATATTTTTTTTTTTGGCCCCCCCCACTCCTGTAAAGCGGACTTCTGTAGCAGAATATGAGGTGTGTAGGCTACTTAGCAAAACATGGGGTTAAGGTTTCTTAACCCACATTACTCCATAGGTATAGATAAATTAACATGTAAGCATAGAGGCAATTTGGGCATGGTATTATCCGAACAGGTTCTTCTCAAAGATGCCCAAGGGGTGTCAGGGCGTCTCACAACGTTTGGGGCACAGCATCTTGAACCTGTCGGACCTCACAATGAGCGGACGACGATAAAAATAATAGGAGAAATTCCGACCATGTTGAAACGTAACTCGTTGGCACTACGCATTGGGGGAGCCACGCTTGTTGTTCTATTTGCTCTCGCGGCGGCAGTCACATTCTTCACGCATAACAACACGTATGCAAGTGGACAATATGATCGTGCTATGACGATCAATCAGTTAAAAAATATTTCTGTTGTTGGCAGTACAGCATTCGTTATAGATGGACAGGGTAAAACGGCGACCGTCGATGCGAACCCTTATGGTGTAGCAATTGTACCTCGTACAGTGAAGACGGGCGCGGGCATGCTCAAGGCTGGCGACATTGTAGTGACGGACATTGGCGCGAACCACAATGGAAATATCCTTGTGAGTTTCCCAGGCAAAAAAGGTCCAGCACACCTCTTCAACAAAGTGCAAAATGCGAACACAAAGGGACCTGCTATGATGGCGTTCAATTCTACGACTGGCACGGACTGGGTTGCCAATCTTGCGGGCAGCAACGTACAGATTTTCACGCCCGACGGCAATGTCTTAGCAACGTTACAAAATCCACTTTTCAATAAGCCCTGGGGTATGGCGTACAACGGTGGCACACACAGTTCTCGCAATGGAGTGGTTGGCTCGTTCTTCACCAGCAATGCTGGCGATGCAACAATTGACCGTATCGACATTGTAGCTGGCGACAATGGTACATCGTTCCGTGTCTATCAAATCGGTCAGCTTACAAAGAATCCTGAAAAAACCAAGATTGGCCTTACATGGCTCCCAAGCTTAAAGGTTGGCGGTCAGCGTTTGAAAGATGTCTTGCTGGCAATTGATCCCGCGAACAATCGTATCGCCGCCTACGCCAATAGTAGTACACGTAACACAACAACGAACCGCTCAATGGACAAGGGTATCACCGTCTTCATGGGCAAGCCTCTTAACAATCCTGGCGGCTTCGCAGTCAGCCCAACAACTGGCGACCTGCTAGTGACTAACCTGAACGATAACAATATAGTCGAGTTGAACATGACTTCGGGCAGAGTTGTTGGTGTGCGTCAAGTTGACAATGTGCCAGTGAATGCCGACGACAACAACGGCTCCGCGCTGTTCGGTGTTGCCGCGACTACCGATAGCAAAGGCAATCTCGTTGTCTACTATACCGACGACAACCTGAACACTCTCAATATGTTGAGTGCCTCATAACAAGGAATACACGCGAGAAAACAAATAAAAGACGTTCATGGCACCCTAGGGTGCCATGAACGTCTTTTATTTGTTTTCTCGCTCAATAACACCATAGCGCACAAGATCAATAATGTGCTGCTTTCTGCTCTCCCAGAACGCTGGATCATCGGCTTGAATGCCCAGTGGACGCAGAAATGTCTCCTTGTGAACGAGTGGAAACCAGCATAGGGCGATAATGCTTAGCAGTAGTTGCGCAGGGTCTACAGAACGTAGATGATCTTGTGCAAGTTCCGCTTTGACGAGATTCAGTCCCACCTCAAAAACGAGCAGGTATGAGCTTCTCGTTTGGAGAAAGCGAGCCTCGTTGAGGGCTTCCCGTTCAATAAGACGCGGAAATGTTGGTCGCGCAATCAGAAAATCAAGGAAACTGCTGATGGCAAGTGTAAGAACATCCGGTGCCGCTCCATCCTCGCCTGTAACATTGCTAAGCGACTGCATCACAGACAATTGCTCTGCCTCAAAGACACGATCAAGGACGGCACCATATAGTTGCTCCTTTGAGCCAAAAAAGTAGTTAGGAGTTCCACGTGAAACTCCTGCATGCTGTCCAATCTCCTGCATGCTCGTCGCCTCATAGCCCTTCGTAGCAAACAATTGTTCGGCGGCATCTAAAATAGCTTCACGCGACCGCTCAGGGTCGCGTGATTGCCCCTTCTCTCGCCCTTCGCTCATGCAATATCCTCGTGAAAAGAATATATTTGTACAATGCTGTCAAGGCAAATTGCAATTTGCCTTGACAGCATTGTACAGTCCTCTTCCCATTTGTCAATGCTCAGGCCGAAACAGTTGCTCCCATAAATTCCTCGATATGCTGTACAAGTTGCTCTGGCTGATCCTCTGAGATGAAGGTATAGGAATCCTGTACATACTTTAATGTAGTATGGAGAAAGGCACTTTGCAGTCTTTTGGCGTACTTCGTTGGGAAAAGACGATCCTCGCTTGCCCATACTAGCAAAACCGGTTTGTCGAAGTCGCCAAATTTGCTTGCGGCAATATTTGTGTAACGTGTCGAGATGCTGCGTAACAATTTCCCCAAGTCACGCCGCACCGCCGAATTGCTGGTAATAGGCTGCATATACGATTCTCCCGCTCGTTGCTCTACGGGGTATTTAGCTACAAGCCCGACAATAAGCTTTTGAACTATGCTGAGCTTACAAGCCTGTCCAATGAGGCCAACAAAGCCTGGAATATACGCTCCCCACTCAAAGGCACGAATCGCGAGCGGCAAAAAGTTATCATACGCGTCGCAGTTGGTCAGGATAAGCCGCTCCACATGTTGCGGATACTCTGTAATAGCAATCTGTGTGAAGGCACCACCCGTGTCATTCGCAACAAGCGTCACTGATGATAGATGCAATGCCTCGATAAAATCGGCAATTAAACGCGCGATTGCTGGTGGTGTCAGGTCCGCGTTGGCATTGAGTCCTAAAGCATGCGCCCCAAAGGGTAGGTCTGGCACGATACAGCGATAATTTTTAGCGAGTGCTGGCACAACCTTGCGCCACAAGTCACCATTGACCAACAAGCCATGTATAAACACGATAGTCTCACCGCTACCACATTCACGGTAACGAATAGTTCCCTGTGCAAGCTGCACCTCTTTTTGTATCCCAAGCTCGGCAAATGTAGACAACTCTTGACTCCTTTTCTTCTATTCGTAACTTGCTTGACATATAGCAAGTATAGATTGAGAAGAAGGAGATTGTCAAGAGGAAGGGACATGGTATAATTTCTCATATATTCATTTAGACAGGGAGACCGCAAGGGTCTCCCTGTGTTACGGAGATAGCCTGTGGCGATACACAAAAAAGAGCGTGAAGAGAGCAACGGTATTACGGCGCGTAATACTCTGCGCTACATTATTCTCGGTCTATTATGGACAAATCCTATGACAGGCTATGATATCAAACAAGCCTTTGACCGTGCCCTTGCCAGCTATTGGAACGCGGGTAATAGCCAGATTTACACCACGCTCAAACAGCTTTCTCAAGCGGGTTTCGTCGAATCGGAGAAGGTTGTGCAGACCACGCGCCCTGACCGCATCGTGTATCGCTTGACTCCAGCAGGACAATCCGAACTTGAGCAATGGTTAGAGGAAGATGTGCCGGAGCGTTTCAACAAAGACGATTTTCTCACCAAGCTCTTTTTTTGTGGTGAGACCTCAGACGAAACTACACTGCATCACCTGCAAGAACATAGAAACAGTCTGTTACAGCAACTAGAACATATGGAGTGGGCACGTCAACAATACGCTATGCGACCAGCGCGTCGGCCTCGTTTATTAGAATACCAGATGCTGGTACGTGAATACAAAGAGGCGACGCTACGGGCGGGGTTAGAGGTGACAGAACGCGCCATTGCACGATTGAAAGAACAAAGAATGTTGTAGGGGCCTGATTTATCACGCCCCGGGTGGAGCGGCAGGGCCCACGTCACCAAACAGAATCGTTGCCCGCACGTTCCCCCAACTCCACCTCAGGGCGTGATAAATCAGGCCCCTACTACACAGTCAAGCTACATGTGTCGGTTTTTCGTAGGGACCAGATTG
>CAXUHG010000206.1:0-5900 GCA_964250805.1 uncultured Ktedonobacteraceae bacterium | reverse complement strand
CCACAGCCTCCGAAATGGTGCGTCGCCAACAGGGTGTAATGAATTAGACCCCTACCGGATGGCTGTGGGTATGGCTATGTTGCCCTTGTATTCCTGATGTAGCGTATCCATATTCATGCCCAATACATGCACGTAAGCAGTTAGGCCATACAAGTTTCTTTTGCCCGAAACCATAACCGACCTGCTCAATAGTAATCGCGGGAGTCTCGAAGTGGGCAACGGTGGCGAGAATGGCGGCTCCCGTCGGTGTTACTAGCTCGCCTTCTACGGGGCAAGGTGTCCACGGAGCTTTTACCTTACGTAGAATTTCGAGTGTGGCAGGTGCTGGTAGTGGCATCAATCCATGTGCCATACGTGCATGTCCTCTAGTGAAGGGAAGAGGTGATGCATAGACCTGTTCGATACCGAGGGCATCGAGTGCGATGGCGGCTCCTGTGATATCAATGATGGCGTCAATCGCCCCGACTTCGTGAAAATGAATCTCTTCCAGTGGAACGCCGTGTATTGTTGCCTCCGCCTCACCTAGAGTACGAAAAATTGCAATCGCTGTATCGCGTATCTTTTGCGAAAGGTGCGAATTAGACAAAAGCTCGGCAATATCTGTAAAGTGCCGTGTCGGTTGCTCTTGCTCCGTCATCATGACGCGAAGATGCGAACCTTGTATACCTTTATCGGAGAATGGCTCAAAAGCTAACTCGTAACTCTCTATTGGTAGCGCGGTAAGCATATTACGTAATAAATCAAATGGTAATCCCGCATCTAACATCGCACCAAGAAACATATCTCCACTTATACCCGAAGAACAGTCAAGATACACTATTTTCTGCATGTCTATGTTATGCTTTCTTCCCTGAAAAAATTATTGGAACCAGATTTTGATATTCTCATAGTAGCATAACATATTTGTTGAAATCATAAATATCAAAGGCTTGCGGAGCAGAAGCACTGTGCCATCCCCTGTACAGATAATCGCTCGCAACCTTCGTGTATGTATACGACATCTTTTGAAAAAGGGATTACTTATTGTGATATAACATAGGCATGTAAGAATTAGTACAAAGGAAATTCTCATGAGTACACCAATACCTGATATGCATGACCGTCTAAAACTTTTACAGCAGTACAAACATATTGCCATCGTCGGCGTCTCGGCTGATCCATACCGTCCCAGCCACTTTGTTGCGATCTATATGCAGTCCGAGGGCTACGATATCATTCCGATCAACCCGCGTTACGCTGGTAAGACGCTGTTGGGCAAGCGCGTCTACGCCTCTCTTACCGAGGCGAAGAATGCGGGTGAGCAGATTGAGATCGTTGATGTGTTTCGCAAGGCTGAGGACACGCCGCCTATCGCCGACGAAGCTATCGCCATTGGCGCAAAGGTTCTCTGGCTGCAACTCGGCCTTCGCAACGAGGAAACTGGCAACAAGGCGCGAGCCGCAGGTTTGGAGTATGTAGAAAATCGCTGCATAAAAATTGAACACGCTCGTTTCTTTGGCGGACTACACACCGTTGGCCTGAACACAGGCGTTGTACTGGCACGAAAGTTATAGTGTTCATTCATAACACAGCCACACATGACAGCAGCTTTGCTGCTGTCATGTGTGGCTGTGTTATGAATGAACGCTCCCTTTGTGATACACTTTATCAGTAAAATACAAATCCACAAACCGCTTTGATTTCCTCCCTCGGTGGTCAAACTACGGGATATTTCTAACTTGGAGCATGAATTCTCATGACGCAGACTATTGAACCAACAACGCAACACGGCGCGGCGGGTAAATCTACACGCCGCCAGGATGCATTCGATAAAGTCACAGGTCGCACCCGTTACGCTGGCGATCTCGCCTTCCCAGGTCTTCTCCATGCTCGCTTGGTGTTGAGTCCTTACGGACATGCCCGTATTCTCAACATTGACACAACTGCTGCCCTTGCGCTTCCAGGCGTTGTCGCGGTCTATACGGGCAAAACACTGGGCATGGCGAAGGCGAACAGTACCTCACGTTCACAGGCTCCGCTCGCACAGGACGAAGTGTACTGGTGCGGACATCCCGTTGCTATCGTGCTTGCTGAGACAGAGGAGGCCGCAGACGATGGTGTTGCCGCCGTTGATGTGGATTACGAGCCGCTACCCGTGATTGTTGATCCGCTAGAGGCGATGGCGGTGAATGCTCCTCTTGCGCGTACCCGTTCGGAGAACGAGTCATCGGAGATTGCAGGTGGTGGAGCGCATGCCGCCGTTGCCAACGACGAAGTTGGAGATGAGCCAAAAGAGGCACTATCCAAAAATGTCAGCGACACGACGCATCTCAAGTTCGGCGACATCGAAGAGGGCTTACGCGAGGCCGAGGTGGTGGTAGAGCATAGCTATCGTACAAGCCCCGTCCATCAGTCGTATCTGGAAACACAGTCAATTACCGTTGTGCCAAGTAAGGGCGGACATCAGTTGACGGTCTGGCCTAGCTCGCAAGGCATGTTCAGTGTGCGCGAAGATATTTCCGACGCTTTAGAGATGCCGGAGCAGCAGATACGTGTAGAGTCCGTGCCAATAGGGGGAGCGTTCGGCGGAAAATTTGGCTTGATCGAACCCCTTGCCGCCGCAGCCGCTTCTGCAGCACAGAAACCAGTACGCCTCGTCTATACGCGGCAAGAAGACCTGTTAGCAGGTAATCCCGCGCCGCAATCGGTAATTACGCTCAAACTCGGCGCGAAAAAGAATGGTACGCTGGTTGCTATGCAAGCAAAGGCCGTTTTCGATTCCGGTGCCTTCCCTGGAGCATCGGCGGGACTTGGTGCCTATATTCTCGTAAGCACGTATCGTTGCCCCAACATCGACATTCGCGCCTATGAAACCCTCACCAATAAAGTAAGCGTTGGTGCTTATCGCGCTCCCAACGCGCCACAGGCCACATTCGCGTTAGAGTCAACAGTAGCGGAGTTGTGTTCCGCACTTGAGATGGACCCACTCGAATTTCGCAAACTCAACGGTTTGAAAGAAGGCGACCCATCAACCGACCGTCGCCAGAAAGCATGGCCTCGTATCGGCTTACAGGAATGCCTCGACGCGCTACAAAAGCATCCTCTCTGGGTCAACCGTGACTCGCAAAGAGAGGCACCTGCACACCTTCAAGGTTGGAAGGTCGGCATCGGTATCGCGGCTGGTGGTTGGCCCGGTGGCACAGAGCCAGGAGCGGCAGCCTGTCGCCTCGAAAAGGATGGCACCTTTACTGTCGTCGTTGGTACCGTCGATCTCACGGGTTCCGATACCTCCATGTCGCTGATAGCCGCCGATGTACTGGGACTCTCTGCCGACGCTGTACGAACCGTACACGATAGCACCGACACCATGCCTTACGCTGGTGGTACAGGCGGTAGCAAAACAACCTATACAATGGGTGCCGCCGTTCTCTCCGCCGCACAGGATGCACGCAAGCAAATACTCGAAATCGCCAGCGACATGCTCGAAGCCTCGCCCGAAGACCTCGAACTGCTCGACGGTAACGTTGTCGTCAAGGGCGTCCCAGGTAAAAGCATTTCGCTACAAATAATCGCTCGCTCATACATGCGTTATGCAGGTCGCTACGAGCCAGTCTACGGACGTGGACGTTCCGCGAACAGAGTCAGCTCGCCCATGTATGCCGCGCATCTCGCCAAAGTCGCCGTTGACCCCGACACTGGCGAAACGCGCGTCCTCGAATACGTCGCCGCCCAGGATGTCGGCTTCGCCATCAATCCGGCAGAGGTCGAGGGACAAATACATGGTGGCGTCACACAGGGCATTGGCTGGGCACTCTTCGAGGGACTCGTCTACGATGAGCAAGGCCAACTGCTAACATCAACCCTGATGGACTACGCCCTCCCACTCAGCCGCAACGTACCCAACATCACGCCTCTTCTCGTACAAGTACCCTCCGCCCTCGGACCCTTCGGCGCGAAAGGCGTAGGTGAACCGCCCGTCGTACCCGTTGCCGCCGCCATTGCTAACGCCATCTACGACGCCGTTGGCACTCGCGTCACCCATTTACCAATCACACCAGAGAGATTGTTTGAAGCAATGGTAGGGACCGATTTATCGCGTCCTCGCTCCCACTGACCCTGTTGGAAGGTATTGAGGAACGTGTTCAACAGTAGCGAAACGGAATCAACGGGGACGAGGGTGTGATAAATCAGACCCGTACACCGTTCTCAATGTCCCCCACATGTATTGTAAGGGTGTGCTGAAATGAGTGTACGGGTCTGATTCATCACACCCTTTACCCAATCCACCATGTGAGCGAGGATTGAACACGCCCCCAACAATCGAGGCAATGAAATAGCCACAAAGACGCGATCAATGAAACATCGCATAATTCGGCACAAAACGCATCGTATGCTCCTGATAGATACGCAACCCTCCCACATTCTCGCGCGTCCACTGCTTGCCGCTCAGAATCGACAACCCCTGCAACACATACTCCGCGTGTCGTCTCCGAATATAACCGCCGCGTAGTACCAGGTGTATCCGTACCGCATCAACTCCCGCCACCAACGCCAATCGTTCGATAGAAATACGATATGCCACCATAATCTGCTGCACCGTCTGCATCGGCCTCTGTTCTATAACCATTGCTTTCTCCTCCTATTCAACAATCTGTCTTCCCCCTCTATCGAAAGGTCTTGCTGTACCGATAAGAATTGTAACATAAGAATATAAATTTTGCAAACAATTACTTTCAATTAAAATAAATTTTACATGAATTGATTTATGAAATAGACTCGACCTATGCCTAAATCATCAGACTCAACAGAAGAATATCTCGGCCTCCCTGGATACGTGCCTACTAATATTGCAGCGCAACGACTTGGTTTAACTGTTGCAAGGGTGTATCAATATATCAAGGCGGGTGAACTCACTTCGCGCATTTTCATGGGAAGGCACATGATATCAGAGGAGGAGCTAGAGGCATTTGTCTACAAGCGTCACCCTGCTGGTCGCAAGCGTGCGGAGGCTGCTCCCTGGCATCGCTACGGTAGCGGTGTGCGTGTACTTGACATTCTCATCCAGGTGCAGGTGCGAACGGGGCAGACAAAACAATTTCGCCAACGTCTACAGGCATGGTCGGAGGAGCATGAACGCGCCTTCAACGGCTCCATGACGCGCCTCGTGCGCTACGACGAAAAGACGCCCGAAGCAATCACAATTCTCCTCGTCTGGAAAAGCAACGAAATGCCGAGCGAAGAGACGCGCCAACAAGAACTCGCCGCCTTCCAACACGACTTCGCCGACCTCCTCGACTGGGACACCGCCCACATTTCGCATGGGCGCGTGTTGTTGACGACATGACACACCATACTCTTCTAACCATATCGGAAGGCATCGTAGGTGCTATTATTCATAACGCCCTGTCAGCCACGCACAATAGAAGCTCAACCTTGCGAGAGGCTATAGCACCACCCTCTCTGAGCGTAGCCTCTCGCATGGCTCCAGAAGCGCGACGAGCCTCATTCGGTCAAAAAATGAGGTTCTTTTTCGTAACAAATCACCTTCAAAAAGGAGCCTCTCGCAAACACTTGCATCAAGTGGCTTCTGATGCTATACTACAAGGGTAGCAGTCTAAATGGAGTGTGGAGTCCGAGAGGAATTGAAACTGGTTCATACTTCATGTATCCTTTCTTCTTCTGGTGGTCTAAATGGAGTGTGGAGTCCGAGAGGAATTGAAACCGTAGAGGTCATAGAGTTCTTGAGGCATCGTGGTGGTCTAAATGGAGTGTGGAGTCCGAGAGGAATTGAAACCCCTATGGGGTTTTTGTATTGTGTCCCTTTATCGGAGTCTAAATGGAGTGTGGAGTCCGAGAGGAATTGAAACTGTGCTTGTTTATAACGGGTATAAAATAAGGAATCAGTATAATTGTGTTTTGGT
>CAXUHG010000205.1:0-5937 GCA_964250805.1 uncultured Ktedonobacteraceae bacterium | reverse complement strand
TCTCGCTCAATAAATTGAGCAACGGACGCGATAAATCTGGTCCCTACGAAAAACCACTGAATCAAGCTTGACGGTGTACGACAATGTATATTTATCAGCAATCATACACATGTTGTAGGTATGGGTCAATACAATAACCAGAAGGTAATGGTATTTCCTCATGACATTCGTGCCACGTCTGCGACGTGGCACGAATGTCATAAGGAAACTGTTTTTTACAAAATGCCCTGAGTTGAGCTTGGAATGGCTGTCAGATCGGTTTTGGAGTCGATGAAGTGCTTGATATCGCTCGAAGAGAGGTCGTATGTTTCCAGAACGCGGATATGCGGAGCATCTGGTATGGGTGTTTCGGGCGCTGGCTGCTCTTGCCATACGCGAAGCACCTGTTGCTGCATATATACTTGTTTTTGAGATTTTGTTTGAAATAGTTGCCATAGGGAATGAATAAAAAGCTGAAATGCACGACGCACTTGAGCAGTTCTACTCACCGCTACGCAACACTCGGTTCTGCTGGGATACCACGCACGACTCACCACATGTCTAAATATCGCCACCTTCTCATTCCTCCTCTACCTGGTATTATACTCTTCCCTCCTTATACACAACAGTTGTATAGTATTTATTTCCCTAAAGCGACACTGAAGTGCCGGTACTAGACCGGCTATCTCCAGTGCTTGACGCGGAACACATCATGGACATTTCGTCCCCACACTCCCCACACTTCGCGCCACTCTCCATGTAGCTGTATATGTTACTCCACAACTCCCATGCGACGTTACAACCCACACCCACAACATCCACCGTTAAGTATCGAAACAGGTATTTCCTCTTCCACATATCGGTATAGCATCCCCTCCGTTACTCCACTACCACATCCTGCTATCCCGAACACCACACCACATTCCCCACTAAAAGGAAACTCCGTTCCGCTATTTTTTGTTGCCTTGTCGCCCAATCCCCTTGCAACATCCACAACTACCAACCACCACTACCGTCGCGTACCCTGTCCACAATCCGCATCCGCTCCACCCAATTGCCGCATCATGTCATAACAGAACATGACGCAACCCACCAGTGTTCGCACGTCGGCACTTCACTATCGCTCTAGGGGACTCTAAACTCGTTGCTTAGAAGACATTAATTTGTACTGTAGAAACCTCCCGAAGTAATCCTCTTCCACATCTCCTCCACATCCTTTGTTCTGACCGTTTGCGTTTGGTCATGGATGCATTCTACACCTAGATTGTCCATTTTGCGGTTATGATACGATGGAGATGGTGTTAAGAATCTATTAAATATACATCATTTTCTTAACTCTTTTATCTATTTATTTGTATTTTTCTATCAAATTGTTTGCTACAAATAAACACAGTCGCAACGATTTATCGTTGCGACTGTGTTTATTTGTGCAGTATAGTATATCTGTTACTCGTTGTCTTCGAGGTGAACCTTACCACGTATGACGTTGGAATTGGCACTGGTATGCGCTGGTGGGTCCCATTCAAATGATACTTTCTGACGCTTGATGGGCACGTTCGCCTGGATGGTATCCCAACCGCTTTCGCGTGCAAGGCTGACCTGCATGTTCTGCTCATCAACATCAAGGCGACGTGAGATTGCCGAAAGTAGCTCTTCCTTAATCATCTCTAGCACCTCTGGATTGACCTTGAGGCGGTCATGTACCAGCACTACCTTCAAACGCTCTTTCGCCAGTTCTCCTGGTGTCTGCTTCTTGCGCCCAACGATAAACTCGAAAACACCCATACCTACCCCCTTCTATGACGACTGCGAACGAAGCCGTTTCTCATCGGCTAAGGCGGGACCAAAACCGAGGAGACGGCGGAAACGCTCTAAAAGCGACGGCGAATCTACCACGTCATCAAGCGGAACCTCTTCACCCATAATGCGCTGGGCGGCGTTGAGGTAGGCACGTCCGGCGCGTGAACTTTTGTCGTAGACGGCGGGTTCACCTTTGTTTGTGGCAACGATAATCATCTCGTCTTCTGGTACAATGCCGAGCAGGTCGATACCTAGCACCTCTAGCACGTCCGCGACCGCCATCATATCGCCGCGTTTGACCATCTCTTGGCGCAAGCGATTGAGTATCAAGCGTGGCTCTGGCTTACCAGCGGCTTCGACAAGACCTATAATACGGTCTGCATCACGGACGGAAGCCATTTCGGGGTTTGCCACAATCACAATTTCGTCGGCTCCCACAATCGCGTTGCGAAACCCCTGCTCGATACCTGCGGGCGAGTCGATGATGACGAAATCGAACTCCTGGCGCAACTGCTGACAGAGCTGTTCCATCTGCACGCTATTGACCGCGTTTTTGTCACGGGTCTGCGCAGCGGGGAGGAGAAATAAATCGGGGACGCGTCTATCTTTAATGAGTGCCTGGCGTAGGCGACACTGGCCCTCGACGACATCCACGAGGTCGTAGACGATGCGATTTTCCAGGCCCAGCACGGCGTCAAGGTTACGCAAACCAATATCGGAATCCACCACAGCCACCTTTTTGCCCTGCATCGCAAGGGCGGTGCCGAGGTTCGCGGTTGTTGTTGTTTTGCCGACACCACCCTTTCCAGATGTGACGGTAATTATCCGGCTATCCATACAATGCTCCAAGTACCAAACTGTTCAGACTGCGGTAGAAGTATATATTGTCATTGAGTATACCATGAACTCTATTAAAAATATAGTAGGGACCAGATTTATCGCGTCCGTGCGGCTCAATTTATTGAGCGAGATTCTTTTTTAATCTTGCATTGACGGTACGATAATTGATCTCGCGTGATAAATCACGCACGGACGCGATAAATCTGGTCCCTACGAAATCGTTGGTAATCTCGCGTGATAAATCACACGCCGGACGCGATACGTCTGGTCCCTACGAAATTCGTGTGAAGCATGCTCGATTATTTTCGTGATGTGCGTCCGTTGGTCCAGGTTTCGACGACGATTTGCCCATTCTTGATCGAGGCGATTTCTGGTCTTGGTTGTGCCTCGAAGCCCTCCGGTGGACGTGAGAGCAGGTGCGCGATACGCAACTGTACGGGCGAGAGGAGTAGCGAGCAGACAAGAGCGTTGATGTTATCGGGATACCCTGCGTGTACCATGCCACGAAGGACGCCCCATACGATGATGTCGCCGCCCGCGACGATTTCCGCGCCGGGGTTGACATCGCCTAGCACCACGACGTTGCTTGCATGGTGAATGGCCTGTCCCGAACGCACCGTGCGATGCAGAAAGAGCGTGTCGCTCGACTCGCGTGGGTTGCGTGCCTCCTGTGTCTCTGAGGGGGCGGGCATCCCTGGTAGAGGGGTTTCTTCTGCTGGAAACTGAATCGTTTTAGGTATCTCTTTTGGCATCGTCTTGCCCTGCTCGATAGGTGAGACCGACATGTAGTAGTGCGAGAGCAGGTCTTCGAGTTGCACACGCTCGCTCACAAGGAGTTTGCGGCGCGTGGTATCGACGGAAAGAGAGGCACCTTGAAAGAAGGCGGGTGCCTCCGCAAGCCGACTGGCTAATGCGCCGAGCAGGTCGCTAAACGGCGTCCCCGGCTCCATAGTCAAAAGCAAGCCGTTGCGTGTTCCTTTGATAGCAATATTTCCTTGCACAGACTGCTGCTCCTCTCTGTCCAGCCTGCCCGATGGCGTTCTTGCAGGTAACGATACTTGTGGAATATCGTGTGCCGGGTTGTCCTCCATGCGCGTAAACACCCCGTATCTTGTGTGAAATAAGCTCGTTCTTCGTAGTATCAGGTCTGCTCGCATATAGAAATGCAGGAACATAGTGATACACTACAGTATAAGCATCCAGCATTGAAAACGCAATAGGAATAGAAATTCGGGTAGGGAACCGTCCGGTAGGGGCCTAATTCATTACACCCTGTTGGCAACGCACCATGCAAGAGGATGCGAAGATGTAGTTCAACCCCCTGGGCATAATGCGTTGCCAACAGGGTGTAATGAATTAGACCCCTACCGACCTTTCGTTTTATAGACATGTTGACAGTAATAACGGTATGTTTGTATAATCGTTATGCACGTATCTTGAGTTCTATACAAGAGGGCATATTACTCATGACATCCTCCTCACCTGTGCGTACAAAGGTCTTTATTAGCTATAGCCACAATGACTCCGAATTTCTACAACGGCTTCAGGTACACTTGGCACCTGATGCACGAGATAAACGTGTAGACTTGTGGGATGATACAGCTATCAAGTCTGGCGCGAAGTGGAGAGCGGAGATTGATCGTGCTATGGCTTCCGCAAAAGTTGCTGTTCTGCTCGTGAGTGGTGATTTCCTGGCCTCAGAGTTTATTGCTCGTAACGAACTTGCGCCCCTCTTGGCAGCAGCAGAAGCAGAGGGCGTTACTATCTTACCCGTGCTGCTCAAACCATGCCGCTATCGAACTACTCCTCTTGCAGACTTTCAGTTCGTCAACAGGCCGCTAATCCCATTGACAGGGATGAATGAGGTAGACCGTGAGGAAACGTGGGTGCAAGTAGCAGAGGCTATCGAAAACGCACTCAATACTCCATTACCACCTGTGTCTCTCCCTTCAAACACGCCTTCACTGTCAGACATTCAACAGACTCAGAGGGTGCAAGTCCCGTTAGAAGCGTCTAGCACAGGCACAGACAAAGAACCGATCTGGTATGTCCCTTCCAAGCGTAATCCTCTCTTTACAGGACGTGAAGAGACGCTCCAAACTCTGCACGACGCGTTGACCGACAGCAAAACCGCCGCCTTGACACAAGCGATTAGTGGGCTTGGTGGTATTGGCAAGACACAGACCGCGCGTGAGTACGCCTATCGCTATCATGACGAGTACCGCGCCATTTTCTGGGTGCGTGCCGCTTCGCGCGAGGAATTGCTGGCGGATTTTACACATATTGCCAGCATTGTTCAGGTTTCCGATCCCAACGAGCAGGATCAGGGGCGCATCGTCGCCGCCGTCAAATCGTGGTTTCAAAGCAATCCGTCCTGGTTGCTGATCGTCGATAACGCCGACGACCTGGACATGGTGAAAGAGTATCTACCAACATATACGAGAGGACATATACTCCTAACCACGCGAACGCAAGCTGTCCGTAGCCTTGCTCACAAAGTCGAACTGACAACGTTGCCACTCGATGAAAGTGTCCTCTTTCTCTTGCGACGTGCAGGAGTGAACGATACCGAACTTGCACAACTTGACGCAAAGAAACGTACAACCGCCGAGGCCATCGTTCAAGCCCTCGGCTACCTGCCACTCGCCCTCGATCAAGCTGGTGCCTACATAGAAGAAACCGGAATCAGCCTTTCAGACTATCTTGCCCTGTACCAACAGGAGCGCAAAATCCTTCTCGCGCGTCGTGGCGGCCTCACGGACGATCATGGTCCCGTCGCAACCACATGGTCTCTTGCCTTCGACAAACTAGCCGCGAGCAATCCAGCCGCCATCGACCTGATGCGCCTATGCGCCTTCCTCGCCCCCGACGCCATCGCCGAAGAGATGCTCATACAGGGAGCGCACTATGTGAGTGAGGATTTAGAGCAAGCGGCAAGCACGCAAATTGGATGGGATGATGTCATCAGGGATTTGGGCAAGTATTCGCTGCTCTCTCGTCAAGCCGAGGCAAAAACACTTTCGCTACATCGACTTGTACAGGTTGTGCTGTATGATGAGATGGATGTAGAGACACAAGAGGATTGGACGAATGTTGCGATACAAGTTGTCGATAATGTCTTTCCTTTTGATGAAGTTGCTCCCTGGGTACAGAGTCAACGTTATATTAGCGATGCATTGATATGTCTGGAACATGCAAAGCAATTGAAGATAGAGAACGAGGAAGTAAATTATCTATGCTTCAATGTAGCAGACTACTTTTACAGTCGCGGTCAATATGACTCTGCTCAAGCCCTCTATGAGCAGGTGCTACACGTTC
>CAXUHG010000204.1:0-6082 GCA_964250805.1 uncultured Ktedonobacteraceae bacterium | reverse complement strand
CGCTACATCATCGACACACTAAAAAAGACCGTTCCCATCTGGAAAAAAGAGGTCGCTACCAACGGCGAAGAATGGGTTGAGGGATAAACAGAGAAAAAATAGGGTAGAGACAATTCTGGTGGAATTGTGGGGCTTTCCGATTCTCATAGTTCATCTCCTTCATAAGAATTGGAAAGCCCTGATAAAACATGAAACGTCGTCCGACAGGAACAAGTTCTGCCCCTACTATAGTAAGGAAGCATGGGGTAAGCTACATAACGACTTGGCATGCATAGTAGCAACAGGGCTTGTCCTAGAGGGAGAAAGTTATCGACGAAACGCTGCACGTATTCTACGGTCAGCGAAAAGGTAGATCAGAATAATCACTCCAAGTACAATGTTGACAATAAATGTCGGAGTTGTTGTGCTTGGTTGAGGGCGCATAAAGGCAGATGCATTGAGTAGAATAATAAGAAGTGAAACAACAACTGTTGCCCAGAACGCCCAACGTCTTAGTCCCCAAAACGCTAAGGCGAAGACAACCGCCAGCACTCCTAAGATCAGTAAAATCACTAGCCCCATGACCGCGGTTCGATCAGAGAGGGGATTACCGGGGAGACGGCTTCCAGTAATGCTCCATCCTGCAAATCCAAGCAGTGTTTCAACCACCAGAATGAGTCCAAGTAAGGCCGCCAATGCAGCCAGAATGGTAACGCCAGCAGGACGTGTACGCGTTACGATAGGTGTTGTTTTATTCATCGAAAAGTCCTTTCTTTGTTCGCTATACGGAACTTCTAAGAGAAGGATATCTTCTTTGGTCGTCTTCTCCCACGTACAGCACCTGTACAACACCTGTACATTTCAATAGAATTGTAGTTGCATATTTGTTTAAGCTACATCGACTTGCTCAACAATCCGTTACAAGATAAGATATCACTGGTATGATGAAGAGTTGCATTGTCAGGGAGATTTGGGAAGTTACGGAGAGCGTCACTATGACTTTGGATAAGCATTCGTCCTTTGGACTCCTTTTACGTCAATATCGTATCGCGGCACATCTTAGTCAGGAGGCATTAGCAGAACGCTCCAGTCTCAGTGCTATTGCCATTAGTGCTCTTGAACGAGGAACACGTCGCACTCCTCGCTTGGAAACGGTACATTTGCTTGCCGAAGCCTTACGACTCACGCCAGAAGAACAAACTGCTCTCACTGCTTCTGTACAGAGTTTTCACGCTTTATCTGAAGCCTCGCCACCTCCTCACAATCTTCCTGCCGAACTCACTTCGCTCATAGGTCGTGAGCAGGATATAGCTGCGGTAATGGCTTTGCTGCAACAAGAAAGCGTTCGCTTACTTACTCTGACAGGCCCACCAGGAGTTGGTAAGACACGTTTAGCTCTGCGCGTAGCTGTAAATTTGCTATCCTTCTTTTCTGATGGCGTATTCTTCGTTTCACTGGCTGCAAGTACAGAGCCTGAATTAGCCCTCTCGACGATTGCACAGGTGCTAGGTGTAAAGGAAGCTGGCGGTCAGCCGCTACTGGAGACGCTCTACCAATACTTACATACCAAGCATCTCTTGCTCGTCCTCGACAACTTTGAACAGATTTTAACAGTAGCACCCACGCTCACGAGCCTTCTTTCGCATTGCTCTGGACTGACACTTCTGGTGACAAGTCGAACTATACTCTCTGTGCAAGGGGAACACGAATACACCGTCGCACCTCTTCATCTTCCGACTCGATCTATGTCGCAGTCGCTAGAGGATATTGCCCAATCACCAGCCGTGCAGTTGTTTATCGAGCGTGTGCGAGCTTCACTCCCCGATTTTGTACTCACTTCTCACACAGCATCCACCATAGCTACTATTTGCTCTCGTCTTGATGGCTTGCCACTTGCATTGGAATTAGCCGCACCGCGCATGAAGTTTATTGCGCCTATAGAACTCTTGCATCATCTCAAACATAGGCTAGTAGTTCTGGTCGATGGTGCCCGCGATATGCCAGCACGTCAACAAACGCTTCGTAGTGCTTTGTCTTGGAGCTATGATCTGCTTAATCAATCTGAGCAAAAACTCTTGCAACGCATAGCACTTTTTCGCGGGAGTGCAACACTAGCCGCGCTTGAAGCCCTGACAAGCGACGAAGAGATCGACGTTCTCAACAGCGTAGGGCACCTGGTGAATCACAGTCTGCTTCAGTCTCAAGAGCATGTAAATCAAGTGGCGCGTTTCAGTATGCTTGAGACGATACGTGAATATGGGCTAGAGCGTCTGCAAGCCAGTGATGAGCAAGGATATGTGCAGAGACGCTATGCTCTGTATTTTTTGACTCTTGCACAGCAGATAGAGTCTTGCCTTGAGGAAGGAAATCAGGAAGAGGTGCTGAGTCAGTTAGAGACCGAACATGAGAACCTACGAGGAGCTTTAGAGTGGGCGCGGAACAATGCCGAAATCGAACTGGAACTTTGCCTTGCCTCAGCCTTATGGCCTTTATGGGAGATGCGAGGCTATGTCAGTGAGGGAAGGCAATGGCTCGACTCCGCACTAGTACGCTCCTCTCATGCCTCTTCCTCTGCTCGTGCGAAAGCTTTAAGTGCTGCTGGCACGTTAGCACGTATGCAGGGAGACTACGCACGAGCAGTGTCCTTGCACGAGGAAGCCGTTTCCTTATGGCGTAGCATTGGAGAGAAAGAACCACTCTCAACGGTGCTTAGCAAACTTGGTGACGAGGTGTTGCAGCAAGGACAAGTTGAACGGGCACTCGCCTTGCTCGAAGAAAGTCTGGCTGTAGATCGTGAAAGAGGCTATATACGCGGAGTTGCCTCCAAACTCAATGCTCTAGGGTATGTACTGAGATATCGTTGGGAACTTGAGCATTCACTGACATTGTTGAGGGAGAGCCTGAATCTCTATCAAGCGATGGGTGACAAACGGGGTATCGCAATGTCGTTTGTAAGCATCGCTATGACTATGACCTTTCAGGAGAACACCGAACGTGTACTGCCTCTGCTTGAAAATGCCCTTCGCCTTTATCACGAGGTGCAGGACCGCTGGGGTATTGCCTCTACATTGCTCAATCTCGGCACTGCCACTATGATGTTGCATCATCAAGACCGTGCTAAGCACTTCTTTGTCGAGAGCTTGACTCTCTACCAAGAGTTCGGTAGTAAACAGAATATTGCACAATGCTTGCTCTCTATGGCACTGCTCGCCGTTCGCGGCAGACACGAAGGTCGTGCAGCCCTTTTAGCAGGAGCAGCCGAATCCCTACGTGAAAGCATCAAATGCCCATTAGAGCCTCTGGCACAGCAGGTGTGTACACAAGCCTTTGACGAGGCACGCCTGCGCTATGATCCCGAAGCATTCTCCACTCAGTGGGCTTTAGGTCGTACACTCTCAATGGAACAAGCAATGAGTATTGCCACCGCTGACGACAGCATTTCAGAGTAGTTTGTTTGAATATCCACCCCAAACCACCGACGATGGCAATGTGCTGAGATGTGAGACAAAGGACATAGCTCTATTTTTTTCTCGGTTTATGGTATACTTGCTTGCAAGAACTGTTTCGGCTTCCCCTTTTTTTGGAGGTGTTGATGAACTTATTCGAGAAGCAAGCTCTGCTCAATCAACTCTTTACACAAAGTCCCGTAAACGCTGCCTACCTTGCAGGTTCTCTCAGCACTCGAACCTCGTTCGGACATCTCAGCGACGTGGATATCGCAATTCTCCTTATGGATCAGATCAAGGCCGATCAATTCCTGGACTATCAACTCTACTTTTTCAGTGAACTGGCGAAACGCCTGGATTCCGATACCATCGACGTGGTGATTCTCAATCAATCGTCACTCCTGCTCAAACTGCAAGTTATCAAATATGGACAAATTCTGTTCACGCGCAACGAAAAGCAGCGCGTCTCCTTCGAGTCAAAGGCGGTTATGGACTACCTGGACTTCAAGAAGTTTGATGAAATTCAGAATCAAGCGTTGAGCCGTCGCCTCTACGGACAGGTCAATCCCACCACGCCACTTGACAAAGAGCTACTACAGCCCAAAATCGAGCAGATACGCAACGCATGTATTGTTCTGCGCGAGTTTAGTGCAACAACGCTCGAAGAGTACATCAGCGACTATCACGTCTACAGCGTCGCCGAACGTTATCTGCAGCTCGCAATCGAGGCGGTTCTGCACATCTGTAGCTTGATTGTAGCAACGCTCGGCCTCCGTAAGCCAGAGGGCTATCACGATCTACTCAGCACGCTCGCATCTCAGCAACTTCTCCCTCGTCCACTCGCCTATCGCCTGGAAGTGCTGACCGACCTGCGAGACGCCCTGCTATCTCACCCAAATCACGAAATTCTCTATGAACACGTCCAGCACAGCGTCCCCGACCTCGAAGCATTCGCGGACACAATTGAGAAGATCGACTAACACATTTTGGTGACGGCAAAGGGTGGGCATCGACCGATGCCCACCCTTTGCTGTCACCAAAATGTGTTACACTACTATATTTTCGCGTTCTCGTAAGAGATCGGCCTGTTGCTTAGCTTCGTCGGCTTCGGCGGTACGGCCTGTTTCACGGTAGATTTGCTCTAATGTCTCGTAGGCGAGTAACAGCGAGGGGTCCATCGAAATCGCCTGTTGCGCTGCGTCGAGAGCTTCGCCGTAACGCTTGGCCTCACGTAGAGTATCGGCGAGGTCGTTGTAGTAATCGACGTTGAGAGGGTCGCTGTCGATGGCGTTCTGATAGTTCTCGATAGCCTCGTCGTAGCGACCGAGGGCATCGTAGGCACTCGCAAGCTGGTAGTAGCCTTCGGGGTCGTCCTCGGAGCGTTCGAGCAGTGTCTGCGCGGTCTCAATGGCCTTATCGTGCTGACCAAGCGCATTGTAGGTGTCGGCGAGACCGGCGTAGGCGGCGGCAACATCGTCCTCCTGTAGCTCGTCAACGCGGTCGATGAGGCTCTGATAGATGGTCAAGGCATCCGTGTAGCGTTCGGCCTCAAGGTATGCTTCGGCAAGGCTAAAACGTGCTGTGACGCGCTGCGGGTCGATCTGGATCGCACGTACATAGGCATCAATCGCCTCGGCAGTGCTGCCTTGCAGAGTGTACCATGTGCCGAGATGCTCCCACGCCTCGGCATCGTTGGGGTCGATCTCCACGATGCGCCTGTAGACTTCGACGGCCTGATCGCGCTCATTCATCTGCTCGTAGACCGATGCCAGCATGTCGTAGCCAGCGCGGCCCTCTGGATCAAGTGTCAGCATCTGATTCGCTGTTGACAGTGCCTCATCGTACTGGCGCATATCGAGGTAGATGCTGGCGAGTTCGGCATAGCGCGTGGGGTCGCCTGGGTCGGCATCCACACGTCTCTCCTGCTCCATCAAGCGGCGCAATTGATCGTTGACACGCTCACGTACATCGCGCAAACTGTCGGCTGCTGTCGTGTTATCAGGATTGAGAATAAGCGTTTGTCGGTACGCCTGAATAGCATCCTGATATAAATTTTGTGTGCGATAAGCATCGCCCACGCTCATGAATAGTTCGTCGTTTTCGGGATCGATCTCCTGTGCCAACTGGAACGTCTCCAGCGACTCCTCTTGCAATCCCAATTCGCCATAGAGGTTGCCGAGATTCATATAGGCATCAAGCAACTGCGGGTCGAGGTCGATGGCGCGGCGATAGCCTGCGACGGCGAACTCCGTCTCGCCGAGATACTGTTGCGCGAGGGCGAGATTGTAGCGTGCGCGAGCGTTCTCAGGGTCGAGTGCCACCGCCTGCTCGAATGCCTCGGCAGCCGTCTCGTAGTCACCTTGTGCGGCGGCTTGATTGCCGCGATCAGTCAACACCTGTTCAGATTGTCCCTGGTTCGCCTCCTGCATCTCCTGGCGACTCACAAATTGCACTGGTACGCTATTTTGCGTCTCAGAGGTAGAATTTTCTGGCTCTGTATTTTCTTTATTGTCCATGAAAGGTAGCTCCTAAATAAGTAATATATGTGGGAATAGTCCTTGCGTAGTATAGCATACTGGCTACGCAGATGCGATAAACGAAAGACACATGGTATAAGGTCACTATGTACACTATTTTTTCGTAGGGACCAGATTTAT
>CAXUHG010000203.1:4617-6097 GCA_964250805.1 uncultured Ktedonobacteraceae bacterium | reverse complement strand
AAAAAACCCAACCCCCCCCCCGCGGGGGGGGCGCGCCGCGCCCCCCCCCCCCCCCCCCCCCCCCCCCCCCCCCACCACTCTCGATTGTACTATCTCTCTTCCCCGCTCAGTATCTTTACGTAGCTCTTATAGCGTCTCTCATCAATAGCACCATCTACAACGGCTTCGCGTACCGCACAGCCTTCTTCATCGACGTGAGTGCAGTCGGCGTACTCACATTGGTCGAGGTAGGGACGGAACTCGACGAAGCACTCCGCGAGTTCGTCGGGGGCGACGTTCCACGCGGCGAGGGCGCGAATACCGGCGGAGTCGGCGAGCCAGCCCCCGATTGATAGGGGGTAGAGTTGTGAGCCGGTGGTGGTGTGTTTGCCCTTGCCGGTGACATCACTCACAAGTCCGGTACGAAGTGCCATGCCGGGTTCGATGGAGTTCACAAGCGATGATTTGCCTACGCCCGATGGACCTGTGAAGAGCGTAGTGTGGTCTTTGAGCAGCGACCGTAAATGGTCGATACCCTGCCTCGTTTCCACGCTTGTCCACAAGACGGTATAGCCCAGTTTGCTGTAGAGTTCGCTAGCATCTTCTACAGACTCCTCGTGCGGCAGGTCCGATTTGTTGAGGCAAATGACGGCGTGCAGATTCGCCGACTCACAGATGGTCAGGTAACGGTCAAGCATGCCAAAGTGTGGCGATGGATGTGCGATGGCAAAGACTAGCACGACCTGATCGAGGTTGGCAAGCATCGTCTGTTGAACAACTTTTTTGCTGGTCGAGCCTGCATCTTTACGTGAGAGCGCACTCTGGCGTGGCAATATCTCTTCGATCAGGCCGTTTTCGGCGTCCAATCGGCGTAACTTCACAAAGTCGCCAACAGAAAGGCGCGTAGGTGGTGGTGTCTCAGTGCTATCGTGATTCTGCATGCGCTCCATGCGTTTCGCATAGTTTGGGTCGAAGAGCAACTTATCTTGTCGCATGCGCGTCTTGCCAACGGATTTCGCGGATTGAGCCTGCGCAAAGGCTTTCTTGAGTTTGCCACGTAGTGTGCAGCGTAGAATACCGTCGTCGGTATGGACATCATAGATGCCGTGTGCGCCGTTTAGCACGACGCCTGTTAGTGTGTCGGTCAATGGTTTCCCCTTCCAGAGGCATAAAAAAACACGGTTCCTGCAATTTTTTCAATTGATGCCTACCGTGCGAGAAGGGGAAACGGAGAGAAAAGTAACGTTTGTATGAGTCGCTTAGCGAGTTTCCCAATGGCTCTCAAACAGGGTAGACAAGGTGCATACAAGCACAGTTGGTAGTGTTCTATTGTGCTTTCCCATATAAACACCTCTTTCACTGGCAAGCCAGAATTTCTATAAGCAACGTTTGTTCGTTGCATAGAGCATACTCGAACGGCACGCTTTTGTCAATGGATACGAAAGGGTTGTTTTGCTTAAACCCCCGTGTGCCACCAAACCCGGGAAACCAAAAAAACATT
>CAXUHG010000203.1:0-4607 GCA_964250805.1 uncultured Ktedonobacteraceae bacterium | reverse complement strand
CACCCGCGGGTGGTTGCCCCCCCCCCGGGGGGCCCCCCCACCGGGTCCACCCAAAACAACCTTATCCCTCATACTTTTTCCACATATCTTTCGCCAATCCCTCCGCATCGGTGTTGACGCCGAAACGGGCGAAGTAGCGACAGACGCGGGCGATATCGCGTGCTAGCAGGGGAAACACGTCGGTATTTTGACGTGGATCGACCGCTTGCGCGAAATCAATCAGTAGCACATTTCCCTGCCAGTACAGGATGTTGTACTCCGACAGGTCGCCGTGAATACGGTTGTGGACAAGGCATAGCTCGATGTTGTGTAGCACGCGCTCGAAGAGGGTGGGTGCCTCCTCGCGTGTTAATTTGACATCGCGCAATAGTGGTGCGGGTTCGCCTTCCTCGCCGATGTATTCCATCAGCACAGCGTTCCCTACGTGTGCTAAGGGTTGAGGTACGTCCGCCCCCACACTATAGAGGAGTGTATGCGTCTGAAACTCGAAGTCGATCCACGAGGAAACCTGTGCCGCACGACCACGTTCGCTTTTGAAGGCATCGCGCTGATTCCGGCGCGTGACATTGCCATCAAGGTCGCGCTGAGTACGTCCCAGACGATATACGGCATCGTTTTTCAGGCTACGAAACATACGTGGGCGATAAATCTTCGCCGCTGCATGCATCAGTCCTGTTTTGGGATCGGCGATGCAACAGTAGACGGTAGCCTCTTTGCCGCTTTTGACAACGTGTACGACATCGGTAATCAGGTTTTGTTCGTAGAAGTCTGTGAGTGACGAGAGTATCCATGACTCGTCGCGCTTGCCCACAAGAAAAGTAGGGTTGAACGTGGCTTTGCTGAGGTCGTCGGACTTGAGCGTTTGTGACTGCAACCAGCGTTGCACATCGGCGTTGCTCTCGTAGCTCTCTTTTTTCTTTGCCTTTTTAGGAGTGACTTCGACTTGTTTGGCCTTTTTAGGTTTGCGATAGCGTTGCTCTTCCAACTCTTCGAGTTCAAGGTCGGTGTATTTGCTCATGAGGTATCCTTTTTGTTTGATACAGTGATTTTCGTAGGGACCAGATTTATCGCGTCCGCCGTGGAATTTATCACGCGAGTTTTCGTCTGAGATGGTTTGGATGCTGTACCGACAAGGATTTCGCGCAATGAATTGCGCCTCGGACGCGATAAATCTGGTTCCTACGGAAGACCGCTGTTTTCTAAGGTGTGGATGTCTTGAGCATAAAAAGACCACGAATGCGGTGGTTGCAGCATATACGTGGCTAACAGCAGGAGGGAATAGAAGGGGAGTTTGTGCGAGTCACAATGACGAACACGGTTACGCCCGATGAAACCTCGTTGCGGTAGCTGGAGTGTTGATATGCTCAGAGATGCTGAAGACCATGTAGGTTGTCATCTGTGTGTTATCTCCTTTCTCCATGTGGTTATATGATGAGCGTACCATGAGATGGAAGAGAAGTCAAGCTTTTTAGGCAAATATGGTTAGTTCTACACAATTATCCACCGAGTTATCCACAATCATTGTGGATAACTCGGTGGATAATTGGTGTGTGGCTTAGGCTTTGCGTTTTGGAAGAGTAAATGCTTTCCGCATTTCGGGTCCAAAGAGCGTTGCCAGGAAGAGGGCTGCGGGCGCAATGGTGGCTATGCCATCGTGCTGCTGTAGTGCTTGCAGAATGTTTTCCGCTGGCAATATTGGCACAACGTATCCCGTTGTTGGCGAGAGCAGCGCGAAGGTGAATGGCACCAGGAAGGCGATACAGGCTAGCGTTTCCGGTGCGAGACGCCTCCGTACTCCAAACAGTACCATTGCTAGGAAAGCCAGCGAGAAGAGAACCGGCGTGAGCGTCTGGATAGACGCGAATAGCGCAAGGCTTGTTGCCTGCCTCAATGTATGTACCGCCGCAAGGCTTGGCATCGTTTGTCGTAAGAAGACGAACGGGTCGCCAAAGAGCGTGGTGCAGCAGAGCATCCATACTCCGATGCCAAGCGCACCAAGCGTACCAAATGCGATCAGGTAGCTCTCGATCTGCGCTCGCGATTGACGTTTGAGCCAGCCAATGGCGACCATAAGCGCAAGTAGCGAGATGAACAGTGCCCAGCCGTCATAACAGGTTAATGTCGCAAGTAAGCTGCACAGGGCCGTGCCAATCAGCGACGAGAGGCGATTGTGGCGCGTCCAGAGCAAGAAGCAGCAACAGGTCATAGTGAGCGTTGTGATGCATAACCAATCGTTGAGCGATAGTGTGTGCAGAAACACAAGCGTCGGGTTGAATACAAAGAGTAACGAACCGATGAAGCTAGCGCGACTATCCTGCGTAAGACAACGGGCCGCGACGAAGACACACAGCGTCGAGAGCAGGTAACACAGGGCTGCCGGTATCATAATGCCAGTATGTAGCCATGCATCGCTCCATACAAAGGGCGTGACCAGTAGATGTGTGAGAGGCAACCACGAACTCCACGCTGCATTGAGTTGTAGGATGCCAGCCGTAAGTGTATGCGTCAACGTGGCATAGACGAATGAGCCGACGACTACGCACCATGCCAGGAGCATTGTTGCGATAAACCAGGGGTCTCTATGCGTAACATGTTGTCCACGCCGCAATACCTGTAGCTCTTTCGCTGTAAATGCTGGCTTATACTCGTGATTGATCGTATTCAGTGCCCGACGCACCGATGGAAATTCTGCCGAGTTCAAGCGGTGTCTCTGTGGGGTGGGCACAGCAACGCGATTGGAATGCTCGACATGCTGATTCGCGTGCTGCTGGTGCAGGGCGATACCGTCTTTCTCAAGAATGGTCGAGACCGCCGCTGCGTCGAGCAGGTGTAGACCATGCTCCGTTTTCTCCCAGTAGTGTGGTTTCACAATGAGCTGGTAGAGGGCGATACAGGCCGCCGCGCTCATCAGGAGCCAGTAGATGGGTATGAGCAACGTCCATTTCACCAGGGCGTAGTGCTTGCGCCGAATACAGGCGAGCAGGTAGATGTATAGGTAGAAGAAATTGCCGACGACGAGGCAGACCGCGCCAATTGTGACAATCGGGGCTGGAAACAGCGACTCGTAAGCATTGCCAATAAATGGGCGTAGCAGTTGTGAGATGAGCAGCGCAATCCACAGAAGAGGATTGATAAACAACACCGCCGTTTTGCCGCCAATCATGAGCTGCATTGACAAGAATTCGCGGATACGGAACTCACGTGCGTAGTGCCAGGGTTCGCGCATATGCACAAGATACGTCTGCATATAGCCCTTAATCCAGCGCGAACGTTGACGCAACCAGTTCTTGGTACGCGAATTTGCCTCTTCATAGGTGGTTGAGTCGAGGACGACGGTCTCCATCTTGAACCATGCCAGACGTAGGCCGAGATCGCAATCTTCCGTGACATTGAAGGCATCCCAGCCTCCCAGTGCGCGAATCATCTGTGTTGGGAAGTGGTTCGAGGTGCCACCGAGCGGCAAGAGGAAATGTGCCTTTTGTAGCCCAGGGAGAATCAGGTCGAACCACAACGAGTATTCAGCCGTAAACCAGCGTGTTAGCAGGTTCTGGTCTGGATTATAGAAGTTGAGTTTTGCCTGCACACAGGCCAGATTGGGACCGTGATTGGCGAAGGTCAGCACCGCCTTCTTGAGTTGTAGCGGATCAGGTACGTCTTCCGCATCGAAGATGACGACATACTGCCCTATGGACTGAATAAGCCCAAAGTTGCAGGCGCGTGGCTTAGTGCGCGGATTACCCTCCGGCACAGTGACGATCTCGAAGTGTGGTGGCAAATTCATCGCTGCGATAGCGTCGCGTGTCTCGTTATCATCCTCTTCCGTCAAAAACAGGATTTGCAGTTTGTCGGTTGGATAATCAAGCCCCTGCATCGCCTTGACGAATTGCGGCACGACGCGCGCCTCTTTATAGAGCGGGCACAGAATGGTATACATGGGCCATTCCGCGTTTCGCAATGCCTCCAAAACTTTGCCGTCAATCGTTTCCTCCGGCGAGTTGCGAACAACGCTCAGTGAAAGCGCGACATCGAGAATAAGGTGGAGCAGGTAGGCAATGGTGATAATCGTCATCGTGACGGTCAAAATCTGTCTACCGTAGAAAATCATGCCTACAATCCAAGCTACCAGCAGAATTGCAAGCGTGATGTACTGCTTATTCGTAATGACTTTGAGCGCGGAATACTTATAGCGAAACGGCGCGTATGCCTGCACGTTTTGCTTGCCCACAACCACCACCTGTGAGGCGTTGGTTGCATACGAATCTGCGATCTGCTGTTCGCTAGCGAAATGCTGCATCTGCTGCGAGAGCCACGTCCGATAGCGCGTCACCTGTTCATACAGATAGGCATCCTCTACCTCCGCAGAACTAGCAGGGTTGCCGGGGGTATCGTGGGGCATCTTCCCCTCTACTTGTTGCAAACTCATATGTACTTCTCCAAATACTACTTTCATCCTCTTGCCACAACACTCATGCTTCTGAGAGAAACACGGTGTTCTACTTTCTGTTATCGGCATGAACGAGATGATTCTGTAATCATCATCCTAATAATCGCGGTTCCGATATTCGTAGGGACCAGATGTATCGCGTCCGTTGTGTGATTTATCACGC
>CAXUHG010000202.1:0-6210 GCA_964250805.1 uncultured Ktedonobacteraceae bacterium | reverse complement strand
GAACGTGTGGGCAACGATTCGGCGTGGTGACGTGTGCCCCGCCGCCCCACCCCCTTGGACGCGATAAATCGGTACCTACGAAAAACCATCACAAGAAGATGGAGAGACTAGTAGACCAATTTTTAACGTGTTGTATAGTTAGTCAACTAACTTAAACGAAGGAGTAAGACATGAGTTTAGCAAATGGTCAGCAATTTCCTACTATTACAGCTTCGCGCGTGGGCGGTGGCGAGGTAACGGTTCCCCAGAGTACCGAGGGCAAATGGACGGTGCTGCTGTTCTATCGTGGACACTGGTGCCCCTATTGTCGTCAGCAACTGATAGACTTTCAACGCTCTTTGGAGCAATTGCATGAGATAGGGGCCGAGGTCGTCGCGCTCTCCGTTGATCCTATCGAGAAGGCGCAAGAGACAGTTGAGAAGCACAATCTTACTTTCTCTGTTCTCTATGGACTCGATGCTCATGAGATCGCGCAAAAAATTGGTGCTAACATAAACGAAGATCCGCTCTTCCTGCAAGCGACGGGTTTTGTGCTGCAACCGGATAGCAAAATTGCTGTCTCGGTCTATTCCAGTGGCGCGATTGGTCGTCTCGTTGCTGCCGATACTATCAATTTCATCAAGTATATGCAAAAACAGGCGAAATAACACAACAGGGGGAGGAAAATCTTTGCAAGGATTTTCCTCCCCCTGTTGTGTTACTTGTCAAGCCATGCAGAATTGAAGTGTGCTAGATTGAGCAGTACAGTCGCGCCTTGAGTATCGAAGCGAAAGTTCATGCGCTTCAGGCCGCGTTCCTCTAAGACGCCGGTGACGCGCTCCTGCGCATCCTCGTCACAGTAGAGCAGCATGAAGCCACCACCGCCCGCGCCTGTAATTTTGCCAGCAAGGGCACCGTGTTCGAGTGCCAGCCCATAGCATTCGTCGATGAAGTCGTTGGAGAGACCTGTTGCCAGCCGTCGCTTCTCCTGCCAGGAATAGTGGAGTAGACGCGCGAACTCACCGAGATCGCCCGTTTCGAGGCATGCTTGCACGTCTAGCGCGACCTGTTTGATATTATGAAGTGCCTGTAAGACCGTTTCGTCGCTATCTTGCGTCGATTGGCGCTGATGTTTGAGGATCGAGGTTGATTCGCGCGAACTGCCCGTGAAGAATAACATGAGGCGTCGTTCTAACGTTTTCTGCACATCAAGGGCAATGTTGAGTGGCTCGACGGTGACGCCCTCACTTGTGAAGGTGATTTTGTTGAGTCCACCGAAGGCGGAGGCGTATTGATCCTGCTTGCCAATCGGCATTCCCAGCTTGGAAATTTCGATGGTCGAGGCAAGTTCTGCCACCTGCTGTTTCGTCATTGGCTGGTCAATAAGCGTTGAGATCGCACGTATCATTGTCACCGCAGCTGCGCTCGACGAACCCAAACCAGTGCCAGGAGGCACTTCACTCGCCGTGAAGAGGTGTATGCCGCGCCGAATGCCGAAGGTGTGTAGTACAGCCTTTGGCAACGCGAGGTCGCCATCCCATGTCAGGTCATTGAGGGGAGAATGGCGGAACATAGCACGATAGTCCGCCGAAATTCCCTGTAGCTCGTCCGACTCGTTGGTTGTGAGAATGGCGTAGAAATATTTGTCGATGGCGGTGCTAATTACCACACCGCCATATTTTGCATAATACGCCTCAAGGTCGGTGCCACCACCACCAAAGCTGATACGCATAGGTGCGCGTGCGATTAACATGTGCTATTTTCCCTCTCTGATGGTGTGACAGGACAGTACATCTAGGGTAGGGGTCTAATTCATTACACCCTGCTGACGATATAGCGTGTTGGAGAATGCTTATATGTGTGTTAACAAGGCATGTTGCTAACAGGGTGTAATGAATTAGACCCCTACATAACATCGGGTGGAATACATTCAGACCCACATCATATCACGCAACAGGAGGGCGCATAGCTTCAATCAGGACTTTTGCAACCTCTGGTCGTGAAAATTCGCGCGGCGGAATCTCACCCGCTTGCAGCATCTGGCGCACTCGTGTCCCACTCAGCGTGACGTGTTGTTCATTGCCGTGTGGACAGGTCTTGCTGGATGCCATTGCGTCACAGGCGCGACAGAAGAAGGTGTGGTCAAAAAACATGGGCGTGATGCCCAGTTCGCCCGCCTCAAACTCCGCGAAGATGGAATGCGCGTCATAGGTGCCGTAGTAGTTGCCGACCCCGGCGTGATCGCGCCCGACAATGAAGTGTGAGCAACCATAATTCTTACGCATTAATGCATGAAAGATGGCTTCGCGCGGGCCAGCATAACGCATCGCAGCAGGCAATACGCCAAGCACCACGCGGTTCGCGGGATAATAGTTTGCTAGTAACACCTCGTAGCAGCGCATGCGTACATCGGCGGGGATATCGTCGCCCTTTGTGTCGCCCACAAGCGGATGCAAGAACAGGCCGTCAACCGTCTCCATCGCACACTTCTGAATGTATTCATGCGCTCGATGTACAGGGTTGCGCGTTTGAAAGCCTACTACACGCTTCCAGCCACGCTCCGCGAATAGGGCGCGAGATTGGGAAGGCGTGAGGCGTTGCTCAGGAAACGTCTGTTGCTGTAAGGCCACAACGCGCACAGGACCACCAAGCAAGATATCCCCTTGTCCGTAGACAACCGCGACGCCGGGGTGTGCCTCGTCCTCAGTGCGATACACCTGTCGTGCTTCATGCTGCTTATCATAGTCGAACTTATCTTCAAGCGTCATTACTGCCTGTAAGACGCCTTGCTCATCTACCAGCGCAAGCTCCGAGCCAATATGTAGCTCGTTGGCCTGTTGGCGAGTTGTGGCAAGCGTAATTGGTATCGACCAGGGTAAGCCATTGCTGAGATGCATGTCGTTGACCACACCGAGATAGTCGGCACGACTCATAAAGCCGCGTAGTGGGCTATAGGCACCAATCGCCAGCATCTCAAGGTCTGCCAGTTGGCGCGACCCTATCGTCAGAGAGGGCAAGCTTTTCGCTCGTTCCTGTAATTCCACGCGTTCAGCCTCGCCTGCCATGTTCAGTGTCAATGTTCCCCCGTGTGGGAGAATAAGTTGGTCTGTCATTCTGTGTTGTATCTCTCGTTTCTTTTATTTGGGTAGGGACTGATTTATCACGTCCAATGCGCGATTTATCGCATGAAATTCATTTGAGCTTATTCGGCAAATAAAATGTACTCGCGCGATAAATCGCACGCTGGACGTGATAAATCAGTCCCTACCATGTTAAAACGCTCTTCCCTGCATGTCGGCAGGTGCGGCGATGTCGAACTGCTCCAATATGGTTGGGGCCATATCCATCAGTTGCAAACCCGTCAGTTCGCGACCTCCGTTGCCCTCATGCGTCGCTGGATCGTGACGAATGACGATGCCGAACTGTGCGTGATTGCAGTCGTCGGGTCCGGTGTCATTCTCGAAGGTATAGACGGAATCGTGCCCGACAGTGCCGACGGAACGCCAGTAGAGGTCGCCGAAATAGACGATCAAATCGGGCGCGACACCATTGACCTCTTCATATACCTCTTCGGGCTTGTAGACGGTGGTGCCGATGTTGACACCATCGGGGTCGGTCAACGCCTCGAACTTCGCCTGAAGTTCCGCGCGTAGTGCCTCCACCTCGTCCAGCTTGACAATGCCCTGTGGTTCGCGCCCCTCGACATTGAGGAAGATGCGTGCGTAGTAGCCACCATCACCCCACACCTTTGTCTTGCTCCAATCGATATCGCACTTGTCGATGGCGGTGAGCATCGTTGGACGCGACTTCAATGTCAAATAGCCCTCGCGTATCAGCCACTCGTTGACGCATAGGCCGCCCTCCATCTTCTTCGCACCATGATCGGAGACGATGAAGACCGTTGTATCATCGTCGAGCAGGTCGAGTATCTGCCCAATTTCGTCGTCGATATAATAATAGTAGTCGCGGATACTATTATTATATTTGGGATTGACCTCGTATTTCGGGTGTGTGGGGTCATGATATTTCCAGAGGCCATGATGAATACGGTCAACACCCATCTCGACAAACATAAAGAAGTCCCACTCTTTTTCGGCAATCCACTTCTTGACCAGCTTGAAGCGGCGTTCTGTCATCTGGTAAATCTGCTGTAGCAGGTAGTCCTTATCCTCGGTACGAAAGTTCGGCACATCGACCATATATTCGCCAACCGTCGCCTCAATCTCCTTCATCGCGGATACAGGATAGGTATAGGGGCGGTCTGGGTTGCGTGTCGATGGCGAGAGGAAACAGCCAACTTGAATACCATTGATGGGTTTAGGTGGAAACGTCTGTGGCACGCCAACTGTAATAACCTTTTTGCCTGCCCGCGAAAGAATATCCCATACGCGGTCAGTCTTGACGGAACTAGCATTCGCCATTGTGTTTTTGCTATAGGAGTGGTCGCCGCGATTGCGGAAACCATAGAAGCCGAGTGTGCCGGGGTCTTTGCTTGTCATCATCGAACTCCACGCGGGTACGGTGATGGCGGGAATGCAACTCTCCAACTTGCCCCACACACCGTCGTCGATGACGCGTCGAAAGTTCGGTAGCGCGTCGCGCCATTGTTCAAAAACAAGCTCCGGTGCGGCGCAATCCAGCCCAATCACCAGCACTTTTTTTTGCCGAGTCATAAAAATAGGTCCCTTTCGATATAACAGAGAATGTATACTCAGAAAAGTTGTTGTCTCAACGCACTTACTGTAGTATAGCACTTCGACAGACCCACGACGCCTACGGAATATTTTCAGGTGACGATTTTCGTAGGGACCAGATGTATCGCGTCCGTTGCGTGATTTATCACGCGAGATCATGCCTACAACGGCTTATAGATAGGTATAGTATAGATTTCGCTCAATGAATTGAGCAAGCGGACGCGATACATCTGGTCCCTACGAAAAAATATCTTATGAAGATTAGGAACTCGCCCTTGTGGGCGTCCGTCGTTAATACAGCGAGCTAGCAGGAATAAGGGTATGGTGTTGAAATGTTGTAGAAATTAATTGTGCCTGCATAGAACAGGTACGCGACAACGAACACAAGAAAAGAGAACAAGAGTAATGGTAAGTGGTAACAAGGTACGTGTGGCGATCATTGGGGTCGGCAATTGTGCCAGTTCGCTAGTACAGGGCGTCCACTATTATAAAAACGCTAAGGAGGAGGACCTGGTTCCGGGCTTGATGCACGTCAATCTGGGTGGGTATCATGTCAACGATATCGAGTTTTCGGCGGCCTTCGATATAGATGTCAACAAGGTCGGCAAAGACCTGAGCGAGGCAATCTATGCCAAGCCGAACAATACCTACCGTTTCGCCGATGTACCTATGCTCAATACAAAGGTGTATCGCGGCATGACGCACGATGGACTCGGCAAATACCTCTCGCAGATTATCAAAAAGGCACCAGGGCAGACCGACGACATTGTGCGTATTCTTAAAGATACAGGTACTGATGTCGTCATCAACTACCTGCCCGTTGGTTCTGAGACGGCTACGAAGTGGTATGTCGAGCAAATTCTCAAGGCGGGTGTTGGCTTCGTCAACTGCATTCCTGTCTTCATAGCACGCGAGAACTACTGGCAGCAGCGTTTCGTCGAGGCGGGTTTGCCCATGATTGGCGACGATATCAAGAGTCAGGTAGGGGCGACGATTGTGCATCGCGTGTTGACGCGTCTCTTCCGCGAGCGTGGCGTCAAGCTAGAGCGCACGATGCAGTTGAATGTCGGCGGCAATACCGACTTCTACAATATGCTCGAACGCGACCGCCTCGAATCGAAGAAGATTAGCAAGACCAACGCCGTCACAAGCCAGCTTGATTATGACATTGGTGCCGAGAATGTGCATATCGGACCATCGGATTATGTCGAATGGCTGTCTGACCGCAAGTGGGCATACATTCGCATGGAAGGTACGACATTTGGCGATGTGCCTTTGAACGTCGAACTGAAGCTAGAGGTATGGGATTCGCCCAACTCGGCAGGCGTGGTTATCGACGCGGTACGCCTCGTCAAGATCGCGCGTGACCGAGGACTGAGCGGCACATTGGAAGGACCAAGTGCCTACCTCATGAAGTCGCCGCCCGTGCAGTATTCCGACGATATCGCCCACGAAATGACCGAAGAATTTATCACAGATGGGGGTATCGTTAGCCTCAATGGTCACAAACAAGAGACCATAACCGAACAGGCATAAG
>CAXUHG010000201.1:2325-6256 GCA_964250805.1 uncultured Ktedonobacteraceae bacterium | reverse complement strand
TTTTCAGGATATTGACAAAACAAAACTCATGGTTGTTGGGGGGAAAGGCGCGAGCCTGGGGGAACTTTCCAAGATTGGAGGAATACGCGTACCAGATGGCTTTTGTATTTCTACTGAAGCCTTTCAAAGAATCGTTGGCGAAACGTCGTCGATAGACGAATTACTGAATCAGTTATCGCTTCTAAAGGTGGAAGACCAAGAGAAAATTGGTAAACTTAGCGGTGAGATTCGCAGCGTCATCGAAGGGATAGCCATCCCTCAAGACATTCGTGAAGAGATCGTTCGTCACCTCTCCAAGCTTGATGAAAACAATGCCTATGTAATACGATCTAGCGCAACTGCCGAGGATTTACCAACGGCTTCCTTTGCAGGCCAGCAGGATACGTATTTGAACATTATCGGAAAGGAGGCGATCCTCAAGCATATCAGCAAGTGCTGGGCATCGCTATTTACCGAGAGGGCAGTAACTTACCGCCTTCAAAACGGCTTCGATCACCGTAAAGTCCTCCTGTCTGTGATTGTTCAGAAGATGGTCTTCCCGCAGGCGGCAGGAATTTTGTTTACTGCCGATCCCGTCACTTCTAATAGAAAGGTGGTATTCATTGATGCCAGTTTCGGACTTGGTGAGGCTCTGGTCTCCGGCTTGGTGAATGCTGATAGCTATAAAGTGCGTGACGGCAAGATTATCGATAAAAAGATATCCACCAAGAAGCTGGCTATTCAAGCATTAAAAGATGGTGGTACAGAAGAACAGGAGATTGAGCCTGAGCAGCAGAATAGGCAAGTGCTGACGGATGAGCAGATTTTACAGCTTGAGCGTATTGGCAGAAGAATCGAAGCACATTTCGGTCGCCCCCAGGACATCGAATGGTGTTTGGTCGAGAATACATTTTCTATTGTCCAGAGCCGACCCATCACTACTTTGTTCCCCATCCCTGAAGCAAGTGATCAGGAAAATCACGTCTATTTATCAGTTGGGCATCAACAAATGATGACCGATCCCATCAAACCATTGGGAATCTCTTTCTGGCAGTTAACGGCTGCACGCCCCATGTTTACAGCCGGGGGAAGGTTGTTTGTTGATGTCACACATCAACTGGCTTCACCTGACAGCCGAGAAATTTTATTAGCTGTCATGGGACAACACGATCAGCTTCTAAAAGACGCACTCATGAGCATCATAGAGCGAAGAGATTTCATAAAATTGTTACCAGATGATAAAAAAGAACAGCGTCCGGGTCAAAGCAATAAAGGTACGCCGTCTTCGGGTTTTCATACACAAATCGAAAACGATCAAACAATCGTTGCTGAGTTTATTCAGAGGAGTCAAAGATCGATAGAAGAGTTAAAACAAAATATCCAGGCGAAATCAGGACCGGATTTGTTTGATTTTATCCTGGAAGATTTCCAGGAATTAAAAAAGACCCTGTTTGATCCACAAAGTTCGGCTGTATTTATGGCAGCTATTAATGCTTCGTTCTGGATCAATGAAAACATGAATCAGTGGTTAGGCGAAAAAAACGTAGCAGATACGCTTTCTCAATCTGTACCAAACAATATTACATCGGAAATGGGTCTGGCACTACTGGATGTCGCAGATGTTATTCGTCCTTATCCAGAAGTAATTGAGTACTTACAACATGTACAAGATGAGAACTTTCTGGAGAAACTGGCTCAGTTTGATGGTGGACAGGAAGCCCAGGACGCTCTCTCTGCTTTTCTGAACAAATACGGAATGCGCTGTGTCGGAGAAATCGATATTACGAGAACTCGTTGGAGCGAAAAACCAACGACACTTATCCCCATGCTTCTCAGTAACATCAAAAACTTTGAGCCTCATGCCAGCAAGCGGAAATTTGAGCAAGGGCGACAGGAAGCATTGCAAAAAGAGCAAGAGGTATTAGATCGATTGAAGCAATTACCGGATGGTGAGCAAAAAGCCAAAGAGACAAAACGAAGAATCAACCTCATGCGGAATTTCATTGGGTATCGTGAATATCCAAAATACGGCATGGTTAATCGCTACTTCGTGTATAAGCAGGCTTTACTGAAAGAAGCCGAACAACTCGTACAAGCCAACGTTCTTCATGAAAAAGAAGATATCTACTATCTCACTTTTCAAGAACTTCGCGAAGTTGTACGCACCCATACACTAGATTTCCAGATCATCAGCAAACGAAAAGACGAGTACACATTCTATGAAAAACTCACTCCCCCACGTGTTCTCACGTCTGATGGGGAAATTCTTGCCGGGAAGTACAAACGAGAAAATCTCCCAGCCGAAGCTCTTGTAGGTCTCCCTGTTTCTTCTGGAGTTATAGAGGGACGGGCGCGTGTCATCTTAAACATGGAAGATGCTGAACTAGAAGATGGAGATATATTAGTCACCTCCTTTACTGACCCTAGCTGGACACCATTGTTTGTGTCCATAAAAGGGCTAGTCACCGAAGTTGGTGGACTGATGACTCATGGAGCAGTTATCGCACGCGAATATGGCTTACCAGCAGTTGTCGGAGTGGAGAATGTCACCAAGCTTATCAAAGACGGACAGAAAATCCGGGTGAATGGAACGGACGGATATGTAGAAATCCTATAAAGTAGGGAAGTTGTTATCTTCCTCTCTTATTGTGATATTATGTGTAGGAGCTTGGGCGTGATAAATCAAGCCCTACAATTCCTCTTATTGTATCTTGTTTATGCGTAGAAATTCCCTTTTCAAAAAGGAGCTACATACTATGGCAATGTACAAAAAGTTCTCAAACAGAGGGTGGCTAATTTGTATCTTACTAACCGCATCCATCTTGACCGCTTGCTTTTCAACACCTACACCGCCTATCACGAAACAAACGCCTACATCTTTACCAACGAGTTCCTCTACTCAGCAAATTGCTTATAGTTGTCAACTACAACGAACTCCTGTAAACACTTCTGCTACATTAGGGCCAGAGGTACAAGGAGTAGCGAACCATAGTGAGCTTTGGGCATTGATTCAATCGACTACAGGAGTACCACCAAAAGCAAAGTCATCTGTAAAGATCGTTTGGCGCATGACAGGGAGCGGTATATTTTCTCTTGTCGCCCTCAATGCACAGGGCAAACGTCTATTACCAGAGCAAGGACCTGTGGTACATCAGGGATCAAATTGGAATCGCCCTGGCGATGAATGGGGAAGCATTTTTACATTCGCCACTGCTGGTTGCTGGGACTTGCATGCAAGTAGAGGTGGTGCCTCTGGTGATGTCTGGCTAAATATAGTTTAGTAATAAAAGTCAGCATTTACTCGGTAGAGTAAATGCTGACTTTTATTACTAAACTATATTAGAGGGTCGAGGAAGGGCCGTCATAATTCGTGGGATTGACAACCTCATTAACTGCTCGGTTCACCGTATCGGTAGGACGCTCGGAGCGGATAACCTCAATTGAACATTGTGCGATCAAGGCACCGATGGCACCGATAGCTGCCAATGCTGGTGCAACGAGTACACCGACGACACCAACGGTCAAAGGCACTTCCATAATGGTATGTCCCTCTTGCTTGATGATGAGGCGGCGCACATTGCCCTCGTGAACAAGCTCCTTCACACGGGTTAGCAACTGCTCACCCATCACCTGAAGCTCTTCATAGCCCTGTTTCTGCTCGACATTGACGTTGTTTATATCTGGGTCCTGTGACATAGCTGTATGTTCTCCTTCTCTTATTCCCTCTCGGAAGCATCTGCATTCTGAGAGGTATATACATATCCTTATGCCTGGTTGTATAGTGGTTCCAAATGTGCTACGTTCTTATTAACGTGGTTACACTTTGTATACGCACAGCAGGATAGGAGGGTTGCTATTTATCCCGATGTTGACGATTTTCTGAAACCAGGGTGCCCGCAAGGGGACGCCCCTCCCATACGACGGGATGTTGGGAACTACTTCGTGTATGGAA
>CAXUHG010000201.1:0-2315 GCA_964250805.1 uncultured Ktedonobacteraceae bacterium | reverse complement strand
CCCCCCCCCCCCCCCCGGGGGGTTCTCCTCCCCCTCGTGTGGTGCCGGGGGGGCCCCCGGGCCCCCCCCCACCCTGGCTCCAACACATAACGTACACTTGATGCACTATTAAAAGTGGAGTATACTTCTGCTTGGAAAGCGCAACCATGCCAGTGTTGAGTAAAAATGCAAGGAGTCCATCCGCATGAGTCAATCGCAGGTGTCAAATTCTCAGAATTTGCCCCATCTTGAAATCTTCTTTTCCTATGCCCATGCCGATGAGCAACTGCGTGACAAACTAGCAACCCATCTACGTGCGATGGAACACGAAGGGCTGATTACTTCATGGCATGATCGGAGCATTCAGGCCGGCGAGAAGTGGGCCGAACACATTGACGCTCATCTGGACACGGCTGATGTTATTCTGCTACTCATCAGTGCCGATTTCATTGCCTCCGATTACTGCTATAGTGTCGAACTGAAACGCGCGATGGAACGCAACCTACACAAAGAAGCTCGTGTGGTACCGATTATCCTCCGTCCGTGCGATTGGAGCCATCTGCCTTTCGCCTCCTTGCAAGCGTTGCCAACCAATGCTAAGCCCGTGACGAGTTGGCCTGATATTGATGATGCTTTTACTGATGTTGCTCGTCAACTTCGTCGTATTATTGCCGAGGTACAGCAGCAAAAGCTTGAACGCAACAGTGCTGCATCGCTAGTAATGAACGTACCTTACGAGCAGAACTTCCTCTTTACAGGACGCGAGACGCTGCTACGGCGATTGTATGAGGCGTTGCATAGCGAGAAAACGGCTGCTCTGACGCAAGTGCAAGCTATTAGTGGGCTTGGCGGTATTGGCAAGACGCAGACCGCCGTTGAGTATGCCTATCGCCACCAGAGCGACTACGACTACATTTTCTGGGTCAAGTCCGACACAGCAGAAAGCCTCTCCTCCGACTTTCTTACTCTTGCAGACCTGTTACCCCTTCCACGACAACATGCGCGCGACGCGATCCGTCGCATCGAGCAAGCGAAACAATGGTTGCGTACTCATGACCGTTGGTTGCTGATTCTCGACAACGCCGACGACCTCTCGCTAGTGCGTGACTATCTTCCTCGTAATGGCAAAGGTCATACACTGCTGACAACCCGTGAACAAGCAACGGGAGGTATTGCGCGAAAGCTCGATGTTGCCGTGATGGACGAGGAGGAGGGTGCGTTGTTCCTCCTGCATCGCGCCAAGCTCCTCGACCTGAATGAACCGCTAACAAATGCTACCTTGCAAGAGCAACAAACGGCACAACACATCTCTCATCTGCTTGATGGCCTCCCTCTCGCCTTAAATCAGGCAGGAGCCTATATCGAGGAAACAGGGTGTGGTCTGCAAGGGTATGTCAAAATGTATTCCAGCAAGCAGACCGAGTTGCTCAAGCGACGTGGCAAGCATGATAACGATCACCTCGACGTGACGACCACCTTCACCCTTGCCTTTGAAAGAGTCGAAGCCAAAAGTCCTCTCGCTGCTGAAGTTATGCGTTTGTGTGCTTTTCTCGACCCCGACACTATTCCCGAAGAACTCTTCACACAAGCCGCCGACCAACTTGGCACACCGTTGCGACAACAGCAAGACAATCTTCTGCTATGGAATGATACGCTGAGCCTCCTGCTCTCGTACTCTCTGCTCCAGCGTAACCCCGACCAGACGCTCACCATGCATCGCCTCGTCCAGAGCGTCATCCAGCAGAGCATGAATAAAGCTACACAGAAACGCTGGATCGAGCGAACCATTCGTGCCGTCAATGCCATCTTCCCCAAAGTCGATTACTCGACATGGCAACAGTGTCAACGCTATCTTTCTCAAGTGCAGACCTGCTTGCTACTTATTGAACAGTTCCAAATGACTCTTCCAGAGGCAGCACACCTTTTTCAGGATGTGGGAAGATATCTGAGAGATAGTGCCCAATACGTGCAAGCACTCCCTTTTCTTCAACGTGCCTTGACACTTCGAGAAGACATATCAAGCGAGCATCCTGCCACTGCTTATACACTAGACCAACTTGCATGGCTTTATCAAGAGACGGGACAATATGAGCAGGCAGAACCACTTATGCAGCGTGCCTTGCGTATTTACGAGCAGATACCAGAAGGTTATTCTGATATTACTATTACCTTGAATAACCTAGGCTTACTTTACCGAGAGATAGGGCAGTATGAGCAAGCCTTACCTCTCTTTGAACGTGCCGTTGCCATTTATGAGAAGCAACGAGGTAAACATCCTTCAGCAGCGACACTGAACAACTTGGCCTTGCTCTATTGGGACATGAGGCAGTACGAGC
>CAXUHG010000200.1:1518-6303 GCA_964250805.1 uncultured Ktedonobacteraceae bacterium | reverse complement strand
TGCCTCGGCGCGATGATGTTCGGTGCCTTCGGCAACCCCGATCATGACGAGTCGATCACGATCATCCACAAGGCACTAGACGCTGGGATCAACTTCATCGACACCGCCGATGGCTACTCCGCTGGCGAGTCAGAAGAGATTGTGGGCAAGGCCCTGGCGGGCGGACGGCGCGAGAACGTGGTACTCGCCGTCAAGTTCGGCGTTCCTTTCGACGAGGACCTCAACCATCGCGGAGCGTCGCGGCGATGGATCACGGAGGCGGTCGAGGGCTCGCTGCGTCGGCTGCAGACGGACTGGATCGACCTCTACCAGGTGGGTGTTCCCGACTCCAACTGTGAGTGATGCACTTTCTACATTGATACATCCTTTTATGCATTGTATAAAAGGATGTATCAATGTAGAAAGTGCATCACTCAGGAAAAAGTGTATATCCTCTTACTGCCGGATCAGCTCTATAACGGGGATGGCACGCGTCGTCTTCTGCTGGTATTCGTTGACGATAGAAACGAGATTTCCCTGCTTCGCGTAAATCACGTCGCGCTCTTTGCCGGCGATAACGACGGCTTTCGCGTTGAACTTCTGATCGCCAACCTCGACGGTGACATCTGGATGGGTAACCACGTTGTGATACCAATCGGGATTGGTCGGTGCTCCACTTTTCGCGGCAAAGATGTAGATATGCCCATTGTTCTCCGTATACGCAAGGGGGTTGACGCGCTGCTCGCCACTTTTCGCACCAGTGTTTGTGAGCAAGAGCAAAGGCAGTCCCTCGAACGGCCCACCGACCTTGCCACCATGTGTGCGAAACTCTTCGATTATCTGCTTGTTCCAGTCATGCCAGTCATTCTTATTCCAGTCTCTCATATCAGTCGCCATTGTTTCTCCTCCTAAGACATTATGAACGATCATCATCTGATTGGATGAGCCGTTAGTAACTGTTTGTTCGTTATGCTAAAATAATAATCTACAAAGAAAGATCGTACAAGGAGGCACTATTTTGAGCGATACGCACATGCATGTTCGTACTGAGAGTTCTCCTCATGAGGAGGATTGCCTCACGTTGACGCAGGCCGATAATCTTCTGGCGCGCATTGGCGACAAGTGGACTGTGAAGGTGACCATCGCGCTCTCGCAGGAGCCGATGCACTACAACCAGATATTCAGACGGGTTGGCGGTGTCTCGCAACGTATGCTCACGCTGACGCTCAAGAGCCTGGAGCGAGATGGCCTGGTCTCGCGAACGGTGTACCCGACGAATCCGCCTCGGGTGGACTATGCGCTGACCGAACGAGGGCAAACGCTGATCGAGCCACTGTATGCGCTCTGGAACTGGGTTCAAGCTAATCATGCTGCGATTGAGAACGACCGCCTTGCATTTGATACACGTCACCAGAAAGCGGAAGTGCTGTAACGCTTTCCAATCCGTGATGTGAGTGGGCATAGCGATCTCGTAGGGGACACTATGTGAGAGACGAACTCGGCTTTTCATAGTCTGGTTTCATGAGCTTATCCCTGCGTGTCATCATATTGGGGTAAAGCTACGTAAACTGACAGAAGGGGCAGAGGAGCGGGCAAAAGAAATGTTGTCACCAGCATCACTGTCTTGCGGTTCCAGCGATCCACAAACACGCCCGCAAAGGGAAGAATGAGAAACTGTGAGAGATAGTCGTGCGCTCTTACAAATGTATGTGTAGATAAGGGCAAAGACCGATGGCAAAATCTCAATTCTTGATTGCACGCAAAGACGAAGAGATGTTAGAGATTCCGCCTCGCTCGCCATTCGTGGTCAAGGATAGCAAATTGCAGCGTGTCCCACCAGCGATTCTTCATCCACTCGTTTTCGCGTAGATGCCCTTCGAGACGCATGCCGATCTTTTCCAGCACATGAGCGGAGGCAGTATTCTCAAGAATGCAGTGTGCCCAGATGCGATGTAGATGGAGGTCGTGAAAACCGAGTGCCAGCAACATCGTAGCGGCCTCTGTCGCGTATCCGTTGCCCCAGTAACGACTATCTAGCTCGTAGCCAAGATCAGACTCCCATGCATTGGCGAACTTCATACGAATGCCACCATTGCCGATAAGCTGACCATTCTGTCGTAGTGTAATAGCGAATTGGAAGCGGCGACGCGGTTGCTCCTTGCTCCACAAAATAAACCTGTTCACGAATCCACGTACATCTTCTGATGTACGATATGTCCAGGGATTATAGCGTAAATACAGAGGGTCTTGCTGATAGTCGAGTACCGTCTGCCAATCGCTCTCTTCAAACTCGCGCAATATGAGACGATTTGTCGTCAGTTGCATAACTCTTCCCTTTGCTCGTCATTCTGTCGTGTAAGTAGTGTACTACATGACACAAGAAAGAGACTATGCTATGAATACCTCGATATCGTCCAATGCATCCTGAGCGTGACCTGCTGTATCTATAAAATGAGCTTGTAGGGCGGGAATGACGCGATCAAGATGTAACTCACCATGAATACGTGTGAGATGACCAAGACAAGTTGCAGCTATTGCTCTCATCTCTTCGCACGGGTTATCTAAGAATGTGAGGCAATGAGCCTCGACCCATTGCCAATCTTCGTCATGATAGGTTACACCAAGTAACGCATCCACGATCTCTTGAGCATTGCCATGCTGAAATATGTTCTCTGCCTCTTGCTGAGTGATATTGCTTGTAGGTTCGTAATGGATAATTGTCTCCTTTCAGATAACAGCAGAGAGAGGCCATATCAGCACCTCTTGCAACTCCGAATAATGAAGCAATGGCTTTGTATCAGGAAGATGAATAGTATGTGAACGTGCCATCGTGTCTTGCTCAATCTCAAGTTCAGCCGCTTGTAGAGGCCATTGCTTGTGGTGTATTTCGCCGCGATAAAGTTGGTTATGGAAGGAGGTATAGAGGCTGTAGCGTTCGGTCAACCAGGAGGCAATGGTTCCCTTAGCAGCGTACTCTACAGGGGCTATCGGTCGATAGTGAGCAACATAGTCTGCGTGTGGGGCGTTGCGATGTGTACGATGGCTACTATAATGAATGATGTCTCCTCTTTTCTCACATTTCATGGTTGCATTGAAGTAGGGGAGATGAAACAGCGATCTTGCAATGGCGACGGCGATAGGATTGTCGGCATCCAGGCTAAAAAAGTAGACTCCTGGTTTACCACCGTTTGTCACATACGTTCGTACATTTAGTTCTGGAAAGTGTGAAAGCCCCTGTACCGAGGGTAGGCCGCGTGGATGCACATTACGCATACGAAAAGGCACGACACCAACCCACGCCTTGCCATCGAATGTGTCTATGTCAAGTAGCGAAGGAATAAGCTCGCGTAACGCTTCGGGTTGGATAGGCCAATGTGCAAAGAGCAGTTCGAGCCACAACTGGCTCATCACCCAGGGACCCGTTGGCACAGGATAATCTCTATGGCTAATGGCTTGCAGTATCTCAGCAGTATTCATATTGCATCTCTCTAAATAAACACAAGAGGGAAATGTTACTCGAAGAGTAACATTTCCCTCTTGTGTTTATTTATATTTCCCCATCACTACTTCGATGGTGTAGTTCTCCAACTTCTTTGCTGAGGTTGGCGAGATTTTCTCTCGATACGACTCTTCAAACGAAGGGTAGTCGCGCTGGCTGATCGAGACGAGCAGATTGGCTGCCAACGTCTCTTGCGCGATTTCTTGCTGGTAGTCAACAAGCATTCGCGCCAGTTCGATATCCTCTGTGTAAAGGGCGAGACCGATGTGGTCTTCGATGTTCATACCCGCTTTCTTACGCATGTCCTGGACGTAGTGCGTGAGGTCGCGGATGAGTCCCTCGTTGCGTAGCTCCGGCGTGATCGTGGTTTCGAGTGCCACGATATAGCCACGCTCCTCAGCGGTGACGAAGCCAGGACGGGCGGTTGAGGTTGCGCTCACCTCGTCTTTCGTCAACTCAAGTTCTTGCCCATCAACTGCGAGGAAGAATGAGCCAGTCTGTTCGAGTTGGCGTGCCGCAAGCTGTGTACTATGCTCGTCAAGTCCCTTGAGAACCGCCAATATTTTCTGTACCAGAGGCCCGTATTTAGGTCCCAGCACCTTAACCTGTGGTTTCAGTGTGTACGCAAGCATGTCGCTTTCGTTGCTCATCAATTCCAGGTCTTTGATGTTCAACTCTTCAAGCACCTGTGTACTCAAACGTGTGATTGCCTCTTCCTCCGCTGAGGATGGTACACGCACGTAGAGTGAATTGAGCGGCTGCCGCACCTTGATTTGCGCCTTTTCACGAGCAGCGCGCCCAAGACCAACGACGCGCATCACCAGATGCGTCTCACTTGTTAGCTTCTCGTCGATCAACTCTTCTTTCACAACAGGCCAGTCTTGTAGATGAACGCTCAGTGGTGCCTGCGAATCGACGCTACGTACTAGATTCTGGTACAGCTCTTCCGTGATGAACGGCGTGAACGGTGCCATTAGTGTGATGAGCGTCGTCAGGCATTCGTAGAGCGTCAGGTAAGCTGCTTGCTTATCGGTTTCAAGTCCCTTCGCCCAGATGCGTTCACGACTACGCCGCAGGTACCAGTTCGAGAGATCATCCAGGAAATCCTGCATTGCCTCGGATGGCTTGACCGTATCGTACTGCTCCAACCCTTCTGTCACCGTTCGCACGGTCAGTTGCAGTTCTGATAGTATCCAGCGATCAAGATCGCTGCGTTGCTCGACAGGCAGCGAATGCTGGGTTGGATTGAACTGGTCGATGTTGGCATACGTTGTGAAGAACCAGTACACGTTCCAGATTTTGTCCAG
>CAXUHG010000200.1:0-1418 GCA_964250805.1 uncultured Ktedonobacteraceae bacterium | reverse complement strand
AACGACTCGGTGACGAAATCCGCCGGAAACCACTGCTCCCAATAGCTGTGATCGGTGCGATAGTGTAGCGTCGAGAACGGCACAATGCCCGCGTCAAGCCACGGATTGCCCACGTCTTTGATGCGCGACACCACGTCGTCACACTTGGAGCAGCGTATCTTCACCTCATCAACCCACGGGCGATGAGGAGTATGTCCCTCAAACTCTTCCCAACCGGAGACGGCACGTTCCTTGAGTTCCTCTTTGCTGCCGATCACCTCGTAGCTATTACAACGTGGGCAGTCGTAGATGGGCAGCGCAAGACCCCAGTAGCGTTTCTTGGAGATCATCCAATCATCCATGTTACGCAACCAGTCCATCTCACGGTCAAAGCCAAACTGCGGTATCCACTTGATTTGCTTTACCACGTCCATGATCTCGTAGCGGAGCGTGTCCATCGAGAGAAACCACTCATCGACGAGACGGAATATCAGTTCAGTTTTGCAACGCCAGCATGTCGGATAGCGATGCTTGTAGTTCTGTGGTCGGTATAACAAGCCCTTCTGCGTCAGGTTGTCCGCGATCTGCGCCCCTACTTGTGCCGCAGCTTTACCTGTGAGCCAGTCGAAGCCATCGACGTAGACACCCACTTCGTCAACAGGAGCTATCGCAGGCAGGTCGAACTCTTTCGATAGCGCGAAGTCTTCGTGTCCGCAACCGGGGGCGATGTGAACAATGCCTGTACCCTCGGTAGAGGTGACATCCTTGCCCGATATCACTCTATGAACGATACCTTGTTCCGCAGGTAGTTCGTCGAAGGGACCGCGATAGGTCCAGCCGACCATCTCGCTACCTTTGAGTGTCTCAACAACGGAATAGTCGCCCTTGTCTCGCCCCTTGAGTTGCTTGAGTACAGGTAGTAATTGTTCCGCGATATAGTAGTACTCGCCATCTTGCTGCACTTTGGCATAGGACAAATCCGGGTGTACCTCGGCGGCAACGTTCGCTGGCAAGGTCCACGGTGTCGTCGTCCATATGAGCAAGTATTCGTTGGGACGATCTACCAATGGGAAACGCACGTATAGGCTTAGGTGCGTAATTTCGTGATAGCCTTCCGACTCTATCTCCATGTTCGATAGGCCAGTGGCACAGCGTGGGCACCAGGGCATCACGTCGCGTCCTTTGTAGATGAGGCCACGTTCGTTACACTTCTTCAGGAATGACCAGATGGTATAGTTGTTCTCGTCCGAGAGCGTGTAGTAGTCGTTGCCCCAGTCCATCCAGTAGCCGAGGCGCACGGATTGCTCTATCTGTCGGCGTGCAAAGGTGAAGACACGCGCCTTACACCGCTCGACGAAGGTGGCGATACCTAGCTCTTCGATGTCGCGTTTGGATTTGAGGCCAAGCTCTTTCTCGACCTCGACCTCGACCCATAGCCC
>CAXUHG010000199.1:0-6571 GCA_964250805.1 uncultured Ktedonobacteraceae bacterium | reverse complement strand
GAACGTCGCGAGACAGTTCGGTCTCTATCCGTCGTGGGCGTAGGAAGATTGAGGGAAGTCATCTCCAGTACGAGAGGACCGAGATGGCTCGACCGCTGGTGTGCCAGTTGGGGTGCCCACTCCAGAGCTGGATAGCTACGTCGAGAAAGGAGAAGTGCTGACAGCATCTAAGCACGAAGCCGCTCCCAAGATGAGTCTTCCCTCCTATTCGTAGGACAAGGTCCCAGGCAGACCACCTGGTAGCTAGACCGCACGCGGACCTCTGGTAACAGACGGAGCGAAGCGGTCCTAATGACCTAACGGCTTGTTTCTACAACATAATGATGTGCTGAGTTTTCTCTGCTTTATACTCTTGTAGTACAAAGAGGGCGTTCGGCAAAATTGAGGTAATTATCTATCGTTAGGAGTATAAAAAGAGTAGTAGCGATTGCTACTACTCTTTTTATGTATTGAACTGTTCTCTTCTTATTGATACCTTAATGCCTCTGCTGGAGGAATCTTGCCAGCCTGCCACGAAGGTAAAACGGCTCCGAGGAATGCAGCTAGGAGCGCGACTCCAACGATGATACCCATTTGGTCCCACGGAACCGAGAACGTTAATCCAGTTTGATACTGCTCAAAGAAGTTGGCGGCGAAAACGTTTCGCGCCAGCACTATGCCTAACACAATGCCTAAAATGCTTCCTATAGCTCCCACAAGGAACGATTCAAGCAAGAAGGCACCTTGAATGAGGCTTCGCTTACAACCAAGGGCACGCAACATGCCTATCTGTTGACGCCTCTCAATCACTGCACGCGTGCCTGTAATCGCAAGAGCTGCAACACCCAGTAACAGTGTCATTCCTACGACTCCTAGCAGTACGTCGCTCAACAAGATGCGAGGACCACGTAACTCCCAGATAGCATCCTCTAACACAGTTGTCTCTAAGCCATTGTCAAGAAATGCGGAGCCAAGCGCAAGCGCGACCGCACGCTTATCCTGCCCAGGAGCAACTTTGAAGTAGTAGCTCTGTGCATTGGGGATATTGAAACCAGCAGTATTGGTGACAACATTTCCATTTGTACTTAATGCAAGGCTCGCACTGCTATACGTCGCACGCGGAATATAGAGTCCAAAGTGCCCACTATCGCTGTTGTCAACCACGCCGATAATCGTTTCTTTGACCGCTTGTTGTACCGATAAGCCTGTAACCCACACTGGCACAGCGGCAAAACTCTTATCCCCTTGATAGATACCATCAACCGAGTAGGTGTAGCTTGGATCGAAATTTGGCGGTGTTGCTGGTGTTCCCGCATCACTTGCCGATGGAGACGAGGGATCGTACACACCGGAATTATCGATAGCATTGGGGTTGTAAGGGAGGGCACTGCTGTCGATCAAGGCGTACTCAGGGTGCTTCTGTAACGCTTGCCATACGTCGGCATCGCTCGTAAAGCCCTTTGCTCTTCCTACGAGATGTAGCCCATAACCCTGTAGAAACCCACCACTTACCACTTGCGCTGGATATATTGACCAGCGTGGGGCGGCTGCCGTTGGTTGTAGCACACCAACTACCGTTGTATTCCTTTCACCAATTGCTGAGAACATATTCTTGTTGAGACCGTGTTGAGCCAGTGCCGTGTCGATGTCGTTAAGTGGCTTGAAGTATGCTGTTGCTTGAATATCATAACCGCCTGTCTGTGTGTTGATATCGACATATGAGTTTTGCATTGCACTTGTGATAATTGTCATCACCGTCATAGCGAACACGACGAGACTAAACATAATGACGCTTAGACCGGTTCGTAAACGTCTATGCAGTGGATAGGCTGAAGCTAGACGGGTCATTGCATAGATGCTAGGGAGCCGCGAACAAAAGGCTAACAATGGACCTACGAGAAACTCTGCATTGATTACAACCGCCCATACGGTGCCAGCTACCATCATGACGCCCGCGACAAAAAACACCTCGATGCCGCCCTGGAAGCGTGGCAGCCCCAACTGCGCCAGTATATCGAATGGCAGTGCCCAATAACCCACGAGAGCCAGCGCAATGCAGGTTGAGAAGAGGCGATTCAGAAAGCGCGAAACATCACTGATTCGTTTCGCACGCTCTAGCTCTCCTTCAAGCTGCTTTTGCGGAATGGCAATATGTGGTTGCGTCAAGCCAACCCCGACTCGATAGATTTGCAATAAGACATTTTTGAGAAGCAGACCCGCGCCGATTGTGAGAAGCGAGAGGCCGAGCGAAAACGGGATGATAAACGTGTTTTCGAGGCCGAACTGTATCAGCCAGTACCCTACGAGTAGTGGTATGAAGCCGAGTAGGACGAGGGCGCGTACAAAACCAAGCAGCGTTTCGGGAATATGTTCAAGGAGAATACGTCTTGCGCGATTGAGGTGAAGAGTAGGACGCCGCGATAGTGCTTGTTCTAACTGCCTAAGCAAATCGAGAAAGCGCATGACTAGCTCTCTCAGAGAAAGTGCGTACTGTCCCGGCTCTGGCAGATCGCGCATCGCCTCAACCACTGTCATGCGGCTAACGAGCCATGATGAGATTGCGACGGAGCAGAAGGTGAAGATGACGCCGAGACAATAGGCGATAATGAGGCTACGCGGCTGAAATGTAAGCTTGAGCGGAAAGTCGAAGCGTGCAAGAATGGGTCCCAAAAAGTACACAAGTAAGACACCGATGCCAATTCCCGCTGCGACTCCAACCAGCGACGAAAGCACATCATAGACCGCCCCCTCGAACAGAAACATCAGAATCAGATGCCGACGTTGTACCCCAATTGCGCGTGCCATACCCATCTCTGCACGTCGCTCTGCCGCTAATAGAATAAAGATGAGAAAGATCAGAAGCAGACCAATAGCTAACGCGAAGAGACTAAACAGATCAAAGATGCGCGAGAAGATATCCTGTGCTTTCTGTGAGTTGTTGATACCCTGTTGCTTGACCTGGAGAACGTGAACACCTCCGCGCAATTGCCTGTTGATCGATGCAGTGACACTATTCGATAGGTCAACGCCATTGACTCCACCCCCGCCGCGATTGGCAATAAATACCTGGTTGATGATGTCGTCGTTGCCTTCAATAGTACGAAAGGTTTGTATGTTGCTTAACAGAAAAGGATTGTCGCCGACCAGCCCCCCGTTTTGGACAATTGCCATCACATGCATTGTGTAGCGTTGACCTGCCCAGCGTTGCGAGTAAAGATACAGCGTATCGCCCGCCCTTGCGTTGAGCAGTTGCGCCACCGTTTGATTGAGATATACCTGATTCGGATGCAAGCTTGCGATGGTGAGATGCTTTTTCGTCTGTGCATCCTGCATTCCTCCAAACCCCTGTTCACTACCGGGGATGATGCCTAGTGCCGTTACCTTTGAACGTACCTGGCGCGAGGTCTGGTCTGCTACAAGTAGATTTGGCTCGCTAAGGGCTGCTCCAAGTGCTGCTATGTTCGGATTGCGATTGTGACTATATAGCAAGCGATAGTACACCCCATCAGAATAGGTACCGAGGTCTCCATGCCCACCTTGAATAAGCTCATCAACGTTGCCATAATTGTAGACAGCGACGCTCTGAACCGCCGCCGTAATGACATCACCCGTTGCTAGCACGCTCGAAAGTAGTGTCGTTGAAAGCATTAGCGCGAACACGATTAGCAACATCTGCAAGCGACGGCGCGGAATGTTGCGTACTCCAATCTTGAAGAAGATGCGGTTCGTAAGAGCTAGCAGGAGTACTATACCGACGATAGCAAGCGAGATGATTACAAGGACAGTTGTGAGCGTATCAAGAGGAATACCGAATATTTGTGTCATTTAGGATTTCCCTGTAGTACCTGATAAAAGATCGTCGCTATAGCAGCATAGCCAAAGGAGTTCGGGTGAAAACCATCGTTGCTGATATAATCGGGATGATTGGCTAAATCCTGCCAGCGAGCGTATAAATCGACAAGCAATACACGGTGTTTCTGTACAAGGGAGGCAATAACCGTGTTATAGGCGTTGATACGTGCATGCAACTCCTGAGCATTTGTGTTTTGAAAGTGTGGAAGAAGCGTAACGTCTGGTACATTTGCCACAACGATACGAGTATGGGGAGTCAGTTTTTGTAACTGCGTCAGAATGTTATCCATACTGCGCGTGTAGTCAGCGAGAGGCACATTATCGGCGAGGTCGTTGACCGCTAGCCAGATAGTAATCAGGTCAGGATGCGTGTCCAGCGCAATTGGCACCTCCACATGTAATGCACTATCTGCATGGATATTAGGAATGCCAAGATTGACAAGGCGTACACCATCTCCCAACTTGCCAGAAAGGTCAGCAGGCCAGCTTTGTGTCTGTGGGTCGTCTGTACCGATACCATAGGTATCGGAGGCACCTATGGCGACATAAGTAATGCGTGCTTTCGGTGCCTGTTGTACGTTCCCTCGCTGTAACGAAGAGGAACTTTCCTGTTCACCCGGAAGAATGCTACAGCCAGAGGCACAAAGCAAGACTACACAAAGCGTTACCCAAAAGAGATAAACCTTGTGTTGGTCGTTAAGCCCCCATCTCCACAAAGAACGCGCCTGTTGTCTGTCTACCCGCTTATCGAATTGCTGCACTGAGTATGGAGACGAGACAGAAAAGCACCACGAAGACGATAGTGGTATTGAAGATAAGTTTTTCTACGCCGCGCCGTGTCTTGAACACAGAACCCGCGCTACTGCCGCCAAAAGCACTGCCAAGCCCCGCGCCCCGCGCCTGTAAGAGAATAAAAACAATAACGGCAACACACAGAATAATCTGCACAATTCTGATTGCCGGAAGATAGGTACTTAATACCAAGAGTTTCCTCGCTTTCGTGTGTACACATATATCTACACACTGCATGTTCTTCAAACTTCGCTGCGATTATATCATAGTACATCACGATTGTCACCCGATAAATTTACTCTTGACATCTCTCTCATTGTTGACTATACTTATGACTAAATAAGCTTATTTAGTCATGAAGTCACCGAGAAAGTGGACAGAGAATTGCCAACGCAAAACTATGAGGAACGAGGAGAGCGCATTTTAGAGGCCGCCGCCGCGTTGATTACGCGTTGGGGCTACAAAAAGACGACTATTGACGATATCGCGAAACAGGCAGGTGTTGCTAAAGGAACCATCTACCTACACTGGAAGACGCGCGAAGAACTATTCAAAGCGGTCATCCTCCATGAAGAGATGGAGCTAGTGGAAGATTTGAAACAGCGCATCGCCAAAGACCCTGAGGGTGCGACTTTGCACGGTATGGTAAAGCAGGCTACGTTCGCCGCGATGAAGCGTCCAATTTGGAAGGCAATGATGTTACGCGATGTAGATATGCTAGGTGAATTGGTGCAAAATGAGGTTAGTGGGGATGTGGTGCAACGCAGTATGGAAGGTTTCAAAATATACTTCGATGTGTTACGCGAGCAAGGCTTGATTCGCACCGATCTGAATATGAAACAGTTCCTTTATCTCATCAATACCATCGCCACAGGCTTTCTGATCATCGACCCATTTTTACCAGATGAATATAAAGTTTCGGACGAAGAGGCGGCGGACCTGCTTGCAGAAACGATAAAACGCACGTTTGCATCAAGCGCACCGTCTACATTTGAGAAGCAGCAAGAATTGACTCACGCCTTCAACGAGTACCTTGAAGGCAATATAGACCTGTTGCAAGAACAGGAGCGCAAGGAGGAGGAGGCATGAAAACACCTCTCGCAACGGTAATCGAGATCGATCAACTCTACAAGTCGTATGGAAAAGTGCAAGCGGTCAAAAATGTTTCGATGCGTGTTGAGCAAGGCGAAATCTTCGGCTTTCTCGGTCCCAATGGTGCCGGTAAGACGACGACGATTCGCTGTATGCTGGATGTCATCCGTCCCACTTCAGGTACGATTCGTGTACTTGGCCTCGATGCACAACGTGATCGGCAAGCTCTCCATCAACGCATCGGTTATCTCCCAGGCGATGTACGTTTGCCCGGCGAGATGACGGGTAGGCAGATTATCGACTACTTCTCACACATTCAGGGGCTACAGCCTGTGTTGCTCAAAGACCTCGTGGCGCGTTTCGATGTCGAGATCAAGCGACCTTTGAAGGGCTACTCCAAAGGTATGCGCCAGAAAATAGGCATCGTCCTCGCGTTCATGTGTGATCCCGACCTGCTCATTCTGGACGAGCCGACCTCTGGCCTCGATCCGCTCTTGCAAAAAACCTTCAACGAGTTTCTGCTAGAGGAGCAGGCTCGCGGCAAAACCGTCTTCATGAGTTCACACATCATGAGCGATGTCGAGAAGGTGTGCCAACGTGTCGCGGTGATTCGTCGTGGTGAATTGGTGACGGTTGAGCGCGTAGAGACGTTACGCGAAAAAGCCGGACAGCGCATCATCGTCGAATTTGGTGATGCCGGAACCGTCTCGTCAGAGGAGTTGCAGCGTATTCCAGGTGTGGGTGATGTCACAGTCAGCAACGGCTCCTATCACATGAATATGAGTGGCACAATGGACCCACTGATCAAAGCCTTGAGCCATCACGAAGTCCTGCGTTTGCAAGTGGAGGAGGCACC
>CAXUHG010000198.1:6464-6663 GCA_964250805.1 uncultured Ktedonobacteraceae bacterium | reverse complement strand
GGTGTCATGGCTCCTCTGCTCGTCATTGTTGTGCTACTCGTCGGCAACAATCGCGGTATTATGAAAGGTCAAAAGCTCAGTTTTTTTCACAACTTCTGGCTTCTTTTGACTGCCGCTATTCTGCTTGTCGCTGTGACATTGTTGTTCTATGGGCTAGCAACGGGACAGCATTGATGGTGAAACAACAAAAATTGTAGAG
>CAXUHG010000198.1:3451-6454 GCA_964250805.1 uncultured Ktedonobacteraceae bacterium | reverse complement strand
AAAAAAAAAAATTTTTGCCCGGGGGGGGGGGGGCGCCCCCCCCCCCCCGCTCTCTACAATTTTTGTTAGATAGCAACCCTTGATACACTGTCCTATATGGGGGTATAGTATAACAATTAAACTCCCGCCTTGTAGCGACGACATCGTAGTCAGAGCAGCCAATGTGTCAAGGAGACGCTGATGCTAAAAGCAGGCATTGTTGCAGAGTTGCGAGCAATTGTAGGCAATGAAGGTGTGATAGAGAAACAGGAGCAGCTACGCACCTACGAGTCGGATGGCTTGACGAGCTTTCGCGTCACGCCTGCCCTTGTGCTGCTGCCAGTCTCGACGGAGCAGGTGCAGGGAATTCTCCGCATGTGTTCGCGTGAACATATCCCTTTTGTGCCGCGTGGGTCGGGTACGGGTCTTTCGGGCGGTGCCCTGCCAATAGAAAACGGAGTGGTTATTTCGCTTGCTCGTATGAACCGTATCCTTGACGTTGACCTGCCCAACCAGCGCGTCGTTCTCCAACCCGGTGTCATCAACCTGTGGGTGACACAGCGCGTCGCTCCGCACGGCTACTACTATGCCCCCGACCCTTCGAGCCAGCAGGTGTGTTCGATTGGTGGCAACATCGCCGAAAATTCTGGTGGTGCCCATTGTCTGAAATATGGCTTTACCGTCAATCACGTTCTTGGTATGAAACTTGTGTTGCCCGACGGCGAACTCGTTGAGATTGGCGGTCCAACGCTCGATACTCCTGGTTATGACTTAGCTGGCATTATCGTTGGCTCTGAAGGTACACTCGGCATTGCCACCGAGATTACGGTGCGTATTGTACGTAAGGCAGAGCTAGCTCAGACGGTTATGGTGGCTTATACAAATACCGATGCGGCTGGCGAAACGGTTTCCGGTATTATCTCGGCTGGCATCGTACCAGCCGCCGTCGAGATGATGGACAAGCTGGCAATCGAGGCGTGCGAAGCAGCGGTGCATGCTGGTTTTCCGCTCGATGCGGGTGCGGTCTTGCTGATCGAACTCGATGGACCTGCTACGGAGGTTGCGCAACAGTTCGCATTGATCGAGGAAATCGCTAGAAAAGCAGGGGCAACGGAGTATCGTCGCGCTCGTACTGAGGAGGAGCGCAACTTGATGTGGAAGGGACGCAAGGCCGCCTTTGCCGCAATGGGACGTATCAGCCCGAACTATATTGTGCAGGACGGTGTGCTACCTCGTACTGCTTTATCAGAAGTGTTGCGCGAAATCGAGGCATTGAGTTCGCGCTACGGCCTACGCGTCGCCAACGTCTTTCATGCGGGCGATGGCAATTTGCATCCTCTTGTACTGTATGATGCAAGGAACGAAGGTGCCGAGCATTCCGCCGAGGAGTTAGCAGGGAAGATATTGCATATCTGCGTCAATCACGGTGGCAGCATCACGGGCGAGCATGGCGTGGGCATTGACAAAAAAGCCTACATGCAATTTATGTTCAGCGACGACGATATGGCGACGCACCAGCTTATTCGTTGCGCCATTGACCCAGACAAGTTGAGCAATCCTGATAAGGTATATCCTACGCCACGTCTCTGCGGCGAGGTTCCTGGTCCCTATCGTCAGCATCCACTTGAGGCGGCAGGCGTGATCGAACGCTTTTAGTAGAGAAAAGGGTTGAACGTATGAGTATTTCAACACAATCGCTACAATCCGCCCTTGAACCACTGGTGGGAAGCTGGGTACATGCGGCTACCGATGCAGATAGTGTTGCTGGCATACAACCACAGGTCGTTGTGGAGCCAGCGAACGAGACAGAGATAGCGGCGGTGCTGGCCTTTGCCAATAAAAACGGTTTGCGTGTGTTAGTGCGCGGCGGCGGCACACAGCTTGATATGGGTCTACCACCAAGGGGTGGCGACATTCTTCTAAGTACCGCACGCCTCAACAACATTGTTGAACATGTGCCAAACGACCTCATAGTTATCGCTGAAGCAGGATTGCCTCTAGCAACCTTGCAGGAATCACTGGCAAAGACGAATCAGTGGCTTGCACTTGACCCCGACCTTGCACCAGAGGCAACAATCGGGGGACTTGTCGCTACAAATGCAACGGGACCGCGCCGTTTGCGCTATGGTGGTGTGCGCGACCAGATTATCGGCATACGCGTGGTATTGCCCGATGGCACGATTGCCAAAGGCGGCGGCAAGGTCGTCAAAAACGTGGCGGGCTACGACCTGCCCAAGCTCTTCACGGGTGCAATGGGAACGCTCGGCGTTATCGTCTCTGCGACATTCCGCCTGTATCCTCTACCGATTGCATCGCGCACTGTGCGTATCTCGTCCTCATCAATAACACCGCTTTGTGAATTAGCGATACGTATTATAGGCTCAACGCTCGTACCAACTGTCATAGACATTCTGGGCGATACCGCACAAACCGACTCCTACACGATGGCGGTGCGCTTCGAGATGGGACACGAGGCGATCACTGCACAGGCAGATACGCTTCGCACAATGACCGCAGACATACAGGGGAATGTAGTTGAGACAATACAAGTGCTTGAAGGTGACGCGGAAGCCAAGTTCTGGACGCAGCAAGCGTTACGCATGTCTACTACTATAAAGAACGATTTATCTAACACACTCACTTTGAAGGCCGGTTTGTTGCCAACTAAGATCGCGCCCTGGTTGACTCAACTCGAACAGTTATGCCAGCAACAGCAGGTAAGAGCAACGTGGCGGGCGCATGCAGGACACGGCCTAATTTTCGCACACCTTATAGGAGCCAATGCCGCTCTAATAGCTAGTGTCGATGCCTTGCGACAGGCTGCTATAGAGCAAAGAGGAAGCGTCGTCGTTACAGAGGCACCATTCCAGCTTGCACGCCAGATCGACATATGGGGTCCTGTTCCTGCGTTGAGCGTGATGCGAAATTTGAAGGCACGCTTTGATCCAAATGGGACACTTAATGCGGGAAGGTTTGTAGGGGGATTATGAGGGGAACAATGAATAGAAACGGAATCGGTGGGGA
>CAXUHG010000198.1:0-3351 GCA_964250805.1 uncultured Ktedonobacteraceae bacterium | reverse complement strand
TTCTGTCTGCCAACCTGTCCGACCTATTTATTGTGGGGAGAAGAGATGGACTCGCCGCGCGGTCGCATTTCTTTGATGAAAATGGCGTCGGAGGGCGAGGTTGGCATGACGGATGCATTCACGACGCATATGGATCGCTGTCTGGGCTGTATGGCTTGTGTCACCGCATGCCCATCGGGTGTGCAGTACGATAAATTGATCGAGGCTACACGTCCACAGATCGAGCGTCATCATCCGCGCAACCTGTGGGATCGCCTCTTCCGCAACCTGATTTTTAGCCTTTTTCCTTATCCTACACGTCTACGCCTGTTGACGCCTCTGCTCTGGCTGTATCAGAAGAGTGGAGCGAAACGTTTGCTTGAAACGCCAACCGCCAAACGACTCATCCCAGCCCGTCTGCTAGGAATGGAGGCCATTCTACCGTCCATTCGCCTCACTTCGCTCTTATCGCAACCTAAAGTATTTAATCGTACTAAACAAACGAAGCGACGCCGTGTGGGGTTGCTTAGCGGCTGCATTCAGCGCGTATTTTTTGATGATGTGAACGCGGCGACGATTCGCGTCCTTACGGCGGAGGGGTGTGATGTTGTGATACCACCGACGCAAGGATGCTGTGGTGCCCTTAGCGTACATGCGGGGCGTGAGGAGGAGGGATTACGTTTTGCACGTAGCCTGATCGATACGTTCGAGGCGTGGGCTGTTGATACGGTTGTGGTCAATGTCGCGGGTTGTGGCTCGAATCTCAAGGAGTATGGCTATCTCTTGCGCGACGACCCTGAGTATGCCGAACGCGCAAAGGCGTTTTCGGAGTCCGTGCGCGACATCACAGAACTGCTCGCGGAACTTGCGCCAGTCGCGCCGCGTCATCCCATTAACTTACGTGTCGCCTATCATGACGCCTGCCACCTCGCCAATGCACAAGGTATCCGCAAGCAGCCGCGCGAAGTGTTACGCGCCATTCCTGGCCTCGAATTGACAGATATTCCAGAGGCTGAAATATGCTGTGGTAGCGCAGGCACCTACAATCTCCTAGAGCCTAAGACGGCGAATCAGCTTGGTGAGCGCAAGGCAGAGAATATTCTTAGTACAAATCCTGATTTGATAGCAACCGCCAACCCTGGTTGTCTACTCCAAATTCAGGCATCGCTACAACGCCTCGACAAGCCAATTCCAGCGTTGCATCCGGTGCAGTTGGTCGATGCGTCTATACGTGGAGTGATGCCACCGATGTAATAGATATTCATGAAACAACAGGTCATGGGAATGTCTGTAAATCCCAGCATTATTCAGCTCTTACACAACCTCGCTGATTCTGGGTAATGATGAGTTACTACTAAAAAATCGCCTTATTCGTGAAGTCGATTGATACAGTTCAGTTGTAGAGGTACTATCTCAACATCATCGAGATTGCGTAAGAGCTGTTTAATGTTTGTATTTACACCCGTGACCGCCACGGTGATGAAAACCGTGGCAGTCACGAGCACTCCTGATCTTTGTGTTCAGACGGTGAGGACGATCTTGGCAATACCGCCTTTTTCGGCGGCTACCTGTGCTTCGGCGGCATCGGCGAGCGGAACGATGCGGTCGATAGGGATCGTCAGCTTGCCGTCGCGTACCGCTTCAGCGTAGTGCAATATCTGCGCAACCCTGGTTGCAGGATCGACTTGCCCAAAAACGGTATTGATGTGGACGGTGGGATAAAGCGCGGCGTCTTGCGGGTTTTGCTTGGGGAAACACCCAAACGTGCCACCTTCCTTGACCTTGGCAAGTAACTTGTCAGCGAACTTCCCACCAACGGTATCAGCGACGCAGTCGAGAGGACCAAGTTTGTCAATCTCTGCGTCATCATCGATGGCGATGGCCTCGCTCACGCCAGGAAGTTGCCGGGCAGCATCAAGTCGCTTGCCACGAACACCAGCAATGATCCGAGCACCAATTTGAGATGCCGCGAAGACCGCTGAGCGACCGACAGAACCTAAAGCCCCAGTGATGAGAACGGTCTGACCGGGTTGGACGTTAGCGCCAAGCCGTATCAGCGTATCGCCCGTGATGGTGACCAGTGGAAGCGTGGCAGCAGTGGTCATCTCCAGACCATCGGGAATTTTGACGAGGTCGGTGGCTTTGACGGTGCAGAGTTCGGCGTAGGTATGCAGAACCATAGCCATGACGCGGTCGCCAGGCTTGAAATTGGTGACGCCCTCGCCTATCTCACGAACGATGCCAGCGAGGTCGCAGCCGGGGATGTAGGGGAATGCTACCGGAATGATGTCCTTGAATGCGCCAGAGCGTACCTTCCAATCTGCTGGGTTGATGCTGGTGGCGGAGACGCGCACGAGTACCTCGCCAACGGCAGGTGTGAGGTCTTCGATGTCTTCGTATGTGAGTTTTGACGCGGGGCCGTACTCGTGGAGGACAATTGCTTTCATGCTTCACCTTGATTTCTTGAGAAATGTTCCTGTTTGAACATAGGTCTTTTGCTTTCTGATAGGTAAAAGGTCAGTTGATAGTAAGAGTGAAGAGTGAGCAGGTTTTCGGCCCAAGAGGGGTTCCGTAGACACTTCTGTGATGGGTCCACTCACTTCATCTATCACTAGTGTATAATAAGGGACAGATTTTAACGAGATAAGAGTTTATTCAGGAACTAGCACTTCCCGTTTCCTGTCACATCACTGAGTGGAGCATGTCTATGCATCAATTGGAGTTGGATCGTCATCACGAATTAGCCGCGTTCTTGCGCAGCCGCCGCACTCGCATATTGCCAGAACAGGTTGGATTACCGAGAGGGACGCGAAGGCGTACACCAGGCTTACGGCGAGGAGAAGTGGCTCTGCTCGCTGGAGTCACCCCCGAGTGGTATAGTAGGCTTGAGCAAGGGCGGGATATTCACGTCTCCGTGCAATTGTTAGAAAGTCTGGCGCGAGTCTTGCAATTGGACACGAACGAACGCACCCATTTATTTTTGCTTGCACTCAAACAACCTCCGCCAGTGGAGACGTTTTCACACACAACGATCAGTCCAACCTTACAACAGTTTCTCCAGCAACTTGGAACAACCCCAGCGTGTGTTGTTGATGCTCGTTTGAATGTGGTGGAGTGGAATACAGCCTTTCATGCAACCATTGGCGCCATTTCTGGCTACTCTGCCATGATGTCTGAGCGAGAGCGTAACATGATCTGGAGATTATTCACACCTCCTTTAGTGCGGAAAGAAAGCGAGGAATGGGAGAAATTAGCACGAGTGTTTCTGGCGCAATTTCGCGCTGGATATGGTCGTTTCATCAACGACCCCTGGTGGGGCACACAGATCGCAGAACTCTCTCGGATCAGTCCGGCGTTTCGGGAATTATGGGC
>CAXUHG010000197.1:4293-6704 GCA_964250805.1 uncultured Ktedonobacteraceae bacterium | reverse complement strand
GATGTTGCACCCGCTCTCAGTCAACCTAAAAGCCCATTAGCTGATGTACCGACTCTGCCGTCAGTTAATATGCAGGAGGTTGCGCGTGCGGCGGAACGTGCGCGACTACGACAGGGCGTGATGCATGTGCGTATTCGCCACTTTTATTGTACATTAGAAGAGTCGTTTGACCCAACATTGCAAGGGCAAAGTTTTGTCGTTGGTACGGGTACAGGTCGTCCCAACGAGCCAGGACGCGTGATCGATGCCTCGCCTGCCGCAATGCGTCTTGGCATTACTCCTGGTATGCCGTTGCGCCGCGCTCATCGGATCGCACCACGCACACGCTTCATGCCAGCATCCTATGACCGCTATCAGTCGATTCTACAACGTCTGCGCGAACGCTATCGCGCCTATTCGCGCATTATCGAGTCCATTCCTATGGCAGACGCCTTTATCGACCTGCGCGGCTGCGAAATTCTCTTCGACTCGCCCGTTGCTTTGGCAGAGCGATTGTGCGCCGAAATCGCGGAGATGGGTTTAACGGCCCAGATTGGTGTTGCCAATGGCAAGGCAATCGCGGAATTGGCTGCGCTCATGAGTCGCAAGGACGGGCGACAGGGTGTCCTCTATATTCCCGTGGGGCGCGAGGCATCGTTTGTGCAAACGCTACCACTGTCACTCCTCTTACAACTACGGGCGGCTGGCATTGGTAATCCTGGTACCTTTCCAGACTTGGAGGATTCCCACGAAGGCTCCGGCTCTCGTCCGCCAGAGGTTGAGGGCAAGAGTGAGCAGATAGACCCCGTTGCCGTAGCAGAACTAGTCACACATCTACGCGACTTCAACATTACCACCTTCGCACAGCTTGCTTTGCTGACCGAAGAAGCAGTTACACGTCGTCTGGGACGGCTCGGCACATGGGTATACAAAGTTGCCTCTGGCGAGGACACTAGTCTAGTAGTTCCCGATGCTCCTCCGCTCAGCCAGAATGCGCGTGTGCGTTTTCATCACTCCGCTGACGCCGATGAGACCTGTGCCGCCATTCGCAAACTCTCGGACTACCTCGGCGACCGTTTGCGCGAACAAAGGCTCAAAGGACAAACGATTGCCCTGATTCTCTGGCCTAATCGTAGCCCACATCGTGATACGCGCAAGCTGATGATGGGCGAAGAGGGCGAGGCAATGGCGGCGGCTGGCGAGGAGAGCATCGGGGGACAGATGATGCTCACACGCCATACCGATGATCCCGACGTTATCGCGCAACATGGCCTGATGCTCTTCGCGCACTATCACAAGTCTCCCAATCGCTACATGCAGGTGCAGTTACGCATCGGTGACATCATCACGACGATACCCGCGTACTATCCTCCACCGGCTCGCACTCGTGGTCGGGCAACGCGCAAACTCGGTAGCTGAAAAATAAATAATGGTTGCGTGTCCGACACGTCGGACACGCAACCATTATTTATTCCTCTCTCGTCTTCTTGAGAGCCTCAAGTTCTTGCTGACCACGCGCCTCTAGGTCTGCCTTCCACTCATCTTTATAAGGACGCAGCGTCTCGACAAGCGTTTGTGCTATCGCAAGATTACGATACCATTTATGATTGGATGGCACAATATACCAGGGTGCCTCCTTCGCGCTACATTTGCTCAACGCGTCTTCGTAAGCGTCCTGATAGTCATTCCAGTACTTGCGCTCAGCCCAGTCGCTTGCCGACAACTTCCAGGCTTTATCCCGATCCTGCTCACGCGCAAGCAGCCGTTGTTTCTGCTCTTCGTTGCTGATATGTAGAAAAAACTTCAGAACGATGGTTCTGTTGTCGGCAAGTAGTTTCTCGAAATGGTTAATCTGTTTGTAACGTTGACTCCATACAGCTTCAGGCACAAGGTTATGCACACGGACTACCAACACATCTTCATAATGTGAACGGTTGAACACACCCATCATGCCACGTGCGGGAGTGACTTTATGGATGCGCCACAGAAAGTCGTGTAGCAATTCCTCCTGTGTTGGTCCTTTGAACGAATGTACCTCACAGCCCTGTGGATTGACCGAGTTAAAGACATGACGGATGGTGCCGTCTTTCCCGCTCGTATCCATGCCCTGTAGTACCACCAGCAGACTGTGGTGCTGGGCAGCCGCCAGAAGTTCCTGTAACTCGCTCAACTCGTCGCCTAACTTTGCCATCTTCTCTTTCGCTGCATCATGATCAACCTGCTTATCAATATAATCAGGGTCGTAATTCTTCAGCTTGACCGTTGTGCCCTCGTCGATTTTCCATAGCAGTGCCATACTGTTTTGTCCTCTCTTGCATAGTCTCTATCATGCACCTACTATACAGGCAAGGTGAGGAATAAAGCAAGGGAAAAAATGTTTGCGCACTGGATGTTGTGGCAATCCACAACAAAAAGTGGGCAAAAAAATTTTT
>CAXUHG010000197.1:0-4283 GCA_964250805.1 uncultured Ktedonobacteraceae bacterium | reverse complement strand
ACGTTCCGTAATAACCCCAGCAAAAAAATTTTGCCCCCCGGTCGGTGGGCGAACCCCACAACATCCAGTGCGCAAACATTTTTTCCCTTGAAGGAACTTAGAAAGCGAAGAAGTTGGCAACCCACTTGCCCTTAGCACCAGAGGCTTCGACGGTGAAAGGACCTTTGAAGCCAGTGGCAGTGGCCTTACCAAAGCCAATGATGGCTCCGTTACCAAAGTTGACGCGAATCTGGTAGTAGCTATTCTTAATGAGATTCGCGGAGACGGGAAGAATAGTGCCATTGGCAAGGTTAAAGGTGCCTTGCAGCGTCTTCGCGTTCAGAACGATTGCGCCAGACAGGAAGGTGGTACCAACTTTGCCAGTGAAGGCAAGCGCAAGCACACCCGCTGGATCAGCAACGGGCAACGCGCTCCAGATACCAGCAGGACCGCCCTTGATCTGGAAGGTGCCAACAAACTCACCAGCCGCATTTAGCTTGCCAACACCGAGAATGAATGGCTTACCCTGTGGCGTGTAGAAGGAGATGTTGATGGTGCCATTGCTCTGCAGTGTACCAGCAACAGGCACCAATGTACCACCAGGCTCATGTAACGCACCATTGAATTTGTTGTCGCTACGTACACGAATGGTCAGGCCGCCTGTGATGGCGGTGGTTGTGCCAGGGACGGCAGCGGTGAATGCTAATGAAACGGTTGTTGATTTCTGTGCATTCTCAGTATGAGCTGGTGCCGCAAATGTTACTGCGGGAACCAGAAATAGCGCGAGAATCGCCAGTGCGAAAACGGTTAGGAAACGTAGTCTCTTTGACATAGGATGAAACCCTCTCTTCATGATGAAGCTACTATAAACACAATTTTCTTTTGAAGCACAAGCATCTATACCTGTGCTTTTATAAATTCTGCACAATTAGGTATATACAGTGTTTTGTACAGACACGCGATATAGACGGAACGAGAGAGGGGTAAGTGGTAAATTTATGTAACCTCTCAAAAAATATCTATTTCTTTATCTGGTTGCCCGCTGTCAAGGGCGGCGGGCAACCAGATAAAGAAATAGGAGCAACCATAGTGGGTTAAGTGTTAAATTTATTAAACCTCTAAAAAAACGGGGGCGTAACGCGCGCTGGCTTTCCGCCCACTTTTTTTGAGAGGTTATGTGGTTGAAACGAGTACACTACTTTATCCGTTGTACATAGTGATATACTCTACTTAATAATTACTTTTATAGCAAAACGATAAAATAAAAAGCGGAATACTAGGCGGGGGCTTGTTTCTCAGCTTTTATTTTTATATGAGGGCCGCTTATGTCCGAAATAGTATCTGAGAACGATATACTCGTTCCCGCTACCTCTTCTGCCACTCATGGGGAGCAGCCTATTACCAAGTCTAGAATTACTGCTCCTCTTGTCAATCACGAGAACACAGAAGATCCAATTCAACTTGCTCCCAAGCCTAGAATTACTGTGCCTCTTGCCAATATTGATGAGAATGAAGAGGACACAATTCGACTTGCCCCCGAAGAAGCTGTCACAGAAAATACAGACGCTGTGCCTGTAGGGACCGATTTATCGCGTCCTGCTGACACCTCGACCGTAGACAAGGACGCGATAAATCGGTCCCTACCGACCAACGATGGCAACACCGAAGATACAATCAAAGTCGTTCGAGAAAAGGCGCTTATCACCGAGTCGAGTGCCCCTGTTGAGCATAGAAACCCTGATACACCAACAGACCTACCACTGATTGTTGTTGAGAAGCCGCAAGAGACACAGACACTCTTGCAAGAGAATGTTCCTGTTCACGTAGAGGTAGAACAGGAACCAGAGCATGCGCAAGACGAGGAGCAAACAACACCGCCCGAACATGCACAGGATGAGGAGCAGACAGTATTACCAGAGCACCTACAAGGGAATGCCCCTCTTATACACGAACCCTCCTCATCAACGCCATCGTCGTATGGGAGGGGCATCCCCTTGCGGGTGCCCTGGTTGCTTCCTCGATCCCTACGACAACGTATCGCACAGCACAAAGTTATCGCTCTCCTGTTATTGGTGTTATTGCTGATCGGTATTACGATTCCTGTTGTCGAAGGCGTGATGTATGGTATGCAGGCATACTCGACCTACACGACACTTCGCACCCGTGCATCGAGCGGAGTACAACATTTGCTCAATGTAAAAACACTGTTCAGTTCCTCGAAGACGGGTGGCTCTACAGTATCGTCAACCTCGAAGCTCCTTGATACGAATACACTACTGCAAGCGAACAAAGAGCTTGCTGCCGCACGCACTGATTTTGTGCAAACACAAACGATCATCGATCATGCCTCAGTTATTCCGCTTGTCGAGCAGTATGCGCCGCAATATCGTCCACAGATTACATCGGCACGCGCCGCTAGTCGCGTGGGGGAAGACGTGGCGAATATGGGGCAGGTACTTATCAAGACCGTCCTCACGCTCGCCCCAAGATTGCGTGGTCCATTGCTGAATACGTCGAACACGCCACTTATCACCGCCGCCGACCTCAAACTTATCGACACGACTATTGACGACATTCTGCCCTACGTCAACGACATTCAGCAGCAATCGCAGCAGATGTCGCTTTCGGCACTACCAGTAAGCGTCCATCAACGTCAGCAGATACAGCAATTATTGCAGTTGTTACCACAGGCAAAGAACATTCTCACACAAAGCCACTCGTATCTCGATGCGGTTGGCTGGCTGCTTGGAGTCGATGGACAGAGAACGTTTCTTGTGCAGACGATGGATCGCGGTGAGTTGCGTCCAACGGGTGGCTTTACCGGACAGTATGGAGAACTCCACATAACAGGAGGGCGAGTCGGGTCCTTCTCGCTACGTGATATCTCGCTCATCGAATATGCCGACAATAGTCCAACGACGGATCATTCCGCGCCAGCCGCGTATCGCTCGTGGTGGCCGTTCGCAAACTGGGGGCTACGCGACTCGAATCTCTCGGCGGATTTTCCAACGTCGGCACAGATTGCCATCAATCAGTACAAGATTGAGACACATCGACAGGTCGATGGTGTGATTCTGTTCACGCCCTTTCTGATTGAAGACGTGTTGCGCGTAACAGGACCAATTCGTATTCCTGCTTACAATGAGACGATTACAGCGCAAAACCTTGAGGCTCGTCTACACTACTATCAGCTTGATAATGCTGGTATCGCGAAACAAATCAGCATTTCAGGTGGCAATACATCAACCTCTGACCGCAAACAATTTACCTCGCTTGTGGCGCGTACTTTGATGGATAATGTGCGCCACTCTTCGCCCATGACTTTGCTAGCGATTGGGAAGCAAATGTTACACGACTTGCAGACCAAAGACTTACAGATATACTTCTCGAATTCGCAGCTAGAGAATTTGCTTTCTCAGCAAGGCTATGCGGCGCAGGTAGACACCTCGACGACGCACGATGGCCTCTACGTCGTGCAAGCGAATGTGAGTGCAAGCAAGGCATCGCAGTATGTCAAAACCACGCTTCATGACACGGTGACGCTCGACGCTAATGGTGGTGCAACACATGATCTGCAAATGCAGCTTGCCTACACACAGCTCAATTTCGTCTACGGTCTGGATACATACCGCGATTATGTGCGCATCTATGTGCCGCCAACGGCAAAATTTTTAGGGGGGAATGGTTTCGACACAGGGACACCGCTCTGTGGTGGACCATTGGCTGCATGTGATGCTAAAAGTATCTACCCTCACGACGAGATGATATGTCCAGCGGGTCAGTACTTCGCAGGTGCCTCCGCTCCCATGCTGAACGACAACTACACTGGTGCGTGGCATCCACTTGACACCATAGGAGGACCTACGAATTTTACGAGCGATGAGGCAGGGCGTGCTATGTTTGGTGGATATGTTGTCATCCCCAAAAACTGTACGATGACGGTCACGCTTTCATGGTATGTACCACCAATCGGACACGGTACCTACGATATTCTTGTGCAGAGACAGGCCGGAACTTTTCCTGAACTAGACCTCACTGTCCTTTCTTCTCCAAACAACTGTGCAACGTCACTTCTGCAAGGGCTACACGTTGACCGTGTGCTAGGACAAGATACGTCCTTCGCGCTAACGCAATTAAACAGTTTTCAGGGAGGGGGTACCTGTTATCCTCAACCTGATGTATAATCAGTATTACCGAAAAGCCGCTTGGTCAACCGATGTATATATACGGACCGATGGGAGCGTCATCAGGTAGTACACAGTCAAGCTTGATCTGACCATTTTCGTAGGGACCAGATTGATCGC
>CAXUHG010000196.1:0-6727 GCA_964250805.1 uncultured Ktedonobacteraceae bacterium | reverse complement strand
AACGCGCAATTGATCTGGTCGCGCAACACTTGATGCGTCACAGCGTCGGCGGGTGCCGTTGCTTGCGCATCCTCTAGCGTATCCGCGAGATGATATTGCTCATCCTCGATGAGCGGCGCATCGAGCGAGATTGGTGTTTCAGCCATGCTCTGAAGCTCAACCACGCGCTCCTTCGTGACGTGAAGTGCCAGTGCCACCTCCTCCGGCAATGGATCGCGTCCCAAATCCTGATACAATTGACGCGTCATGCGTTTCATCTTGTAAATCAATTCTACGACATGTACAGGAATATGAATGGTACGCGTATGTTCCGCCACCGCTCGACTGATTGCCTGCCGAATCCACCACGTTGCATACGTGCTGAAACGGAAGCCGCGTGCGGGATCAAACTTTTGCGCCGCTCGAATAAGGCCAAGATTACCCTCCTGCACAAGATCGAGTAGAGAAATGCCATGATTGTTGTAGCGTTTCGCCACGCTCACCACGAGACGCAGGTTTGCCTCAACCAACTGTTGTTGCGCATGCATGTCGCCCGTGACCATACGTCGCGCGATACGCATCTCTTGTTCCGCGTTCAAAAGGGGATAGCGACCTATTTCACTGAGATATTGCCGAATCGCGTTATCTGTTTCGTGTCCTTGTACCTCCTCCTCTTCATCATCCCGACTAGAAACATCATCAATATCTGTTGTATTTTCTATATAGTCATCATAGCTATCAAGTGTATAGTGCGTCTGTGTACGCTCTTGCTGATATAGAGAAGAATCATAGTCGCTTGCACTTTTTTTTGTTCCGCGTTTCGCGGGAAGAGACCCATATGTTGTAACTCGTTGCGTTTCATCTCGTCGATGCGCCGCGCCCTTCTGCGCAGGTGCTGCGAGTTGCCCCATATCTCGCTGTCGAACTGGTTCCATAATGGCTACCATAGACTACTCCTTTACCTTCCTCAAATCCACATTCCACAATCTGGTAACCGGAGATGCACGTTGTTCTGACTAGTACCATGAAATTGCACTATTCTATGCAACATGCATCCGAAATTTTTTTCGGATATTCCCCCTATCTCTTCTTTGTGCAGGAAACGTGCCAATTCGCAAACAAACGGAAGAAATGCGCTCGTTCAGCATGTGTGTGACGTAGAGACACAACAGGCGTTATTTTTTCCCTCTCTTCTACCCTGAAATTTTTTCCACCTGCTGTGCAAAAATCCCCACATTATGCGAGACATGCAGGTAAAAACACATGTGAGGGGCGTTCATTTTCACTAGAATACCATCTTGTATGAACCTGATTACGCTGTTTAAACAGATAACGAGGGAATTGAAAAGACCAACGGCTGGCTCTTATGGTTAATACAATTCAAATATGACGAACGGCGGTGAATGGGGCACGACGGAAGCCCACAAGGGGCTTCCCTACTATACTTCACGCGCGGAGCGCGTACAAACCGTCGTATAGTAGGGCGCGACCCTTGTGGTCGCCCGTCCGTTCCCCATCACGTCCATGATGAATTAAGTCTCCCGCAAACATATGGAAAGAATACATGCATGCAAATTGACAAATGGCCTACACACAGTAGGGACCGATTTATCGCGTCCGAGGGGTGGGATGAGGCAACCGAGGAGGCTCCCCATAATCCTATACGTCCCCGTGCCTCTCTCTTGAACACCTATGGCCTGAAAGAGCAGCGTGTTATTCCAAGTCCGCGTACACCAATTCCGGCGCGAGCATCGGCTAATCAGCGTGTGCGTCGTACCGGTAAGCTCGCGCAAGAAAGCGATATGACACAGATTCCGACTCTGCCACCTCCACTTTCATCAACGATAGACGAATTAGACACGATACCCCCGCAGCTATCGCCAGCAGCCGCCAAACGTAGTGCAATGCTGCCACACCCTGCAATCGACGAACGAGACACAACGCCACAATTGTCGCCGTCGCTTGATAAGCAGAATACTAGACCTCCGCAACTGTCGCCCTCGATTGACGAACTGGTGACACAGCCGCCGCAAAGAAAAGCAATGTCTACTGTGCAAAAAGACGCAGTGCTATTTACGCAGCAGAACAGCCCAATTGCAAGCGTTTCCCCTACGACCGTCGAAAGCATCCTACTAAAAGAGAATGGTATATCATGGACGACTGCACAGGGAAAAGATTCCTGGCTTGCGCAGCGCGTCGCCAGCAAAAAAAGAGATGAGAAACGGACGCGTAAAAGTTTTAAGCCTCTCGATAGCCTGCGCTGGTGGCTCTTATATCCCGGTCGTATCGAATTTTTGCTCTGGTTTAACGGCGCAATTGTGCTGGTCGTCATCACCTTTCTGCTCTTTTTTGCTACAACACTCAGTATGGGGTGGCTAAATATTGGCGGTGTTACGAATAATGGCACAAACGGCATGCAAAACGTACACGCAAACGGCAACAAGCCCGCACTTGCTCAAACACCGTGTACCGTGGCAAACGCAAAAAAGCCGCAATGTCGCTCGACCACTGTTTCATCTTCTGGTCTACAACTTACGCTTGTTGATAACAACACCCTCTATGCAAGTACGCCCATCTATCTGCATGGTCAAGGATTCAGCGCGAACGGAACTATTGCTTTGACATACGATGCACAACTCCCATGTCATCCCAATATCACGCAGACCGACGCACAGGGTACATTCTCCGTCTCGCTTCTGCTTGGCAGCAATGTACAGGCGGGTAAACATCAGATTATAGCCCTCGATATGGCAAGCAGTCATGCCGTCAAAGTTACGGTAGACATCGCTGCATCTTCAACAAGTAACATTGTCTCACCATCAAACGGGCAACCTGGAGCGAATCCTATTCCAGGTGGTGGACAGGGGAGCGCACCAAAACCAATCGGTCAAACGCCTGTTCCCGTTGCGCCAACTGCTGCTATCTCTCCAACATCAGTGCCAACGCAAGTACCATCACCGACGGTTGGCATCTCACCATCCCCAACTATAGGCACAACGCCCACCGTTGGCATAACAGCTACACCTTCAACCAACTCCTACCTCGCCCTTCGCAATACGCTCTACAACGAAAGTGCCGATGGGCACTACTCAATCAACCCCTGGCTCTGGGTTGCCATATTAGGCTACATGCTCTCCATGAGCATGCTCGGACTCGCTGGCCTTCTCTATCGCAGAAAACGCCGCCAATCCTTATAACTGGATGGTTTGAAAACACAACATCGGTGCAAGCTCGCAGAGCTTGCACCGATGTTGTGTTTTCAAACTACTAATCATCATCGTCAGCGGAGAAGACATAGCGGCCTCCCATGCTGTAATACTGCAAATTGCCGTCATCATCGGTCGAGGGCGTCGTCTCATCAATGTCGGTCACTAAGATAGCATCATCGTCGCCATCTGAATAATACTTGATCTGTTCCAGGTCCATGAGCTTGCTTCCCCTTTCATATTCCAACAGGAAAAATAGAGCGATGAACAATTCATCCGTTCATCAGCAGTGACTTTACCTGCTCTTTTTCAATCCTTCATGTTTCGCAACCAAATAGGCCATTTAGTACCATTGATTCCAAAGGATAACTGTAGGGGTCTAATTTATTACACCCTGTTGGCAACACATCATGTCACAGGATTTGGAGACACGGTTCAATCCCCTTTAGCGTGGTGCGTTGTCAACAGGGTGTAATAAATTAGACCCCTACTTGTATTTTTCAAAAACTCATGCTATAATAACAAGCAAGCACTGTTTAGTGTCTGAAAAAGAGATGCCATCCCCTGTCTCTCTTTCTCAATTTGTTCTTTGTCCTATTCCCCCCCCATTCCCTCAACACGCCTATGAAATCCTCTCCCCTCACCATCGCACGCTTCGCGCAACACGTCCTCGGCAAGCCGCTCTATCCCTATCAACTTGAGATTGCCGAAGCCATTCTGTCCTCCATTCTTGAGCAGAAAGGCTATGTGTTTAGTGTTATGATGGCAAGACAATCAGGCAAGAACCAACTCTCCGCCATACTCGAAGCCTACCTCTTGACCTGCATGCCACGCGGTACCATTGTCAAAGCCGCTCCGACCTTCGTGCCACAAATCACGAACAGTCGTTTGCGTTTACTCTCTATGCTCGACAACTCGCTCACTCGTGACCGTATCTGGCAAAGTTCCGGTCACATTATCGGTCTTGCTCCTCAGTCCGATCCCGCCCTGATACGCGCTCATGCTGGACCACGCGTAATGTTTTTCTCCGCTGGGCCAGAGAGCAACGTTGTCGGCGCAACCGCTGACCTGCTCCTGGAAATTGACGAGGCGCAAGATGTGGCACGCGAAAAATTTGACCGCGACTTCCGACCAATGGCCTCGACCACAAACGCAACGACCATTTTGTATGGCACCGCGTGGAGCGACAACACACTTTTAGCGCAACAACGTGCCGTCAACCTTGAACGCCAACAACGCACAGGCGAACGCCTCCACTTCGAGTTCGATTGGCACGCACTCGCCGCCATCAATCCCGCCTATCGCACCTTTGTCGAACAAGAAATTGCCCGCCTGGGAAAAGATTCTATAACTATTCAGACGCAATACTCCCTCCATCCATTAAACGGCGCAGGCTACTTTCTCAATGAACTGCAAAAAACGCTCTTGCAAGGCACTCATAATTGGGAGAATCGTCCGCATGACGAGTGCTGGTATATTGCAGGTATGGATGTCGCGGGTGAGGAGCGTCCCGCCTCTACTCTGACGGCGACGCCTTCCACGTCATCAGCGCGACGAGACAGCACCGTGATTACCATTGGGCGCGTGGGCTACAATGAGCTTGGGCTACCCGTTGTCGAGGTGGTACATCACGAATGGTGGACAGGACGTTCGCATCTCGATCAATACGCTGCCACCGTTGCCCTTGTCGAGCAATGGGGAATACGCTTCCTTGTCGTAGATGCAACAGGCATTGGTGCCGGACTCGCCTCCTTACTCCTGGAACGTCTCGGCACAGAACGCGTTACCGCCTTTACCTTCTCACGCCCCAGTAAATCGCGCCTCGCCTATCAACTGCTCACATTTCTCAATAGTGGTCGCCTCAAGCTCTACACGAGCAGCGAAGCACCCTACGCCATTCACACTGAGTGCTGGCAACAGCTACAACGCGCCCGCTATCGTCTTCCCGCCCCCGACACGCTCGACTTCTACGTTGACCCCACCGATGGTCACGACGATTTTTTGATTAGTCTTGCTCTACTCGTGGAGGCATCTGGCTCGGTCATTCCTCCTGCCGCCTCGTCACTTGTGCGCCCCCTGCGTCTCTATTCGGGCGAAGGAAAATTCTAATATGGTATACTTTTATAAAAATCTGTTGTACGGTATTTCGTAGGGACCAGATTTATCGCGTCCGAAGCGTGATTTATCACGCGAGATCGCTTCTGAAGCTGTGTGCAGACAGGATTTGCAAGGATTTCGCTCAATAAATTGAGCAGCGGACGCGATAAATCTGGTCCCTACGAAACCGTCGAATCAAGATAGGTAAACTAATACAGTACTAAAAGGAGCTTCATCATGGCTGTGTCTCATGTCATCGAGGACGAAAAGGCACTTATAGAGGCGATTCGAGAGTTGGCCCAGGAGCGCGTGGCACCGCGTGCGGCAGAGATTGACCGCACAGGCGAGTTTCCCTGGGATATGAAGGAACTGCTGGCACAACAAGATATCTTTGCGATGCCATTCCCCGTTGAGTATGGCGGCATCGGTGCGAGCGAGTTGTCCGTTGTAATGGCGATTGAAGAGCTTTCACGTTGCGATGCCACAGTTGGTCTCCTGCTAGCTGTACAACAACTGGGATCGACGCCCATTCTCCTCGCAGGCACAGAGGAGCAGAAGCGCAAATACTTTCCGAAACTGGCAAGCGGCGAATGGTTAGCTGCCTATGGCTTGACTGAATCCGACTCTGGCTCTGATGCAGCCGCGATGCGAACAATGGCGGTACGCAAGGGCGACAAGTACATTCTCAATGGCTCGAAACGCTTCATCACCAACGGCGGTCTTGCACAAGTCAACTCCGTAATGGCGATTACCGACTCCACAAAGGGTACGCGAGGGATCAGTGCCTTTATCGTCGAGCGCGACTTCCCCGGCTTCTCTGTTGGGCGCATCGAAGACAAGATGGGCATTCGCGGCTCCCAAACGGCTGAACTCATCTTTACCGATTGCGAAGTTCCGGCAGAGAACATTCTAGGGCGCGAGGGCGATGGCTTTAAGATCGCGATGGGCACGCTTGATCGTACTCGCCCCGGCATCGCGGCGCAAGCGGTTGGCATTGCTCAAGGCGCATTAGACCTTGCCGTTGCCTATGCGAAGCAGCGTATACAGTTCAACAAGCCAATCGCTGAAAATCAAGGCATTCAGTTCATGCTGGCAGACATGGCGACAAAAGTTGAGGCCGCACGATTGCTGGTCTATAACGTTGCCGAGATGATAGATCGCGGCGAAAAAAACTTTGGCAAATATTCGTCGATGGCGAAATTGTTCGCCTCAGACATTTCAATGGAAGTTACAAACGACGCGATACAGGTGCTCGGCGGCTACGGCTACATCACTGAGTATCCCGCCGAGCGCATGATGCGCGACGCCAAAATCACACAGATTTACGAGGGCACGAACCAGATACAACGTCTGGTGATAGCGCGTGCTTTATTGACCGCCGAACAATAACTTTCGTAGTACACAGTCAAGTTTGATTTGTCAGAAAGGAAAAAAAGGAGTATCCT
>CAXUHG010000195.1:1778-7169 GCA_964250805.1 uncultured Ktedonobacteraceae bacterium | reverse complement strand
AAGCCATTATTTTGTCCTTCTGTTATGCTTCGCCTATAAAAGCGTTTTAAAACGCTTTTCTAGGCGAAGCATTATATTGTGTTCCATTGTTATCAAAAATATGTGAAACGTTCATAGAAGCGATATATAATAAAAATTATTATGCTGCTATACTAAGGGAGACTCCATAACATGCGTATCCGCAACTACAAGCCAGAAAATTTACCCACAATGATACAAATTCAGCAAGCTGCGTTGCAGATCGATGGCTCTACAGTACCACAGCCCTCAGTTGAGGCATGGCTGACAAATGCCGATGCAGAGGCTAATGCCTTCGTGGTGACAGACGATGACGACGAACTCAATGAATGGGGGCAGGCGGGTACGCTCGATGGTCTCGAAGGTGAGGTTGCTGGCTACACCACGTTGATGCTTTTTCAGGATGAGGTTGGCTACCATTTTCTATGTCAAGGTGCCGTAAGTCCTCAACAACGGGGGCAGGGTGCTGGTCGCCTATTGCTCGTTGGTGCGTTAAACCGTGCGCGTATTCTTGCGGCTGAGTTCGAGTTCGAGGCGGAACAGGAGGGGATACTTATCTACTTTGAAGCTTTGCTACCTGTCCGCAATACCCTCTCATCACAGCTTGCGGAAAAGTGTGAGATGCAAGCTGTGGAGGACGTTCAACAAAATGGCATGCAATTGTATAGACGTGAACTGTGGTAAATCATTCCAGTAACATCCAATATGCTCAAATCGCGGAAATAATTTTCTATGTAAGAATGTATTTTGTAGTTCGTGAAATTCGTGATTTGCGTAAGTGTATTGACAAGTAACGCCGCATAAGGTAAAGTCGTTGTACACAGTATGAGTTACGTAAATTGTCGAATGTACATATTCTTACCTTGTATTCAAGAAAATCCTTTCAACGCAAATATCATTTATTTCAATAGACTGAGAGGAATTTTCTTGTTGAGAAAGGTAGTACAATTGTTACACTACTCGTACTAAATCCATTTCATGCATGTCGTCTTTTAGTAGTATTATCATGTGATGAAGCACTTTTATTAAGTGTTTGAAGAAGAGGAGTATTTATGACTGTGCGTATGTCCATCGGACTTTGCCGAACTATCTTGATTCTTGGAAGTGTTTTATTGCTTCTTCTAGGAGAAGTAGTCTCCATCCCTTTTGTATCCGCGCATTCGATAACTTCACTTTCTCAGTACAATCAGCGGATTGCAACTTCGACCTGTCTTCAGCCGCCACAAAACATGAATCTGATGACATTATCAGATGTACAACTCCGTTTATACGGTCTTCCTACCCATTCTACATTGGATAGGAATCGGGTAAAATGGACTTCTCTGTTAGCACATGCGAAACATAGAACTTGCGGCTCATACGTGGACCCACAGAAGAAAACACATCATGCTCGTACACCTCTAAGTCCTAGTACCTCTTGTTTTGGTTGTGCATATAACAACTGGGCAGGAAACATTGATGATGGCTCTCGAGGGACGTATAGACTAGCAGAAGTTGATTTTAGCGTACCAAACATCCTTACCACGTCAGACATTAACTCACACGTTTCTATTTGGGCTGGCGTTGGTGGTGATAGCCTTACTACATCAAATGGTGTTCTTGTACAAGCAGGAATTGATTCGAGTAAAACTTGTGGGTCTTGCCAGTATAATGAGTCTTGGTGGGAGGTCTATCCATATTTTCCCGAAGAAAATCTACCTCTTTCAAGGTTGAACGTAGGAGACCAACTCCATGTCTTGATTACCTCCAACGACAATAATGACAGCCAGGACTACTTTTACATCGAAAACTACTCGGCTAATAGCTATAACTCTCATACAGAAACACAAAGTAATTACTTTTCTGATAGTGCTACTGGTGAGTGTATCGTAGAACGTCCAGGTGAATATGGTACCAGCAATCTTTACGAACTCGCTGCATTTAATCCTCCTGGATACACTGAGCAACTCACTAATTGTGCTATTGGTGTTGAGAATGGCGGAATTAACTCCGTCGGAAGCTTGCATCATCACTACGGTTATATCGTTAACAGTAGTAATAAAACATTAGCGTCTCCTGGTGCAATCACGAATAATGGATTCGACTTTCCTGTTTACTGGAAAGGCTCTTACTAGTACATAGTTTTAGTGAGGCGAATTACCCGTTTCCAGCAACCTATGCCTTCCTTGCAATAAGGGAAGCATAGGTTGCTCTTATCTTTATTTAAGTTTAGCTTTGCCCTGGAACAAGTGATGGGATGCCAACAATTTTGATGAACAATGAGCGAAAGGATTCGTTGGTAAAGCGTGTTTCTTTTCGATTTATATGCAAAAGTTGACAACCAGTGGCATCTAAATCTATCTCTTGCAGAAGAACTGAGCCTTGCAAAAAGTCCATATGATAAACCATGCCAATATCGCTAGGGCAACTTACAACTCCTCCTGGGGTCGGTACAGGGAGGGCGTATGCAGATGTGTAAAGATGCTGTACTGCTGTACCATCTCGTATTATACGCTCTAAAGGAGGAAAGTTATCGACCATAGGACGTATAACATGGAGTGTAGTAGGCTTTGGTAATGCTGTTGGCGATGCCGTAGGCGTCCCTGCACTAACGTTTGTACTGCCACAACTGGTAAGCACAACGATGGCAAGAAGAACCCATATCAATCTTGATAATTTCATATTTCCTTCTTTCTAGCTAGAAAACATCACTATATCCTGCTCTCGCTAGTATAGACGGAAAGAAAGCTTTTTTTGTTCCACTTTGACGTTTATGATAGGTTAAGATTGATGGCATACTACACCTTCACAAAATCCGTCTTTACGATATGCGTCCCATCGGCAAGCTGCTCTATTGTATAGTCATCGAAGAGCACGGGGTCGGCCTGTTGCAGGCAGAGGAAGGTGCGTACTCCCAGTTCGCGTATCTCAACTTCAGCGTGGGTGCTTGCTCGCTCTTCGATGAAGTGACGCCATGCTCGCACGTTGCCTGTGACGACGATAACCGTTTCTGTCTCGTTTGGTAGGACAGAGCGTGCGCTCTGTCGCACTTTTTTGAGTAGGTCAGTCTTGGCCTCGGCACTTAGAATGTTGACACCTGCATTTTGCATTTCTAGCAGCCGATTGGTGAGCGTCGCATATTCATCGGCGGCACGCTCAATGCGTTGTAAGAATTGAGTGTGGAGCAGTTCATCGTTTTGATACTCTGGTCGCTCGACGAAGCGGAGTGTGCGACCTCCTACGTAGCGCTGACTAAGCTGCGAAAATCCGAATCCTGCCCTGTGTCGGATAAGTTCATGGGTCACGCTGCGTGAGATACCATAAAACAGGAGGCTGTAGTTGGCATGCTCGAAGACGGAGCCGTGACCGGAGGATTTGAGGTTGTCAAAATAGCGTTTGGCCTGCTCATTCATCGAACGCTTGGGACCAAAGCTCATGTAACAGGTTTGACCTGCGATTTTGCATAGTTGGGCACCGTCGGGTAGAGGAGTTGGATCGTTTGTGTATTCAGAAAAATTGAGGGAAGGATTGAAGCCACTGAGAAAGCCTGTTAAGCTTGGAATATGGGTACTGGGGCGCGCGAGTACAGCAATTCCTGGCCTCGATAGATATGGTACACCTGCTGGCGAGTTATGTACTTGTGAGTCAAGAGTGGCAAAACCCGACTCGACGTTCCCCTCCAACTCTCGAAAAAGCATTTCGATATCGACTGTAGACATATTGATCTCCTTACTTTAGGGTGTACTCAGATTACAATTGTCCACAGTCTAACAGGTTAGGCACTTCTTGGCTACTGGTCTGTTGATGACTCCGTTGGAGGTGCCGCAAGAAGGTTGTCGAGCGTAGACCTGCGAATACGGTACGCCTGCCGTTCGCCCCGATGTGGTAGGGGAATAGCTTCAAGTATACCATTTTTGATCCAACGTCTGACCGTCGTGTCGTCTACGCGCAACTGCTTGGCAACCTCATGCACTGTAAGCAAATCTCCGCCGTCATATATCATGGTGGGGTTCTCTTTCTGGGCCTGTCCTGATGTACGGTCAGACCGTTGTACTATTCAATTCTCTGAAAAAATTCTCTGAGGACTGATTACATGATATCTATTTGACTATAACAACGAACGTCCTGTTTTTCGGTAACGTGTACTTTGTATCACGGTACTGCGGTTCCTGCATGTGTGATACAAGTACACGTTACATCTATGAATTTTTTGCCGAACGAAGCTTATTTCCCTTTAACCACCAATCATTGACATACTACGGCTTGCACGTTTGAAGCGTTTATCACCGATGTAGTGCTTTAACTCTTTCTTCTCTACTGCCTGACGTAGTGTATCCGCAATTGCTTCATCGTCGGAGCTTGTGCGCACAACGGCGCGTAGGTCTGTCTCGTCTGTTGCAAAGAGACAGGTACGAATCTGCCCGTCAGCGGTCAGACGGATGCGGTCACAGAAGGCACAGAACGGCTCACTGACAGGGTTGATGAATCCTACTTCGCCAATACCATCGCTGAAGGTATAGCGGCGTGCGGTCTCTGAGGAATCGCCAGAGGTGATTTGTACGAGGGGACCATAGGAAGCTTCGATAATTGCTTTGATATCGGCACCAGCGAGAATATCTTCTTTGCGCCATATCTGGTCGGCATCGAGCGGCATAAACTCGATCCAGCGCATCACATAGGCTTTGTCGCGTGCGAAGCGCACGAAGTCAAGTACCTCATCCTCGCTGTAGCCACGAATAGCGACGGCATTGATCTTGATAGGCTGAATAGAGGGATACTTCCCCACTTCTTCCAAGCCCTCAAGAACGCGATCAAGCTGGTCGCGGCGCGTCAACTGCGCGAACTTCTCACTTGAGAGCGAGTCCATGCTCACATTGATACGGGTCAAACCAGCTTCTGCTAATGCTCTTGCTTGCTGCTTGAGCAGAATACCGTTTGTTGTCACGCTGAGGCTACGTAGTCCATCAATTTCATGCAACTGCCGCACCAGTTCTGGTAATTCTCGGCGCACTAATGGCTCGCCGCCTGTGAGACGAATCTGCTCTATTCCTATGCTCACCGCTACGCGAGCAATACGTAGAATTTCCTCATAGGAAAGAATATCTGTCTTTTTGAGCCAAGGAAGTCCCTCGGCGGGCATACAGTAGGTGCAACGGAAGTTGCATTTATCGGTGACGGAGATACGCATACTTTTGATGCGTCGTCCATAGCTATCGGTAAGCAATTGCATGATTTGTTCCTTTGTGCAGTAATAGAACAAAATTTGACAACATTTTTATAGAAGTTCTATAAATATATCACATTGTTGCGAAAGGTGTTCAAAATCAGGGAGACCGCAACCCGGGGGCCCCCACCGAGAAAATTATTGGGGGGGCCGGGGGGGGGGGCGGGGGT
>CAXUHG010000195.1:0-1768 GCA_964250805.1 uncultured Ktedonobacteraceae bacterium | reverse complement strand
GGGGAGACCCTTGCGGTCTCCCTGATTTTCTTGGCTTCTAGTTACAATGTTTACACATCATAGTACATACCAAACTCGATAGGAGCGGGACGTAGACGAACTTCGTCTGATTGACTACGTTTCAGTTCGATGTAGTTCTGCAGCAGGTCTTCGGTAAAGACACCGCCTTCAAGTAGGAAGGCGTGATCGGCCTCTAATGCCTGCAGCGACTCTTCGAGCGAACCTGGAACCGAGCGAATTTCGCGTAGCTCCTCAGGTGGAAGTTCATAGAGGTTCTTATCGACGGGGCCGTAGCCGTGTTCGCCTGGATGAATCTTGTTCTTGATACCGTCCAAGCCAGCCATCAATAGGGCGGCGAAGAGCAGGTACGGATTCGCACTTGGGTCGGGCGAGCGGAACTCGATACGTTTTGCCGGTGCCGTGTATGTCTTAGGAATACGAACTGCCGCACTACGGTTGCCCGATGAGAAGACAAGGTTGACAGGTGCCTCGTAGCCAGGAACCAAGCGCTTGTAGCTATTGGTCGTTGGAGCCGCGATGGCGAGCAGTGCAGGGGCATGAGTGAGAATGCCGCCGATGTAGTAGTGTGCAAGCTCTGAGAGGCTGGCATAGCCGTCCTCAGCGTAGAAGAGAGGTCCCTCATCTTTCCACAGGCTTTGGTGAACATGCATACCGGAGCCATTGTCGCCGAAAACGGGCTTAGGCATGAACGTTGCTGTTTTGCCATACTTACGTGCTGTGTTCTTGACAACATATTTGTACAGCATGATGTTGTCGGCACTCTTGAGCAAGGTGCTGAAGCGCATGTCGATCTCGCCTTGCCCTGGTGCGCCAACCTCGTGATGTTGCGCCTCGACGGGAATACCTAGTTCTTCGAGCAAGAGTGCCATTTCACTGCGCAGGTCCTGCATAGTGTCGTTGGGCGCAACGGGGAAGTAGCCTTCTTTGACGCGCATCAAGTGGCCCAGATTTTGTACGCCATCACGCGAACTGTTCCAATGTGCCTCGTCGGAGTTCACTTCGACATACTGCGTGTTCATAGTGGAACTATAGCGCACACTATCGAAGACGAAGAACTCGGCCTCTGGCCCCATGTAACTGGTGTCGGCAATACCTGTCGAGCGGAGATACTCGGTAGCTTTTTTGGCAATGTAACGCGGGTCGCGGCTATAAGGCTTTTTTGCGCCTCCTCCTGGTGCAGGATGTGCGATGTCGCAGACAAGGCTAAGCGTTGGAATAGTTGTGAATGGATCCATAATCGCGGTGTCCGCATCGGGAATGACCAACATGTCGCTCTCATTGATGGTCTGGAAGCCGCGAATGCTAGAACCGTCGAAGGCCACACCTTCAACAAATGTCCCGGCCTTCAACTCATGGGCTGGAATGCTGAAATGCTGCCAGGAACCGGGGAGGTCAGTAAACTTGAGGTCAACCATTCTTGCGCCATTCTCTTTGGCAAATTGGAGGACTTCTTCAGGTGTCATGTATTCCATTCTCCTCTAGTATACTTCCAGCCCCATTGCCAGATATATGAGCTTGCATTGCACAAAACAAAAATTGGCTACTTTGCATAAATATAGGCATGAAAAAATCAGCGTTGCGCTAGTTTTCTCTTTCTTATAAATATCATATGACGCCAAATGGCTGGGATGCTATGGCTAAATTGTAAGAAAATATATTGTTATTATTGTACAATTTGCACAAAATATTTTCTGCGATGGACGTGGGTAGGGACCGATGTATCGCGTCCTTGTCGGCGGTTGATTGC
>CAXUHG010000194.1:0-7236 GCA_964250805.1 uncultured Ktedonobacteraceae bacterium | reverse complement strand
CCCCCCCCCCCCCCCCCCCCCCCCCCCCCCCCCCCCCCCCCCCCCCCCCCACGACTCTGTTATTCTTGCCGCGAGGCTTCATCGAAGATTGAAGGTTGTAGCTCTTGCGCTAAAAGCTTTTTCTCACGTTGTTGCAATTGCTTAATGCTATCAAGTGGCTTTGGTAGGTCTTCTGGCATAGTGCCACCGAGACGTTTAATGGTATCACGCACCTCGCGCCCAACTTCTTTATGCGTTGCATTCGCATTATCTTTGCCCTGAATCTGCTCACGCCTTAGCTTAGCATCTGTCTGTGTAGCGCGAAAGAGATTCGCCGCAAGTTCTTCGCTACCCATATGATCAAGTATCTGCTGGCTTTTCTTGAGTTCCTTGCGAGCATGGATATCTTTTGATTTGAGACCACCGTAGAGACCCATATAGCCATGATCTTGAAATATTGCGAAGTCTGTTGGTCTGATAACTCCTGCTTGATTGGCAGAAGCAGCAAGTTGTCGATTGTGATCAGAAAGCTGCTCGCGCAAGTATAAATGTTTTTGATCCTCGTTCTTGCCTTCGGGTTCATCACGTTGTTCCTGACGACGTGTTTGAATAGTAAAGTACGTCTGACCGAGTGCCACAATTTCTTTTGAGGGATCGGCATTCTGAACAATGAGGTAGCATGCATAACGAGAAAGGTGTATATCCTCCACTTTACGTTTTGCATTAGAGCCTAGCCGACCATTCCGCTCACATGGGCGAAATGGTCAGCCACCTTCTGACCACTGTTTTCACAGGCTATCTCTGCTTTTTGGACAGTATTTTTGAACTTACGATACTCGGTGTAACCGAGTACGTTTGCTAGTTCGCGTGCTGACCAATACTCGTTACTATCATCCGAAGTTTTGCGGATGTTTTCAAATGGGAAACGTGGGGTGTTGCTGATGAGTTGTTGTCTTTTACCATGCTCGTTGATCCTCCTCAACCATATTGATTTTCTATTCAGCAATGTTTCCATGTCTTGTTAAGGCTCACCTTATTATGTCATTCATGAGTATCCTTAGTAAGACATTTTTAAGTTGACGCAAGAGGTAGCAGCGTTGGAGATTTACTCTAGTCTTGCGGCTAAAATCGCTTGTAGTAGAGGTGCTTGCTGCACTCGGCTCAGAGTCACTCGCGCCCCCTCTACATCGGTATTCATGCGATGAACAATTACAGTATCGAGGGCTGGAATAATTAGCATAGTATGTCCACCGGAGCCGAGGGCGGCAAATGTTCCTTCTGGTAGTTTCACTCCCGGAAACATGTTGCCGTCAACCGCAATCCACCACATATAGCCGTAACCAGAGCCAGACCATGCACTTGAGTAGGAGGTCGTACTTTCCTTTACCCATTGCGAAGGTACAACTTGTGTTCCTTTCCATTGACCCTCATTAAGAAAAAGCCAGCCAAAACGCGCTAGGTCTCGTGCCGATAGGCGAAACCAGTAGCACGGATGTATAGATGCCGAACCTCCAACATAGTAGCAGGAGCGGTAAGGAAAATTCTCCATTGGTCGTAATTCTATATCGGCAGAGTTTTTCCAGGCATCTTGCCGTAGAAAGAGCGGTCCTTGCCGCTCAAACTCTCTCATTGGTACTTCAAACCAGTATTGTGCTTCGGTAGGACCCATAAAACGATAGAATATGTTTTGGGACTCGAAATCCTCCATTTGTAAGGGAGATGCTATCCGTTGCTCAAACTCTGTAAAAATACTCTTTTGGGTACACAACTCAAAAGTAGTCCCTAACGTATTGAAGTCCCAGTTGTTATAATGCCAGAAGGTTCCTCGTTCATGACTTCCTCGTTCGGGAAGCATAGTATTGGGTTGGCAGTTCGATGGATGATAGATACCAGAACGCGCCTTTAACAAATCAGCGACAGTAGCCTCTTTCTCCTTTGCGGTTAGCCTCGGCTCGTTATCATCAATTCCAAGTTCAGCGATGGTTTGCAACAGGTCTATCTTGCCGTCGTACACAGCTATTCCTATTAAGCTGCTCAATAAGCTCTTACGCATTGAAACGACTTATTTGTGTTGTCATTCTTGTTTTCCCCTTTCACAACGTCAAAAGAGCCATAAGACACAATAATTGTAGCTTATGGCTCTCTTATAAACTAAATGTTACATCATCCTATTTACGGCTTATTATTTCCAGTACCACCGAGAATGACGGTTGGGTCGTTCGTGGGTGTGGCGTCGGTTGGCGGCGTGATGGTTACGGGAGCGTTGAATTTGCTGAGGTCGATGATAGAGTCTTGGTTTGTTGTGACGCTGGTGGGCACGGTACCTGCTGCGGTGGGAGTACCACTGATAGAGCTTGTATCAGCATTGAGGCTAAGTTTGAATTCGGTACGATGAACGTAGAATTGGGTCTCGTCGATCCACACATCAACTGAGGATTGGAACGATTTCGCTTTGCTCAGAAGAGTATCAATATCTTGCTGGCTGATGCCACCACCTAGTTGTGGATTGTCTTTGAGCAACTGACTCAATGCAGTCTTATCGAGGGCTGCGGATATATGGCGCAAGTTCTGACCGTTCAACTGCTGTGTACCATAATCGGTAATCTTCGCATGCTGAATCAAACCGAGCAGAGTGTTCTGGTCGAGGTTGAAGCCAGAGAAGGTATTGCCTACGCTACCTTGTAAAGTAGCTTTGTCGAATACGTACCATTTGTCTTGCGCGTTCTGTACGTAGACCTTTTGACCCTGCAAAATTTCAGCAAGGGTGGTACCTGAATTGATAGTGAGTTTGAGTTGCTCCTGATCGGGTAGAGCCTCGTCACCACTACCAGTGAGTTTGACCGTGATATTATTGGCGGTCGGTGTGCCAGTTGTTGGCGTTGCGCTGGTCGTGCCCGACGTTTGAACGTTGCTCGTGTCCTGGATTTCTACATGGGACGACTTGAGTTGTTTCATAGCGTTCGCGCTTCTTTGCAATACTTGCAATGGGGTTAGTGAGCTACCGCTGCCGGGTGACGACGACACCGTGCTACTACATGCTGTAGCGAACAAGGCAGTAAGTAATAGTGCCAGGAATGGTATAGCATAGCTTTTTCGCATTTATTAGCTCCCTCTATATAATAGTGGTAAAGTAACACGATTTTTATATAACCACTGCTTATAGTACGAGTCAAAGAAAGATGTTGTTGACATTTACCCGTATGTACTCTGTCTCATGCTGTATCTCTCTCTTGTTCTCATCCGTTATTATTTCATTGTGGCTTTTTTAAGAGGAGGAAAGAGCAAAAAATGGCTCTTCCTAGTATGTATATATTACAATGCAACTGTTACATGAGACGTGTTGTATGGGGTGGAGAGGTTGAAAAAAGAGAAGAATACGTCAATGCTATGCAACTCGTCCTGGAATGTGACGTATTTCATAAGGAGTAAGGTATAATATTGCTGTAAGAAAGTTCCTCATTCTGAAGTTAGGGTAGGATACATGTCAATTACAAACAATACACAGAGACTGTTACATAGAAACTGTTATATAGGTGCTTTACTAATGCTAATAGGTGTGCTATGTGCAAGTTTCATGCTACAAGGAGTAGCTCATGCGGATGGTGTTCCTGGTGGTAATATTGCTGATCCGGTGGTACGCGCGGTAGATATTGCGAAGCCTGCGATAGTGCGAATCATTACTGATATTCCATCAAAATTGACGGTACATTTTTCAGCAACGAACGATGTCACGTTTCCTCAGACGGGCGATCCTTACCCACTGGAACTTTCTGGTAGTGGTGCCTTCATTAGTAGTCATGGTGATATTTTGACTGCGGACCACGTTGTCAATCCGCCACAGGATGCATCGCTTAGTCAGTACCTTGATCAGCTAGCGGCTCAGGACGTGGCGACGTACATCAATCAGCATGGTACACAGCAGGTGACGAGCGATCAGGTAGCACAGGCGTTGCAGAGTAAGCAGATAGCATCAGACCCACAATATGGTACACCCATTAGTGATGTATTTTTCAGCACAGCTTACACAGGAACGTTAACCTCTACGACCTTTAAAGGTCTACCCAGGAGCGTGTATGCGCAGGTTGATACCATTAAGAAGCAAAGCTCTACTGATCAAAAGGATACCGCGATTGTACATGTGCCAATAGATGATACACCGAGCATAACAATTGGTGACTCGGCGGCTGTACAGCAGCAGGATGAACTCACGATTATTGGCTTTCCCGGAAATGGAGATGTTGGTAATAGTCCAAATACTGTACTTTCCTCCTCAATCAATAAAGTGATTGTTAGCTCGTTGAAAACGACCGATAATGGGGCACCTGTTATTCAAGTTGGTGGGAATGTCGAGCATGGCGATAGCGGTGGTCCAGCCTTGAATAATAACGGCAAAGTGGTTGGTGTGGTTAGCTTTGGTACCTCCAACCCGAACTCTCCTGGTAGTACTAGCTTTTTGCAGGCAAGCAGTAGCGCACAACAGCTAGTGCAGGCTCTGGGGCTTAATACAACGCCTGGAACGTTTCAGAAAACATGGAGCCAAGCCTTTACCGACTATGCTTCAACGTCGGCTGGTCATTGGCATAAAGCAGTCAGCGGTTTTTCGCAGTTGCAGAGTAGCTATCCGAATTTCAAAGCAGTTACACCCTACCTGAACTATGCACAGGACCAAGCAAAGAATGAGCAGGTTCCAAACGCTCCAATTAGCATCGGCGGAATTAGCTCAGCACCCGCTCTTGCATGGACAATTGGAGCGATAACGCTCATTGCCCTACTCGTCCTTGTGATTGTCGCCCTCGGTTTTGGACGCCGGGGCAAGAAGAGTACGGTAGCGGCACCAGTCGCAATGGGGCAAGGCTATCCCATGCAACCGGGACAAATGGGTCCGATGAATTATGGACAGATGCCATTCCCACCACAACAGAATAACAATATGTATGGTCCCAACAATCCTCCCGTCCCACAGGGATATGGAAATGGCATGTCGCCATTTGGTGGTCCACAACCATCATCAACCTACCCTGTTCCGCCCTATCAAGGACAGGTGCCGCAAGCTCAACCTTCGCCAATGGTTTCACCAGACAGAACGGTGATTGGCTCTGTACCACAACAGCAAGGACAGGCAGCGCCCGATAACTCTGGTGTGCTACGTCCGTGGCCTTGTGGACATCTCAATCGCTCGAACGCACGCTTCTGTAGCGTCTGTGGTGAACCAAATTCAACGCCCCCCGCCTCTCAGACCTTTATACGACACATTGAGCAGTAGGAAGAGGATAATATGGTACATAAGGTAGCGCATGGGACGATATTCCCGCGCGAAGATGGGAAGGTCATCGACGAGCATTTTGGTGTGTTGAATACAAAAAGCGACTCGTTTAGCCTTGCGCATATGATGGCTCCTTCCGCTTGGCACGAACCAGCACAGGTTGCCGAGTTTGACGAGGTGGTGATTGTTGTACGTGGAACATTGGCTGTCGAAGCGGATGGTAAAAAGCTTTCAATTGAGCCAGGAGAGACGTGCATGATTGAGAAGGGGACGCGCGTCACCTATAGCAATGATAGCCAGGAGAATGCGTGTGAATACTGGTCGTTGTGCATGCCAGCGTTCCGACCGGAGCGTACAAACATGAACGCGTAAATTGTAGATAAAAAACAGGAGAGCGAAACGTTCGTTTCGCTCTCCTGTTTTTTATCTATGCACCCATGATATTGTAACCAGCATCGACAAACATGATTTCGCCTGTAATGGCGCGTGCATGTGGACCGCAGAGGAAGAGGGCTGCATCGCCGACTTCATTCTGTTCGATGTTGCGGCGCAGCGGTGCGACGTGTCCCATCTGCTCGCGGAACGAGGTGAAGCCGGAAACGCCACGAGCTGCTAATGTGTTGAGTGGACCAGCCGAGATTGCATTGACACGAATATTGTTCTCGCCCAGTTCATAGGCAAGATAGCGCACACTGCATTCAAGGGCGGCTTTGGCGACCGCCATCACATTATACTTGGGCATGACGCGCTCACTTGCCATATAAGTAAGCGTGAGAATATTACCACCTTTAGCTTCCATCAAAGGCTTTGCGCGTTTCGCCATCGCTACCAATGAGTAAGCACTGATATCAAGAGCGGTGTGGAAGCCAGCGCGTGTCGTCTCAGTGAAGGGATTTTCTAGCTCGCTTGGTGGCGCGTAGGCAACGGAGTGAATGAGGATGTCGAGTTCACCATTAAATAACTTGCTTGCCTCCGCGAAAGCAGTGTCAAGCTGGTCGTCCTGCTGTACATCACAGGGAATGACGGGCGTATTGGGAATCTTCTCCGCCAGTTCGCGGACGTGCTTCTCCATGCGCTCCTGATATGCCAGAATGATCTGGGCACCTTCGGCGGCGAGTGATTGCGCGATAGCCCAGCCGATGGAGCGGTGATTGGCAACGCCAAAAATAAGGGCTTTTTTTCCTTCGAGTAAAGGCATAGGTCTTCTCCTCAGATTAACGATATACGACGGATATGAAACCACCTGTAGGGGCTATTATTCATTACGCCTTGATTCGGGATATCATAGGGAACGAGGGCGTAATAAATTATAGCCCCTACAGTTTAGCGTTCGATGGGGTAGCGACGACCAACCCAGCCGTTCATGCCATTAGCAAGGTTGTAGACTCTTGTGAGACCTATAAGAGATGCGATCTCTGACGCAGTTGCGCTGCGTTGCCCTGATGCGCATACGAAAATCACGTCTTCGTCTGGCGACAGGTTCAGGTCTTTTAGGGCTTTGCCAAAGCTATAGATGCCACTAATGGTTACGAGGTCTGCTTCAGCAATGTGACCTCGATTCCATTCCTCAGGTGTACGAACATCTATGATACGAGTCCCGGAGTCGATTCTGCCTTTTGCATCATCGGTACCAATGGTGGTATAGGGTAATGCCTCTTCTTCGTCTTCGTAGGCCATGCCAGTCTCCTTATTTATGTTTTCTTCTCTTTGTTATATTGCTCTAGCCAGATGCGACCTAGCAGAGTGGGAGTGAGGATATATTCGTCACCCACAAATTCCATCGTGACGAAGCCTTGATCTTCCATCTCACGAAAGTCGTCGGTGATGAGATAATAGGTGCGAAGCATACGTGCTATATCGCTCTCCGGCAACTGTTTCCAGTTTAGGAGAATTCCAAGAACGGCTGCATATTTGGGGCCGCCATCGTCAACTGCTCGCATACATACCTCTAACTTTTACAGTGTTGTCCCATTATAGCACACTCCTTCGTCGCC
>CAXUHG010000193.1:5255-7284 GCA_964250805.1 uncultured Ktedonobacteraceae bacterium | reverse complement strand
CGGGCGCCCTAGTCCCCATTGATTCGTTCAGTTAACGCCTATGGGGTCGCACCCTACTATACTGAACGCGCGTAGCGCGTCTAAACGATATATAGTAGGGCGCGACCCTCATAGTCGCCCGTCCGTTCTTTACTTCGCCCGTTGGTACCCAATGCTCTTGTAACCGATTTTGTAAAATTATTGTATGACCTGAAATACCCCCTATCAATCTTTGCGTAATCCTTGTATACTGTGGAGAACGGATAGTGCCAGATCCGTAGCCCTGGTCATGCTCGCCGCGGAATGCAATTTTTAACGGAATTACGTAAAAAGGATACCCTGATGGGTCTCTTTTTGTTTGTGGCGAGACGTTGAGGAGATGGGGTTTGCATAACGTACAGCCAGATTGAGAGGAATTGACAATGGCTTTAGTTACAAAACAGACGACCGGAGAAGACACAGGAGCAACACCCGATTTTACCCGTAGTGATGCACGCATAAGTAGATTGCTCGACATTATGCGCGATATTTGCGCCTTGAACGATCTGGGCAATCTTGCTGGGTGGGACCAGAATACTCAGATGCCAGACGGCGCAGGTGCGGTACGTGGAACACAGATGGCTGTCTTACAGGGCGTCTTACACGATAGATGGAGCAGTGACGCACTCGGAAAGCTGCTCGCCGAGCTAGAGGCACCTGTACAAAGCGCACCTTTTACCGATGCTGATCGCGGACTCATACGACAAACTCTACGTGGCTATACACGCAGCACAAAACTACCACGTAGCTTCGTGGAAGAGATGGCGCGTCATGACGCAGCAAGCTTCGAGGCGTGGCGCAAGGCTCGTGCCAATAACGACTTCGCCAGCTTCGCCCCCTTTCTCGCACACACCATCGAACTACAGCGCGAATACGCCGACCGCATGGGCTATGTCGAGTCACGCTACGACGCCTTGCTTGATGACTACGAGCCTGGATTGACCGCAACTCGCGTCAATGCGCTCTTCGCTCCCGTTCGTGCCATGAGTACAGCACTGCTGAAACGTATTCAGGAGAGCGGCAACACAATAGACACCTCCAGTTTACATGGTCATTTCGCCTCAGATAAGCAGGTTGAGTTGAGCATAGCCATCCTCAAAGGCATAGGGTATGACTTCAACTACGGAGCCATCGCGCAGTCGCCACACCCCTTCACCACGAACCTCGGTACCCCGTTCGATGTGCGTGTCACCATTCGTACAAATGAGCAGCTTTTGCAACAATCGTTGATGGCGGCGATTCACGAAGGAGGTCACGCCCTCTACGAGCAAGGGAGTGCCCAAACACTCGTCAATACGCCCGTCGCTGGTGGTGCCTCGCTCGGCGTTCACGAGTCACAGTCGCGCTTGTGGGAGAATGCGGTTGGTCGCTCACCACAATACTGGCAGGGACAATTCGCGCTTGTGCAGAAAGTCTTCCCTGAGAAGTATGCCAACGTCGATTACGCCACCTTTGCCCGTGCCCTCAATCATGTCGAGCCAAGCCTAATTCGCGTCGAGGCCGACGAGGTAACATACAACCTGCACATCATCATCCGCTTCGAGCTAGAAAAAGAGATGATTAACGGCAATGTCACGGTTGAGTCGCTACCGCGTATGTGGAACGAGAAGTATCAAGAGTATCTCGGCATCACGCCCCCCACCGATAGCGACGGCATCCTGCAGGATGTCCACTGGACAAGCGGTTTCGGCTACTTCCCGACCTACACGCTCGGTAATTTGAACTCGGCGCAAATCCTCAACACGCTACACAAAGCTCTGCCGAACTTCGACGAATCGCTGCAACAGGGCGATACCTCAATCATCCTCAACTGGTTACGCGAGCATATGTACATCTTCGGGGCCATCTACCAGCCCGACGAACTCATACAGCGCGTCACTGGCGAACCGCTCAACCCCGACTACTTCATGCACTACCTGACAAGCAAGTTCGAGAAGATATATGGGTTGACGAAATAAACAGAAAAAATGCAGAAAAATGGGGCGACAATATAAGGGCGACCCCGAAAAAT
>CAXUHG010000193.1:0-5245 GCA_964250805.1 uncultured Ktedonobacteraceae bacterium | reverse complement strand
ATTTTCTATAAATATTTTTGTTTAAAAAAAAAAAAATAAAAAATAAAAAAATTGGGCTACATTAATGGGCAATAACCTTTTTTTGGGCGCCATTTTCTGCATTTGTTAGGCATTTCTAGACATTTCTTCTGCACGTAGACATATATCGACGCTTATCGTCTCTTCTTCTTGCTATGGCTTTTGATCTCGACATGGAGGAAATAAGGTGCTATGCTATCCCGGAAGTCTGGACAGAGCGATGAAATATGTGTGTCACGGAGCTGCAAGGCCAGACGATTTATGCGCGAGAGGACTACGCAATTATGGACCAAGACGCAAACAACAGTATGAGGATCGAGGCACTACACCGCTTCGCCTTATTAGCTCTCAAGCTATGCGGTTTCTCCCCAGAAGGCGGGTTACTGCACCCCGTAGAAGAGATTTTAATGCATCTCGCACCAGGCATCACAGCTTGCTGGCATCTTCGGAAAAGCAAAGAGATTACGTTGGCATCAAATGTTGTTGGCTCGTATATTCCAACCTTGTGGGAAGCCACCATGTCATCGACACCACCACAGCGCAAAATTGCCCTTGATCTCCTGGTACAATGTCTACTCTTAAAAGCAGACCTTGGCAAACATCTGGAGGGATATGACGAAGCAATCTCTTACGCACAACAAGCAGAAACGTGTAGCCGCATGGGTGAAAATTCTTTACAACAAATTGTATCTGCAAGAATGATGGCGGCCACACACTACTATGCAGAACAGTACGATCAGGCTCTACAGGCAGCAGAAAGAGCGCAGCATATTTTAAAGCAGACGCGCAGCGAGAAAATTCCACAAATTGTTCATAGCTACGTCTATGCGGGCCTGGCGACCTATCAAGCTTATGCAGGGTTAGTATACGAAGCGCAAGCTTCTCTCAGAAAAGCACATAAAGCATTTATTGCACAATCTCCCGATGAACAGGTTCCGATCTGGGTACATCATAGTGAGGCAAATTTGTATTTGAACGATGGCATGACGTACTTTTATCTTGGTCGGCAAAAGAAAGCGTTGCAATGCTTTGCAAAGGTTGATAGCCTTCAAGATAAGAGCGAGTTGCTTCGTATCGAAGCCCTGCTAGATGGCGTCATGGCTGAGGTACAGCGGGAAGACTCGGCACGAGATATGGAGTGGTGCCTGAATCGTTGGATGCCAGCGATTAAGGATGCTAAGGCATTGTATAGCGAGCTACTCTTTAACGACGCCGTGAAAGTATACATGGCTATGTGTGGCGCATGGCCCGGCGAGAAACGTATCAGGGACCAGCGCGAAATGGCGGTGCGTTGGCATTGGTAAGGATGAATGTGGATAGAATGTTGATGGTCAAGAGGCAAACTTCCCTCTTCACCATCAACATTCTATCCACAAAAATTTAATTGCATTACAACACGCTCTTGATATACTGTGCCGACCGATGCGACAACCCCATAATGGATAGCATTGGATTAACTCCGCTCGCCGCAGGAAACACACTTCCATCACATACAAACAGGTTTTTGACGCCGTAGACCTCGCCGTTGCCGTCGGTGACGGCGTTCTTGGCGTCGGCGCCCATGCGACAGGTCCCCATCTGGTGCGCGGAAAACATCATCATGCGATTGGGTCCCATCCCGTAGCGTTCCAGGCGAGCATCGAAGTCGCTCAGGTCGCGCATACTTACGGTGCCGTCCTCGAAACGGTCTACGCGGTTCTGCTTGTTTTGTAGTGAGAGAATAGACCCCGCGCCAGCCGCGAAATGTACACGCGCCGCAGTACGCAAGCCGTGTAGCAGATGTTGACGATCATAGGCCGAGGTTATATAGCTCACCACTGGCTCACCGTCGCGGTCAGTCGTCACGCTACCCTCGCCTTTGTCGCGCGTCAACACTATGATCGTGCTAAGGTTAGGCGCATCCAGCATCGACTCGCGGTATGCACGCGCCCCGTACCACGGACTTGTCAGACCAATCAGGCCAGGGTGCGCGGGTGCTACCTCTAGCTTGTAACCGTAGTTGTCGTGCAGGTGCGAAAACTCGTCGTTATACGCCGATTGCAGCACGCCCTTCCACGCATACACCTTCTCTGGATAGATACCCGTTACCGTCGAGACCGGATGTAGTTTCAGGTGTTGTCCGATATGCTTGTTCTCGACCTCCGAGCGTAGCAGAACTGCAGGTGAATTGATGGTACCAGCCGCCAGCACCACGACTTTTGCGCGTACCGTTACCTTATATGTTGTGCCGCTCTCGCTATCGGTCGCTTGAGCCTCGACTCCCACCGCCTTACCATCCTCAATCAACACCTTATCGACGCTACAACGCACGACGATACGCGCTCCCTTGTCGTAGGCATCCTGTAGATACGTCTTCGTAGTCGATTGCTTGCACCCGTAGCGACAACCAAACTCGCAAGCTCCGCAACGCTGTTCACAGCCAACGGCGTTACGTCGTATCACGCCAGCGTGATAGCCGAGAGCTTTACTACCGTCGAACAGCAATTGATTTTGCCGGTTGTGCTGGCTATTCTCAGTGTTGACCTGCATACGCCGCTCGACTGCCGTGAAACTCTCTTGTAGCGCAGAGCCAGTGAAATCGCTCAAGCCAGAGGTTCGCGCCCATTCTTCCAGCACATCGTCGGGCGTGCGAAACGAGGTGTTCCAGTTGACAACCGTGCCGCCACCGAGTGTGCTACCGGCGAGAATAAACATGCTCAGGTCTTTTGTCGAGAGCAGGCCACGTTTGAGATACAATTCGGGCGTCGCCTGTGCCTCTTGATACGTGAAATCCGACTCGCTATTGTAGCCGCCCTTTTCCAGCACAACCACGCTCTTACCCGCCATCGCTAGCTCGCCCGCGACCACGCCGCCACCAGCACCAGAGCCAATCACCACCGCGTCACATTCCAGCGTCGTATCCTCCGTAACCATCAATGGCTTAATCGTCTTAGGCGTCGTTGGTGGTGCCGTCGGAGCCTCATAGTCCAGCACGGCCCAGTTCGGATTGATGCCCTCTGGATTGGGAACCGAATAAAAAATAAAGGTGGCGAGCCGCTTCAAAGCCTGATAACCCTGGCGCAACTGCCCCATCGGGCTATTCGCCATTGCCAGCAAATACTGCTCGCGCTGCTCCTGTTGCAAATTGATGAACGGTCTCGGATTGGCAATTAGCAGCATTCCACCAAGCGGACTCGCCATCAATGCCAGTAGTTGGCGAAACTCGGTCTGTGTCTCCGCATTCTCATGTGCCAGCGTCTCCGCCAGCAGCATCGGCACATGAAGATCGCTGGCATTGCGTCGATAATACGCCGCGACCTCCTTGCTACTATCAAGAGGTGGTTCAAGCGACGGTAGCAGCGTATCGCAAACCGCCTCAATCACTTGAAACTCATCAGGTGACAGCCAGCCCGCGACTCGGCTCTGAGGGGATGTAGCTGTGGTCGTATTAGATGTGAGAATAGCCATTGTACAAGGTTCCCTTTCGGTGGCGATGAAAAGGTAGGTTCGATGTTCTCTGTAGAGTATAGCACAGTGTGACTGTAGCAGGAGATATTCACATGACAGTGCTTGCCTCTGTTATGCTCTCAACGCCCCAATAATCGAGGCAATGAAATAGGCACGAAGACGCGATCAACGAAACATCGCATAATTCGGCAAAAACGGCATTGTATGCTCCTGATAGACACGCAACCCTCCCACATTCTCGCGTGTCCACTGCTTACTGCTCAAAATCGACAACCCTTGCAACACATAGTCCGCGTGTCGTCTCCGAATATAACCACCATGTAGCAACAAATGTATCCGTACCGGCTCAACTCCTGCTACCAACGCCAATCGCTCAATAGAGATACGATATGCCACCATAATCTGCTGCACCGTCTGCATCGGCCTCTGTTCTAAAACCATTGTTTTCTCCTCCTATTTAACAATCTGTCCTTCCCCTCTATCGAAAAGTCTTGCTGTTCCGATAAGAATTGTAACACATAAAAGTATACTTGAAAAGATATATACTTTTGAAAATTACCAATGCCGAATAATAATTTGAAAAGAAAGTTTACGGATATATATACCTCTTAATAATATCAATGACATGTCAAAAGAGAAAGAAGTGTTACATTTAAGTATCCCTGGTCATGTCTCAGCGGCAGAGGCTGCTGAAATGTTGAACCTTTCATATGAGAGAATTCTTCAGCTTATTAGAGGTAATCGGTTTACATATACAAGAGTCTCAAGGATGTATATGATACCGATAGAAGAGGTGGAGGAGTTCAAGAAGAATGCACCAGGACGTGTTCGTAAGGACGCTACTCCCTGGCATTTATACAATGGTCGTATTACTGTGACGGCATTGCAAATATCTGTACGACTACGTACCGGACAACAAGCGCAATTTGAGCAGAGATTACAGCAAATATATGTCAAGCAGCAACATACATTCAAAGGTTCAATGATACGTATCGCTTGGCAGGAAGAAGAAAATCCCGAACAGGTCATGATTATCCTCGTCTGGAAAAGCAACGAAATGCCCAGCGAAGAGACGCGCCAGCAAGAACTCGCCGCCTTTCAACACGACTTCGCCGACCTGCTTGACTGGGACACTGCCTCCATCTCGCATGGGCGCGTGTTGTTGACGACATGACGCACCATACGCTAACCATCTTGGAAAGCATCGTAGGAGCTATTATTCATATATGCGCCGTCAGCCACGCACAATATAAGCTCAACCTTGCGAGAGGCTATAGCACCACCCTCTTTGAGCGTAGCCTCTCGCATGGCTCCTCAAGCGCAACGAACCGCATCTCACCAAAAAACGTCCCTCTTTTTCGCCTCAGAATCGCCTCAAAAAAAGAGCCTCTCGCAAACGCTTGCATCAAGCCGCTTCTGATGCTATACTACGGGGGTAGCCGTCTAAATGGCGTGCGGTGTCCGAGAGGAATTGAAACTATCATGTCCTCTGCCGATTGTTCAGCCGCCGCTTTGTCTAAATGGCGTGCGGTGTCCGAGAGGAATTGAAACCATGTATATCTCTGCCTAGTGGCATGCGTGGCGGCTGGGTCTAAATGGCGTGCGGTGTCCGAGAGGAATTGAAACACTGTTGCCAAGTCACGCGAGGAGATTGAACACCTTTGTCTAAATGGCGTGCGGTGTCCGAGAGGAATTGAAACTGCAAGATCGACTATGAGAAGAAGTTCATTTAATGTAAAAAATGCACTGCGGAGTCAGAGAGGAAATTAGACTATATATA
>CAXUHG010000192.1:5126-7288 GCA_964250805.1 uncultured Ktedonobacteraceae bacterium | reverse complement strand
GGCCGCGCGCGCCCCCGCCCCCCCCCCCCCCCCTCACGTTTTCTCTTGTGAAGGCATGAGCTAGTCAGCCGATGCCGTTTGAGTTGTCTTGCTAGCAAGGCCAAGCCCCTGCGCGATCTTCTCGCCGAGTTCCTGGTCAACTTTGTACCAGAGATTGACGGCACGTTCCTGAATGAAACGCTCCACATCCTGGCTCATATGACCAATGATGTTGTTGGCGAGATGCTCTCGGTCGGTGGGGGAGAGCGTCTTGCGGTACAGCGTCCCTGGTTGCCCGAAGTCGTCGTCCTCGGCATGTAGCGTGTAAGCACCACGTACCATTTCGCCGCTTGAAGCCCAACCTGGATCGGAGTAATGTTCGGGATCGGCCTTTGGTCCTCCGTAGCTATTGGGGGCATAGACGGGCTGATTGCCGTTGTGCCGATAGGCCATTGAGCCGTCTTTGTTGTAGCTATGTACCTCGACCTCTGGCTGGTTGACTGGCAATTGCAGGTAGTTGGTGCCGATGCGATAGCGGTGCGCGTCGGGATAGCTGAACAACCGTCCAAGCAACATCTTATCGGGGCTGGGTCCAATGCCGGGAACCATGTTCGCTGGCTCGAATGATGCCTGCTCGATCTCCGCGAAGAAATTCTCAGGGTTGCGGTCAAGCACGAGTCGTCCAATAGTTATCGGCTTATAATCGCTGTGAGGCCAGACTTTTGTAAGATCGAAGGGGTTGAAGCGATAATTTTCCGCATCCTTGAACGGCATAATCTGCATTTCGAGCCGCCATGCTGGAAAATCCTTTTTGTCAATCGCTTCACGCAGGTCGCGGCGATGATAGTCGGGGTCTGAGGCGGTCATGGCCTTTGCCTCGGCATCGGTGAAGTTCTCAGCACCTTGCTCTGTCTTGAAATGGTATTTTACCCAGAACTTTTCGCCGTTCGCGTTGATCCACATAAAGGTGTGGCTGCTATAGCCGTTCATGTTGCGATAGGTACGAGGTGTGCCACGATCAGACATCAGGAACGTCACCTGATGAAGTGACTCTGGCGACAGAGACCAGAAATCCCACTGTGCGTTGTTGCTACGCATGTTGCTGTCAGGCATACGCTTCTGCGAGCGAATGAAGTCCTGGAACTTCGATGGGTCGCGCACAAAGAAAATGGGAGTATTGTTGCCGACGAGATCGTAGTTGCCCTGCTCGGTGTAGAACTTGAGCGCGAAGCCACGCGGATCGCGTACTGTATCCGCCGAACCCTGCTCACCAGCGACGGTGGAGAAACGTGCTAGCACTTTTGTACGCTTGCCGACCTTATTGAGAAAGGCAGCGTGCGTCCACTGGCTCACATCCTCTGTTACCTCGAAATAGCCAAACGCTCCGCTACCCTTCGCATGCACAACACGCTCTGGCACACGTTCGCGGTTAAATTGGGCCATCTTTTGGATGACATAATGATCTTGTAACAGGAGCGGTCCATTAGGACCTACAGAGAGTGAGTATTCGTCACTGGGGGCAGGAATACCAGCATCCGTTGTTGTAATCGGGGGTCTTTTGTCTTCTGGTTGGTTGTTCACAGATTCCTCCAATACTTTTTCTATCAGTTAACACTACAATTTCAACCATTGCTGGTTGTTTTCTATTTAACCTCTTTACGGAGAACTTACGATATTGTATCAGATGCGTTTGTTGTACTGCAAGTTGTGAATAATAAGAGTTGCGAGTGCTACAATATGCTCTCTATTAGGAGAGACAAACTTCTTCATCCTAATATATCACAAGCATTTTGTTCTTTGTTTCGACAACAAAGAACATCTGAGTATATATCGCTGCTGTAATTCCTAACACGTTCTATGGTATGTGTTATTTTCAGTACTGTAAAGTTCATGTCGTTTACGTGATATGCTGTACCTGTAGCGTTGCTAATAGCATCAACTCTATTGAAAAAGTTAAGCTTGCTCGCGTTTAGCTGCCTGCTGTTTCGCGTAAAGGAAAACAACAATGCTTCCGTGGTCTACAACTTTCAAAGGTCAGTTTGACGAAATTGTATTTGCGAGCGAGGTTCTGAAAGGCAACGCGCTCGGCGATGCCTCAGAGCTTGAAGTATCTCGCCGAGAGGCTGTAGATAGTGTGTTGATTTTTTATATACAAAGGGTGGGCGACCGCGGTGTCGTGGTTT
>CAXUHG010000192.1:0-5116 GCA_964250805.1 uncultured Ktedonobacteraceae bacterium | reverse complement strand
TTTTATTTTTTTTTTATTACAACCACACATGGGCTCCACATCTTTTTTCTATTTATAATCAACACACTATCTACCATAAATCTGCTGTGTTTGTATCACCATAATGTGAGAACAATTGGTCGTCAATCACGTATTCTTGTCGTACATGGACAGGTCTAAGGGCATGATGTGTGTATAGGTACACGTTGATGAAAAGCCCAGTGGCTATTGAGAGGACGAAGAACACCAATATTAGTGCAAGCATCAGCGCACCCACGCTATCTTTCTCTGAACTCACTCTTGTCCAGTTAGATATTTGATAGGAGAGATTTTTCTCTTCTATTTAAGAAGACGTAGGAGGCTGCGGGTTATTAAATGGTTAAAGTTATGCATTCACGCGGTGGCCTTTAGCCATCGCATGCGACGTGTATTGAGCGTATATATTGCCAGTGCCACAACCAATAACAGTGTTCCGACTGTACAGACGCCTGTCCAGTGCGCGATGCTCCACGCGTAAGCACCGAGTAGCGAACCAAGAGAGCCGCCAACAAAGTACGAAACCATGTAAACGGTGTTCAAGCGGCTACGACCCTCGTCACTCAATACGAAGGCGATAAGATGGTCGTTCTCTTCGAGAGCGTGGGGTATAAGACGTTGGCGGTTGATGTTGTTGTGGATAACAAGATTCTTACTCCTGTGTGAGAGCTGGCTTTTCATACCCTAGTGATACAAGCAATTCCAACAATCCATCAGGATACAGCGGCGCATGTTCTGAGTGAAAAAAAGATAGTGGTTTCCAAACTATAGTAAACGGCGAATTGTCGTCTTCGATGCCTTCGATGCGCTCTTTCATGTAGAGCGATGAATCGGTAAAGAGCGCGTCATAGATAAACGCGATTTCGTGTGCTTGTACACCATTATCAAGAAAGATGTTCTCAAGAGTGCCGAGATAGTGCTGTTGTGTTATCTCGGCACTAACCTCTTCGCGTACCTCGCGTATCAGCGTGTCCTTACTGTATTCGCCATACTCAATGCTCCCACCAATAGGCCGGTAAAAGTATTCTTGCTTTACTGAATCGTATATTTCTGCTACTAAAATGTGTCCTTTGTGGCTAAAAATGCAAATTGCAATGGCTCTGGGACGTTTTTTTTCCATAGGACTCCCTTATGTTAATTTTGCTCTTCTAAAAACTCCAACACTACCCCGCTCATTAGTGCAGGTTTTGCCAGCATCGGGCGATGTCCACTTTGGGGAATAGTCACGAAGGTTGCGTGTGGCAGTGCTTTGTGTAGTTCGTAGCCGAGCGCGATGGGGACGAGTATGTCGTGTTCGCCCCAGAGAATCAGGATTGGCAAGGTAGTGAGTGTTGCAAGTTCGGCACGAAAATCGCAATCGACCATCTGCATTGCGCCGTGCCAGAACAGACGCAGGCGGGGACGTAGCACGTCGTACACTAACGCAAGTGGATAGCCGCCGTTGTTTCGTTGCACAAAAGAACGCATCGAACGTCGAACAAGCACTGGAAATGTCGAGCGAAAAGGAATGCCAGCGGCATCAATCAGTGTGAGTGTTTGCACAAGTTCAGGTGCGGAGGCGGCAAGATGTATCGCGATTGCGCCGCCCATCGAATGGCCTACAAGATGAACTGATGAGAGATGCAACTCGCGTAACCACATGGCAAGCAATGGTGCCATCTCTCGTAGTCGCCAAGGTGCGTTTGTTCCTCGATACGTACTACGTCCATAGCCAGGAAGATCAACGACAAATACCTGATAGTATTGCGTGAGATATGGTAGTACGCGTTGCCAGATGTGGCTAGAAACGCCGTAGCCGTGAATCAGTACAAGTGGACTCCCCTTGCCTGCTACTCTATAGTGCAATCGATAGCCATGTAGAGACACGCTATATGTCGTACTACGCGGAGATTCCTCCAAGAAATAATTTTTTGCTTGCATACGACGCATTATATCATACAGTTGAGATAAGCTTAACCATTATAAAAAATACTTGAGGATAAAAGAAACGATAATTGGAAGTTATATGTTTGAAGATTGAAATCCATTTGTAAATGGTATAAAGATTTTATTATCTTGTGAGATGTTGTACAAGAAATACGTAGTATTATCATATTGATCCCCGCATAGTGTGCCACAAGGAGAACAGTATGTTTTTGAAACCGAGAGTCCGTTTCCTCATAAGCGCGTTTTCTCTGCTAGCACTTCTATCTTTGCTTTTAAGCGCGTGTGGACCTACAGGTACTCCAACTACGAGTAGCAATAATGGTAAGGCAACAAAGGGTGGCGTCTGGCTCGACGACCTTATCAACGAACCAGACTCATTCATTCCTAATGCATCCACGCAGACCTTCGCGGATATGGTGGATCAGACGATTTATACTGCACTATTTGTTGGTGGTCCGAACGGTAGTATTATCCCAGGATTGGCAACAGAGGTACCAACAGTCGCTAATGGCGGTGTGAGTAGCGATGCGAAGACGTGGACATTCCACCTGCGCCCCAGTCTCAAATGGTCCGATGGTCAACCGCTCAACGCCGATGACGTTGATTTCACCTGGAAACTATGGGCAAATTCATCGTTCCCAGCACAGAGTACATTGGCAATCCGTCGCATTCAAAGCGCGGATGTATCTGCCGACAAACTGTCGATCACATTCCACTTGAAGGTTCCTTTTGCACCATTTCTTTCAAGTTGGACTGATGGCGAGCTTGCGCCTCTGCCCAAACATCACTTCGAGAGTATCGCACCCGATCAGATTAAGAAGTCATCCGACAACTTATTCCCAACTGTCAGTAGCGGTCCATTCGTGATGACTGAGAGCAAACCAGGAGATCACTACACGGTCTCGCGTAACACGAACTATTACCGTGCCTCCGAGGGTCTACCCTATCTTGATAAGATCGTGTTTCGTGTGGTCACGAGTTCGAGTACCATTTTGAAAGACCTGCAAGCGGGTAGTGTTGACTCGGCATGGTTCCTGGATGTGAGTAAGATAGACTCATACAAGAAGCTCGATCAGTATCAGATTGTAACGGGCACCTCGGCGAGCTATGAGGGTATTCACGTTGACTTGAACAACCCCATCCTTAAAGATGTCAAGGTGCGACAGGCACTGGCACTAGCGGTTGATAGGAACAATCTTGTCACTGTTGCGCGTCACAATCTAGCGACCGCCAACTGTACCGACCATAGTAAGGTGTACAACCCCGGTTATCAAGCTGACATAACCTGTCCCACGCTGAATATCGCTCAGGCCAACACTCTACTCGATCAGGATGGTTGGAAGACAGGTGGCGATGGAGTGCGTCAAAAAGGTAGCCAGCGTCTTGAGTTCCAGTATTCAACGACGGCGAACAACCTGTGGCGTCAGGAAGACGAGGAGCTTATTCAGGCCAGCTTTAAGAAGATTGGCGTCAAGCTTGATATCAACAACTATCCTGCTAGCACTTTCTTTAGCACGTTTTTGAACGGTGGGCAACCAGGGAAGTACGACCTTGCGGAATGGGCAACATCATACACCTATGATGCCGACGATGCTGCGAGCTTCGAGTGTTCGCAGATACCTCCGCATGGCTCGAACTTCAATTTCTACTGTAGTCCACAGATGGATAAATTGCTGGCACAGGAAATAGCGACGGCGGACCCACAGGCGCGTCAGCAGATATTCGACCAGATTCACCAGCTTCTGCTGACGGACTATCCAGTTATCCCGTTGTACAATCTCACCGACCTTGAGATTGCGAAGAAGGGCACGCACAACTATCAGCCAGGGCCGTTTGGTTCCTCGGAAACGGTGAATGCAGCGACGTGGTGGTGTGATGGTGGGAAATGTCCCGCGTGATATGCTTGTAATCGCTTAGAACCGATGGACAGGGAGACCCTTGCGGTCTCCCCTACATCTATTGTTTCGTTACGTGTAGGGGAGACCCTTGCGGTTTCCCTGTATAAATTTACAACCATTTTCACAAATTCTTGGAGCAACTATGGGAAGATACATATTGCGCCGTGTACTACAGGCGATACCAATTCTATTTTTACTTTCCATTGTGATGTTTGGCCTTATTCGCCTTCTGCCTGGCGGTCCTGAAGCGGTTTTACTGAATCCAAACCTTGATGAGCAGGGAAGGGCAAACCTTCGTGCCAGCTTCGGGTTGAATGATCCCCTCCCTATTCAGTATTTGAAGTGGCTGAAAAACGCTCTGACTGGCGACTTTGGCTCCTCTTTTGCCACCAGTCAATCGGTGTCGTCGGTGTTGAGAGACCATTTTCCTCTTACCCTGGAATTATTTGTGACCGCTCTCATCGTTGCCCTCATCGTTTCTATAGCTGTTGGTACACTATCGGCGGCAAGACAAGGCACAATCACCGATTATATCTTGACGGCTCTTTCCTATGTTGGCATTGCGATGCCTATTTTTGTGTTAGGTCTCTTTTTGCAGGGTATCTTTGGCGTTTCGCTACACTGGTTGCCAACATCGGGTACGGCTACGCTTGGTGTGAGCTATGACTGGTTTAACGGCGCATGGGATCATCTCTTGCATCTACTTTTGCCTATGACAGTGCTTGCCATTACCTTTCTTGCACGCTGGAGCCGCTACATGCGTACCAGTATGATCGATGTGATTAAGCAGGATTATATGCGTACTGGTCGCGCCAAAGGTGTTGCCCCTGTGCCGCTCCTCTTCCGACACGCATTACGCAATGCGGTTATTCCTTTGATAACCGTTGTCGCAATTGACTTTGGTGCCGTTGCAGGTGGCGCAACGATTACCGAGGGCGTCTTTTCGTGGCCCGGCATGGGACAACTCTTTCTCTCGTCGCTCAATAACCGTGATTATCCGGTGCTGCTTGCGACGCTCTTGCTTAGCTCGGTCTTTGTGATTGCCGCGAACCTTGTAGCCGATGTGCTGTATGCAGTGACGGACCCACGTATCCGCTACGCCTGATAACTTGCTTCTGAGGAGAAAAATAGATGGATACATCCGAACAGGTGCAGAGGAGAATAGAGGAAGAGGAAATTGAGCCTACTCTGGATATGACGCCAGCGTTGGCTCAGAAACGGCGCAGTCAGGGACGCATCATCTTTGACCGTTTTGTGCGTAATCGTATCGCGGTTGC
>CAXUHG010000191.1:4309-7348 GCA_964250805.1 uncultured Ktedonobacteraceae bacterium | reverse complement strand
GCCTCACACGCCGACCGCGCTCTACGTATCGTAGACGGTAACATCGCCGAAATCGACGACTCTAACGGCAGAATAACCCAGTAGGGGCCATAATTCATTACGCCCTCGTATCCCACCTAACGCCGTTTCAGGACGTAATGAATTAAAGCCCTTACAGGCATCAATGTATTATGAGAGAAGGAATCCACAATCATGAAAGCTTCAATGTACTTCAATTATACTTCTCGTTCTCTGCTCCGAGGAGGGCAGCGAACAGTCTTGGCAGTGTTCTGTGTCGCCGTTGGTGTGATGGCAATTGTTGCCTTGCAACTCGTCGGCTTCATGCTGCAAAGTTCGCTTACGTCCAATACTCGTGATGCCAACGGTGGTGATATCGCTGTTACCGCACAGAGCGCACCATTCAAGGAAAGCGACCTCTCGTACTTCGCAAAGCTCAAGAGCGATGGCACCATCAGTAACTACACGGCGGTTACGAGTGCGAACGGTGCTCTAACTGCAACCGGTTCATCGTTCCAATCATTTACCGTCGATGCCGTCAATCCGAACAACTATCCCGTTGTTGCACAACCAACGTTTACGACTCCAAGCAATGGCAGCGTTTCAAGTTTGCTGACAAATAATCAGGTGATTGTCACACAGAATTTTCTCGACAAGTATCAGAAAAAGGCTGGTGATAGCTTTGATGTGTATATCAAATCCAATGCTGGCTCAGGTCAGACGCTGCATGTAAAAATCGCAGGCGTTGCCCCGAATACTGGTGTATTCGCTCAAGCGGGCAATCTCGTTCTCATCTCCGCCCATGACTATCAAGCGAAGAATACAACCGTTGCATACAATACCGTGAATGTGACGACGACGAGTCAGGCCCATACTGATGCGGCGGTCAAAGCCATCGGCAAGCAATTTCCACTTGTCTCAACACAGACGGTCGCTGACGCGCTCAAATCACAACAAGCCTCGATTGACAATATCAGTAAGTTCTTAGAGATTGCTGGCCTGCTTGCGCTTCTGATTGGTGGCGTCGGTATCGTCAACACGATGCAGGTCTTGCTCTCGCGCCGTAAGACCGAGATTGCTATGCTCAAGACCTCTGGCTATCGTCGTATGGACCTGTACCTGCTCTTCGGATTGGAGGCGAGTATGCTTGGTCTTGCTGGTGGTGTAATTGGAGCGGCAGCCGCGACGGGTGTGAGCTATATTGTACGTGGTCTGATGCAGAACATTGGCTTGACCGTACCTTTCATACTCAACCCGTGGACTATCGCAGGTGGTGTGGCTATTGGTTTAGTGACCGCGCTGATATTCGGTTTGATGCCGATTGTGCAGGCGGCGAACATCCGCCCGTTGAATGTTATTCGTGACCAGACAGAAAATAGAAGCGTAAGCAGCGTCTTTCTAACGATTGCGCTCTTGATTATCCTCTCGGTTCTATTCTGTGCCCTTGCGATTGTGATCCTGAACAACGATGTCTTGCTGGGAATAGAAGCGGTCTATGGTACCTTTGCCTTCCTACTGTTGCTCAGCGTCTTCTTCGGGCTGGTAGTCTTTACCGTGAGTAAGTTGCCAGTACCAGAACGCTTTGATCTCAAGTACATCGCGCTCATTCTTGTGAGTATTGCGGCCTCGGTTCTCGTGTACCTTGTGTTGCCTGTATTCGGTATACTACTGTTCGCGGTCTCGCTGCTGGGCATTGTTCTCGTTCTCTTCCCCCGTACCTGGAAGGTCAGCACGAAGATGGCTCTGCGTAACATTGGACGCCAACGTGTACGTACAACGACAACACTACTAGCCCTGTTTATTGGTGTCTTTACAGTAGGTGTGGTGCTTGCGTTGGGGCAAGACCTACAAGTGCAGATAAGCAACTCGTTCGCACAAAACCTGAACTATAATATTGTTACGACGACGACAGGTACCGATACAAAGGCACTTGATGGAAAGCTCAACACACTTCCAGGTCTGACGAAGAGCAGTCAAGACACCTTCACCCAGGTGATGCCGACCTCTATCAACGGACAACCTTTGCAGCAACAACTGCCAAAAGATGCCGATGCTCGCCAAAGCACTATCCAGTTTTTGAGTACCGTCGAAGGCTACACCCTGTCGCGGACAGCACCTACAGCGACGATCACGGTAGGTCGCAACCTGAACGCGAGCGATGCGAACACAAACAATGTCTTGATTAGCGATCTAATTGCGAATGGTGGTCCGTTCCAGATGCACTTGAAACCTGGGAATACCATCACGCTTGCTAGTTCTGATGGCAAGACATTTAAGACCGTTACGGTTGTCGGTGTATACGCCCGTACCTCTGGTGGTAGCCATGTAGGAAACGTACTGGCACCTACTAACACGGTTCAGACATTAAGTTCTGCTAAGGTTGGTACGACAACAGTCACGTATATGAAGATCGATCAGGCGCAGGTCAACAACGCTTTGAATACGCTTAGTAAGACGGTTCCGAATGCCAATGTGCAAAATCTAGCTGACATCACAGCCTACATCTCGCAACTGCTCAATAGCATCCTAAGCATGCTGGTCGCTATCGCCTCGCTCTCGGTGATTGCAGGTGTGATCATCATTGCGAATGCTGTAGCTTTGGCGATGCTCGAGCGCCGCCGCGAACTGGGCATTCTGAAATCTGTTGGCTATACCAGTAGCACTATTCTTAGCGAAGTCATGATTGAAAACGGTGTAGTCGGGGCGGTTGGCGCATTGATGGCAACCTTGTTGACAACAGGAGCGATCATTTTACTAGGTAGCCTGCTCTTCAATGTCGCGTTCAGTGTCTCAGCCTTGATAGTATTGAGCCTGATAGGTGGCTCGGCGGTGTTGGCAATGCTCACTGCTGCTATCGTCGCCTGGGGATCGGTACGGGTGCGTCCGTTAGAGGTGTTGCGTTACGAATGATTGTGTACATGTAGTTGCAGGGAGACCGCAAGGGTCTCCCCTACACGTAAAATGATGCATCATACAAAATGTAGGGGAGTTGCAGGGAGACCGCAAGGGTCTCCCCTACACGTAAAATGATGCATCATACAA
>CAXUHG010000191.1:0-4209 GCA_964250805.1 uncultured Ktedonobacteraceae bacterium | reverse complement strand
AGTTGCAGGGAGACCGCAAGGGTCTCCCCTACACGTAAAATGATGCATCATACAAAATGTAGGGGAGACCCTTGCGGTCTCCCTGCCTTATCGCCTTATCGCATCCATCTCATGTATCATCGCATCAATATGTTATACTAGCCACATATGTATCCACCTGAAATCGGGAAAAATCATGGTCATACAACGCATTCTTAGTCCATTTCAGCGTTTGCAATGGAAACTCACCTTCTCTTACACCCTGATTACGGTGGTAACGATTTTTGTCATCGAACTGATTGTGCTGTCTATTGGACTCTGGTACGTCGGCTCCAACGAAAATCAACTTTTTGCCAATGATACCTACGCGCAGGCACAGCAGGCAGCACCCTACTTTCTACATGGTACGTCAGATGCTGCATCTGTAACGGCCTTCTTACAAGGACTTGAGACCGCGAACAACAACCCAATTAATAACCCAGTTTTTAATTCGCCTTCGGCATTTCTTACGATTGTCGATGCTCAAGGACGTGTGGTTGCATCTATTGGTGCCCGTGCCACATCTTCCAATGATATCTTGCAAGCACAACTCACGACTCAGGACGTTGGCAATCTTCGCGAGGTACTTACGCAAAAAACAGCTACAACAGGTCTCTTTCATCAAGAAGCGAACGGTACGACTACCACAGTTGCTTCAATTGTAAGCTTTGACGGACACATACAGGGTGCTTTGCTGGAGCGGCGCATGCTACCTGATTTCTGGCAATTGTTCTTACTTATCTTGCCACTGAGTGTCAGAAGTATTATTCCTATTACTCTGTTCGCTGCTATCCCTGGTGCCATCTTTGGTTTTATCACCGCTCGCGGCTTGACTAAACGCCTTAAAAAATTATCAATTGTGGCAGATACGTGGAGTCAAGGCGACTTCTCTGTGTCAGCGAACGATACCTCTGGCGACGAGCTAGGGCAACTTACGCGCCGCTTCAACGCGATGGCGGAACAATTACAGCACCTGTTGGAAACACGCCAGAAGCTTGCGACTTTGGAGGAGCGTAATCGCCTAGCGCGTGACCTACACGATAGCGTCAAGCAACAAATCTTTGCCATTTCAATGCAGGTAGGTGCAGTAAAAGTATTGCTAAGTCGTGATCTCGACGCTGCTAAGAAACGCCTTGATGAGACCGATGTGCTGGTTCGACAGGCACAGCAAGAGCTAACCACGCTCATCAAAGAGCTACGTCCTGCCGCTCTCGAAGGGAAAGGACTGGTTGAGGCGGTCCGCGAACTTATGACACAATGGATGCAGCAGACAGGCATTCTCGCCAAGTTACAGGTAGAGGGAAAACAAACGTTGCCGCTCACCGTTGAAGAGGCATTGTTCCGTGTCGTGCAAGAGTCTCTCTCGAATGTAGCGCGTCATAGCAAAGCCACACTGGTACAGATGAAACTTTCCATGACCGATGATATTGTGACATTGATCATTGACGACAACGGGCAAGGCTTCGATAGCATGCAACAGGAGCATGGGGTTGGCCTACTCTCGATGCAGGAGCGTATGAAAGCGTTAGGTGGCGATGTGCGTGTAGAAAGTAGCCCTGGCAAGGGTACGCATGTCGTGGCATACTGTAAAAAGCTGGGCGTACCTACGAACAATTCTAGGGGCGAGGTGATGGTATGACAGACAAAATCACCATTCTCATCACCGACGATCATGCGATGGTCAGGAATGGCGTGCGTATGTTTCTGGAACTGCAGCCCGATTTGCAGGTGTTGGGTGAGGCTGAATCCGGTGAGGCCGCTGTACGTATGGCGGCTGAACTGGTGCCCGATGTGGTTCTGATGGACCTTGTGATGGGCGGTATCGGCGGCGTTGAGGCGACGCGACAGGTCAAGCAGGTTAGCCCACACTCACAGGTAATCGTTCTCACGTCGTATCATGAAGATGAATATATATTTCCTGCGTTACGTGCTGGTGCCCTTTCGTATGTGCTGAAAGATGTCGGCCCTGAAGAGCTTGCGGAGACGGTGCGTAAGGCGGCACGCGGCGAGTCTGTGTTACATCCTCGTGTGGCGGCGCGTGTTGTACAGGAAATTCGTGGTGCGCGGCGTGATACGCCCAATCTCTTCACTGATTTGAGTGACCGTGAACTGGACGTGCTACGTCTTATAGCTGATGGCCTCTCGAATGCCACGATTGCCGAGAAGCTGATTATTAGTGAAAAAACCGTGAAGGGACACGTCAGCAATATTCTTAGCAAATTGCACATACTGGACCGCACACAGGCAGCAGTCTATGCATGGCAGCAGGGCTTGATGACGCGCCGTGATCCTTAAAACTACTTGACTACTAGGAGAATCATATTTCATGCAGCAACCCTCAAATACAAGCCGTCTTCGTGTAGGTGTGATTGGTTTAGGCTTTGGTGGTGAGCAGGCTCTCAAGGGCTATAGTTTGCTACCCGATGTTGAGATTGTCGCGCTGGCTGGTCTCGAAGAAGAGAGATTACAGACGCTTGGCGCGACTTACAATATCCCTAATCTATACCACTATGACCACGAACTGCTTTCGCGTGATGATCTCGATGCCGTAAGCATTTGCGTCCCGAACTATCTGCATGCCCCTATCGCTATTGAAGCTCTCAAACGAGGGCTGCATGTACTATGCGAGAAGCCACTTGCACGTACCTCTAAGGAGGCCGAGGCGATGGTGGATGCCGCGACAGAGGCAGACCGTGTGCTACAGGTAGTCTTCAATCATCGTGTACGCGGCGATGTGCAGGTGCTGAAACGCTACATTAACGAGGGCAAACTGGGAAAAATCTACTATGCGAAGGCGTATTGGATGCGAAGGCGTGGCATTCCAGGGGCAGGTACATGGTTTGTGAGCAAAGAGAAGGCAGGCGGTGGTCCGTTAATCGACCTCGGTGTCCACGTTCTCGACATGGCTCTCTACCTGCTCAGTGAACCAGAAGTTTTAACTGTGAGTGCCTCAACTTATGACGAGTTGGGTAAAAGCGGCAAGGGCATTGACCTGAAGGCAGGAAAATCTGGAGCAGGCAATGTCTACGAGGTAGAAGACCTGGCAACGGCTTTTATACGGCTCGCTGGCGGTGCTACGCTCTTACTTGAGGCAAGCTGGGCAACTCATAGTAGCGCGGGTGATGACTTTGGTATCACGCTCTATGGAAGCGAAGGTGGTGCTGAAATCACGGTAAAGAACTACAATTGGCTGGACACGCTCGATATCTACACCGATATTGCGGGTGAACCTGCAACCATTCATCCACAGGTATACAGAGGGGATGGACATCTCACCGTAGTACGCGAGTTCGTCGATATCATCAAGTCAGGCAACTGGCTACAACACAATGGTACCGAGGGGCTAAATCGAGTACGTGTGATAGATGCATGTTATGCCTCAGCTTCAGAGGGGCACGAAGTCTCGCTCTATGGCACCTCACACATGGATGATGAAAACGAACCCGAAGGGGACGAGTAAATGGCAACATCAGCCAAACTCGCGCTCGTTACCGGTGGCTCGCGTGGTATTGGCGCGGCGACTTCAATTGCGTTGGCGGCTCATGGTTATGACGTGGCAATCACATATCGTAACAAAGCCGCGCGTGCAAACGAAGTTGCCGCTCAAATAACCGCACACAGCCAACACGCACTTGCTCTCGCATGCGATATAACGCATGGAGAAGATGTACAACGCCTATTCAGGACATTGCAAGAGTCTCACAAGACACTCGATATACTTGTACTCAACGCATCTGGCGGACTCGAACGCGACATTTTAGCCGTTGACCCGGAGTATCCTATGCATATCAACTATGATGCACAGATTATGCTAGTTGAGCATGCTCTACCAATGTTGACAAAAGGCAGTACGATTGTATTTGTGACCAGCCACTGGGCACATCTCTACGGACGAATGCAGCAGATACCAGCCTACGAGCCGATTGCTGAGTCAAAATACGCTGGCGAGCAAGCCCTACGCGCTCAACAAGCTATGCTCACAAAACGAGGTATCCGCTTATTAGTGGTGACAGGCGACCTCATCGAAGGCACCATCACCCCAAAACTGCTTGAACGTACCGCTCCTGGCTTGACCGAGCATAGACGCTCCACCATCGGCCCTCTACCCACCGCAACCGAAATGGGCAACGCGATTGCGGACGCTGCAACAGATGTATCGTTGCCAACAGGACATACTGTTGTGATTGGTGG
>CAXUHG010000190.1:0-8172 GCA_964250805.1 uncultured Ktedonobacteraceae bacterium | reverse complement strand
GGGGCTATCTCACGGGAAAGATCGACGAAAACACGACCTTCGCCAGTGTTGATATTCGCAGCCGCCTCCCTCGCTATACGCAGGAGGCGCGGAAAGCAAACCGGGCGGTCATTGATCTGCTTTCCAAGATCGGAGAACAGAAGGGAGCAACACCAGCTCAGATCGCGCTCGCTTGGTTGCTTGCTCAGAAGCCGTGGATCGTTCCCATCCCTGGCTCCCGCAAGCTCGAACGCCTAGATGAGAATATCGGCGCACTTGCCGTCGAACTTCAGCCCGACGATCTACGGGAGATCAAAAGTGCCATTTCAAAAATCACGGTACAAGGGGATCGGTATCCCGAACATCTCGAGCGAATGACCAATCTCTAAGCCTAATAAAAGTTCTCTTTGCTTCAATCTTTCTCTGAGATGCTGCATTAACCATAATGCAGCATTGTCATGCTCCTGTGAATGATACACCTCTGTAAGCAAATGACTGCCATCAGTACCCATTGGAGTTACAATAATCGCAGATTCACGCTCTCATCCGCTAGTGCCGCTTCTGAAAGTCGAACACGCCTACTAATCAAGTCCTGACATATATGCAAGTCAGAATCAACTTCCAATTCTGGATCTCCGCCACGATTCAGCCCAAACGCTGCTTGCATGACGCCTCGTGTCAGGTAAAAGGCCAGGAACTTCTTACTGTCGTAGCTACCGCGTACCACAATGCGCTCCCAACTTTGAGTGAGTCCCACGTATTCTATTTTATGTTCGTACTGATCAGACCAGAAGCTGTAGATGTAGTCATATGCCTGTAGTTTGCCGAGAACCGCACGTGCTACGGCTTGCCCTTGCTTTTCGGCGTTATTGTAATGCTCTACTCGTGCTCTTCCGAATACGGGGTGAAGCAGGTTAGCTACATCTCCTGCAGCAAAAACATCGGGTACGTTCGTCTCGCATCGCTCATTCACAAGGATTCCGTTATCCAATGCGACTCCACTGTCTTTCAGTGCGTCTACAACTGGCATGATGCCAACGGCGGCAACAACCATATCGCAATCTAATCGCTTTCCCTGAGCAGTCAACACACGCTCAACCCGGTCGCTACCCTCGAATCCACTCACAGAATCATTCGTCACAAGTTGAACTTCATGCTCACGATGAATAGTGGCAAGCGTGGTGGCGGCCTCGTTGCCTAGTACTTTGGCAAGCGGTGCCGAGCCGGAGAGAACAACCGTGACATCGAGACCCATCTGACGCAGTGAGGCAGCAACCTCAGAACCGATGAAGCCCATGCCCACTATCACGACGTGCGTTCCAGGTTTGGCAGCTCGACGAATCGCATCGCTTTCCGCAATCGTGCGTAACTGATAGATGCCTTTCAACGTTGCTCCAGGTAGCGAAAGATTCCGATTTTTTCCACCTGTACACAGTATCAGCTTGTCATAGTCTATCGTCGCACCGTCTTCGAGTCGCACTTGCTTGTGAGCCGTATCTACCTGCTGTACCGTTACGCCACTACGAAACTCAATGTTGTGCTTGTCGTACCAGTCGGCAGGCTTAACGTACCAATCCTTGAGTCCTTCCTCACCACGTAAATAAGTTTTGGACAATGGCGGACGCCCGAACGGAATACTCTGCTCCGTGCCTAGAAGTAGAATATGCCCTTGCCATCCCTCTTCGCGCAATGTCACTGCTGCATTGCCTCCCGCCATACCCGCACCGACAATGACCACCGTTTGTTCGCTTGTTGTATCAACGTTCATCCTAAAGAGTCCTCTCACAGACGTATTACAAAAATCGTTCCAGATGGTCGCCCCTCATAATCGGCGCAACGTCGTACACATTCAACTGAGCAGCATATTGTACATCTTTCCCAAAACCCATCTCGCGCAATTCGCGTCCACTTTCGCATTCCCACAGCACGCTCGCAAGGTCATTGCGTATATGCAAGAACGCACCCTCACAGGCACGCGCTTCTGGCGACTTCTCTAAATGTAGGTAAGACAATATCGCACCTGCACCCAAATAATCCTCAATCGCGACGCGCAATGTCCCGTCCTCTGTCGGCGTTCTCCAACGCTCACCGCATGCAATTACAGTCGCGTTTAATTGCTGCTCTTCAACAACCTGTGACACTGCCACAGCCACTGCTTGTGCATTGACCAATGCTCCCACAAAAAGATAAGGTACTTGACACGCATAACGGCTACAAGTTGCGCCATTGGGAGAAGCCAGCACAACTCTTGTTTCTGGCTCGATATCTACAAAGGTACTTGGCGAGAGCGAGAAACGCCCTTTTTCCGGCACATCACGGCGTCGTACCGCTGCTTCTCCACCAATACGCTGTGCGAATGACGCGGCATCCTCTTCCTGTGTACAGGGATACATAATGCCGCCATAATGTACAGCGGTAGTCGCGGCTGTGGAGAAACTCAGTACATCAACGATCACAAGCACATCGCCACGCTCTGCTGCTTGCTGAGTACCGTGTCGTCCCCAATCAAGCCGACAACGATGAAGATTTTGTGTATCCATTAAAAAATGTTGCCTTAAATGTTGATACAATGGTTTTCGTAGGGACCACATTTATGGCGTCCGCTGCGTGATTTATCACGCGATATCAGAACTGAGACCTTTTGCAGAGAGGATTCATTATGATCTCGCTCAATGAATTGAGCCGCGGACGCCATAAATGTGGTCCCTACGAAAAACTTTATTTAACGGTTAAGCACAGGCAATACTTCATTGACAAGCATTTCAAGTGTTGTCAATTGTGGAAAGCCGCCGCAGCTTAGCATGAAGTAGTCAACACCCAACTCAATAAATGGCTGCATCTGCTCAATGATTTGTGCAGGTGTGCCAACGAAGGCGTTGGCGGAACTCATGCCCCCTACATTCAATGCCTCTACATCTGCCTCGGTTGGAGCGCAGAGGCAGCCGCCAAACCATGTACGGCGTAGCGTTGCGCTATCTCGCCCGACGGCATTGCAAGCGCGTTCGCATTCCTCGACCTGGAGACGGTAATCGTTGATGCCTGTCCATGACACATTCCACCAGTCGGCGTGCCGAGCTACTAGACGAAGCATACGCGGCTTAGAGCCACCAATCATAATTGTTGGTAGCGGATCGGGCTTTGGTTCAGCATAGGCATCCCTGACTCGATAATGCTTGCCTTCGACCGTTGCCTGTTTGTCGCGCCACAACGCCTTGAGAATTTGCAGTGTCTCCTCTAGCTCCTCGACACGCACTCCAGCCGCTGGATAATCATAGCCATATGCCAGATATTCGTCCTCTTTCCAGCCCGCGCCGATGCCCAGAATAAAGTGTCCATCGCTCAGGAATTGAAAGGTCGCTGCCATCTTCGCTAGTAGCGCAGGATTGCGGAATGATTGAGAAAGCACCGCATGCCCAAAATCGAACTCAGGATGCTGTGCCGCGTGATAGGTCAGTGCCGTCCAACCCTCAAGTAGCGCATTGTCATTGAACTGTAGGTGATCAACCATCCATGCCGAGTTGAAACTGCCTCTAATGCTATCGAAGCCTTGATTGATCATCGCTAGAAAAGGACCGCGTTCCTGTCCACGCGCTCCACTGGGAAGTGTCCACCCAAACTGAATACGTGCCATGATAACTCTTTCTATGTGTAAACGCTCACTCTACGAAATTGCTCTTTTCACACTATCAGCATATACCTCAGCGTCTTCGCTCTGTATCGCCTCCAAAATCTTTTCGGCAACATACTCTGCGCTATCAGCCTGCATTCCCCCTGGTCGGTTCTGATTGTCGCGTGGTCCATTGGCGAGATTATGATGAAACTCTGTCGCAGTCACTCCCGGATATACTACCCCGACCCGAATATTGTCTGCAGCCAACTCATTGCGTGCAGTCAGTGAAATCGCATTGAGCGCGTACTTTGTCGAGGCATATGGTCCAACAGTTGTCATTCTCATTCGCTCAATCGGTATCTTCGAGGTGCCTGAACTGATATTGATAATCACGCCACCGCCCTGTGCCCTCATGATGGGAATAACATCTTGCATCGCCGCGATCACGCTCACCACGTTTAGCTCAAAAACCTCACGATACTGTTGTAGGTCAACCTTCTCGACAGGCGTATGTAATCCCTGTCCCGCGTTATTGATCAAAACATCGATGCGCCCAAAGTGTCGCTGTGTCTGCTCGATCATTCTCTGTATATTAGCTTCGTTACGCATGTCAGTTGGTAGCGCAATTGCATCTGGTAGCTCCGCCGCAACCTGCTCTAACTTCTCTGTTGATCGGGCTGCCAATGCCAGCTTCGCCCCTTTTTGTGCCAGCAGTCGTGCGGTTGCCAGCCCAATTCCACCCGAAGCCCCTGTGATAAGAACAACTTTCCCCGCAATATCCATTGAATATCTATCTCCTTGATACAGTTTTTCTTGCTGTCATTCAAATTGTATCACTTTGTCCCCTGTTGACTTCTCTCATCAAACAAGAGAAAATGAGTACTAATAACTAGAAATTTCTTTTTTCGATATGAAAGGACTTGATGCATGCAGGTCATCTTTGCAGGTGGAGCAAGTGGCGTCGGAGCGAGTTGTGTTGCAATCGAGCTAGCCGACCAGTGGATCGTCGTCGATGCCGGTGTGCGTGTAGACCGTAAGGCCGATCCTTTGCCTGACCTTGCCTTATTGGAGGGTAAAGATGTTCGCGCAATCTTTGTCACACACGCTCACGCCGACCATATCGGTGCCCTGCCGCTGCTTCATCAAGCGTTTCCTAAAGCTCCCATCTTTGCTTCGCGTGCTACAGGTCTGCTCATGGAGGTCATGCTTGCCGACGCGCTGAAAATCATGACGCGCCGCGCCGTCGAGGAGATGGAATTACCACTCTTTCCACAGGAGATGGTGGCGAGCATGCTCAATATGCTACGTCCGCTACCCATTGGTGAGTCCATCACACTTGCTGAACTGCCAAATGTGACGATTCATGCTAGCCGTGCTGGACATATCGCAGGTGCCGTGAGCCTCGGCTTCAAAGCCCCCGATGGCTCGCTTATTGTCTCAGGTGACATCAGCATCACGCCACAGCGTACTGTACTGGGAGCAGTTGCCCCACCCATGAAAAACTGTGACATGCTGATTCTAGAATCCACCTATGGGGCGCGTTTACACCCCAACCGGCAGGGCGAAGAACAGCGTCTGGCACAGGCCGTTGCCGATGGTCTCGCACGCGGTGGGCATGTGCTGATTCCCTGTTTTGGTCTTGGGCGTGGGCAAGAACTGGTGTTGCTCTTGCAAGCGGCTCAGGACAAAGGCCAGATTCCACAATTCCCCATTTATGTTGATGGTCTGGTACGCCGCGTTTGCTCAACTTACATGCTGCTACCGGAAGCGTTGACTCCCACCTTGCAAAGACAAATTCGCAAGGGCTATACTCCCTTTACTGGTCCGAATGTCTCGTTTGTGCGTGATGAGCGTGACCGCGAACGTATTCTCGCGAGTTCTCCAGCCTGTATCGTCTCTAGTTCAGGTATGCTCACAGGTGGCCCTAGCGTCTGGTTCGCTGAACGGCTCGTCTCGAACCCTAATGCCTCCATTCTGATTACTGGCTATCAAGACGAAGAGTCGCCGGGGCGCAAACTGCTTGACCTTGCCGAGCAAAAGAAAAATACGCTGGACATAAACGGCACGACTTTTCAAGTGCAATGTCAGGTTGCGAAGTATAGTCTCTCCGCGCACGCCGATGGAAGCGAGCTAGCAGCGTTTGCCGCCTCTGTGCATCCAAGACAGGTCGCGCTTGTGCATGGTGATGAAGAGGCACGTCTCGCGCTACGCACGAAATTGACTGATACCGAGGTGCTTCTGCCAGCCAATGGTTCCTCGCTCGCTGTACAACACGGCAAACGTTCCGCGTCGCGTACAACGAAGGCCGAAGGCGTCTCGCTCTCGAAACTTCCTATAGGAATAGGGCAGGATAGAACGTTCGAGTGGAAGTATGTCGAAGAGCTATGGAACGCGGTTACACAGGTCTCTTCGCTGCGTATCGTTACAGCACGCGAACTTGCCCTCGTCTGGTATGGGCAGATTGTGCAGGAGGCTCAGGACGAGGAGGTGCTGGAAGACCTCACGCGCGACATCATGTACGTCCTCGCCGAAGACTATGAGCAGAAATACTTTGTGCGCCAGAACGCCCTTACCGAAGCCTACCGTGTGCGTGGGCAGCGCGAAGAGTCGCCACAAGATGTTATTACCGACCTTGTGGGGCAGATATTCCTGCTACAAGTCAACTTTGAAAGTACCAAACCCGCTCTCTGCCGCGCCATTGAGCCTGTTGCCAATGTGCGCGTCTCGCTCCCGCGTAGCGTCTCATCCGAACGCACACGCTATTCCTTCTCGTCCCTGCTTGACGTGCTGGGGCCAGTGCCACAGGACAAAGAGGATATTCCGCACGGTGTTCTGCTTGAAGAACTGGTACGTGCGGCGCGACGCATTCGTAGAACAATCTCGCCACAGATGATGGCGCGACAATGCCGCGATGGTGCCTCTTATACGCTGGGTGATATGTGCGATATCGCAGGTGTCTCCTCGCAATCGCTGGAAGAGCGACTCGCGGTTGCGAAGGTCTTACATAAACATCCACAACTGTTCATGCTCAAAACAACCTTCATGGAAGGCGACGGCACCGCTCTTTACTCTCTCGCCCCCGAATGGCGCGAGGCACTAACCGAGCCAGAGGAGCAGATGCGCCCCGACCAGCACGGCATTCTTGAGATTATCGAACGCCATATCGGAGTGCCCTCCGATCTCTACAAACGTAGCATCGACCCCGAAACTGGCGATGTCACGCTCTCGTTTCACTTTCCCGACGTGGCATGGCTACAATACAAGGATGCCCTAGAGGATGCCGCCGCTGAAGGAGGCATCATGATTACCATTGCCCCCAACGCTCATCAAGGCATGCTCGCGGCAATGGCGGGTAAACTACTGCCAAAGGGCTTGATGGCGCGTGGAGGTCCCTCGCTCTATCCCGAACATCGGCTGCTCCAATTTATGTATGCTGGACAAGCACCACAGGAAGCCATTACAGAAGCGCAGGAAGAGTTTCGTGCGAAAACAGGCTGGGAGGTGGAGTATATAGGCGACAGAGGCGAAACTGCTTTACCTCAACCTAAAAAAATTCTAACGCCGCCTATAAGTAGAGTTCAGGCGGCTCCGCCTCCTCAAAAAAAGTCCAATCAGAAACGCTACAATCAGCAGCTAGCCTTACAGGTTGCTCATCACGAACTGAATAATCTCCCCGGCTACTACAAAACAGGTGCCGATGTCAACAACTACATTCTGATACCGCGATTCTACTTTCCTGATATTGCTCAGACGCGCTACGCTGACACATTCGCGCAAATTGAGGAAAAGACAGGGTGGAGTGTACAACTCTATCCCAGCGTCAATCAAAATGCCCTCATGGATATGGCCTTGCGCGTCTTGCCTGGGAGTCTCGTCAGCAACAACACGCCATCGCTCTACCTGAGTCAACGCATCGTCAACGTGGTATGCACTGGAACAGTCACAGCCGACGAAGTGCTTGCCGCTCAACAGCGTTTTGAGGAAGAGACGGGCTGGCAACTAGAGATACAGCTACCCGCCCAAGCGCAAGCCAATGGTGCCATATCACAGGGCGAGGCAATGGCTCTCGCAACCTCCCTCTTCAGCGATGCCAACGACTTCTACCGCGTGGGCGTAGACACCAATCGCAAGGTTCTGTGGCTACACTTCCACTTTCCCGATGCCGCCCGCAAACGTTACGCCCAGCAAATCCTCGACCTCGAAGCTCAAACAGGCTGGCACGTAGACCTGCACGTCAACGCGCACCAAAAAGCCCTCGTCGAGGTCGCGCGTCGCCTCCTCCCCGATACAGTGGGTATCATGGGCAAATCGCTCCAACAGCAACACAAAACCCTCCGCCTCACCTGTACCGGAAGCATCAGTGGCACGGACCTCGACGATATTCAAGAGCGTTTCTTAGAAGAGACAGGTTGGCAACTCGATGTGATAGTCAATGTGAGAGCATGAGGAATTGGTGACTTTCGTAGGGACTGATTTATCACGTCCAACGCGCGATTTATCGCCTATAATTCGTTTGCTATCTTGGCCTATATTCGGTAAATTACATGTTGAACGTCGTGTGACGTCTTTCGTAGGGACCAGAT
>CAXUHG010000189.1:0-8352 GCA_964250805.1 uncultured Ktedonobacteraceae bacterium | reverse complement strand
TCTGGTGACGCGTATGCTTAATAATTCCACGAACAGTGCCGACGATATAGAGGAATAAAATATAATAATTCGCATGGAGCAAATCGCTGTGCAATTTGCTCCATGCGAATTATTACATAGAAGATTTTTTAGGCATATCGTACAAGTAGGCCGCGCACGAACTTATAGCTAAGCGGCACAAAAGAGAGACTATAGCCAGGAGAGTGTTTTTCAAGCTGTGGAGTCTGGCGGCGATACGCCCAACGATTGCGGAGATATTCTTTGTGTGAGTAACGCGTGGGGGAAACGTGTTTATATGCGCCATGATAGCGGGGACGATGTGCAAGTCTGTCGCTCATGAATTCTCCTTACTAAGAGGTTCACAAAAGAGAATAAACACAACAAAAAACGGCTTCCTCTAACATAGATATTACGTCAAAGAAAACCGTTTTCTCTCATCATCGAATGGCCTTGCGTCTTAGTGACCGCAGCCGCAGCTTCGGGACTCTCCCGTATCAGCGGCGGTTTTGAAGGAATGCCCACAGCCACAGGTTGAAACTGCATTTGGATTGTTGACAGTGAAGCCAGCACCCATCAGGCTATCGACATAATCCACTTCGCTACCAGAGATATACCCAATGCTCATCTCATCGACGAAGACCTTGAAGCCATGAAGATCGATAGTGGAATCGCCTTCCTGCTCTTCGTCAAGCGTCATACCATACTGAAGGCCGGAGCAACCGCCACCAGCAACAAAAATGCGTAGGCCGAGACCTGGATCGTTCTCCTGTTGAAGAAGTTCGTTGACCTTCTCTGCCGCCGCCGTTGTCATGCTGATTGGAGCCGTCTGGACCGCCATTTCCTGGTTCTGCTCGATCATGTATCTTTCCTCTCAGAAAAGAATTGACAATTCAACCCTTTTGTTGTTCTACACTTGGATATCAGATGTTTGTGACATTCCATTTATGGATATTATAAGCTACTCACCATGAAGCGTCAAGCCAGACACACAGATATCCCAATTACAATATCGGCAACATCCCATAAACGCGTTTTTATTCCAATCGTAAATATGATTCTTACGGATGTTTATACAATGCTCCTTATTTTTCGTAGGGACCAGATTTATCGCGTCCGTCGTGTGATTTATCACACGAGATTCTATGTGAAACCCCTTATATATCCCCGTATAAGATTTTACATCATGAATTGCACGAGGCATTGGAAACGACGTAAGAATGATATGACAATGATGCAATAAAATAGAAAACTCGTTTTTTCGGAACTATGATATACTTGCTACAATACTCCTAGAGCAAAAAGATAGAAAGGTGATGCTTGACTCATGAATAACTCAGAGACTTCGGATAACAATGCAATGAGAACATTATCTCAAGCCTTTCTTTCTCAGCTCATCAACGATTTAGATGATACTGTTCGCGCTATTATTTTACACGGCAGTTATGCTCGCGGAGATGCACAGCCTCCTCATAGCGACATTGACCTTCAAAAGAAGGGCTAGAAAATATCTAACTCTAGCCCTAAATTGCGAACATACGGGTTGAGCGTTGACTTTTCGTCTAAATCTCTATACAGGGTTTTCACCTCATCCTCTACCATTTGAGAATGCAGAGAGCGTGCAACTTTAAGAGCTGCTTTCGCTGATTGTGCGCTTCCCTCAAGATCATGCCTTGCAAGATAGAGACGTGCCTCTGTCATATGATAGTAGCCTTTCCATATTGCCAGTTCTGCAGGAAGAGTTTCTATCGCCACTACAAGCTCATCCTGTATCGTCTTCTGATTTTCTGTTCCCTTCTGCCAAGAGAGCAGTGTTCTCGCTTTTTCGTGATGCACCGCAGAGAGATTAAAGCGGAAGAACATGTCATCAGGCTCAAGCAGTCCTTTGTAGAGCATGGTTGCCGCTTTCTCTTGCCACGTCCTACACTGCTTTTGTAACGAACTATCATGAAGTGCAAATGAAGCATTGATGTTGGCGGCTTCGAGATAGATGTTTCCTTTTAAGGCTCCATGCCGAATCTTATCAATGTATTTCATCGCAGTGGCAATATCTTCTTTCGCCTCAACAGATTTGTCTTGCTGGCTATGAGTACACGCACTATGAACCAATGAAGCTGCAATCAGTTCTGTATCTTGCAATTCCAACGCTAGCTCTACTGCTTTCTTTGCGTGGTCTGATGCTGCTCGCTCATCTTTTACACACTGCTGCTTTATTCGTGTCGAGAGTTGATAGTATCGGCATAACAACGATGCCCAAGCATCTCTATCTGTTTCTCGTGTGTTTTCCACGATCTTGACAAGTTTCTGTAATCTTCTATCTACTCGATAAGCGATGTACGGAGAGCTACCATTATGAATGTACTCATGACCCATGAGAAGAATATCTTCATACGCATAATAGGCATCTTCTTCAATAATCTCTATCATATGAGAAAGTGGGTCCCTATACTCTCCTTGATTGTTCTCATAGACGACTTGACGCCAATCTAACCCAAGTAAGGCAGGAGGAATTTTGAGCATCTTCGCTAGAAAGATGCGTCGTCCCATATCTGCTGTCATGATATTTGTTTCCCATTCTTGTACAGAGCGTACTATGACCCCTGCCGCTATTGCAAAGTTATCTTGTGTTCTATACCGTTTCTTCCGGTAATATGCTATTACTTCTCCCATATGAGGTAAATTATGGAGACCTGGGGAAAAGTTTTCATAGCGTGACCACCAATATGCATTGCTCATGCGATACAACATCCTTCACTACTTGGTTCCTCTTGCAACAGCTCAATCTCATTGTAAGCGATGAAACAACATTTTTCAATCTAACCTGCACTACTTCTGAGAGTCGCAAAAGTTCTTCATTTGTATTTCACTCCTGTTCAAGTAAGCTGTTACAGGTGTGGTCGTGAAGCATGTCCGCTGGAATTTCCCATTCTTGTACATGCATTTGAAACGTACCGCACCTCTGAACAGACGAGTTTTGTTATTTGTAGTTATGAGGAATGAAGAGTATGCGAGAAAACAAAAGCGAAGTCGCTCACTTCCGTGAACAACAAGCCTTGCACGAACAAGCAGCACAACAGGGACTCTCAGGGCTAGCCATAGTCGCCAATCACGACAGCATCACGGCTCGCTTGCAACAGGGAGCAGATCGCATCTTGCACCTCATGCATGAGGGCAAGATGCACGAAGCCGTCCAATTGATGGATCGACCAGATTGGGGCGCGGAGATGCAAGAGACGACGCGAGCAGAGGCACAAGAAGGATAAAGGAGGATAACAGGATGTTTCGTCGCAAAACCAAGCAGGATCAGCACTACTCCTGGCATCGCACTCGTATCGAGGATTGGGTAACACAACCCTTACCGCTAGGCAACCTTCCGTTTCGTCTGTATCTGTCGGCTCACCATCTCACCTCGTTTGAGGTTGCGCGTCGCTCAGGCATTCGCTATTTCCGCATCTGGCACATCGAACATGGCATCCCCATCGGCAGAAAGCATGCCATCCTTGTGCGAGAGGAATTACGGCGTGTGACAGGCGTTGCCTACACAGGACCAATCATGCTGCACGAAAGGGAACGGTGAGACCATGAGACTCTCTGAACCACCAGACGACATCCCTCATCTGAGCCTCTCGCTCACAGATATTCGCGTCCTGTCTACCATGCTTGGTAGCTATCTAGTCTATTTGCGCCGAGGCACCTCGCCTTCGACGCAACGCGACACCGACGTAGTGTTACTGGCGGACATCCATCGTCGTATGGTGGCGATGTTGTCAACCGAAGGCGGGACGATTCTCTTGACAACGGCGGAGATAGAGGCGTTGGCGAATGCATTACAGAGCTTCGTCACGCTGATGGGACGCATGATTGCGCCTTCGCAGGAACGCAATGAGACATTGCAGCAGATACGGGCAATGCGGAATCATGTGCTGGGAATGCTGGAGATGTAGGGACTATAAATTCATTACGCCCTTGTGCCCACCCACCATGTTTACAACCATTGAGGAACGCATCAATGATGTAAAACGGGATCAACGGGGATGAGGGCGTAATGAATTTATAGCCCCTACAGACGTCGTCTATATTGTAAAAATGCACTATATAATTGAGAACACATCACAATCCAAAACGTTGTTGCACACGGATAACATTGGCAAGCAGGCTTGCTTCGTCGGGCGCAGAACCGAATAAGGGATCGCCACGTCGCTCTGGACCAGATGAGAGCCGCGTGATGATGTTTGATGCCGACCAGCCTTGCGACATAAGATGTGTGGCAAGGCCGCTCATAATCGCTGCCGAGAATGATGTACCAGACCAGTCTGCCCAACCGGAAACGTTTTGTTCACCTGTTGGAAATGTGGGCGTGATATACACACCGCGCACAGCATCGGGCATCATGTTACTATCCGTAATACCTGCGCCATCGCCTCCCAGAGTCGCAACGCCCGAATCAAACGGCGGGATGTTTGCTGAATTGGCAAAGTTCGAGGGTTTGTAAGCACTGTTGACAGCGGTAACACTCAACGTTGTCTCATAGCGAGCGGGAGCGCGTGGTGGACGAGGCACAAGTCCCTGTTTTATCGCGCTCGATGAGTCGTTTCCAGCGGCGGCAACCACCAATGCGCCATGTGCATGTAGACTCTCGAACAGCAGACGCAAACCCTCTTCGATATGGTTTAGCACGCGCATCACTCCATACAACTGCGTTGTAGGCCATTGTCGATTATCGAACCAGAGAAAGGGTACGCGTCGCACGTCAGGCATAACCGTCAAGCTCAAGTTGATGACGAGACGCCGAATTGAGCCAGAGACCAGTTCGCGTTCGAGATCGGTCAGCGCGGCGAACAGATTGTAGAGATCGCAACCGCCATAATCGTTGAGAATACGAATGAGGCGAATCCGCGCGTTGGGAGCTACGTCGCGTATCAAGCCAGCAACAGAGATACCATGATCGGGCATTACGTAGTATCTTGCCTCACCCTCACGGTCACGCCCAGAACGTACATCACTACTAATGGGATAGCGGTCATATTCTATCGAAAATGAACCATCCTCATTGCGTAAATCGGAGGCGAGACGTTGTAAAAGCCAGTTATGTCGCAATTCCAGGCGGCTCGCGGCACTTCGCACGCGGTCAGGATGATGCGCCGTATCGAGAATGGCGACCAGCACATCTTCACCGCCCTTCGTATCTAAAGGAAATGCCTGTTCGCCAATTGCAACCCTCCACCCCAACAACATATTATTAGGGGCTGCAGGAACATCGAGTCCTGGCGCAGGTAGTGGAGGAACAGCCGCACCACCATCAGTATACATAAGTGGTGCGGCACTCACCAACCAATTCGGCATAGCCGAGACGATGTGCAGACCTGCCTTTGCCAACTGTTCTAAACGCGCCTGTATATGTGACAGAGCAAGCGGCAATGGATCAGGAATATTAGGATTCACACGACGCGTATGAAAGAAAATAGCCAGCAGTGGCTGCTTTCTGTGCAAACCAAAAATAAATGAGCGGCGACGAACAGGGGGCATGGTAGGTGTCGCGGCCCAACGACCAAAGGTGCCATAAGTTTCGAGGGCAACGCCAAAAGGCGCAAGAAACGTATTGAGTTGGGTACGAACCTGTTCAGCTACAATGTCCTGGGTGTCATCTATGGGGATACGAGGTAGACGAACAATCACAACCATCTCATCGGAGACCCAGTGGAAAAGCTCCTCTGGAATGCCCATTAACTCTGTCGAACTACGAGACATGAACGAAGGTTCCCCCTCTACATAAAATATATATCGTATTAATGCATATGTATAAACCACCTGCCCTAATAAAGCAAGTGGCTCTCATAGACAAGATTGAATAGTCTTCTCCGCGCATTATAGCTGAATGGCTCTCAGGAAACAATGAGCAAATTGTGCGTATCACATAACCATGCATGACAACGGCGTTGTCATGCATGGTTATGTGATACGCTATAGATAAAAAGGCTTGTATTACAGGAAGGTTTCATCATGTCTTTTGACCGTCTCACACATACACTTATCGAACTTGTTGGCATTCCCAGCACATCGGGACACGAAGAGCAGGTGCGTCACTATCTTGAACAGCAACTTGCACAACTTGGACTCTCTTCACAGGTAGACAAAGCTGGCAATATTATCGCAACACTTGCATCAGATAGTGGAGAAACCTTACTGCTCAATGCTCATATGGATCGTGTGCCCCCTGGTCTAGGTCATACTCCTATTATACGTGATGGGATTCTTTACAGCGACGGCACAACTAATCTTGGAGCTGACGACGCAGCAGGTATTGTAATTATCCTCGAAGTATTGAGGCACGTTGTCGAGCAAAAACTTCCTCATCCTCCGCTCTTAATCGTGTTCACCGTACAGGAAGAGGCGGGTATGTGTGGCGCAGGCGGCTTCGATAGCTCTCAGTGGCACGCGACGCATGGTATCGTGTTTGATAACGCCTTCGGCGCGGGCGTTGTCGTCTCACAGGGAGCTGCCTACAAAGCCTTCGACGTAACGCTCACAGGTCGCACAGGACACCCCGGCAAAGACCTCTCACACACCGTCAACGCACTAGAAATTTTCCGCCAAGCTCAATACCCCTTCGGCTCACTCGCCAACGACCAGACGCGCATCAGCATCGGTCGTATACATGGTGGCAGCGCACGTAACGCCATTCCCGCACAAATTGTTCTCGAAGGCGAGCTACGCAGCTTCGAGTCAGCCGAACGCATTCAGGAGTACGAACAAGAATTGCAAAACAGCTTCGAGCAAGCAGCCCAGCGTCTCGGCGGACAAGCTACAATCACCTTCACAACGCACACCGATGGCTACACAATCGACGAACAAGAGCCACTGCTACAAACATACAAAACCGTGCTAGAGCAGCGCGGCACGAAGCTACGCCTACAACCCACATTCATAGGCAGCGACACCAGCGGCTTCCGCCCAACCATTCAAGCATTCACCCTCTCCACAGGCGTCGTCAACGAGCATTCGACGGAGGAGTATGTGCCCCTAGCACCGCTCGAGCAGGTCGTGCAGGACACTTTAGGAGTGTTGAGGGAATTGTAGGGACCGATTTATCGCGTCCTCAAGCGCGGTTTATCGCGCCAGTCTCGACATGTCATGTTTCGCTTCATAGTGTCATGTGGAGAGAAAGAATGTGACTCGCGTGATAAATCACGCAGAGGACGCGATAAATCGGTCCCTACGAAATCGTGTGCAAATAGCACCACGACACAATCGGGAATAGCCTCGTGTTCTCATTAGTGAGAGAAACAAAGTGTGGCATAAAACAACACTCATCCGTGTTACTATAGACAAAGCAATTAAAAAATTATTGATAAGCGAGGGATATCTGCAATGGCAAAAGTTTATGGTGTTATTATTATTGGATCGGGGCCGTCAGGGTATACCTCGGCGATATATGCGGCACGCGCAAACCTGTCGGTGCTAATGTTCCAGGGCTATCAGGTCGGTGGGCAGTTGATGACGACGAGCGAGGTGGAGAACTATCCTGGCTTTGAGGACGGTATTCTGGGTCCCGAAATGATGGAGAAATTTGAGCAACAGGCGCGTCGCTTCGGCACAGAACTGGTAGCGGAGGATGTGACCGCAGTCGATTTCAGCAAACGCCCCTTCACTGTAACCACCGATTCGGGCGAGTACCAATCTGAGGCTATTATCATTTCAACAGGTGCGACCGCAAAGTGGCTGGGGCTGCCGAGCGAGAAACATCTGCAAGGGCGTGGCGTCACAGCCTGTGCCACTTGTGACGGTTTCTTTTTCAAGAACAAGGATGTGATCGTCGTCGGTGGTGGCGATACCGCGATGGAAGAGGCCACGTTCTTAACACGCTATGTCAATCACGTCACGATGATTCATCGCCGCGATAGTTTCCGCGCCAGTAAGATTATGCAGGACCGTGTACGCAACAACCCCAAGATTAGTATTATGTTCGATACCGAAGTGACCGAGGTGCTGGGCGATAACGCGGTAACAGGCGTGCAGTTGCGGAACGTGAAAACAGGCGATGAGCAAAAACTGCCTGTGCAGGGCGTTTTCGTAGCCATTGGGCACCAGCCCAACACGTCGCTGTTTCAAGGTGTCCTGGATATGGACGCAACTGGCTACATCGTGCCAAAAGAAAACACAATGACCAATATCCCCGGTGTCTTCGCGGCTGGCGATGTCACCGATCATCGCTATCGTCAAGCAATCACAGCCGCTGGCGATGGTTGTCGCGCTGCTATCGACATGGAACGCTGGCTGGAGAGTCAGGGCGAGGATGTCGGCGTCGAAAACTGGAACTAAAGTAATAAATTTCAACTCATAAAAAAGTATGCGGCA
>CAXUHG010000188.1:0-8489 GCA_964250805.1 uncultured Ktedonobacteraceae bacterium | reverse complement strand
CTCAATATCAATGGTGGCTCTGGTATGGGTGTCTCACACTGTCAGATTGTGGGCAACGATATTCGCAACAATACCAACACCGGCTTGAGATTGACGCCAGGAAGTGGCAGCGAGTACATCCTACAGGATAACTACGTGGCTGATAGCGGCGCGGACAATCTGTATACGAGCGTGCCGGTGCTGATTCAGGGCGGCGTGTTTGCCAGAGCTGCCGCCAATAAAGAGGGTATACACCTTGCCAGTGGATCGAACAATTCCGTGATTGATGGAGCCATCATTTACGACAACCAGGACAACGGCATTCTGATGGATAGTCCTGTGACGGGCGTCGAAATCAGGAATTGCTTGTTCAATGTGGTCAGTGGCAGCCAGAAACGTGCGCTACAGGAGCAATCAGGGGCAGGACCAACGCGTATGGTCAACTGTCGTATCCTCAACCAGACCACCAACCCCTACACGCTCAACAACACGGCATCGCGCGTTTATGATGAACAGACGAAGGGCACCGCGACGGTCACAGCCAACTATACTGCCGTGAGCAATGACGATGTGGTGCTGTGCAATCAGTCGGCAGCTCTCACGATCACGCTCCCCTCGGCGGCAAATGCTAATGGACGTATCTTGACCATCAAGGACAAGAGCGGCACGGCTGCCACCAACACTATCATGGTGAGCGGCACCAATACCATTGATGGTGCTGCGTCGAAGACCATCAACACCGCTTACGGCGTCTTGCGCCTTGTGTCTGATGGCTCCAACTGGTTCTCAATTTAAGAGAACAGGGAGACCCTTGCGGTCTCCCTGCAAATTCACAAACACATGAAAGGACACCTTCGACATGTTAGACCTTCTTGAACTCACCTACGGACGCTTTAACGGCGGACAGACTGCGCCTATTGGCTCTTACCTCAATCCGCGTACACTGGCGATTGTGCAACAAACCACCGATGGCACTCTACCACTCGACGGTACGTTCTGTCGCGTCGATGCGAGCGGCACACAGACGTTCGCCAACATCGCCACAGCACTAAATACGCTGCTTGGTACGAGCTATACAGCGGGTTCGTTCCACGCGCAGAGCGGTAGCGATGTCATTACCAATCCGGGTAGCGCGAGCGACGACGCGTAATTGGGATCGCGGTAGCCAGGGCGCCCGCAAGGGGACGCCCCTCCCATACACGAATCCGATCCCAATACGTCGTCGTATGGGAGGGGCGTCCCCTTGCGGGCGCCCTGGTAATACCAGTTTCAGGAGCATTTTCATGGTTATTAAACGCGGCATTCTGCAATCGTTCGATCCCGTAAGCTATACGGCCTCTGTTTTGTTGTTTGAGGCGACATCGTTCGCGCTAGCTGATGTCGCGTTGGCAAACCACATTGATGGCACTTCGGCTATTGTGAGTTCGCTGTGTGCGGTCTTGTTCTTTGATGAACACAATCCGCAGGATGCGGTAATCATCGCAACGTTCGCGTCGGCACCTACGCCACCACCTGGACGCGTCACATTTGTAAGCGGCTATCAACAACTGCAAAATGTCAGCATCGCAGCGGGAACGACGCAGACCTATGCGGTTACAGGCGGTTCGTCGGGAATACCCAATGGTGTACTTGGCGTGCTTTACAAGGCATACTTCACCAGTGCGAGCGTTGGAGCATACATTCAGCTTGCTCCACACGCCTCTGGGGATATCAACGCGTATGGGTCTATCGGGAATACGGCGGTTGCGAATACGACGATGAATGGGATGGGAGTGCTGGCGGTTGATGCGACAGGCTCTCTCGATATCAAGGCCAATGGTGGTGCCTGTTCTGTCACGCTCTATACCTACGGTTATATTATATAAGGAGTTATCATCATGCTGCTTGCGGACATCGAGACAGCCGTGCGGCAAGACCTGTTTGATCCTGCTGGCTCGGCAAGCCAACGCTGGGCCACATCGGATATCGACCGTGCCATTGATAAGGCGGTCGATAGGTACTCACAGGTGTACCCGAATATCGTCTATACAGATATGAGTACTCGACCGTTCCAGCGCACATATCCCTATCCTACGCCCTGGAATCTTGCCTATCCAGTATGGTGGCTTGAGCGTATTCTCTATCCTCTGCAAGCTTACGGCTCACAGTTTGCTCCACCGGCTACAGGCATGACTGCGCTTGCAACAAGCGGAAGTGCGTTAGGCGTGGGGACGTATCAGTACGCGGTCACATTTTTAACGCAGGGAGGAGAGACGCTGCCCTCACCAGTAGTGATATCGGCGACTTCCAACGGCAATCAGGCAATGCTCCTGTCAGCAATTCCGCTCGGACCCTCGACAACTATACTGCCAGGTACCGCGACAAATGCGGTCATCGGGCGCAATCTCTACCGTACCCTTGTGGGTGGTACCACACTCTTTCTACTGGCGACGCTGCAAGACAACACAACGACCACCTATAACGATAGTCTTGCGGATACAGTGCTAGCGGGAAAACCTCAGCCGCCGACCGTCAATACCTCTGGCGTCATGTTGTGGCCGCCACGCGAACGCGACTTCGCGGAATACTCCAATGTCTTTGATAGCTCGAATGCACTAGCGGCGGGCGGAAATCTGGGAATCCAGGGAGCTATTGGCATAGGGATAGGCCCAACGGGAACACAGGCACCCAGCTTTACGCTTTCTGTGTCAAGTGCTGAGTTGCCCAAAGATACCACATCTGTTATGCGTATCTTTTACGCAACCAAGCAGCAACTGGACAGCAACGGCTCGACTCTTCCAGAAGTGCATCGCGACATTATTGTCCTTGGAGCAACGGCCTATGCGATGGAGGCATATCAAGTGCCGACCAACGACAACTTCGATTTCCAGGATGGTTCGATGCATGACCGCATCGACGACACGAAGATACCTCTTGCATGGCTCGCCGCGACACAGGCGAGAATGTCACAATTTCTAGCACGTCTACAGGAAGTAAAGCAACAGCGCGATTTCGCCTACGGCACACGGGCGCATTGGGGCGATATTCCCTCACGTTGGACCCGCTTGTAATTCTGTAGTGTAACTATTCATTATGTCCTCGCACCTTAGGTAGGGACCGATTGATCGCGTCCTCAAGCGCGGTTTATCGCGCCAGTCCTGACATGTCGCGTTTCGATTCTCATTGTCGTTGGGGATGGGACGAATGGGACTCGCGTGGTAAACCACGCCTCGGACGCGATCAATCGGTCCCTACCAGATATCCCCGCGCGTTGGACCAGCTTATAACAAAGAAAAGGAGCATTGAGATGGAGCCGCTTTCCCTGATAAATCTGTTCATGACCGTCGCAATAACCATTGGGGGTATCGCGGCCTATCGACACGGCTTCGCGCGTACCGCCAGCGAGGTACAAGAGCGTGTTATCAACGCCTTGCAAAACGAGATACGCTCGCTTCATGATCGTATCGCTGCTTTGGAAAAGGAGAATACGCGCCTGGGGTACACGCTGACGACAATGTGCCTTGCACTCAAGCAGCGTGGTATTCACGTCACCATCGACGGCGACATTGTGAGCATTCAAGATCGTTTCGGCGAAAGCTATACCTATAATACTCGCGCTCACGGAATGCAGGAGGAGCGATAACATGCCGACATTGGGTATCGACTGCGAGATTATTCTGGATAGCACAGGCTACTTTGTCAAACCTGGAACCTATACGATGAAGCAGCCACGCATTCGCAAGTCAACTCTACGTGCCGACGGTGGAACTTCTTATGTAGACCTGGGGCCAGGAAAGCGCATATGGAGCATGACGCTCCTCTGTAGAAATGATTTGTTGCGTTATGATGGTACGCCAACAGGTCTCACAGGCCAGCAATATCGCGATGCTCTCCGTACATCGTATCTCGGTTCAGTGGGTACAACGGTTCTGTTCAACGATCCTGTGAGCGCAACTGCTATCACGGTTCACATCGACGCATACAGCGAACATGTCTCTAACCTTCATACGCAACAGGTGCCGCTTTCTACAGGTGGCACAAGCGGCCTTGCATATGAAGTCACGCTAGAACTGGTTGAGGCATAAGAAAAATTCATGGTACATTTATACCCTTTGCTTGACGATAGAGCAACGATGGATTTACACTTAGCTTGGAGGGGAAAAAGAGGATAGACCATATACGGTAAGGAGAATCATCACATCCTCTTGCAGTAAGGTAAACAGAGCTATAGAGAAGCTCGAAAAGCAGGAATAATGCAGACAAGACGTAGCGCAAAACAATGGGGAAAAGCTTTTAAGAGGGGCGTTGTGCTTTTCTGTGTCCTTTTGCTGTTTTTTTGCATAGGAATTGTGTTTTCCCTGACAGCGACGACGTATGCTCATGGTAGTAATGCTGTACTACCAGCAGATATGTCGCCGACAACCGTCCCCACTGACCCAGCAACCACTGTGCCCACTACAGTTCCAACTACGGCACCCACGGTTGTACCAACGACAGCACCAACTAGCGTGCCGACTGCTGCACCTACAGCACCACCAACTCCACCAAGAACAAATCCCACTCCGCCACCGCCTGTACCAACGGCAACTACGATTGCTGGCGGTCTACCCCCCCCTGCCAACAATCCGACGCCACAACCTACTATGGGTGCCACGACGAGTCCAACACCGACGGTACATAAGACCGCGACACCCATCACTTCCAGCCCAACGGCTGCCGCCACGACTACTGTGTCGTCTGTAGTTCCTGGTACCAATACAACATCGACTCCTTCGCAGCAAGGGACAAACAATGCAATCTCGTTGCCACAAATTGCGTCGATTGGAGGTGGCGCGTTGCTGCTAGCCAGTGTGCTATTTGTAGGGTTGTCGTGGCGACAAAGACGTATGCAGGCTCGCACAGGTCAAGTCAGCTTCGCGCAGCGCTCAGGACTCTATCCTCTTGAGGGCAAAGCAATGACAGAACCACTGCATCAAACACCACAGCTCCTCATGCCACAGGCAGTGCCTGAGGGGGCTTTCGCAGCAAGTACCCCTAATAGTTTGCCAATACAATCTACCCAGAGAGATATACATCAGAGCCTGCTACGAGAACAAGTACCAGCATATCAAGAAGCTTCACCTATTTCAATGGAAATGATGCAGGTTGCAGAAACATCTTCTCAAGCACCTGATTCATTGTTGGAATCTATGATGCGACAGGCACAAATGGGCCTCTTCGCGCTTCCCAATAAAACGGAGTAGTTGCAAGAAAAGAGAAGAGCATCATGGAGAACAAAACCACACACACAAATAAGCACAAATCTCTTTTACACAAGAAAACCAATCAAGCAGGTTCTGTACAACTCTTAGTTGCACGAAAACAAGTATGGAAAACGCTGACGGCTCTCTTTTTACTTACGTTGCTCTTTCTGAGTACAACGCTTTTTTCGCATCCTACAAAGAGTTACGCAACGACGGCTGATATAACCGATACGCCAGTAGCAACGAGTACTGATACTCCAACACCGGATCCCAGTCCTACGGTAACTGCGACTCCGACACAGCCTCCAACGGCTACTCCCAGTCCCACCACTGCCCCAACACCGCGACCTACCCCTAAGCCACAGCCAACGGCTACTCCTATTCCGACCATAGGTGTGACTGCAACGGTTGGAACAGTCCCCACTGCCGTTCCTCCACAAAAGGGGGGTGCAGGTACTAAACCATCACCAGTTCCGACAAAACGCCCAACTCCGCCCCCAACGGCTACCGCGATTTCAACACCGCCACCAGCCTCGACATCTCCAATCGCGGGAAAGAAAACAGTTATGGCTATGCAGAATCTGCAACACGATAGCCTGCCTATTGTGCCACTCGTGGTAGGCACTCTGTTAACACTCTGTGTATGCGGCGTTGGTCTGATAGGATATAGGCGTGTACGTACCGCCCTCTTACCTGCCATAGCGGTGAATAAAGCGACGAATGAGTATGTCGGTCGTCCTTGGCAGCGTGTACGAACGCAGCCGCGACCTATCGCACCAGGAGAGACTACCGTTCCCCTCACAGCTTTGCCAGAGTCGCCAGCCCTCATCAATCCCCAGCTTGAGGGACCTAGAACGGGTCCTGTGCGCCGCCTAAGCCGTGTGCGCTTACAGAAGCTACAGGAGGGATCTGTAGACACGAAGGAAAAGGAAGTGCAGTAGGAGCCGACAGCGACAAGGAGACCGCGAGGGTCTCCCCTACATCTTCGCGCTCCACTACATGTAGGGGAGGCCCTTGCGGTCTCCCTGTTTTATATCGTGACTACACCTTCACCTCGACGTTTTCTTGCACTCCGTTCGGTGTCTCCTCAAGCCTGATACGTAGGCCATGCTTGGGACGGAGCGTTACCATCGGCTGCAGTTCTACCTGGAAATTGGGGACAAGACGAGGCCGATAGTGCTGTAGTATCGTGACCAATAGTATCTTTGCCTCCAACTGCGCGAAGGGCATTCCAATACAGATACGCGGACCACCACCGAAGGGAAAGTACGCCCATTGCGGCACTTTTTTCGCCTCAGTAGGCTCCCAGCGTTCTGGCCTGAATACATTGGCATCGCCCCATATCTCTGGCATCTGATGTAAGACCCATTGGCTCATACCGAAAAACGTGCCCGATGGAAAACGATAGCCGCCCATCTCGAAAGCTTCAATAGCCCTTCTCCCCATCATCCACACAGGAGGATACAGGCGCATCGACTCGTTGACAACCCATTCCGTATAGGGAAGGTTCGGCATGTCCGCAACGGTGGGTACGCGTCCCACCAGCACGCGTTGCAATTCGGCAAGCAGCGTGTTACATACATCGGGGTTTTGTGCCAACTGGTAGAGCGTCCAGGTCAGGGCGTTGGCAGTCGTTTCGTGACCAGCCGCCATCAACGTCATGACGTTATCGCGCACCTGTGCATCGGTTAAGCCATTCGTGCCATCCTGTGCCGTTAAGAGCATTGATAATACATCGCCTTCGTCGCGTCCACTCGCCCTTCGTTCCGCAATGAGTTTGTAAATCAAGGTGTCGATGTTGCGCCTTGCCTGCATTCTCTTTCCATACAGCGTAAAGGGTAGGTTGAGGTAGACATTGAGGACACGCGCCAGTACGCCACGTCGATGCTCGATCATATGAGTGAACTGTGTACCAAGTGCGTCAATCTGGCTAGCAAGCTCAATATTGAAGAGGCTTTTCGCAACGATACGTAGCGTCAACGCTTGCATCGCACGCGCAATGTCGATCTCTTCGTTTGAGTGCCACGTCTTCACCATATCCAGCGTGAATTGTGCCATATCGTCGGCATAATTTTCGACGCGCTTCTTATGAAAGGCCGGTTGCACGAGGCGACGTTGCTGCCGATGTGCCTCACCCTCAACGGTGAGCAGACCCTCGCCAAGCACTTCGGGCAGGTCGCCTCCACTCTGTAGCGTCATAAAATTGCGCGGATTCTCGGTAATCAGATAGCGAATATACTCAGGTCGAAACACCAGCACAAAGGGACGCTGCCCCAGGTACACCGTCGCCATATCACCATACGTGTCGTGCATACGCTGCACAAAGGCAAGTTGCCCAGTTCTAAAGTCGAGCAGATTGCCAAATACGGGTAGTGCCCTTGGCCCTGGCGGTAATGAAGTTGTTTTCTGTTGCGTGCTAGCCATGTGTATATGTTGTTGCTTTCTGAATTGCATACCTTTTGATACATATTGTAGCAGATGAGAATGAAGATAGCACACCAGAAAGCTGATACTCAATTGTTTCTCCCTGCCAGATCCCTGTGAGTGTCGCGCCCTGCTTATTATGCATACAATGAACAGGGCGTGATGGCTAATCGTTACTCCTTTCTGCCTACATCTTTGTCGTCATCATCATTTCGATGGTCAAAAAACATACGCGCTACGTTCACAATAAGCGTTAATCCAGCTATCACTAGCATCCCTATCTCGAAAGGGGTCATACGTCCTCATTTCCAAGTTGACGGACGTACCAAAGATAGGCAATGTTATACGACCTATCATGCATAATCGTATGGTATGGTATCTATAGCGCATCCGTTTCCCCGCGATGTGTAAGGCGCGAAGTGTGATAAGTGAGTGACTGAGAAACCTTCATATATCACACTGTCGCCGTGCTTGGGTACTTCCCGCACGAGTAAAGAATACTTATTTTTTTCTTAACGTGTGGCAAATCTTTATATATTTTTAATAGGCGCAAGGGTAGAGAAGTCGGCATAGTAGTTTCATTTTGAGAGGGCATCACAGTATTATGATATGCAGCATCGCATTTTGCGTCTTACTCTGACAGAATTACAAATAAGCGTAATGTGTCTTGTGAAATATTAGGACGATACATCACGAAATCGAGACACTTTTGTCAATCAAAAAGGCGACAGACACTTGTCTTCCTTATTTCCTCGATAGGCTTGCTTACACTATGCTTTGTCTGTTTTCGAGACCATGAAACGAACGGTGTTGTAGTAGTCTCCCCATTTTCATATGACAGCTTTTCGTAGGGACCAGATTTAT
>CAXUHG010000187.1:0-8649 GCA_964250805.1 uncultured Ktedonobacteraceae bacterium | reverse complement strand
TTGGACGCACGTTTGTTGAAGAATAAAAAATGAGTCTCTGAAAGAGTGCGTGTTGCACACAACACGCACTCTTTCAGAGACTCATTTCCCTATCTCGTGTTGTATAATCTGGTCTGCAACCTCCGTAAGATTAGACCCAATCACTTCGGGTTTCTTCACCAACGGATCAAGCACCATGCCAGGACGCGCGATAAAGGCAGCGGCACAGCCAGCATGTAACGCACCCGCAATATCCCAGGAGTGAGCTGCAATGAGTCGCACGTCGCCAACAGCAACGCCTAATTGTTGTGCCGCCATACGATAAGGTTCCGGCGCAGGCTTCAAACGTTTGACGCTATCGGCGGAAAGAATTTGCTCAAAGTAGTGGCTGAGACCCGCGTTGCTCAATTGCGCCTGCGCCACTTTCTCGGTTGAGTTCGTCAAAGCTGCTAAGCGTAGACCAGATTGCTTCAATTTGCCGAGGCTCTGTTCCACTTCAGGATGCGGTGGCAAATGTTGCATACCATCACGAATGCGTTGGCGGTCATCGTCGGTTATCTTCACGCCTTGCCGAGCAGCAAGCATCTCGAATGCAGCAATACCGATTGAGCCAAAATCTGAATAAGCGTCTGTTACAATCGACACAAACGCGGACTGCAATAGTTGTGTGAACCACGCTTTACGTAGCGATGCATCGCCAAAAAGCTGCTCAAATTGAGCGTCAAAATAGCTCAAATCTAGCAAGGTCTCGTTCACATCGAAAACACATACACGCGGCATAATATATTCCTTTCTCTCTACGAAACAGCTCATCCAAATCCCAGGCTCGCCTGCCCATACAAAGTAGTGGCACGAGAACGCTCTACCGACAGCCCCTTACGCATATGGCTTAACGCACGACTTGCGCTATAGCCATAGCGACCAAGCAAGCTTAATGCATTATGATTTTGAGCGGAAACAAAAACAGTTGGCTCTGCGCTATAAGGAAGCATCAATGCTTGTTGCAACAGTTGCTCGGCGTCTTCGGCGGTGCTAGCTACCCAAGGACCAATGGTGTGCATTTGTGCAATTACATACCCTGTAATATCAGCACGATTGTTATGAGTCACAAAAACTCTTTGCGGATTATCTTGATAGAATGCTCCTAACAATGCCTCGCGTGACGCACCAAACTGCTTTGCGTCAAAGGCAACAAGCTGGGTAAATTCGTCATCTTGTAATAATGAAACATGCTGAGTAGCCCTGTCGGGAATTGCTACTGGTTGTATGCGTCGCATGTCGCACGTCTTGTCATCCACCATAAAACCATAGTGTAGATATAATGGCTCGCCTGCAACACTAGCATCGAGCAATACCGTCTGACAACCCCGTTGGTCTAACCACGATAGAATAGATTCCATCAACAACTTGCCTATACCACGTTTTTGCATTGCTGGGTGTACAGACATTAAGCCAATATAGGCAAAGATGCCATAATCAAGAGCAGCACCAAGCCCAACGATGGTATCGCCGTCTCTCACAACAAACGCGCCATCAGGCTGCAACATTAAATAACGATGTAGCGTTTCCTTACGTCCACGCGCCAAATTGTATGCAGCGATTACTACTTCGTCTGCTGCATCAAGGTCTGTTTCTTGCATTTGGAAAATCGAAAAACTCATAGATACTCACTCTCCATCGGTATTTACACGATGTTATTTTGTTGCCATCGTTAATGCCGCCCCGTACAGTTTGTAGTTTATTTGAACCCAAGAAAGTGCTTGAGCTTCATCAGGAGAGAAAAATCTCCGTCCCTGTGTCTCTGTAGTTGCCTCGAATGTATCGAGAGACTCGATGCGCCCCCAATAAAAAGCTTGATAACATTCAGGATAGGGATAGCGATATGCTGTAGGCTTTGGCCCCAACAACCTAAGACGTTGATAGCCAAGAAGGTTTGTCTCGCCTAGCTTTGCCCTTGTTTCCTCGTACACTTCTCGACGTACAGCCTCTTCTGGCGTCTCTCCTGGCTCAATATGTCCACCTGGAATATCCCAACCTCGATGTCTCAAATTTGTCATGAGGAGATGATCTCCTGAAAAAACTATTGCTAAGGCAGTAGTCACTAATTCTAAAGGCGGCATGGTAGTGGAAAGAATAGTACTAGCTTCATTAGGCTTTGGTAGCCAAACGATGTCTCTTTCTATCTGAAGAATGGTCTCTGCTTCCCTCATAGTAGGGATGTTCCTTTTTTCACGCTTTGTTCCACTGCAACCACTTATCTGTAATTTCTTTTTCTAAATTTATGTTATAAAATTTGGCGAGCAAAAGCGTCTGGCAAAGAACATCCGCTACCTCTTTGGAAAACTCTGCTTGAATTTCTTCGGCAGTTTTCCCTTTTGTACGCGCTCTGCCCGAAAGCATGAGATAGCTCTGAACAAGTTCACCTACCTCTTCCTGCAACTTTAGGACAAACCATGTAGCATCTCGCTCGATATGAAATTTTTCGGCATATATTTGTGAGACTTGCTCCACTTCTGTTGCTAGCTGTTCTATATTCATGTATATTTGTCCTATCCTTAAATTTTTTCGTAGGGACCACGTTTACGGCGTCCGTTGCGTGATTTATCACATGATATCATCTCTGAAACCGATAGTGAATGTGATTCAGCAAAATCTCGCTCAATGAATTGAGCAACGGACGCCGTAAACGTAGTCCCTACGAAGTACCGTGACGTGACGATTAGTAAACTCATACCATGATAAAATATAGGTTATCACAATGCTTAGACATGTATCGCTCTATAGCAAAAAAAGAACACGGACGAGTAACAAGATAATGCTTTCTTTTCCTATTATATTATTGAGATTGACCGTTGCGATTGTTTTAGGTGCTTTGATTGGGTTTGAGCGCGAGATACATGAACATACGGCAGGCATGCGTACTAATGCGCTTGTAGCACTTGGTGCTGCTCTCTTCACAATCATTTCCGCATATGGCTTTTTAGATTTGCTCAGGTTTCCACATGTGTCGCTTGACCCGACGCGTGTGGCCTCATATGTCATTGCCGGTATTGGTTTTCTTGGTGGTGGCGCGATATTCTTCGTGCAAAGTAGAGAGCGCGTGAAAGGCTTGACAACGGCAGGTGCTATCTGGGTCGTTGCCGCTGTGGGTATGGCATGTGGCGTGGGCTTTCTATGGGAGGCAATCGCAACAACGCTACTTGCTCTAGCAGTCCTAGTCTTACTCCGTTTTGTCGAACGCTTGCTGCTGCAAAATCGCCCTTCTAGCCTTTTTCATATTCGCATCAGGGCAACCTCATCAGTGGGAGAGCTTATTGGTCACATATACAGTTCCTGTATTCAAAACGATGTGATTATCGAAAGCGTAAGCATACAGACAGAGCAAGAGAATGTGACAATTGAACTTGCCTGTCGCGTTAAAAGTGCTGCTGGACTCATGCAAGCGATTGAAGCATTGCACTCGCTATTAGGCGTCAAAGCGGTAGAGGCGGACATACGCGATGCCAATAGAAAGAATGCGCTAAACAAGGATATCGAACCTTAAAAATAGAGCAGGCATCTTATAATGATACCTGCTCTGCTCTTAGAGTTTTTGTTACTTACTAACGAGTGCGCGTAGCCTTGGGAATACGTCTCGAGCATAGCGTTCGAGGAAGCCGCTCTGGTCTGGACCAGAGAAGTGGAAAATCAGGCAGTCAAAGCCATAGTCAATATACTGCTGTGCAAACTGAACGTGTTCCTCAATCTTTGATGAGAAGCACCCAGTTTTGAGAACGATATCCTTACCTACAACCTCGCCATTCTCCTGCGACATCTTAGGGGTGTAGATGTTCTCTTCGTACATTGCTGGTATACCCGTGCTAGCCCAATACTTGAGGTATTCTTGTACGGCGGCATCGATGTCATCGGTGTAGGCAACGTTTAGCTCTACGATACGATGCATAGTCGATGGGTCTTTGCCAGCCTTTTTCGCGCCCTCTTCAAAGTTCTGAATGATGCCTTTGTAGATATCGGGCTGTTTTCCACCGACGCTCCACAGACCATCGCCATACTGTCCCGCAAATTCGGCACCATGAGGTGCAAGCGCGGAATAGATGATTTTTACGGGCGAGGCAGGAAGCGTATACAATTTCAACTTATGCGTCTGATAATACTTACCCTCGAAGGTAACTTCCTCACCGTTCCACAGCGCACGCATGAGTTGAATCGCCTCTATCAAACGGTCACGCCGCTCCGCATAGCTAGGCCATTGCCCTGTTGCAGCAAACTCGTTGAGAGCTTCACCTGTGCCGAGACCAAGCGCGAAGCGATTGGGGGCTAAATGTGTCATTGTCGCGGCTGCCTGTGCAATGACCGACGGGTGATAACGCAGAATAGGACAGGTCACGCCAGGACTGAGGATAGTGCGCTTTGTTTGCGTTGCAGCAGCACCTAGCCACGACCACGTAAACGCTGCCTGTCCCGCTTCACTCCAAGGATTCATATGATCGCTAACGTCGATCCAGTCATACCCTGCGTTGTCGGCAACCCTCGCATATTCCAGCAACTCCACTGGCGGATATTGCTCTGGACCTGCTTTCCATCCGAGTTGTAGCATTGTTTTTTCCTCCTATTGTTCCTATTTTATATCGCTTTTGGCAATAGACATAAGCATAAAGAAAGTGTGCATCGGCTCTGTAAGCATATGCACACTCTTACCTCGTTTCGGCTTCCATAAAAGTTTCACTCATCAACCCTGTTATCTTCCCAATTCACTCTCTAACTCATCGACAAACTGACGTGCGAGACGACCGGAGCGACCTGTATGTTGGCGTTCCCACGACAAAGCACGATTCCGTAGGTCTTCCTCTGGCAGTATCAAGTTGCGTTGCTGTGCAAGTCCTAGCACAATATCCATGTATTGTGTCTGATCAGGAGTTAAAAAGGTGACACGTAGCCCGAAACGTGCGACTAGCGAGGCTTTTTCATCGAGTGTGTCGCGCCAATGCACATCTTCGTTTGGCTTGCCACGATCCGCGAAATTCTCACGTATCAGGTTCAGGCGATTGGTTGTAGCGTAGATCAACACATTAGCGGGACGCATTTCTACCGTGCCTTCGAGAAACACCTTTAATGCTTTATACGTCGTTTCATGCTCCTCGAACGAGAGGTCGTCGATGAAAAGCAGAAAATGGAGTGCGCGGTTACGTACCTCGTTCACAATGGTTGGCAGATCGTTGACATACTCTTTCCGCACCTCGATCAAGCGTAGCCCCTGATCGGCGTAAACATTAGCAAGTGCCTTCACAGTTGAAGACTTCCCCGTTCCAGGGGCACCATATAGAATGGCATCATGAGCGGGAGAGCCACGCAAGAAATGTTCAAGGTTCGTTTGTAGACGTTGCTTTTCCTGTTTGTAGCCAATCAAGTCGCTCAGTTGAATTGGGTCGGGATGTGCTACTCCACGCAACTCTTTTGAATGACCTTCCCAGCGTAGCACTGTATAGAGCGCAAACACGCCAGTACCATACAGCGACCAGTGACGAATCAAAGCATCATTTAATGTATCCCAATTCTGCCACTCAACCATGTCTTGCAACAGCCGACCACGAGGCATACTTATTTTTGTATTTTTGATTGGCGCAAGATTGTACCATGCTACCCATGCCTCCTGTAATTGCGGATGAGTTTGGGCAACAATATTCCTCGTCAATTCCCATATCTCTTGGGCAGAAAGCGTGTAGAGTTTGAACAGCACTTGTATGTCGCGTTGAGCTTGCGCTCGTAGACCGTCTCCAATCGCATCAGCCCCATATCGCTCGGCCTGGCTACTTAGCACGTTTCCATCGTCAACAATTACACTTGCAAGGTAAGCTTGCCATGCATCAGGAATAAAAGATGGGAATGCCTCATCACTTGCGGCGTGTGCCAGGAATGCAAAAGCGTTGCTGTACGCTCTGGCAATGGCTAGTGGGTCTGGCTCTAAGGTGACAAGAGCGCGAAAAAGCGTTAGTACAGATTGCCCTGTTGGATTCTCTAGTACATTGCGAAAGATAGAAAGGGCGTGTGTGGCTTCGAGTGCCGCTCGAATCGCCTCAAGCGTAGTTTCTGATGAGTATGTCATAACGAGAAGTGCTCCGATAAGCTGTTTTCTCTGTACTATATCACTCTCATCAGTAGGTAAGAATAAGTTTGGCTGAACACAGCAGCGAAACTTTTTTGCGTGTGTAATCGTGAAAACTCAAGAGGAAATATTTTATCGTTCCCTAAACAAGAAAGAGTAATTGGATGCCAGATGCTAAACTGCATTATGATGAACAAGATAAACAAAACCGTCCTAAGAAGGCTGACTCACGTTTGATGGAGGAAGAGGGCGAGAAGCGTAATGGTAGCGATTCGGATGCGCACGGCGGTCGTAAGCAGTCACGGTTGCATGAAAACCATCGTGACCAGAACGACAAACAGTCGATGCGTGACCCAGCTGAGTTCGAGCAAGACTTGACTGCGAACAACCTCGCGGGCGAAGATAACGGCGTAAGCAATCCAACCAGGTATGCTCATACTGCTGCTGAATTCAAAGAAATGCACTCAGTCACGCTCGCGGACTTGAAGAACGACGAACTTGAGTCCGTCCAGATAATAGCCGAAGGAACGCGTTTGCAGCAAGGTGCGAAATATATTGACCTGCACCATCTGGAGCAGGGAGAGTTTACGGCAACATCTGAAATGGTGGCGAGTCCAACCAATGCATATGTCTCTAAGAAAGATACAGACTACGTGCTGTGGAACCGTCTCAATCAGGTAGATACTCCGGCACGGCTTGATGAGTCTACCCCTCAGTCTTAATAAGCAGAACAAAAAGAGTCAATGCTTGAAGCATTGACTCTTTTTGTTCTGCTTATTATTGTTGGTTGCCGTTCTGGTCCTGGCTAACCTTGGTACCATAGCGTGAGCGGTCACTACCGGGTTTCTCTGGGCCACCTTGATGCCCATAGTCGCCCGTACCATAGAGACCTTCACCACCTTGAATGTCGTACTGGTCGTCATCCTCATCAACTTCTACATAATCGGGATCGTCGGCAAGGTCCTGATCGTTCTGATTCTCGTCGATAAGCTGATCCGGCGTCATGCTATATAGATATTGATCGGCGATCTGGTTCTGGTTGGCCTTGGTGCTGGTCTGATCTTGATTGCCCAACACACCTAGCTCGTTTTCGTCGCTATATTGTTCTTTCTTAGGTTGGTCTGCCATGTTCTGAGTCTCCTCTCTACTACGGTGTCTGCAAATCGTCGGGATCGATCTCTTCGTTTGCTCTTGGACGTAATGTCGGCGGCGCGTTGAATATTGCTTGTTCGCTCCTAGCGTTGTAAGCACCGTTTTGTTGTAGAATTGCCGTAGCCTGCGCTGCGCCATCAGCACTTTTGACCGTGACGATTGTTTTTCCTGCCTCTAATTCATGCTGATAAAAGCTCGCTTCACGATCTGAAACGCCTAGTCCGGTGAGCGCACCAATAATACCACCTGCGGTTGCACCAACCGCAACGCCGCCAAATGTTGCCGCGAGAATACCGCCTGCAAGGGCTGGTCCAAGGCCAGGAATAAGTAGAGAGACGGCAGCACCTAGTACGCCACCAATTACGCCCCCACTAATCGCACCAGTCACGGCATTTCCTTCGACATCACCTCCCGTATCTGTTGCAGCGACACGCGAGAGAAAACCAATTTCCTCATCGCTAAAACCTGCGCGTCGCAGCTCATCTATCGCATGCCTTGCTTGCTTGACATCTGAAAAGACGCCAATAGCAATCGCATCTTGCGTCATTGCCATAATAATTTGTCCTTTCTCAAGGCTTTTGTTCTCGGTATATATGTAATACGGTAGACCTGAACTACTTGTGACACGAGTACTATAATCACGTTGCTAAAATTTGACGTACAGGTGAAGATTTTAACATAAATGAGGATAAACGAATTTCTCTTTTTTCGCATGAAAACATGTAATCCATTGAAAGGGTATTCTTCGTAATGAATATAGGTTGAGAAATCGTGTTGTGTCAAAGAGCTTATTCACCCGATCTTAACCATACTACGAGAGCGGTATCTTGTTGTATATGATATCCTCTGGGATATGCTATAAGCAAAGCACACAGGCACAGAATTGAGCAAATCTTGACCTTTTGTTTAAGGGATTTTACATTTTTGGCTGTACACTCTGTTAAGAGAATAAAGAAGTGTGCCCTTAGTGCTTTATTTTATTCTATGAATGATTGTTAAGTAAGTGAACGGTATATGAGGTTAACATTGAAAGGGTCTAAATGGAGGTACGGCAGTTTCCTCACTAGAGGAACGCTTCTTGTGTCACTATTGCTGCTTCTCGTTGTAGGTACTGCAAGCTTTGTTTTTGCGTCTACGGAGAAGTCAAATCGCTTATCCAACACTTTTGCTGCCCAGAAAACACAGGCGCTCAATGGTGCAACTCAATTTATGAGTGCAATACAAACAACAAAGCCTATAACAACAATCTCGCTTCTTGATACAAGTCAGGTACATATTTCTTCTGTCTTCAATACCTATTATAATCACTACAATGGTACGGACAACATTGGCAATCCCATAACATCTGCTTTTCCTATTGACAACGGCTGGTTACAATTTTTTGACGATGGAGCACTCTATCTTCCAACACAGCC
>CAXUHG010000186.1:0-8664 GCA_964250805.1 uncultured Ktedonobacteraceae bacterium | reverse complement strand
TATTTCGCGTGATAAATCACGCCTCGGACGCTATAAATCTGGTCCCTACGAAAAATCGTCGCATGAACATCGGCTGAGTCAAAGTACAAGCGAAAGCAGTAACCCACTTCTAGGCTGCAGTGCCCACTCGATATCCCATAAATAAAGAACGCGCTTGGGGCGATGGTTCTAGTAACGAGAAGATGTTGCCGTAAGGGTCTGAAAACACCGCCTCGACACCGTAAATTTGTTTAGTCGGAATAGTGATAAACGGCACACCACGTGCAAGCAATGTCTCATAGCTCTGGTAACAATTCTCTGTATCGAACATCCAGGCGACTTTGTGACTCGCTCGCTCCGTTACATCCTTTAGATATGTAACGTCATATATAGTTCTATCGCACTGGGCCAGGGCAATTTCGGGTTTGCGTTGTCCTTTCGGTGCAACTGTAACCCAACGCAAGCCAGGACCATAGATTACATCGATCCGCTTCTCCAGACCAAGCTTCTCCACATAAAATTGGAGTGCCTCGTCTTGATCGTTAACGAAGACCGAGACCATTGCTAGCGGTGTTTTACTTTTCTTCACGTAAATCCATCTCTCTATGCATCGCTGCTTCTACTGCGAGATGATGCCTCACCTCTCGCTACACTACGTTCCTATCATTTTCACATTCTCATTATATAAAACATTTGTTCTAAAAGCAAGTCTTTAGCCCGACTTTCTTATACGAATTCTGCGTACATTCTGTGGTAGAATGAGAGCAAAGAAAGAAGATTATTTCCTGGTAGTGATACCCTCGAGAGTATCGCTCTTCCACGAAGAGGGGACGTAGAATCATGGGCGAAATCTGGACTGTATTGGAGCATGAGCAAGGAGTGCTGCATGAAAAAAGTAGTGAGTTAGTAAGTGAGGTTGTAGCTATTGCTCGTCGGCAACAAGCACCTACAACGGTACACGTGGTTATACTTACTTCTCTCCACGAAGAAACTCCTGATATCGCGTTTCTTTCTTCCCTCGATATAGATGCACTCGATATCCTGGCCCATCCCCAACTCGCACACTACACAACCGAGGGCTATGTTTCCGCGCTGGCGGAGTTGATGCAACAACACACGCCAACACTTGTATTTGTCAGTGCGACACCTAACGGGCGCGATTGGACGCCCCGATTGGCAGCGCAGTTACGCTTACCTCTTGTTGCGAACTGCCTAAGTCTCGACTTACAAGACGACGCACTTTTCGCGCTCCGTGCTATTTATGAGGGTCGCGCCTATGTACAAACGCAGACGATACTTCACGAGCGTACTGCTCTTGCAACGCTCATACCAGGAGTGCGCGGAGTTAGCGCAAAACAGAGCGGAAACACATCTTCTACGTTTGTAGTTAACCATTATGAACTCTCGTTATCAACAACACATGAACGTGTACGACGTATCTCATTAGAGGCTCCATCGCTCGAAGCGGTTGAGCTGGACGTGGCAGAACGTATCGTCGCGGGTGGGCGCGGCATCGGGCAACAAGGCTTTACTTCTATGGCGAGTTTCGCACAGTCATTGGGGGCTGCAGTTGGTGCAACTCGTGTGGCTACCGATCTTGGTTGGATCGAACATACACGTCAGATTGGAGCAACGGGAAAGATTGTGCGTCCCAAGTTATACATTGCCTGTGGCATCTCCGGCGCAGCTCAGCATACGAGCGGTATGAGCGAATCACAAACAGTTGTCGCCATCAATCCTGACCGGAGTGCGCCCATTTTCGCGCTTGCCGATCTTGGTCTGCTGGGCGATGCCAATTCGATACTACCATTAGCAGCGACCCTTATAGAAGAAAAGCAGCATGCAGAAACAATCTAAAAGTCGATTACTCTTTTTCACACTCTGTCTGGCCTACGTTGCTACAGGAATTGTAACCATTCTCCCTGGTCCCTCTCTTGTACTCATCGCAAAACACGTTCAGGTGCCGCTTGATGTAGCTGGCTGGGCATTCACCTCGTCATCACTTGGCTTTACAGGTGGTGTCTTGCTAGCTGGTGTCATCAGCAAGCGTTTTGGCCCTAAGGTATTATTAATGTGCGGTATGGTCACGATGGGGGCGATGGCCTTAATCGTGCCGTGGACTCATAGCTACATATTGTTACTCGCCTCGGAGTTTATGCTAGGTATAGGCTTCAGCTTTGTCGATGTGAGCGTCAATGTGATTGTCACAATGGCATTTCACGATGTCTTGGGCGAGACCATGAACAACCTGCACAGCACCTTTGGCTTCGGAGCATTGATTGGGCCATTGCTGCTCTCTTTAGCACTACAAACGGTACATGATCCCGTATGGGCGTTTGCTGTTGGCACCGTTATTGCCTTCGCGACATTTGCGCTACTCATCTCACAACATATCCCTCGTTACACGAAGTCAAATGAAACGGTTCAAGCAAAAGAGGTACATCGTACCGTTGCGCACAACGTCTTCCTGCAAGCCGCTCTCTGGCTCATGGCACTGCAACTGTTCCTGTATGTTGGTGCCGAGGTGAGTTTTGGTGATTGGATTACAACGGCAGTCAGTCAAGGCGCATTGGTCTCGTTGGTCATAGCGGCTCCGGCAGCCACGCTCTTCTGGCTCGGCTTAACTGTAGGGCGGCTTCTCGGTGCCCAAGCTATCAGACATGGATTGCTTAACGAGAAGCAATTGCTCTACATCAGCTTCATTGGTGGTGGAACAATGGGACTGCTAGTGGCGGCATTTCCAGGTTTACTCTGGCTCGGCTTTGGTGGAAGTCTTTTGGTTGGTTTCTTCTTTGGTCCGATCTTTCCCAGCGTGATGACGTTAGCATCGAGCAGGTTTGTACATGCGCTCGATACGGTTTCGAGTGTAATGTTTTTTAGTGCCGGTGCATCTGGTATCGCAATACCCGTGATGGTGGGTATTCTGATCGCGCATGAGGGCATTAGTTGGGGTATGGCTGTGCCTGCACTTATCTGTCTGCTTATCCTCGTACCATTCGTGCTGGCAATGTCGAAACGCTTGACGCCGCCAGATACCGCAACGTTGCAATCTAGCGACGATGTGCATACAATGGAGAAACCAGCAACAATCTCACAAACACAATAAGGAGAGACTCATATGAAGGCTGTACAATTTTCACGTACCGGAGGCCCCGAAGTTCTACAGAAGCAAGAGGTTGCAGACCCAACACTCGCAGCAACGGACGTATTGATAGAGGTGAAGGCTACAACGGTCAATCGTCTCGATCTTTTTCAACGGAATGGGAGCCGTCCCATTCCAAGTCTTCCGTTCACGCCCGGATTAGAGGCGGCAGGAGTAGTCGTCAGCGACTCCAATGGATTTCGCACAGGCGAGCGCGTCTTGACGGCACACGCGGCTACAGCAAAAGGTGGCGGTGGCTATGCCAGTAAAATTGCAGCACCTGCATCTGAACTCTCACGCATTCCTGATGGTGTAAGTTTTGAGCAGGCCGTTGCGATTGGCTTGGCTGGCTCCACAGCATGGACAGCATTGTATGACTACGGACACTTACAAAAGGGCGAAAAGGTTCTGATTTGGGCTGGCTCAAGTGGTGTTGGCTCGCTTGCAATTCAGCTTGCCAAACATACAGGCGCGTGGGTCGCAACAACTGCTAGCAGTGATGAGCGAGCCGAGGTGTTACGTAAGCTGGGAGCAGACCTCGTAATCGACCATTACAAGCAAGACGTGGGCAAGGTTTTACAAGAGGAAGGCGGAGTCAATCTCGTTGTCGAGCTTGTAGGTTCAAGTTTGCAAACAAGCTTGAATGCATGCGCGACTGATGGAAGGATTATTCTGATTGGCAATCTTGGTGGTCAGAAGGCAGAGGTCGATACACAGTCATGGCGGCTCAAACGCGTCTCCGTCATTGGTGCTGGCGCGGCTCATGCGTCGCCCGAAGATGAGCAGAAGATGCTGGAACTTGTTGCCGACAATGCCCTGCATCCACTTATTGCGAAGATAATGCCAGTTGAACAGGCGGCACAAGCCCACGAGCTACTACAATCAGGCGAACCACAAGGTAAAATCGTCCTGACGCATTCATAACATATTCTTCAAACGTCATTTGATAGGGACCAATTTATCGCGTCCTTGTCGGTGGTTGTTTGTTACAAGGACGCGATAAATTGGTCCCTACGAAAGAGAGAATGTATGCAAAGCCAGATAACCACAGAACAAATACCGTTGACGCGTGGTGTGCCCGCCGTCGAAGCATTACCGACAAAGCTGCTTAGTGAATGCTTTCAGGCCGTGTTAGAAGGCTCCGATGGCAGGACCGTGTTGCAATATGGACATAACGGAGGCTATCTACCGTTACGTCATCTATTGAGCGAACAATACTCCGTTACTCCTGAGCAGGTTATCGTCGGCAACGGCTCGTTACACCTGCAAGACATGCTTTCCGCGCTCCTCATCAAGTCAGGTGATGTCGTATTTGTTGAACAGCCGAGCTATGACCGTGCTATCAAGACCTTTCGGCGTCGTGGTGCAAAAGTTATCGGCATTCCCTTAGAGCATGATGGCGTCAATATAGACGTGTTGGAGCAGGCTCTAACTAAGCAGGTTCCCGCCTTCATGTATGTCATTCCCGACTTTCAGAATCCGGCAGGTGTTACTACATCGGCGCAAAAGCGACAGGCACTAGTAGACCTTGCCGAGCGTTATAACTTCTGGCTTGTGGAAGACATTCCCTATCGTACACTACGCTATAAAGGCGAATCGGCTTCACTGTTGCGCGATTTGAACGACAAGCATGTGTTGACTATCAGTTCATACAGCAAACTCATCAGTCCAGCATTACGCGTTGGTTATCTCGTTGGACCAGCCGATTTCGTCAAAAAGCTGACAAAGCTCGCTGAGGAGACTATTCTCGCACCCGTACTACCAACCGAAGCAGCGGTTGTCGAGTTTCACAAGCGTGGCTACTTTGCCTCGAACCTGGAAAATCTCAAACAACTCTACGCGCCACGCCTGAATAGCATTGTTGGCGCCCTGAAAAAGTATCTCCCCAACGTACCATTCGCCGAACCAGAGGGCGGCTTCTTCGTCAGCATCTATCTACCAGAGCAAGCAGATAGCGATACACTTCTGACACGCGCCCAGGCTGCTGGTCTGGCTCTCACCAATGGACGCGACTTCTTCGCCCACACACTTGAGGGTGGTGAAGACGAGGCAGGAAAACGCTTTGTGCGTCTCCCCTTCTGCGCCCTCACGCTAGAGCAGATTGATGAGGGTGTGAGACGGTTAGCGACGTTGTTGTAAAAGAAACTGGAAACAACAAAAGGAAACTTTTCTCCTTTTGTTGTTTCCAGTTTCTTCATTCTTTAGAGTTTAGCGATTAGTTGACGCCGTTGTGCCGAAATCAGCAATTAAATGTCGGTACATTTCAAAGGCGGGCTTAGGTGTATAATCATCGCGCATCAAGCCAAATTGATAAAAAAGTCCTGGCCTTGTGCTGTCTGCATCACGGAGAGCGTGGTATTCATAGTGAGTGACGTTGAAAACATTTCGATGCTGATAGAGCGTGTTTACAATTGTCTCCAGCGTTTTTGCTTGTCGCTCATATGAGCGATCTACTCCTGTAGGCCAGCCATTTTCAGTTATATGAATAGGTACGGATGGAGGAATACTACCAGTCTTCAAATTGACTTCGCGGAAATACCTGAGAACGGCTTCAACCGATGTACGAAGGTCGCCAGGTTCACCATCGGGAGCAAGACGCCGAAAGACGTCAGGGAAAAAGTCCAGACCAATGTAATCAAGAGCATCTAAAAACGACGGAGTTACGAGCGTAGCAATGCGAGACCAGAAAGTATCGTTGGGGTCAAAGTTCAATGTGGCATTGAAGCCAACTTGTACATTATATCCATGTCGTTGCGCCTCCTCTTTCGCAACCAACACCCCTTGAATAATTGCCTCGTGAACATACGGGAAAGCACCATCACCCCCCGTTGCTGCATCAGGATTATTCGGTTCCTCCCCAATCTGCACGACCGCAAGAGATGGTCCGTATCGACGAATTGTCGCTCGTATACATTCAAGCCATCCCTCAACATCGCCATGTGAGTCACGATAGCAAAGGGCAAATAGACATCCATATATAGCAACCTTGCATTCCTATTCCATCAATACTACTTTGCTAACTTTGCGTTCCTATGCTTTCATTGTCTACAATACAAGATAACATAATAGACATAGCAGTCTACATCAACGAAGGATGAGGCTATAAGAAATGCAACAATTTGATGCAATCGTCGTCGGGGCTGGTCCTGCGGGCAGTAGTGCTGCCCTTGCGATGGCGCGTGCGGGTCTACAGGTGGCATTAATTGAGCGTGGCGAATATCCGGGGGCGAAGAACGTCTCTGGTGCCGCGCTCTATGCCCCGAATATTCTTGCGGACTTACTCCCGAATTATTGGGAGGAGGCTCCCGTTGAACGCTATTTGACGCGACGGGTCGTGACATTTCTCGGTCACGAGGCGGCTACCTCGCTCGACTTTCGCACAAATGCCTTTAGTGAGCCACCCTATAATGGCTTCACTATTTTACGCCCTAAGTTTGATCGCTGGCTGGCCTCTAAAGCGGAGGAAGCTGGCGCATTACTCGTCACGTCAACCGTCGTCGATGATCTTCTCTACAAGGGAAAGCAGGTCGTAGGTGTACGTTGTCGGCGTGAGGATGGCGACCTGTATGCTCCTGTCGTGATTGCTGCAGATGGGGCAAACTCGTTTCTCGCCAAAAAAGCTGGACTACAAAAGGAGTTTCACGCCAACGAAATGACGCTCGGCGTGAAAGAGGTACTACGCCTCGACGCACATACGATTGAGGAGCGCTTCAACCTGAACGGCGATGAAGGTATGACCAATGAGTATGTTGGTGAAGCGTCGGGTGAGGTTAAAGGTGGTGGCTTTCTCTATACGAACCGCGACACACTTTCAATCGGTGTTGTGACGCAAATCGCCTCACTTGCCGAGAAGAAACAACGCGCCTATGTCCTGCTCGACCAATTCAAAAAGCATCCTGCCGTTGCTCCACTTGTGCGTGATGCTGTAACAATCGAATACTCCGCACATATGATTCCCGAAGGCGGCTGGGCAATGCTCCCCGAACTCTCGCGTGCGGGACTTCTAGTTGTGGGGGACGCTGCTGGCTTTGTCTTCGCTGCGGGACTTTTTCTTGAAGGCATAAACTTTGCGATTGCATCTGGATTAGCTGCAGCGGCTACTGCGCAACAGGCTCATGCCGATTCCGATTTTTCTGCTCAGAGTATGGCGGGTTATCGTCGGAGGCTCGAAGCGAACTTTGTCCTCAAGGATATGAAGAGTTTTCGCCACACACCTGCTTTTGTCAACAATGAACGCCTGCAGAATGTCTATCCCGACCTCATCTGCAAAACGGCGGAGAGCGTGTTTCGCTCCAATGGGAAGCCACGGCGCAAGGTTGGACGCGTGGTGTATGATACGATGAAGGGTAAAGTGCCATTGCTCACATTGTTGCGCGACGGTTGGGAGGCTGGACGTGCGCTATTGTTTTAATTATTGTCAGGAGTCTCAACGATGCAATCGGTCGATGAACGTTTGGAGCTAGTGCGCTTCAAAGTTGATAAGACGCCGCATATTCGGCTCAATCGTGAAACGTGCATAGGCTGTGAAACCACTGCCTGTGTCTATGTCTGTCCTGCAGGACTCTTTGAACTGCTCGGCGATGAGATGCACTTCTCCTACGAGCATTGCCTTGAATGTGGCACCTGCTACGTCGCCTGTGACCGTAAAGCCATCGAATGGGAATATCCGCGCGGTGGTTGGGGTGTAAGTTTTCGCGCATCATAACCCTATGTAGAACGCAAGAGCAGGGAAACCGCAAGCTTGCTTTCATCTTGCCTGAGCGAAGCTAGAACGGAGTTCGTTGGCAGAATGAGTAAAAAAGCTCGTTGGCAAGATGAGTAAGGAGTAGTCTCCCCTACACGTTATGTTGTGTCTATTTATATGTAAGGGAGACCCTTGCGGTCTCCCTGCTTCACCAAAGGAATATAACCATGCATACATACGTTTGTGTGAAGCAAACACCAGATAGCACCTCGGTCTACGTCGATCCCGTCACGGGCCAAGTCGATGTAGAGCGCTTTGTGCAGGTGCTAAATCCAGCGGACGCCTGTGCGATTGAGGCGGCGGTACGTCTTAAAGAGCAGGTTGGAGGCACTGTTACCGTTCTCACGCTTGGGCCTCACGATGCTGAAGGAGCTTTGCGCGCTGGACTTGCAATTGGTGCAGATACAGCGATTCGGCTCTGGCATGATGCGGCGGATGAATGGGGTGCGTTTACCGTTGCGAAAGCAATGGCAACGTATATGCAAAGTGCAGAGACATTCCCCGACCTTATTTTTTGTGGCGACTCCTCAAGCGATTGGTCTTCTGGCATCATTGGTCCGGCTCTCGCCCAGCATCTTAATATACCTCAGATAACGAACGTGGCACAGGTGAGTCTCGTGCCACAGCAAGAATTTACACATCTACGAGCTACACGTAAACTTGAACGTGGCTACCGTGAGATACTAGAGATTGAGATGCCATGCGTGCTAATGGTCACAGCGAACCTTAACGAGCCACGATACCCCTCCTTGCCAGCACATCTCGCGGCATTGAAGGCTCCTATTCAGGTACTGGATGC
>CAXUHG010000185.1:0-8672 GCA_964250805.1 uncultured Ktedonobacteraceae bacterium | reverse complement strand
GGAGATGCCGCCATTATTAGCGGTGTTGGAGGTAAAGCTACTCCCTTGTCCATCAAGGCCCGTTGCGGTTGTGCTACCAGAGGCATAGTACAAGACGCGGTTGTTCAGAGAGTCAGCCACATACAGGTCATTGCTACTATCAAGGGCGATGCCTCTCGGCTGGGACAAACTAGTGGCACTGATGCCTCCTTTGTTCGCCGTATTGGTGGTAAAGACGCCGCCTTGTCCAATGACCCTGGATGCTACCCCATTACTTCCCGACGCATAGTATAAGACGCGGTTGTTCAGAGTATCGGCGACATACAGATCGCTACTACTATCGAGGGCCAGACCAGTTGGACCATCCACGCTGGTAGTGCTGATGCCTCCGTTATTGGCGGTATTATTGGTAAGGCTGCCGCCTTGCCCGATGACGCCAGTCGCCGTTGCACTTCCAGCGGCAAAGTACAAGATGCGGTTGTTATTCGTATCAGCCACATACAGATTATTGCTACTATCGCGTACCATGCCTGTTGGATAGTTTAGGCTGGTAGCACTGATCCCCCCTTTATTGACGGTATTGGTGGTGAAGCTACCGCCTTGCCCATAGACGCCGGTCGCGGTGGTACTGCCTGGTGTATAACCGAGTATCCGATTGTTATTGGAGTCAGCTATATAGAGATTGCCACTGCTATCAAGGACGAGACCTGTCGGACCATTCAGGCTGTTGGCACTGATGCCTCCGTTATTGGCAGTATTAGAGGTAAAGCTGCCACCTTGCCCATAGACGCGACTCGCCGTGGTTGCTCCAGAGGGATAATAGAGGACACGATTATTGCCGGTATCCGAAACATAGATGCCGCCACTGCTATCAACCATAACCGCTGAGGGCTGATTGAGGCTGACCGCGCTGATTCCACCCAGGTTGACGGTGTTGGTGGTAAACGAGCCGACCAGTTGCCCGTAGGCGGCAATAGCAACAGGAGTGACCGACGCTGCGTAGGCTTTCCCTCCGAAAAGAAAGCTCAAAAAGAGACTACTAAGTAATATGAGACTGCTACTGACACGTATCTTCCAAAAACGTGCAGCACTAACTTCTCTTTTTTGTTGTCGTTGCATATCCTCTGCCTCTTGCTTTTTATTTACTGTAAATATTTTTTCTTGAGGAAAAATTCTACATCAAAGCACCATATTTCAAAAATAGAAGGTGCAATTTTTCAAGGAGAAACAAAATAATGATGATTATATTCGCATCTTTGTTGGAGGATACCTCTGTTATATATATCGTCTGCTCTTGTATTTTTTTGAAGAGGAGCATTGTGACATAACTATTGTACTAGTTAGCTAGACACAGATTGTTGTTGAAAAGTTCTTCAGAAAACATGCAGATAGACGATAAGTATTCTTTGCGAGGTACGGAAGGGTGACTCGATACTATTCTGAGAGGAAAATGCTCTTTTAGAGATATTCTAGCAAACCTTCTGAAAATCAAAACTTAGGCGATAAATATGTTCAGAACACACAACCATGTATCTCAAAGAAATCTGAGAAGGAAAGTAGTGCGGTCATTTTTACCAAGTAATAACCATTTAGTAAACAGAACAGGAATTTAGTATGAAGACATTGAAACGCTACTTGCTGTGTCTAGGTCTACTCTTAGGTCTCTACGCTGGTCTTGCTCTCAGCAGTACGAGTGCCTTTGCCGACTCGGTGACAGGAACCGCCACGCTCACGGGAGGCAGCCTTACGGAGGCCAGTAGTGCCGCTCCCTCGGTGAGCGCGACTCTGAATGGCACCGATCTGACCCGCACGTACACGCTGCCGATTACTGATACTGATTCGACCGGCACGGGCAATGGCTGGAACATGACCATCACCTCTACTCAGTTTACCACCGGTGGCGGCTCCCCAAATACCTTGCCCACTGGTGCTTCTACGATCACAGGCGTTACCTCGTCCTGTGCCACAGGCACCTGCATAGCACCAACCAATGCTATCACCTATTCGATGGCTCTACCAGCCGGAGCTACGGCTCCCACAGCCGTTAAGGTCTTTAATGCGGCAGCGAACACGGGCATGGGGCAGTTCACCATCACCCCAACGGTCTCAGTTGCCATTCCTGCCTCTTCTTATGCAGGTACCTACACCAGCACCATCACGCTTGCTATCGTGAGCGGGCCGTAACCGATGAGCTAGATACTCATTCTGAACTTTGAAAAGAGCATTCTGTTTAGGGTGCTCTTTTCCTGCCCTGCTAGTAAGATAAGAATCGCTAGAACAAATACATTATTGAAGACAATAAAGAGGAATTTAATGAGAACGCTGAAACACTCCTTGCTGTGTCTGGGCCTGTTCCTTAGCCTATGTCTTGGTCTGGCTCTCAGCAGCACAAGTGCCTTTGCCGACTCGGTGACAGGAACCGCCACGCTCACGGGAGGCAGCCTTACGGAGGCCAGTAGTGCCGCTCCCTCGGTGAGCGCGACTCTGAATGGCACCGATCTGACCCGCACGTACACGCTGCCGATTACTGATACTGATTCGACCGGCACGGGCAATGGCTGGAACATGACCATCACCTCTACTCAGTTTACCACCGGTGGCGGCTCCCCAAATACCTTGCCCACTGGTGCTTCTACGATCACAGGCGTTACCTCGTCCTGTGCCACAGGCACCTGCATAGCACCAACCAATGCTATCACCTATTCGATGGCTCTACCAGCCGGAGCTACGGCTCCCACAGCCGTTAAGGTCTTTAATGCGGCAGCGAACACGGGCATGGGGCAGTTCACCATCACCCCAACGGTCTCAGTTGCCATTCCTGCCTCTTCTTATGCAGGTACCTACACCAGCACCATCACGCTTGCTATCGTGAGCGGGCCGTAACCGATGAGCTAGGTAGTACCCTTTATACTAAAGAGGAGCATTCCTGCCAAGTAGGAATGCTCCTCTTTTCTTTGCCTATACAGGATGATAAGGACAACCAGATTTTTGAAGGAGATTAATGATGACGCGGAGTTCCCGTTCTTTACTCTGCTCCTGCATAGGAGTATTTGTAGGTATGCTGTTAGTCGTGTTGAGTTTATTCCCGTATTCTGTTGTCTTTCAAGCACAAGCTGCAGCGGTTGGAGCTAAGTTTGCCTTGCAGCCCGTTACCTATGATCCTAGCGAGCCAGAGACACGCTCTTACTTCATTTTTACAACGAAGTTCGGAACACGCATTCAGAGCCGCGTCCGAATAGTCAATAGTGGAACACAAACAGGGACCGCGTTGCTCTATGGAGTAGATGCCACTACTGGTCAGACCAGTGGAGCGGTCTATCTTACGAATAGTGCGTCACGTCAGGACGTGGGGTCCTGGTTGACGTTGAATGAACGCCGCGTGACCCTGCAACCCGGTCAAAGCCAAATCGTGACGTTCTGGGTTACGATTCCCAAAAGCACCCGTTCTGGTCAACATGTGGGGGGTATCGTGGCGGAAAATACAAGTGTGACAACACCTGTGCATAGCAATCTGCAAGTTGATCTTGAGCATCTGACGATTATAGCTGTGCAAGTAAATTTACCGCCTCCATTTGTCAAACGGATTGTGGCAACCGGAATTACAGCAGGTGGAGCAAATCTCTATCAAAGGCTCTTCTTGAGTCTTCGTAATACTGGTACAATGATGCTCAAGCCTACGGGAACATTACGCGTGACCGATAAGCAAGGGCATGTGCGCACCTGGACGCTGCAATTGGACACTTTTCTACCACAGACTGGAATCAGCTATCCCGTCCCGGTGACTGGAAATGCTCTGGGTGTAGGCAGTTACCAGGCTACGCTCGATCTGGCCTATGCCGACCAAACGTTACACTATCAAACAAGCTTTAATGTCACCGCGACCAATCTCGCTCAGGTCTTTAAATCCAGCCCAACGATTGCTCCGTCTACTACCAATAACCCTGTTTCCACAAATTGGCAGCTCTGGCAAGTGTTGCTTGGTGTCTTGTTACTGATTCTCTTGATTTTGGTTCTCCTCTGGTTCTTGTTGGGAAGAAGACGTAAGAAAGAAGATGATGAACAGGAGAAAATCACTTTTCTTCATGTACATAAAAGCGATTCCAAAAGTAAAACGAAGCTAGAAGGCGTTTCAGATGACCGCATAGTCTCAGATGAAGGAGAGGCACAAAAAGTTAGCAGCACTCGCAAACTAGCGTAGATTGCAACTCAGTTTTGTATATAACCGACAATCACTCTTACATAGAAGCGGTACGTACTTGAAGTACATACCGCTTCTATGTAAGAGTGATTGTCAGCACATGTGAATATGGTCGCTCAGGCGTTTTAGGAAGCGCAATTCGCGCATCGTCTACTAGTGTATTCTGCTATCCCTTTCTAATTATCGAAACAATGACTTTGCGACACAGCGTATAACCGACAAACAGCATACTGCCAGCAGCTAGTACAAGTACAACTATGAGCAAGATACCTTGCCAGCTAGAAAAGATGCTATCGCTAAGCTGTAGTGGTCCCTGTGCTTTGAAAACCTGAGCGATTTGCTGTGACGTAATCGTCAACGTCTTTTTCGTGTTAAGTGTGTGTTGATGACCATAGTTGAGTTGCATGCTCACTGTGTATGTTCCCGCTGCAAGTGGTGCTTTCTGCATATAGATGGGGTAGTTAATGGTTGTGCGTGGTAAGAATGTGTCGAGTTTTACTGCGATAGTTTGCCTTACGTGTCCTTGACTGTCGGTTATTTGGAGTGTGCCATATGGTTTGAGCAGCGTTGTACCAGTGTTGCTTAATCCTACAAGAAGCTTCTGGTAGCCGTTCGCCCCACCTGCTTGTACATCTGTCATCGCAAGTTGTTCTGTCTGTGGACCCGCGACTGTGACTTGAACCGCAACAATCGAGAGATTTTGTACGTTGACGTGAAAGTTGTTGTGTTGCTTCGTGCTAGCCTGTACAACGCTCGCGGCGACGATACCTCCGATATGTTGCCCTGACCACGCGTTGCTAGGTGTATTCACCTGAAATGGCACAATCTGGCTTTGTCCAGGTGTGAGCGTGAGGTGTTGCTGCTCCAACTGTATCCATGCACCGACATCGTTACGCGGCGCATTCTGTGGATTATAGACCAAACCACTATTCTGACCCGTTGTAGCATCGACTGCATAGAGCGTTACTGTACCTGTTGCGGAACCTGTATTCGTGACACGAATGCCATTCTGCTGTGTTGTACCAGCTTCACTATTCAACACAAAGTATGACTTTGTAACTGGGTTAGTCGGATCAGCGTGTAACGGCTGCATACTGAAACTCGCGCTACCGCCATCCGCGTGAGCAGTAAGCACGCCAAGTGAACTCAGGATTGCAGTGAGTAAAAACATGCTTAGGAGCATGAAGTGGAATAGTCGAGAGTGTACCGCGAAAAATAGCCTGTTCATTGTTTTTCTCCTCCTATACATCATCATCCCATGAAACAAAATTTTTGAGGCTTTCTAAGACCGTGAGAAAGATTTCTCTAGCATTACTAGTATACGAATCGTAAGGAGGGGAACTTGATTGTTCCCCTCCGTGTCTATACAGTCTTCATTAAGAGGACAACTACGGTCCGCTTACAACAGCGACGGTGATGGTGCTGCTATAGCTAGACGAGGCGTAGGTATTGGCTGGAACAGCGAGCGAGATGGTTGGCGTGATGGTAAATTTGCCCATGCCTGAGTCTGCAGCCGTGCTGAAGAACTTCATCGCTGACGGTGCAGTTGCTCCTGCTGGTACACCGAGCGGATAGCTCACCGAATTGCCGTTCGTATCTGTACAAGTCGAGCCTGACCCAAAGCATGAGGATGCGACGTTTGTAATGGTTGACGCATCATCTGGCAGAGCATGTGGGTTGTCACCACCAGTTGAGAATGCGGTCGAGGTGATGGAGAGGTTCCAACCGTTGCCGGTGCCTGTTGCATCAACTACTGTGATTGGTAGTGTATAGTTGACCGTTTGGTCAACACCATTCAATGTGACCGAAGGAATTGTTGGTGTCGTTGCAGCTTCGGTGACGCTACCAGCACCGTTAACGATTGTCGAACCAGAAGGCGAGTCTGCGAAGGCGGCTGTGCTACTGAGAATTGCCAGTGCCATCATGAAGAGTGTACCGAATAGAATAGAGAGAGAACGTGTAAAACGAATTTTCATTTAGGTATAAGCCTCCAAGAATTTTTATTTTTGTTACCTGCGTAGTCGGTTCTGACCGCTAGACAAGAGCCTTTTTACGTCAAAGAGATGGTGTTTCTCTTCTTTCCTCCTTTTCAAGTATTTGCGGTGTGGAGAATTGTATTTCCGTCCGCAAGATATTATATCGGCACCTGTTTATGAAAGCGTAGAGGTATTTTGAATATGCGCAAAAAATTTAGCGAAGCCGCAGGCTTAGCTCAATTTTTTGCGCATATTTTTATTTTTGTGGAGGTTCTTGCAGCAGGTCCCAAGGGGTAATAATGCCAAGCGGCTGTTCGGTGCGTTTGCCATTTTGTGTGAGAAGAATTGCTAGTAAGCGCGGGTGCGTTCGCTCAAGTGTTTCGGAGAATGCGGCTCGCGCATCGTCTACCGTAGCATTGCGCGCCAGGAAGAGTGCGTTATCGGGATGTTCGTGAGCGAGCGCATCGCTAATTGTAACCCGCGCTACATTCATTTGTGGCTGTTGTTGTTCTGCAAACCAGAGCGCGATTCCCTCAATGCTAAGTAGCGATAGGCCGTTTTGTGTCTGTACAATTACCTGTGAAAATTCGTTGTTTTTCATATAGCCTAAAGCTTCTGTCAATGGTCCCTGTGCGGGAAAGATACGAACATTACTCTGAAAGGTAGGAATAACGCGTTTAGGTGCGGTAATATTTTCAACGATACGCGTAAAGCGCGTGATCGTCTCCTCCGTAGGTTCCGCGATGACTTGTTGTGGGTAGGTCTCGTTGTGGACAATAGCATTGCGCAGGTCGCCGTACTCACGCAGGTCTGAGAGATAGCGTTTCACTGTGCTGTGTGTCGTTGAGACGGCTCTGATGAGCTGGTAAAAGGGCAGGTTAGAGTCTGCATCGGCATGCTGGCGCAGATAGCGAGAAAGCTGGTTGTATAGCTGAATAAATTGTTGCGCTCGATCCATTCTAGTCCCCTTAGAGAATGTAACTAGGGCGCCCGCAAGGAGAACGCCCCTCCCATACGACGATGACGGTCGTAGAGCGAGTCCGTGTATGGAAGGGGCGTTCTCCTTGCGGGCGCCCTGGCACTATTTGCTTATGAAGAGAGCGCACGCAAAAATGCTGTGACAACCTGCTCTGTTTCTTCGGGGGTTTGCGTTTGCATCAGTTGCATACGTAAATCCTGTGCTCCTGGAAAGCCATTTGCATAGACTTTGAAAAATTTCCGCAGGGTAGGAAAGTGCTTGCTTGTCCCCCAGGTTTCCTGCCAAAGATGCATGTGGTCTAGCAACATGTGCATTTTCTCTACAGGTGTTTTATCCTCGATCAAGGTATCCGAAAAGAGGAAAGGATTCTCAAAAATGCCACGCCCTACCATTGCGCCATCAGCACCTGATTCGGTTATGTTTTGTCTGGCCTGAGAGAGCGATTTTATATCCCCATTACCGATAATCAACGTCTCAGGACTCAATGCATCTCGCATTTCTACAACCGTTTTCATTTTATCCCAGTGCGCTGGTACCTTAGACATCTCGGAGACGGTACGCAAGTGAACTGTTAATACTGCCGGTTTCTGCTCAAGCACAAATTGTATCCACTCGAAGTCGATTGCTCGAAAGCCAAGGCGTGTTTTGATGCTCACAGGTATGATACCTGCGGCACCTTCTTTTGTGGCGTCAATAATTTCTTTCGCGCGTGGTCTATCGTTAATTAAGCCCGAACAAACTCCTCTACTGACTGGACCCTGAGCAGGACAACCCATATTAAGGTCTACGCCATCGAAGCCCATGTCGATGATTTTTCTCGCTGCCTTGCAGAAGTTCTCTGGCTGAGACCCCCAAATTTGGGCGACGAGTGGTCGCTCTATTGCGGTGTGTTGCAGTCTATGGACAACGTGCTTTTCTCCCTTTGAGAACATGCCTTCGACGTTGGTAAACTCTGTAAAAAAGACGGTAGGTTTCCCGTAGCGAGCTATTATTTGCCGAAGTACGGTGTCGGTTACGTCTTCCATTGGTGCCAGGATAAAGATAGGTTTTTGTAAGGTTTGCCAAAAGTTGTGAGGTTGTCGAGTACTTTCGATATTTTCTGTTAATGTAGGATTCATAAGATTTTTTCTCGCAAATTGGGAATGATGTAAATTGTCTGTTTCGTGTCCCTGTATGTTTTTATCGCCATTAGTTATATCATATTGAGCATAGTTTTAGCAAATGGGTAAAATGATGTAATGGCGGTCTGTGATGAGGCCAGGGCGCCCACAAGGGGAACGCCCTGGTTGCTATCTGCAGCTATTTCAAAGGGAGTGACGTTTGTAAATATGTTCTCAATTGTTTTACCGCCTCTAACGTAGCATCTCGTTCGCGTGATTGCGGGACGATGCGCCGGATCATTTTCACAAAAAAACGCATGGCATTCAGCAAGGTCTGTACATCACCGACCGTTACAGAGACGGGATGTTCTCCATAGCTATCCAGCGAGAGGATACGCCGTCGCAATTCATCTAGCTCTCGCATCTGCTTCATCTTTTGC
>CAXUHG010000184.1:7411-8931 GCA_964250805.1 uncultured Ktedonobacteraceae bacterium | reverse complement strand
TCTGGTCCCTACGAAAATGGTCAGATCAAGCTTGACTGTGTAGTAGGGACCGATTGATTGTTCTTATATTATTGTACGCTATAAATGGGCTTTGCGTCTCATAAAAAAGTCCATAGTTGACTTTATCACTGTAGTTCTTTATGCTACAACCATAAGACACGATATTTCAGGTATATGAAAGCGAGGACAAGAGAGTGGCAGACCCACGTAACGCAATGGATATCAAACCAGGATACCGAGGTAGAGCCTTCACATCTGACTTGAGCGGGCAAGAGTTCTGGCTCGTCGTTGATAAGGGATTTCAGCCTATGGGACTTGTGATGGGTAATTGTATTTATTCGATGGGTGCGGTTCGCAACTGGCTTGTTGGCGTCAAAGGCAACTTTCAGGGCGAACTCAAAGAATACTCACAGTTGATGTATCAGGCACGCGAACTGGCACTGTCTCGCATGCAATTCGAGGCCGACCAACTGGGAGCCGATGGCGTAATCGGCGTCGATATCAAAGTTGAGTTCATGCATAACAACGAATGGATGGAAGTTACAGCAATTGGAACTGCCATTCGCTATGTTGGTGGAGGTGCAAATATGCCACCAGTCGGGCAAGGGCGCGTGGTGATACCAACGAATTAAGAGGAGTATTTATATGTCCATCGACCTACAACGCGTTCGCAACGAGACTCCCGGTACCACCAACGTCCTGCACTTCAACAATGCTGGCTCATCACTGATGCCGCAACCAGTGTTGGATGCAGTAATCGCGCACCTGCAACTTGAGGCGCGTACAGGGGGTTATGAGGCTGCGGCGAAGGCAAAAGAGCGCATAGAGCATGTCTATGATGCAGTTGCAACGCTCATTAACTGCTCACGCGATGAGGTGGCGATTGTGGAGAATGCGACTCGTGCGTGGGATATGGCGTTCTATTCGCTACCCTTTCAGCCGGGAGACCGCATTCTTACAGCCTCGTCTGAGTATGCAAGCAACTACATCGCCTTTTTGCAAAGAGCGAGGAAGACGGGAGCATCAATTGAGGTCATTCCTAATGACGAGCATGGACAGGTCTCACTGGATGCGCTACGAAACATGCTTGACGATAGAGTGAAGTTGATTGCGATTACGCATGTGCCGACGAATGGTGGACTTGTGCAACCTGTGGCGGCAATCGGCAAGATTGCACGCGAGGCTGGCGTTCTCTATCTTGTCGATGCCTGTCAATCCATAGGGCAGATGCCGATTGATGTAGAGCAAATCGGTTGTGATATGCTCTCCACAACGGGTCGCAAGTATCTACGTGGTCCGCGTGGTACTGGCTTTCTCTATGTACGTCGCTCCATTCTGGAGCAGCTTGAGCCGCCATTTCTTGACCTGCATGCAGCACAATGGATATCACCCAGCGAGTACAAGGTACGCGATGATGCACGCCGCTTCGAGAATTGGGAGACTAACTACGCCGCGAAAATTGGCCTCGGCGTTGCCATCGACTACGCCAACCAGCTAGGACTCGACGATATCTGGCGACG
>CAXUHG010000184.1:3327-7311 GCA_964250805.1 uncultured Ktedonobacteraceae bacterium | reverse complement strand
TCGTACATCTTGAATTGTAAGAAACGGTTGGATAGATCAGCGTTTTCAAGCGTAATGCCTTGCATCGTCCGCTCCATCAAGAATTGTTTTACCTTGTCGATGTCTTCATTACTCTCTTTGTAAATCGCCATTTGACGGTCGGCCCCCGTACCCTGTGGGTCGTCTAACAGAGAGCGCAGATAGTTTATTTCGCGGCGACTACCGAGATCGTCTACGACCTCATCAACGAAATCGAGCAGTTCACGGATGGAGTCACGCATGCTGATACTCCGTTTTTGCGTGAAATCAACGACCTCGGCGTCGAGTCCGTAGCGCATCGCACGCCACTTGTTCTCGTCGATGTAGTCGCGCGCGAGCGATGGCACAGGTTTACCGTGTTCGTCGAGGTACGTCAATTTCGCTACCAGTGCCTGACAGAGGGCGGCGATTGCCAGCGTATCCTCAATCGTAGAGGGCATGTCACAGGTGCGGAACTCGATGGTATCGAAAAACGGGTGTGGGCGAATATCCCACCAAATTTTCTTGCCGTTGTCGATACAGCCCATATCAACTAAATCCTGTACATATCTATCGAAATTTCCCCGTGACTCGAATACTTGCGGCACACCGCTACGGGGAAACCGCTTCCATACGATAGAGCGATACGACTTGATACCCGTCATGCGTCCCTGCCAGAAGGGAGAATTGGAGGAGATGGCGATAAGTTGCGGCAACCATGTTCGCACCTGATCCATTACGCGAATAGCAATTTCCTTGTTTTCGATACCCACATGCACATGCAGACCAAAGATCAAAATCGAGCGTCCAACGTCCTGATACTCTTTTTCCAGTTCGATATAGCGTGCGCCATCGGTACGCTCCTGGTCAATCCACAAAGCACTTGGATGCGTACCAGCACTCACGAGAGCTAGCCCCTCTTCGTTCGCTAGACGGCTCAGCAACGCTCGCAACGTGTACAACTCGGTACGAGCCGCTGCAATATCTGGTAACACATCTGAAATCAACTCCACCGTCGATTGCAGCATCTCAGGCTTGATCTGCTCTTCAAGATAGGGTGCGCCTCTTTCTAACACGCTTTGAGCGCATGAACATAGTTCCCCATTCGCACGTCGCACCAACTGAAATTCTTCCTCAATGCCAAGCGAAAAACGCTTCGTCATGTTATACTCCTTGCATTGTGCGCTCTAACAAAAACTCGATGACCTTTTGCGTATCTTGCGTCTCTCGATAGATAGCCATTTGCCTATCTGCACCCGTTCCCTGTCTATCAGCGAGCAAGTTGTGGAGATAAGTTATCTCACGACGACTGCCAAGTTCATCTACCACCTCATCAACAAAAGCGAGCAACTCACGTATCGAGTCGCGCATGGAAAGACGCCGCTTTTGAGTGAAATCGACGTATTCAGCATCCAACCCGTAGCGCATTGCACGCCACTTGTTCTCCTCGATATAGCGGCTTTTGACAATCGGAACACTCTTACCTTGCGTGTACAATCGCGCTAACTTCGCCACCATCGCTTGACACAGAGCGGCAATTGCCAACGTGTCCTCCATCGTTGAAGGCATATCGCAAACGCGAAACTCGACGGTATCAAAAAAGGCATGAGGTCGAACATCCCACCAAATTTTCTTGCCATCGTCGATACTACCCATATCTATCAAGTCCTGTACATATCTGTCGAAATCGTCCCACGAAGAGAAGACGTAGGGCACGCCACTACGGGGAAAGCGTTTCCATTGTACCGCACGATACGATTTGAGGCCAGTCATTCGCCCCGACCAGAACGGGGCGTTGGTTGAGAGTGCCAGGATGTGCGGCAGCCATGTCCGCACCTGATTGAGAATCGTGATGGCAAGGTTTTTACTCTCGACCCCGACATGCACATGCAGCCCGAAAATCAGGTCGGAGCGCACAACATCCTGGTATTCTTCGGCTAACTCGATATAGCGTTCGCCCTCTGTATTCGCCTGATCGCGCCACGACGAACTGGGATGAGTACCCGCGCTGATAATCGCCAGCCCCTCCTCATTGACCAAGCGGGCTAGCTCGGCACGCGTTGCACGTACCTCTTCGCGTGCCGTCACGATATCCGGTAGAATATTCGAGACCAGTTCTATCGTCGATTGCGACATCTCCTGCTTGAGTTGCTCGCCTAACGAGTCGGCTCCCTTCGCGATAATAGCGTCCGCACAAGAGCGTAACTCGCCCGTCTGCTGATCCACTAACTGAAACTCTTCCTCGATCCCCAGCGTAAAACGTGACTCCATGCTTGCTCCTCGCATAAAAGGCGAACTCTACTACAGTGCTTTCTGATAGTACGTATTGCATAGCTAAGAGGTTTACAAATGTGTAAAGAGATATAATTATATACAATAAAAGAGGAAAGGGGAACAGATATTTATGCAAGTCACACTCAAAGAGGCAAAAGGAATTTTGACACCCCAGCACAATGGATTTTTAGCCGAGGGACCATATCCATTTACACACGCACTCTCGGCATACATTGGATGCGGCTTCGGACAGACGACGTGTGGCCTCTATTGCTACGCGCAATTTCTCCCCAACTGGTCTTTTAGCGGGTTTACTGCCACATGGGGCGAGGCAGTACAAGTCAAGACAAATGCCGCGACATTGTTAGACAAGACACTAGCAAAGATGAAACCAGAGACGCGACGTAAGTTGCGTATTTTTATGAGCAGCACCACCGATCCCTATCAACCGCTCGAAAATATCCACCTGATGACGCGCCAATGCCTTGAGGTCTTTGCACGTTATCCAGACCTCGACCTGCTTGTCATTCAAACACGTTCACCACTTGCGGAGCGCGACCTATCATTCTTGCAATCCATTCCTTACGCGTGGTTATCGGTTACAATCGAAACCGACGACCAAGCGTATTTGAAACATCGTAAAGGTGGCCCACTGTTAGAGAAGCGTTGGGGACTAGTGCGAACAGCAAGCGAGAACGGGATTCATACGCAAATCACAGTGAGTCCGTGCCTACCTTATACAACCGTTGAGGCATTTGGTCAACGCTTGCTCAATAGTGGAGCGCAACGCATAGTCGTCGATACAGTTGTCGATGGAGATGGTTCGGGAGGCGAACGAACGGCGCGTAGTCTCTTTGCAAAAACGGAACAGGATTGGAAAGAGACAACGAAGGCTCATACGCTCTACGAATATCTTTGTGAACATGCATCCACTAAAGCTATTGAAATTGGATGGAGCAACGCCGGTTTTTGTGGCATTGCCCCTCGTAGATAGGCAAAGAAGAGAATGTGATGATTAACCACTTTTACAAGTTCATCGTCTGTTTTAATTGCTCTACATACTCCTTCGCTGCTTTACTTTTCAACACGCCTTGCATATTTTTCTTTACATCATCGGACAATGGCTTTGTTGCAAGATATCCACGCAATGCCTCTATCGTCATATCAGAACACTTTCTCAGTAGGCCATCGCCAATGAGGAAGGAGCCAACATTGGCAATTATATAGGGGTCAGAGTCGTCTATGACTTGATCGACAACCTTGAGTGCATCTTCACATGACCATTTCCCTTTATTGAGGAGCTTGAGAACAGCAACGATAATGGCTCTACGGAGCCTTCCACCTGCATTGAGCCATTCTTTGAAGAGGGCAGAAGTAGGTTCTTCGTCTCGTTGCCACCAGATTACAAGCGGATGTACAGCCCATTCGCGCACTTCCCAATTGTCGTCTACGGCAATTTCGTGTATGTACTTTGTGAAGATATTCCAATCGCTTTTCTCGTCGCCAAGCAAGACTGCACCTATCTCGCGTGTGCTGATCGAATTCGCATGTATCAGCGCTGCAATCAAAGTTTCCCATTCTTGCAAAGATATATCACGTGAAAGGGTTTTCGCCCACGCTTGCTTACGCTTCGCGGGAAGGCCAGGGCGTCCATGATGAAGCGTTTGTTGCTCTTCCTGTATGATAGCTTCAATAGTACTATTTATATTCATA
>CAXUHG010000184.1:0-3227 GCA_964250805.1 uncultured Ktedonobacteraceae bacterium | reverse complement strand
CGTTCCTGTTTGCTCTCGACCAGCGCGATCAACTTCTCCAGTGGCATATCTGCCATTGACGCTAGGCGAAGGTCGGCGTGTTCAAGGGGGAGTTGTCCAGTGACGACGTTGGGGATGGCGACACTGAAGATGCCTGCCGCTTGTCCGGCGCGAATGCCATTGGGCGAGTCCTCTAACACGATGGCTTGTTCACTTGTAATGCTAAAATGTTTGAGTACGTCGAGGTAGAGTTCTGGATCAGGTTTTTTGTGTCGCACCTCGTCGCCACAACGCAGATAGTCGAAGTATTGCAACAGGCCGAGGCGTGCTAAGTGACCTGTAACCCATGCACGCGAAGAACTTGATGCAACGCCCAGTTTCAAGCCGAGACGTTTGGCATCAAGAATGTAGGACTCGACGCCGGGGAGAACGGTTTTGAGTGCAAGTAACTCCAGGTGGCGCATGCGGCGTTTTTGTGCAATCTCCTCGCGCTGGACTGCATGCCCAATTTGTTCTTCCAGGTAGCCGTAGACATCGAAGGTATCCGCACCACTCCCAATGCACACTGCCCACTGTTCGAGTGGAAGCTGTGCGTTATACGATGCGAAGACCTCTTGCCATGACTGAAATTCTGACTCCTCCGTATCTAAGATAAGCCCATCAAAATCGAAGATAAGTGCCTGTATCATACTGCTCCTGTAATATTTTTCTGTTCGCGTTTTATGTACATATTGTACACCTCATAGAGGTGATTCAATGAAGTTAACCAGTATTTTGCAAGGGACAAATATTCGTCACTAAACCTCTTGCAAATCCGTTAGATATCAGTATACTATCCCTTTATAGATAAACTCAAAAATCTCCCAGGAAAGGAACGAACATGTCACTGGAGGTCATTCCACCAGCCGCCCAAAGTCTGCAAAACACAACTATTATGATCGTAGAGGATGATGCGGATATTGGGCATTTTCTGCAGCAACTCATTGAAGAGGAAACGCCCTATAACACTGTTGTGATAGGTGATGGTCTGACCGCGTTAGAAAAGGCTTCCCATATTCGGCCTTGCCTCATGTTGCTCGACTATCGCTTGCCGGGAATCAACGGCCTGGAACTCTATGACCGCTTGCGTGTAAAGGACGACATTCAGCATGTACCACCAGCAATTATGATGAGCGCGTCACTCCCAACCCAAGAACTAGAGCAGCGTGGTATCTATCAGTTGCGTAAACCAATGGATGTCGGGGGTGTCCTTCGCATGATTACGCATGCACTGGCAACATACCAGGAACGCCAGCAGATCAATTAACAAAAAAGAGATTCTCCCTTCGCCCGTGTTGACGAACTGGCCTCAATAGTGATATCACTATAGTACAACGTAAACTCACAACAGGTCTGGAGGTGATAAGAGATGGCAAATAAAGAGCAAAAGAAGACGCAGAAGGCCGCGCCCAAATCGAATAAACAAAAGAAAGAGGCGGCTAAAGAGAAGAGAGCGGCTAAAGAGAGTAGTGGCGGCATTTCACTCAAAAAAGATTAAGTGTCCATTTCCACAAAAACATCTCGACGCAGTTGCGTCGAGATGTTTTTGTGGAAATGAACATTAGTGAATGGCTTGCAAAAGCTTGACACTCTTGTTACAATGCGAGAAAGGTAGAATGCCTTACTACAATAGTACACGCCTACGTCGAGAACAGTAGGATAGAGGGGGTTGCATGCAGCCAATGTCCCACGACGCTGATAAGCGTGAAATGGCCCAAGAGCAATGGGTCGAGCGGGCCACGAACAATGCACGCCCAGACGTGTACGAGCGGCAAGAAGACCAGTGGGCGGTACTCCGGCAAGAGGTGGAAGAAGCAGGTATGAATTCCTACAACGAACGGACTCGACTCGACTGGCAAGCACGCGATACCGATGGTGATGTAACTCCTCCACATTCGTTTGCACGCTCCCCCTTCGACTCTTCTTTACAAGGACAACACGCCGTTGATATCGTGGTGGTCGGCGTGGGCGGCGGCGGTATGAACGCGATTAACCGGATGATGAGCGCACGCGTGCGCGGCGTGCGCTTCGTCGCCATGAATACTGATGCACAAGTCCTGGCTCTTTCTCCTGCCGCGGACCGTGTGAGCCTCGGACATCACCATACAAAGGGCCTGGGAGCGGGTGGGAATTCCGCCATTGGTATGCGTGCCGCCACCGAAAGTACAGCCGACATTCAGGCCGTACTCGGACGCGCCGATCTCGTCTTTATCGCCGCTGGTATGGGCGGTGGCACTGGTACAGGTGCCGCACCCGTCGTCGCTGCTATTGCGAAAAAGCTTGGTGCCCTCACCGTTGGTATCGTCACCATTCCATTCACCTTCGAGGGGTCGCGCCGTCGCCGTATCGCACAAGACGGTATTTCAGAGTTGAGCGCGGAGATCGATGCTCTCATCACCGTACCCAATGATCGACTGCTCTCAACCGTTGGGCGTGACCGCAACCTTGCCGACGCCTTCAAAATCGCCGACGACGTGCTACGACAGGGCGTGCAGGGTATCGCCGAGGTTATCAACGTCCCCGGCATGGTCAATGTCGATTTCGCCGATGTACGCAGCGTGTTGCGTGAAGCAGGGACCGCTCTGATGAGCATTGGACAGGGACAGGGACGCAACCGTGCCCAACAAGCAGCGGAAGAGGCCATCGCAGGCGGCTTCCTGAACGTGACCATTCGCGGTGCCAAACGTGTCCTCTTCAATATCAGTGGCGGCGACGACATGACGCTGTTCGAGGTTAACGAAATCGCTGAGCGCATCGGACAAGCAATTGACGCTGCGGCAGATATCACCTTCGGTGCCGTTGTCGATCCCACGCTCCACGACGCCATGCGCGTCACTCTGATTGCGGCAGGCATGGAAGAACTGCACACGGTACGTCTGCACACGTTGAAATCGGAGCAACCCCAACAGCGTGTGTTACCTCCACAGCCACAACAGCAACAGGCGACGACACCGCCTGTACAGAGAATGCAGCAGCAACCGCCAATGCGTCCAGCCGAAAAACAGCAACCTGCACCATCTCCACAACGCTACGTGCCACAGCCACCACCCACACGTCCTCAACGGAGCCTCGACGACCTACGCGGCCTACGCGGTATGGGTCGCCGCCAGGAGCAACAGGACGAGGACGAGTCGGTGGATGTGCCACCATTCTTGAAGAAGCGCGATTAGGAGATTTGAGAGCGAAGATGTATGCATCATTCCCGAACC
>CAXUHG010000183.1:3544-9152 GCA_964250805.1 uncultured Ktedonobacteraceae bacterium | reverse complement strand
TTCAATCGTAATGCGACATGGAAATCTCCCTTTCGATTACACTATACCGAAACTCCCAAATCTTTCCTCGCTATCGTCTAGCTGCTAAGCGTTCCTACTGCATCTGTTTCGTTTGCAGGGGTTAGCTTTCAAGACGATATGTAGATGTAAAGATTTGATTAGGGCCACCTGGGCATAGCATCAGGAATACCAGTCAAAGATAAAATCATGTGAAGTATGTTGACATGAGCTACAGCAGATAGTAGAGTAAATGTGAGAATGAGAAGTGTAAGAATTGCTAATGCTACGAAGATAATGGCCTGCTGTCTGCTGAGGGAGATGTTCATGCGTCGTACCATCCTTTACGGCGTAGTTATGCTTATGAAGAGTGCGCCTGTCTCTTCAAGCCTGTCGAGTACTTCATTTAGCACTCGTACATTGAGTAAAGAATACCTGTTTTCGGGAAAAAATGTGGCAAATCTTTATATAATTTTAATAGGCGCAAGGGTAGAGAAGTCGGCATACTAGTTACATTTTGCGAGGACATTGCAGGATTGTGAGATGCAGGATGCATTTTGCGACAGCAGGAGGAGACATTACAGAATTGTGTAATGGGGACACGCAATTTTTGAATATACATTGCGAACATTTGAGACGCTAACAATTCGCGCACATGAAGTCAATTTTGCCTTGTAATTTGTAAAAAAGGATGGTATCATTGCGAACGGGGTTTACAATGCAACGTATTTTTTTGTGATTCAAAACGTTATTCGTCTACTGCAAAAGGGGTGTTGAAATGACCTATGACGAATTTTTTAGCCAGCAAGACCTGCATGCCATCAAATACCATCGTTGTCCCCGTTGCGATGAGGTCGCAACCCTCCTCGTCGATATCGAGACCGACAGCTTCCCCAATCTCGACGAGCAAAACCGCAAACAATATTTTTGCCGATGCTGTCTCGAACCCTTTCCCGTCGGTGCCCCAATCATTCCCATCCACGCCTAAAGGAATTTGGTAGGGACCGATTTATCGCGTCCTCGGTGGGGCTGCTGGGGCGGGGCAACGCGTCGGCAACGATTCTTTCCGGTGACGTGTGCCCCGCCACTCCACCCCCTGGACGCGATAAATCGGTCCCGACCCTTTTGTTACAACAGAACACACCATCACACCTCCACCCGTTGCTCATAACGCGCAACAATCCGCGCCGTAATCTGCTGGTCAAGCTCCGCACCACGCTCACCAAACATGCGTTGTGCCTCATGCAGCTGATCCAATGCACGGTGGCGTTCGTCTGCGCCTACATCCTCGCGCTGCAGCAATGCTGCGCTACGCTCACGCAGAGTACGCGCCTCTTCGAGATACATACCGCGCCTCTGAAATGTGCGTAGAGCTTGCTCGAAATAGGAGCGCGACTGCTCGTATTCGTGAGACGCTGCCATGATACTACCCAGCACTCTTTGTGTACGTGCAACCAGCCATACTAACTCATACTGTTTCGCCTCTTGCAAGGTTTCCAACGCCTGTTGTCGCGCCACCTCTAGCTCACCGAACATAAACGCAACTTGTGCTAGTAGCAATTTCCCTTCGGTCTTTGTTTCGGCTTCAATCTCTTCAAGCACAAGGCCACGCCGAAGCACAATTTTAGCACGCTTCAAAAATTGTACTCGCTCTTTGTTGCTTTCAACTATTACAGCTTGATTTACATGCATTGCTCCCATTGCAACAAGTGCAAGACCAATACAAGGAGAAATATGAAGAGACCGCGCAATACCTATAGCATAGCAAAGGCACGACTTGGCCTCGTCAAACGCTCCTCTTTCTTGTAAAAGATTTACAAGCCCTATATTCCATAAACTTATGTAAATTGGATCGTTGATTTCTTTTGCAGCGACTATACTTTTTCTGTACCAGCTTTCTGCCTCAGAATAGTCTCCTAAACGCATTTCAAGTATACCCAGGTTATAATAAACTACAGACACTAGAGGGATATTTCCCATTTGTTCGGCTAACGTGAGAGAACGTCTAAGTTCGGACTGAGCAAGTTTATGTTCTGCTTGGCGTAGATAGACATCGCTTAAAGTACAACTAACAATTGCGATTTCTCTGTGGCGTTGATATTGTTCATAAGAAGTTAATGCTTTATTTAGATATGTAATTGCAGTTGCAGGCTGACCAACTGCGTTTGCAAGCGAACCTAATAAAGCATAAGTTCTACCAATATCGACAGGATCTCCTGCAAATGTACGCATAACACTTGTCATGTTGGGTGGGCTATTAGAAGTTATTTTCTTTCGCTCCATTGTATTTTCAAAAAGCTTGAGTGCCTCCTGTGCATTATTTTGAGCGTCTTCATATTTACCTTCTTGCCAACCTATGTAGCTTTCTTGAAGATAAATTTTTGCCCACGCAGGACCGTCTTTTACATCAGCGTTGCTTAGAACTTTTTCACCTTGTTCACAGTATTGCCGCGTTTTCTCTATATTACCTGTGGTATACCACGTCCACCCGATTTCGCACCACAACAATGCCTGTATTTGTGCTTCTTGCTGAGCGTCGCCTGAAAGGACTGAAAGATGTTGCTTGCTACGAATATCTAAGACGCGTTCGTAAAAGTGACGGGCCTCTTCTGCTTTGCCTTGTACGAAGGTACACTCGCCCAATCGCTCCAGCAGATACGCGATGTGCAGTTGTTCTTCGGGGTCAGTGGGTATGTGGGCGGTGCTTTCGAGGTATTCGACGGCGGTGCGGTAGTGCTTCTCGGCTTCGGGGTAGGCGGAGAGGGCGTAGGCGCGGTCTCCTGCGAGTTCGGCGTAGTGAATGATGTGCTGGGGATCGCCACCGCCGAGAACGAGGTGGTGCGTGATGATGGCGGCACCCTCCTCCTCACGATACTGGTAGGTGGTGCGCAAGATGTCGGCGGCGCGGCGGTGCAGACTGGCACGACGCGCGGCAGATAGTCCTTCATAGAGATGGCTGACCAACAGGGGATGCCAGAAGAGATAGGTGATGCGCGTACCCACACCCTCTTCTGTGAGCATACCCGATTTGAGAGCCTCTTCGAGCAAGTCGAGAATCGTGTCTTCATCGGCCTCCTGTGTACTGGATGACTCCATCGCGTGTATCAGGGGAAACTCGAACGAGCCTCCCAGCACGGCGGCCTTGCTCAAGAGACGGGAACATTCTTTGCTCAGGCGGCTCAAGCGTAGGTCGATGGCGGCGGAGATGCTGGCGGGCAATGGGACGCTGCCGTTCTGCATCTCGACGCCACGCACCAGTTCTTCCGCGAAGAAGGGATTACCGGCGGCACGATCCTGAATCACCTCGACTATCGGCTCTGGCAAGGAAGCTGTCGGTTGTGCGATCTGTGTCACAAGCGTAGCAATCTGCTCGTCGCTCAATGGCTCTAACGAGACGGTTTCGATGACGCGCTCACGTCGCAGGTCGGTGAGCAGGGGACGCAAGGCATGGTTCTCTGGTAGCTCTTTGTCGCGGCAGGTGCCGATGATGAGAATGGAGTGTCCGTAGATGCGGCGTGCGAGATAGGCCAGCAGTTCACAGCTACTACCATCGGACCATTGCAAGTCGTCCAGAACGATCAGCAGCGGCGTACCCTCGGCGACGTTAGTGAGCAATTCACGCGCCGCCTCCCACAGTCGCAACTGCTCCTGCTCGGCAGGCATCTGCGTGGGGAACTCGACCTCTGGCAGCAACGATTGTAGCTCTGGCAAGAGGGCGTTGAGGGGCTGATAAATCAACGGGCGTTTGCTCATCTCCTGGCGTTGCACCATACCGTTGGTCATGGCCTTACGCAGCACCTCGATCCACAGGCGATAGGGAATGCCGCCCTCCTGGGCATAGACACGGCTCCACGCCACGAGCCAACCACGCTTACGCGCCTCGCGCCCAATCTCTTCCGCAAGGCGCGTCTTACCAATGCCGACCTCACCCATCAGCAGCATAGATTGTGGTGTGCGCTGTGTATCGAGTGCCAGCGACGACGCAAACCTGCGCTGCCCCGGAATCTTGAACTTCGCCGCCTGCTCCGTCGTATGCAACAACGCTTGCAAGCTCTGCAACTCCTGGCTACGTCCCACTAGTGGACTCTGATGAGTACGCCCAATCTGCGGTGCTGGCATCGTCGGCGTAACGTCTTTTTGTGGAGAGCGCGATGCATCGCCGCCACGTTTCCCCACAGCCGCCCCACCCCCTGGACGCGATACATCGGTCCCTACCGATTCGTTTGTGGAGGATTTATCACGTCCTACTGCACGCACGGCATCGTAGATTGCGCGGGTTGCGGGTAGGGGCGCGATCTTGTATTCCTGTGCTAGCACGGTTGCGAGCCGTTTATAGGCACGTAGAGCCTCACCGCGTCTTCCAAGCTGTGCCAGGACGCGCATGAGCAGTTGTACGGCGGCCTCGTTCGCCGGGTCAATCGACAGAAGTTGGTTGAGCGGCTCGATGGCATCGGGAAGGGCATCGCGTGCGATACGCAGTTCCGCGAGTTCGATCAGCAGTCCCGTGAGGCCGCGTTGCAGGCTTTCGCGGCGTGCCAACGTCACCTCAACTCTGCGCTCTTCGGGTAAGAAATCGCCGCCGTAGAGCGTCACCGCCTCTTCCAACAATCGCTCTTTTGCGGTGGGGTCCTTGCTATCGTGTGCTTTGGCGAGGAAGTGTTCAAAGGCGTCGGCATCGAGCCAGATAGCTTGCTGGTCCGCGAGAACGAGCATCTCGCGTTCAGTGAGCAGCAACGGAGAGGTAGCAAGCTTGCTACGAGTCGGCTCAAAGACCTGGCGCAGACTATGCACGGCTCGGTCAAGGCGACTGGAAGCGTTCTCGCCCTCTGAGTCGGGCCAGACAGCATCGAGCAACAGTTCACGATTCATCTTGCGGCTCGTGTTGCTCACAAGACAGCTTAACAGGGCGCGAACACGCTGCTGCTGCCATGCGGGGTCGCTGACGGTCTGCCACTCGGATCCATTCCGCCGCTCAAGACGAAACTGCCCCAGTGTATAAATGCGCAGTTGCTCATGCATGCTTGACGCGGGCACAGGCACCTCGCGCACCGGTAGCATCCCCTCCATAGCAGCCTGTGCCTCTGGCGGCAGGTGCTTGCCAATGTAGGTACGCGTCGTGCGCCCGTCTACCGTCTTATAAGCATACCAGTAGGGACCGTGACCAATACCCTCTCGACAACGCCGACAGCGCTGCTTGCCACAGTAGCTTATCTGTTGATGGTAGGTAGTCTTGCTATTACTACCATTCATGAAATCGGCCTCCTCACATTACAAGGGCATACACCAACAAAAGGGTTCGCGTCTGATCAGGGCACCCGCAAGGGGAACGCCCCTCCCTACCACGATGACGCCTGGAGAGGAAACCCGTATATGGGAGGGGCGTTCCCCTTGCGGGCGCCTGGTTCCCATATACAGGTTCCCTTTGCATCGTTACAGAATAAGGAGTATACCCCCTGTTTTCCATTCCTGCATACTATTGGTCTCTTTGGATGTAGCACTCCATTGTGTAACAGCGAAACCATAATGTCAATTTTCTTGTGCGAAATTGTCATACATAAGACTGGTATAAGACACATACATTGGTAAAGATATATTCATTAGGATATCTGAC
>CAXUHG010000183.1:2172-3444 GCA_964250805.1 uncultured Ktedonobacteraceae bacterium | reverse complement strand
ACACATATCAGAAAAGCGACATGCTCATATCCTGGAAGGGAGTTGGGAGATAGCAGAAATTGAGGTTGCGTATACTCATTCCCATGAGACGGACGGAAGAGGACATGTGGCGGGTTGGAAATACAATATTTGTTTTGGCAGATACGAAGAAGGGAATGACAATGACAACCTATGCACATCCTGCGATGACACGGGCAGAGGCGACAGCGACGGTTGCATACCGACCGCGCATCGACGCGAATCCAGATGAATTGTTTCAGAACGACCCGACCCGCTTTTACCGCTATGAGATTGGGCAGGTCGATATGCTGTCAACTGAGAAGGTAACGGAGCTTGCTCGTTGCATCGAGCGCGGACGCGTGGAGCGCAAACGACGCGGTGTACGCTATGTAAAGGGTTTTCGTGAGACTCCGCCAGAGACGCGCGAGACGCGGGCGGCGGATGAGGCGCGTCAGCAGCTCATCGAGGCAAATCTGCGCCTTGTACTGCACATCGCGCGTAAGTATCGCGGCTTCGGCGTAGACCTGATGGACCTGATTCAAGAGGGCAATATGGGGCTGATGCATGCAGTAGAGAAGTTCGATTATCGTAAGGGCTATAAGTTCAGTACCTACGCGACATGGTGGATTCGCCAGTATGTGACGCGAGCATTGGCGGAGCAGGCACACTCGATTCGCGTACCATTATATAAGATTGAGGAGATGAAGCGGCTAGCACGTGTGCGTCGCACGCTTCAACAGGAGGGTGAGCCAACGCTAGAGATGCTGGCGGAACAGATGGACATCAGCGTGCAGCAGGTAATCTCGTTGCTCTCGACGAACCAAGAGACGATCAGCCTGGATATGCCACGCAAGGGCGGCGGCGAAGACGAGACTTCATTGAGTGAGATTCTGGAAGACGATCCCAGCTACTCACCGGAGGGCGTGGTGATAAATCAGACGCTCCACGATCAGGTACAAGACCTCTTGAACTGCCTGACCGAGCGTGAGCGCGAGGTACTACAGTTGCGCTATGGCCTCAACGGTGAGCGCGAATACAGTTTGACCGAAGTGGGTAAGAAAATCGGCCTGAGCCATGAGGCTGTACGCCAGATCGAGTTCCGCGCCCTCCGTAAATTGGACGATCCGAGCCGCAGCCGGATGCTCCACGACTTCCTGGTATAAGACATATGAGCCATTACGATGATGAAAGACACGATGGATAAATCCATCGAGAACACAAACAGGTATCGAACGTTTTGTTGGGGGGAAACACAAACCAAACAGAGATAAA
>CAXUHG010000183.1:0-2162 GCA_964250805.1 uncultured Ktedonobacteraceae bacterium | reverse complement strand
CCCCCACCGACACCAAACACTGGAACCCACGGGGGGGTAGGGCCTAGCACCTACCCAACGTTCGATACCTGTTTGTGTTCTTGTTTTTGTTTTTGTTCTCCACCGTACCATTTCAAACGCAGGTCACGCAAAGGCAAATCCGTCTTTGTAGAAATCAGAGCCAGCACGTCCTGCATCTGACTACAGCTAAAATCATAGGAAGAATCATAAGAAAGACAAAGTACCGCCAATTAGCGTGAAATCTGAGTGTAAAAGGCAATGTCAAAGATGCCGTGCTAGCGATAGGCTGTTCCGCTGCTATCGGCCCTGGTACACCACCTTGAACAGCGATTATACGCTGCTGCTGTGCCTTCTTATAATAGCGTGTGACAAGGCTAATTGAGGCAAACGAGAGCAAGAAACCAAAAATCATAATCCCAAACTCGATAAAATGCGAAGACATGGGAACTGAACTCTTGCCGTGATCGAAAGTGCTACCAACGAAAATGAGAATAAAACCGATGAGCAAAAGTGCGCCAGCTACAATATATAGAATGCGTACTCTGTTCAGTCTTCTCAATACAGGATCAGTGTTTGACATGTGTATATCTCCCTATTTGTGTGTTTTATGTTATTTTAACAATTGTACGGGTCTGATTCATCACGTCCTCGTGCCCGTTGATCCCGTTCCCCATCGCTGTGTCCGTCTCTCACCCTCGCTAAAATGGTGAATCGCTCACAGGGCGTAATGAATTATGACCAATACACCTCATCAATTTCTGAAACGTGAGAGGCATTGAACCATGTAGGTGCCATAATTCATTACGCCCTGTGAGCCATCGATCCCGTTTCCATCCATCGTACACATCCCTCACCCCCTCACCACACATCATTTCCGTATCCCCCCATACCAATTCAGCCGCAAATCATACAGCGGCAACCCCGTTTTCGTCGCAATCACCGCAAGAGCCATTTGCATCTGCTTGCTGTATTCTGCTGAGAGTATGGTTGGTTTAATAGCGAGAAGCATACCTGTTTTAAGTGGATCGACTACACGTATAATGCCGTTTGCTCCAACAATTTCGTATTGCTGCATATAACTTGATTTAGTAGCACAGAGAGCAAACAGTTGTATCTCCTCCCAGCGTAGAAACGTTTCTTGCCCAAACATAGTACCTCTTATACCATCGCTGGTAATCTCAATACGCTGCTGTAAACTTCTTATGCTAGAGAAGTAGAGTGTGCCTATTACCCCTAAAATAAGTAGACTCACCAGAATATTGAGTAGAGGAGAGTCGCTTTGAAAGTGTGCAAAAGGAAAAGCCTTTGAGACAAAGATTAGCATAAAGAATGAGACACAGGATATGAGACACATGGTTACGAAGTAGACTAAGTTTGCGCGAATGCCGAGTACAATGGGTAGTGGTACTCCTGAGTCCTGGATAGGTTGCGGTTGCATCACTTCGATACGACCAGGAACTCCACCATTCAGTGCTATGGTGTATTGTTGCACGATGTTGTTTGTTGCATATGATGTCCATAGAGATGCAGGAGACAAAAGCACTACAAACAGTGCTAAAAAGAGTAGTACCGAGACAAAGTTGTTCAAAGTTTGCGCACTAATTGGATGTAGAAAATGGTTTACCACGTAAAGCGTGAGAAAGCCACCGACAACAATAACAATACCGATAGCCGAAAGTATCTTCATTACCTGTACGCGCTTCACAATAGGATCGTGAATTGTCATATATTTTCCCCATATAAGACTCTTGTTGCGGTTATCTATCTACCTATGATACGCGCTATCATGCAATTAGGGATACAAACCAAAATACGGTAGGGACAGATTTAGCACGTCCAGGGGGTAGGGGAGCATGGATAGTCGGAAGAAATCGTTGCAGACGCATTGCATTCAACACACTTAAAATAACGACAATGTACAAAATACGAGGACGCGCAACAATGTACAAATATGAGGACGAGCAACAATGCACGAACAAGAGGACGGACGCCCACAGGGGGCTACCCTACTATATGACGTTCTTGCGTGCTTCGCACGCTGTGGTGAGTATAGTAGGGTAGCCCCTTGTGGGCGTCCGTCCCGTTTACTATGGGGGCGTCCGTCGATCCCAATTCATCCATTCCGTCTTATTTGAATTGTATTGCGATAAATCGGTCCCTAC
>CAXUHG010000182.1:0-9189 GCA_964250805.1 uncultured Ktedonobacteraceae bacterium | reverse complement strand
CAAAGAATATCATTATGTACCATGCTTGACAGAACAGTTTCATTTGGCCTATAATTATAGAACAAAATTTCTAAAAGGAGCGAAAGATGAGCAATCATGTGAGCGAACAGGGGCACGAAGAGCAGAAGAAACGTAGCTTTAACCCCAACGACCACGTAATGCAGTTGAAAAGTAGAGATGGTGCCAAAGACTACCTGCCCGTTCAGTGGCGGCTCGTCTGGTTCCGTGAGCAGTGTCCACAAGGAACTATTGATACAGAGGAACTTGAAGTAGACCTTGATAGGGAGATGGAAGAGGAAGTCTTTGTTTGGAGCAGCGAGAAACGGCGTAGCGAAAAAGTTGTCAAGCGGGCAAAGGGCTATGCAAGATATAAAGCAATTGTTACTGATGGCAAAGGTGGTAGAGCCACTGGTACCAAGTCCGAAAAAGCTGCTAGTTTTCCTGACTACATCGAAAAGGCTGAGACCGGCGCTATAGGTCGCGCACTTGCCGCACTAGGCTATGGAACGCAATTTGCACCAGACCTTGATGAGGCGCATCGCATTGTTGATAGCCCTGTTGATCGCGGCTCCAATGGTTACGAGAGCAACAATACCAACGGCAATACATCCTTCACGCCGATGCGTCCAGCCGCTATCAATAACAACACGAACGGTAATGGGTCGTCGCCTGTTGCGACTCCATCCTCTGCAACAAGTGAGACAGCTACGGATGCGTCGATGTTGGTGACGGAACAGCAGATTTCGAGCATTCGCAAGTTGACCGAGTATCTGGGTAAGACGGAGCCGGAGGGTTTGGTGTCTATGAGCAACCTTGAGGCGAAGAAGGTAATTCAGCAGCTTACCGCCGAGTATCGGCAGAGTAAGAAGGCTTCTTGAGAAAGATGAGAGAGTTGTATGGCTGCAGTCGAGTTAGAGTATGCCGAAAAACGTATGCGCCAGAAATGGCATGACCTCGTAATGGAGGAGCAGAGCGGGGCATCGATGCAGGTGCTTGAGCGTATGTTCAATGCCTATATGCTTGCTGTGGAAGAATACAACTGTTGTCTCGAACAGGTTTCACCTCAGCATCGCACAACGAAAAAAGCGTCATAGACATAAAGAAAAAAGCTGTCCTGGCACCGACGGGTGTCAGGTCAGCTTTTTTCTTTATGTTATTTCAACCCTTTGACAAAATCTACGATAGCAGAGGCAACTGCTCCTATGGCGTCGAACAAAATCATATGTCCGGCGTTGGGCACGATCACCAATTGTGAGTCTGGAATATCGCGGTGCAGACGTTCGCCATAACGCACAGGTATCTGCTGATCTTGCTCGCCCCAGATGATTAAGGTGGGCTTGCCCATCACCTTGAGATTAGACGAGACCGAATTGACGTACCAGGGAACAAGCAAGCGAATGTGCTGCAATAACACTTCTTTACCTAACTCGCTGTTCCACGGCTCGACATACGAGTTCAGCACGTTGTCGAAGCGTTGCGTATTCACAACTGCTGTCGGCAGTGCGGTTTGCAGGTCGGAAATCATGTCCTCGATCTTCGTATTCTTGGGGGCATCGAAATCCTGTCGCTTCTTCATATCGGGTAGAGGCCAGTCGGGGGCGAAGGCATCAAGATAGCAGATGCTATCGACTAGCACGAGGGACGCGACATGCTCATGGAATAGGCGTGTCGCCAGGATTTGCGCAACACCACCACCGACACCATGTCCAACAAGAATAATGTTGGTCAAGTTCAGGCTTCTCAATAAAAAGTTTAGCACATCAGCATGACCCCAAGGCGATGTATCGGCGGGCCACGGATGCGCCGATTGTCCGTAGCCGAGCATGTCGATGGCGTAGACCGCGCGTCCAAGGCCAGCAAATTGCGGTAGGGCATCGCTCCAAGAGGCCGCACTTCCCATGATATCGTGCAGTAGAACGATGGCACCATCGGTTCCGTGTTCCGCCCCTTGTACGATATAACTTATATCATAATGGACGGCATGTGCGACGCGTCGCTCCGATGCTCGTGGTCGAGGGGTGATATTTGGTGTATTAGTTACCATGAATAAATCCTTTTTATGATTTTTTTATTCCATGATTTTGATTTGCTACTCTCGGCCTTTGGCGGAGAGTAGCAAATCAAAATCATGGAATATTTTTCCTTTATGCCTTTGCGTATAGGCTTGGCACATTATAAAAGGCACTGAAACCCGCGTAACGCGCGGTCTCATCACCTAGTTCATTCTCTATAACGAGCAAGCGGTTGTATTTTGCTACACGTTCGCTACGAGCGGGTGCTCCCGTCTTGATTTGACCCGCATTGGTAGCAACCACGAGATCGGCAATTGTTGTATCTTCGGTCTCGCCTGAGCGATGCGAGACGACGGCACTGAAGGCTGCGCGTTTCGCCATCTCGATAGCCTCCATCGTCTCGGTCAATGTACCAATCTGGTTGAGCTTGATGAGAATAGAGTTCGCGGAGTGTTCCAGGATACCACGTTTGAGACGTTGTGTATTGGTGACAAAGAGGTCATCGCCAACCAGTTGAATGCGGTTGCCGAGGCGTTGACGTAGCTGCGACCAGCCCTCCCAATCGTCCTCGGCGAGACCATCTTCAATAGTGATAATGGGATATTCGCCGATCCACTGCTCGTACAGGTCGATCATCTCGCTAGAGGTCAATGTGCGTCCCTCGCGTGCCAGAACGTATTTTCCGTTGTGATAAAACTCGGTCGCCGCAGGGTCCATACCGAGAAAAATATCAACTCCAGGTTTGTAGCCTGCCGTCTCGATGGCGGCAACAATCACCTCTAATGCCTCACGGTTAGAACTCAGCGAGGGAGCAAAACCACCCTCATCGCCGACATTGGTGTTCTGTTTGCGGTCATGCAGCACCTTCTTGAGTCCTTGATACACCTCGGCACCCATGCGTAGAGCCTCGCGAAACGACGCGGCACCGACTGGCAACACCATATACTCTTGCATATCAGTCGAATTATCGGCGTGTTTGCCACCATTCAAAATATTCATCATCGGCACGGGTAGAGTACGAGCTGAGACGCCGCCAAGATAACGGTAGAGCGGCTGCCCCTGTGCGTTTGCGGCTGCCTTTGCCACAGCTAGCGACACACCAAGAATCGCATTCGCGCCAAATTTAGCTTTGTTCAGCGTCCCATCCTGTGAAATCATGACCTCATCAATCGTCGATTGATCAAGTGCATCAAGGCCAGTGATAGCATCACTGATGGTCTCGTTCACATTGTTGACGGCATTGAGAACACCTTTGCCGCCATAACGTTTCTTATCGCCGTCGCGCAACTCAACCGCTTCGTGCGCCCCCGTCGATGCACCGGAGGGAACCGAAGCAACGCCACTCGCTCCCCCAATAAGAAGAACCTCGACCTGCACAGTTGGATTACCACGCGAGTCGAGAATCTCATGCGCAATCACAGCCTCGATAGTAGTCAAATCACTTGTATTATTCGGCATCTTTATCCTCCACGAAATATTTCTGTGTAGTATGTAGAGTCTGTTGAGAAGCTATTGTACATTGTATCATAAGAGGGTTGGGGCAAAATTTTAGAGAACCAAATACAATCGTCGTGGCGATGCGTAATGATGATGGTATTTGGTTCTCTACATATTATTCGGTATGCTAAAAAGACTATTTACTCCTCTTCCTCTCGCACTTTCTCCACTACCTGCTTCAGCAATTCGTAGGGCTGTGCTCCCGATACGAGGTACTTATCCGCGAAGATGAGCGCGGGTACACCATTTAATTCGTACTCATGGGCAAGCTGTACGTCGGCTGATACTTCGGCATCGAATTGAGGGTCTTGCAATGCGGTCTCGAACTGCTCGCTGTTCAATCCTACATTACCCGCAATCTCTTTTAATATGTTGATATCGCTGATGTCTCGCGCCTCCTGCCAATAGGCATTCATCACGGCTTTATGGAAGACAGCACCTTTTCCTTGACTTTCAGCATATTTGTCAGCTCTCAAGGCGAGACGGCTATCAATGCCAAATGGACCGGAATGCACCTCAAGGCCGTACTGCTCACGCGCCATGCGCTCGAAGCGTGGATGAGACGCCTCAATCTGCGCTAAGTGTTGTGGAGTTATAGGGGGAGAGCCTGCTGGTCGTAATTCAAACGCACGCCAGGAAATATCGACATCATAGTTCTGTTGAAGCTTCTCCAAACTGGAGGCTACGAGAAAACAGAAGGGTCAAACAAAGTCCGACCACACATCAATACGTATAGACATGGAACAATTCCTTTCACATATCACAGTTATAGCTGTATTATACCATTTTTCTTATGCATTAAATTTACAGCATATAACCTCATGACTTTATTCTCATTTCATAACTTTTCATTATCATCTATATAACCCATAAATATCACCGCTTGACAACATGGTTATACATTCCGTACAATAATGAGTAAGAAAGCAACCGTCCATTAATCTGTTACCTGCACAACAATGTCGTTGAAGGACAGAATTGTTATTTTTGGAGTGCAGACCATGCAACAATACATTCTAGTTATTGCAGCGCGACAACAAGCTCGTACTGCCCTCTCCCTTCGCACACCCGAAAACTTCTATACTACTCAGGTTCAAATTGCTCGCCCCCTCTTCTGCTCATCTACCCATGCCTCGTTCATGTGTCCCTGTTGTCTTTACTAACTTCACCTTTCCTTCCGCATCCCACTTTTTCGTAAACCATAACTTACAAGTATAGGTTACACAACCCATCTGGCATTGTCCAATGGGTCTATTCGCTATATGCATGAGCAAAGATAGGATTCCGCTATGCAACAGAACTCAACGATGGGAACGATTCCGCAGTCGGCTTTGAGCAAGGGCACCTCTGATCTTCTAGTGTTGAAATATATGCGCCAGCGTGTACGTCTTACGCTACATCAACTAGAGCCGTGCGCCGCGCTACAACGTCCCCTTGTCTACAATTTTCAGGAGCGACACGGGCGCTTCCACCGTATCGCCCTTTACCAATGCGAGAAACTACTCCACCGACCCAATCTTGCCTTCGTCGGCTTCATTAGCCGAAAGCAACCGGATGTAGACGCTGCGTTTATTGACGAGATGCACAGTATTGATAGCACGCTTGTCGCGGAAATGGTTGACAATACTGGCATGCTCAGCTATTCCTCGCTGGAGCTACGGACAGGCGTCTGGTGCAACCTTGTTGTGATGATTGATAGCAGCGCGAAACAGCAGGTGTTGCACTCGAAAACACACACCCATGCCGCATATAAGCTGGCCCCACACTACTACGAGTGGATACGTCTGCACAATGGCGTAATGCCACAAGGTCTGTTCCGTGATGAGATGAGAGTACTGCATACCCGCTACTATACATTTCAAAAGACGCAAGGGCGACCTCTTATTCGAGAACAGATGTATGCCGTTTCGCTCAGTAACAACGAAGGACAGTTCTCCAATGCATGACCAGCTTCAAGATTTGACGATTATTGGCGGTGGCGTGATGGGACTTTTCACAGCTTATTATGCCTCGTCATTTGTGAAAAATATTACTATCTTAGAGAAGGCAACGGTCAGTAGCGACAACAAGCAGGCGGCGTCATTCAGTTATACGCGCTCGATCAGAAACGATTATCTTGATCCACTCTACGCTCAGCTAGCCTATGAAGCACGCGGCTTATGGCTCGATCTACAACGTAGTGCCGAAGCTCCTTTTCTCATTGACTGTGGTTGCCTGAATCTCGCCAAGAAAAGCGTTACTCCCAACCTCGCAACAACCTATGCAGCACAGAGTTACGAGATATTGCAACAACTCCATTTGCGAGCGGAAGAGTTCGATTCCGATACACTACGGCGACGCTTTCCACAGTTCGATGTGGATGTGGCAAGGCTCGATGTCGAGGCGGGTCTGCTGTATGTGCCGGAGGTGACACGTACCCTACTCGTTGCCTTACAAGAACGTGGCGTGCGTATTCTTGAACATGTCGATGTACAGCACATCACACAGCACGACCAGCAATTGCTCATCGACACCAATCAGGGCGAGTTTCGCACACACAAGTTGGTGGTCACAGCGGGACTCGGCACTAATGGAGTTTTAGAGCGTGTGGAGAACTGCCACGTTGCTTTCCCGCTCTCGCCCGACCGTCCCAGTCAGGCCAAATATTTTATACCCTCAGCGAAAAAGTGGGAGCAGTTCACATCGGAGTCGTTACCCGTCTTCGCCTATCTCGACGTGGGCATCTACGGTCATCCCATCTACGCCGACAAGGTTCCAGGCGTCAAGATTGGCTTTTATAATCCGCCGGATGTCAAGACGCTCAATACGTCTATTCGCAACGTAGAGAGCTTTGTCGCGGAATGCATGCCCTCGTTACGCGATGCCGAAACCGTCGATGTTACCGAGGTTGATGCGTGCTTCTATGATCTGGTCGCCGACGACAACTTTATTCTGGGCGACATTCCCGACTTTCCCAATATCATCGTCGGTGTGGGCTGGCGTGGCACGGGCTACAAGTACGCATCGTGGATAGGACGTACATTGATGCAGGTCGCCTTGCAAGGGCGAACCGTCTACGACATCGAGCGTTTCTCACCTCATAGATTTTCGCGGACATCATAGCAAACACAAGGAGGACAACATGTCATCAAGAACAACACATGATATTTTACAACGCTTACAGCAGGGGATTGTGCTGGGATCAGAGGGATATGTTTTTGAGCTTGAGCGTCGAGGTTATATTAAGGCCGGTCCCTATGTACCAGAGGTGGTATTGGATTTTCCAGAGGCCGTGAAGGAGCTACACCGTGAGTTTTTGCGTGCGGGTAGCGAAGTCATGGTTGCGTTGACCTATTATGCACACCGCGAAAAACTGAGAGATGTCGGACGCGAAAACGATCTTGAGCGTATGAACCGTCAGGCAGTGCGACTCGCCAACGAGGTCGCACGCGAGGGTGACGCACTGGTGGCAGGCAATATCTGTAACACATGGGCCTATGATCCTCATAATCCACGCGAGTCCTCAAAGGTTGTACGCGCAATGTATGAGGAGCAACTTGGCTGGGCGGTTGAAGAGGGCATTGATTTCGTCATCTCCGAGACCAACGACTACCTCGGCGAGGCACTCATCGCATTAGAGGTCATTCAACAACTAAAACTGCCTGCAATGGTCACACTAGCCTCGGTGCAAAAGAATCAGACGCGCGACGGCTACGATTATGTAGAAGCTTGCAAACGGCTTGCGGATGCGGGTGCCGATATCGTCGGCCTCAACTGTGACCGAGGACCGACGACGATGCTCCCAATTATCGAGCAGATACGTTCCAGTGTGTCCTGCTATGTCGCGGCGCAACCTGTGCCCTATAAAACGAATGGCGAGCATCCGACGTTTGAGGCGTTAGAGCTAGAGAACGGACAACGAGCCTTTCCTTTAGCCCTTGAACCATTCCTGCACAACCGCTTCGAGATGGCAGATTTCGCACGAAGGGCACAGCAACTTGGTGTCAACTATATCGGTATCTGTTGTGGTGGTGCGCCACATTATGTACGTGCAATGGCAGAGGCACTAGGTCGTACCACTCCCGCTAGCAAGTATTCGCCTGCGATGGAATTGCATCCGATGTTGGGTACACAGGTTGAAAACAAAGACCAGAAATTTCTGGCGGATTGGAAAAGCTGATGCTTCAATTCGCCACCTTCTTATCTCCCGTTTTATATGACACCTACGCAGCGATCACGCGCTACGTTGGAGAACAACTTGGTGTACCGACATCACTCCGTGTTGGACAATCACTTGATGAGTTTGCGAATGGAAAAGCAGATGTCGGCTTTCTCTGTGGTCTACTCTATACTAATATGCCGCAGCTCCGTTCAGTCGAACTACTCGCGGCACCAGTTGTGCAAGGGAGTCGCTACCGGAACGAACCTATTTACTATTCCGACGTAATTGTGCGGCGGAATAGTGCATATAACTCGTTTGCCGATATACAGGGATGCCGCTGGGTATTTAACGAAGAGGCGTCGCATTCGGGCTACAACGTTGTCGGCTATAGTCTGCTCAAGCAGGACAGAACGTTCGATTACTTTGGCTCTCTGCACAAAACAGGTTCACACCTCGCATCTTTACAGGCCGTTCTCATGGGAAGGGCTGATGCTACAGCCATCGACTCACATGTTCTGGACGTTATCTTTAAGCAGCAACCAGAACTCCGGCAACAACTTCGCGTTATTGACATGATGGGTCCATCGGCTATTCCGCCAATTGTCGCCTCGACCCGCTTGAATACAAATGTGAGACGCGACATACAGGAGATATTGCAAACGATGCATTCCGACAAGAGGGCTGTCAAGGGGCTGCATGCAGGCTTGATAGAGCGGCTCGTTCCTATTTCCGACTCGCACTATGATGATGTGCGCTACATGTACTCGAAGGTGCAAGGGTGGGAGAGGAGCGCAGCAGCAATCTACCAAGCTTGATTAGACAGTATTTCGTAGCGACCAGATGTATCGCGTCCACCGCTCAATTCATTGAGCGAAATCTTGACGAACTCTGTTTATAAGCCACCTCAATCCTGATCTCGCGTGATAAATCACACGAGCGGACGCGATACATCTGGTCGCTACGAAATACTGTTGACAGAGAAAGATTTAGTAAATATGTTCCAAAATCTGTATATCTCAGGCACATCTGATACGTGTATATAGGAGATAGTCTGATGAATTTATGCAATGAATATACGAAAGGAACATAAAATGACACAATCTCATACAACGGGACACGAGACGCAAAGCGACAATTTACGCGACTCACCTATGATGGCTCACTTGTTGGATGCACTTCAAGAGGGTACCGACATCGGGCATTATGGACGCCTGACCTTTGTCATGATTGCACGACACTTTCTATCAGAAGATGAAATTGTCGAACTGCTTAGTCATCAGCCCGATCACAACGCAACTGAGGCGCACGCTCTTTTGCAACAGGTCAAGGCTCGCGACTACAACCCACCTAAGCGTGAGCGTATTATCGAATGGCAGTCACAGCAGGATTTTCCCATCTGTCCCACACCTGACGACCCTGGTACCTGCAACGTCTATCAGGAACTACGCTTCCCCGACGGCATCTACGGTAACATCAACCACTTCTACGAAGAAAAGGCCGAAGCATCCGAAGAAAAATAGAATACAGAGTGCCAGCAAC
>CAXUHG010000181.1:7641-9818 GCA_964250805.1 uncultured Ktedonobacteraceae bacterium | reverse complement strand
CTGGTCCCTACGAAAAACTGACACATGTAGCTTGACTATGTAGTAGGGACCGATTGATCGCGTCCAGGGGGCGAGGCACACGTTACTGAGAAGAATCGTTGCCCACGCGCGGCCCCTCACCCAACCCCACCGAGGACGCGATAAATCGGTCCCTACCAACGAGTGCGTCATTCATAAAAATAGAAAAGTTGGTGCTGATTGGAAAATAAATCTTCATTTAACAATGAACAGTCGTCCTACGGCGAAAATAACGTCCCCTATTATGAATATTCGTCGGTGCAGCAACCTTCTTCACAGCCACCACAACCACCGATGGCTCAACCTTACATGCCTCCACAGCCGCAACAATCACAACCCTATATACTCCCGCAAGCGCAGCAACCTTACATTCCATTCCAGCAACCAGCGGCACAACCTTACACGCCTTCACAAGCACCAATGCCACAATACTACGCGCCACCGCAACAATTCCCACCAGTGGCACAACCTGTTGTACAACCTCGACCAAGGAGGCGCGGCAACAAAGGTATACTCTGGCTGATTCTAGGGGCGGTGAGCGTATTTCTGGTTGTCATGATCGTCCTTTTGACATTTCTTTCCCAGATACTTGCACACAACACCGCGACTACAACAACGCCTGTTCCTGGAGCGACAACTCAATCTGTGAAACCCACCTCGGCGTTTCGCGCGGCGGCATGTCCATTTCAGCTTGGTGATGGTATGGTCGATGGACAAGGAATTCGGTGTGGCTACGTTACCGTGCCGGAGAATCGACAGCAGCCGAACGGGGCAAAGGTCCAACTCGCGGTCGCAATATTCAAATCTCCCAATGTACAGAACGATACCCTCCCCGTTGTACGCCTTGAAGGTGGTCCCGGCGGTCCTTCGCTCGATAGTTGGGCACACTACATCTCGAAGGATAACCTCTCGACATTCGTGTTCGATCACGACCTGATTATGTTTGACCAGCGCGGTACAGGCTACTCGACGCCTTCGCTCAACTGTCCCGAACTGGTGCAATTGCAATATAATACGTTGAACGTACACCTGAGTTCGGCAGAGGCTGAAAAGGAATCGCTACAGGCTGTAACTACCTGTCATGATCGGCTGGTGAAATCTGGCGTGAATTTGAATGCATTCAACGCGCTAGAGAATGCTGCAGACGTTTCCGACCTCATCAAGGCACTCGGCTATAAACAAGCCAATCTCTATGGCGTCTCCTATGGCACGCGTCTCGCCCTTACCACCATGCGCCTGTTTCCAGCGGTCGTTCATAGCGTCGTACTCGACTCTGTTTATCCGCCACAAAGGAACCGTACAGATTTGCCCGCGACGGCACAACGCGTCTTCAATACGCTCTTCAAGGGTTGCGCGGCAAATAACAACTGTAATGCTAGCTACCCGCACCTTGATAGCGTTTTCTATCAGCTTGTGACCGACCTCAACACTAATCCAGTGCATTTTCAAACGACAAATGAGACGACCAACAAGAGTTATAATGTGGTAATGGCTGGCGACGATTTCGTGTTCGTATTGTTCAGTGCGCTTTATGCTACACAGATTATTCCAGCACTGCCCAAGATGATTTTTCAAGTGCGTAACCATGATAATACGCTGCTATCGCGTGTCTACGGAGCGGTAGAGTTCGACGATTCTTTCAGCTACGGCATGTTCTACTCTGATGAGTGTAGCGAGGATTGGCCTTTTGTGACACAAAACGACATCAACGGCTCACTGCAAGGTGTCACAGCGCAGATTCAGCCTACGCTCAAGAGTAGTCTGCAACAAGAGTACGACTCATGCAAGACCTGGAACGTTCAGCCCGTCTCCGCGGCGCAGAAGCAGGCGGTGGTGAGCAATATTCCCACGTTAGTCCTCTCCGATGAATACGACCCAATCACGCCACCCGTAAATGGCAAGCTCGCATCACAATCGCTCAAGAATAGCTACTACTTCATCTTCCCCGGCCTCGGACACGGCGCGGAATACAATTCGCAGTGCGTAGATGGCATCATCTCCTCGTTCGATGATAATCCGTCTCAGAAGCCTGATGGAACTTGCGTCAGTAGTATGAGTGAGCCAAACTTCATATAGGGGCTGCTGGGCGAAACCTAAAAAAAAAAAAAAAAAAACCACAACAAGAGGGTTGGGGGGTTTTTTTTTTTTTTTTGGGTTTT
>CAXUHG010000181.1:0-7631 GCA_964250805.1 uncultured Ktedonobacteraceae bacterium | reverse complement strand
GCCGCCGCAAACGCTAAACACAAAAAACCCCCCCCCACCGGGGTGCGTTTGGGGTTTTTTTTTTTGCTTTTACGCTTTCGCAGCAGCTTTCTCGCCTTTGCGTCGTTTCGGACGACTGCCGTTTTCGTTGGCAATCTTCTCACCTTTGACGTGTGAGGGTTCGAGGGCGGCATCGAGAACGTCGCGCACATCAGTGGCATAGACGAAGGTCATCTGCTCACGCAGTTCCTTTGGCAAGTCTTCGAGCAGGTCTGGCTCATTCTTTTTAGGCAGAATAACGGTGCGGATACCAGAGCGGTAGGCCGCAAGTACCTTCTCCTTGATACCCCCAATCGGCATGACCTTGCCACGTAGTGTGATCTCACCTGTCATTGCCACATCTGAACGCACTTTGCGTCCACTCGCCAGTGAGACAAGAACGGTCGCCATCGTGACACCCGCTGAGGGACCATCTTTTGGAATGGCTCCAGCAGGGACGTGAATGTGAATGTTCTGATCCTCGAAGACATTGGAGGGCAGACTCAGTGCTTCAGCGTTTGAACGCACATAGCTCAGGGCCGCCGTCGCCGACTCCTTCATCACATCGCCAAGTTGTCCGGTGAGCGTTAGAGAATTCTCTTTACCGTGCATAGCCGCCGCTTCGATGAAGATGATTTCACCTCCAACGGGCGTCCAGACAAGGCCAGTAGCAATACCAGGACGGTCAATGCGCTCCGCCGCCTCCTCAAAGAAACGCTGCCGACCGAGGTAGTCCGACAATTGCTCAGGCGTGACGCTGATTGGTGGCTGCTTGCCCTCGGCGACCTGCTTAGCTACCTTACGAGCGAGCGAGCCAACCTCACGTTCAAGGTTACGCACACCTGCTTCACGCGTGTAGTCGCGTGCAATACGACTCAGCGTATCGTCTGCGACAAGCAGTTCGTCTTTATTCAGACCGTTCGCCTCAAGCTGTTTTGGCAGCAGGTAGTTACGCGCGATGTGGACTTTCTGCACCTCGGTATAGCCGGACAATTCCAGAATTTCCATACGGTCACGTAAAGGCGCAGGAATTGGCTCCAGCGAGTTCGCGGTTGCGATAAACATTACCTTCGACAGGTCAAAGGCAAGGTCGAGGTAGTTATCGCGGAAATTGTAGTTTTGTTCTGGGTCCAGCACCTCTAGCAAAGCTGAGGAGGGATCACCGCGCCAATCGGCACCCACTTTGTCTACCTCATCGAGCATAATCACGGGATCGTTGGACTCGACGCGACGCAACGTTTGAATGATGCGTCCAGGCATGGCACCAATGTAGGTACGGCGATGACCACGAATCTCAGCCTCATCACGAATACCGCCGAGCGACATACGTGCAAACTTGCGACCAAGTGCGCGAGCAATCGATTGACCGAGCGAGGTTTTGCCGACTCCTGGAGGGCCAACAAAGCACAGAATTGGTTCGCGATTGATCTGACGCGCGGCCTCCTGTGATTGCAGGGGCTGTGTCGGGCGAATATCGTCAGTCTCAATGCCATCCTCGATAGTCACCGCCTCTTTCGCACGTTCGACCTGATCGGCCTTGCGGTCCTCTTTCAAGCGGCGCACGGCAAGGTACTCAAGAATACGGTCCTTGATTTTTTCCAGACCATAGTGGTCCTGATCGAGAATCTCGCGTGAATGCGATACGTCAATCTTCTCGCCAGTTGATTTGCTCCACGGAAGGCTTACGAGCAATTCGAGATAGGTGCGAATAATGCTGTACTCAGGCGAGACGGTGGGCAACTTTTCGAGGCGCGACAACTCACGGTTCGCCTCCTTGAGTGCCTCTTCGGGCATCTGGGCGGCGTCGATCTTCTCGCGCAAATCGTTGACGGTTGCCTGCTCCTCGCTCTCTTCGCCCAATTCGCGCTGAATGGCTTTGAGCTGCTCGCGTAGCAGGTATTCGCGCTGCATCTTGCCCATCTCTTCCTGGGCACTGGTCTGTATCTTTTTGCCCAGTTCGAGTATCTCTAGCTCATGTGTGAGGAAGGTACTCAGTTGTTGCATCTTCTCACGCACAGAGTCGAGTTCGAGCAGTTTCTGGCGCAGTTCGAGGTCCATCTGCACAAAGGTTGCAATGACATACACGACCTGTCGCGCCTCTTCAAGATTTAGCGTCGCGGCGGCAACGCCCTCCGGCACATTTTGCACTAATCCAACGAGACGCTGAAAGTAGTTGATGACGTTACGCTTGATAGCCTCGGTCTCGTTGTCCTCTTCCTGAACATCGGGTCGATTGGTGACACGCGCCATCAGGTAAGGTTTCTCCTGTGTGAACTCGCCAATATCGACGCGTTCAAGACCCTGCACGGCGATCTGAATCGTGCCATCAGGCATGCGGAAGATGCGACCGATGCGAGAGACAGTGCCGATTTTGAATACGTCATTGGGTCCGGCCTGATCGAGGTCGGCAGATTTCTGGGCCACGAGTACAACGAGTCGATTGCCATGCATCACATCGTCGATTAGACGGATGGAACGTTCTTGCCCCACGCCAAGAGGCTGGATAGCGAATGGATAGACAACGACATCTTTGAGCGGCAGAACGGGCAAAATCTCTGGAATGGTTATGTTCTCGTCGTCATCATGGTGGCGGCGGCGTGGCTCTTCCTCCATGAAGGCAGGCCCCTCAAAACTGAAACGGTGGCGGCGGCGTGGCTCTTCCTCCTCCATTTCATCATCGGTATCTTCCTCTAACATCGGAATATCGAATACTCTGTTCTCACTAGACTCAACGGCGTCATCAGAGACAGGCGTTTCCTGTTGCTCCTCCGTTTGAGAGACGGTTTCGTCTGGAGATGTATCAGGGTCTATTTCTTGCTGAATATCTTTTTCTTCCATAACTCTCTCAACTCATACAATATGTAATACTGTTCCTATTCATCCTTAACGTTAGACATATATACGTTTGGGTCTACTTTATAGTGACATAAGATAGGATTGCGTAGGAAATATGTTCGCATAGAAACGTCAGAATATATCGACGCGGAGACGCAAGAAACCTTTCGCCTCAAATAATGACGTAAAAAGGCAAAAGGTACAAAGCAGTCTTTGTGTCTTTTGCCATTATAACAGTGCAAGGCGAGATACTATTCCTTCTCTCGCTGATTATTGCATGGAAGAGGAAAATTTGCAAGCTAGTGTTTGACGAGTACCTCTTCGTATGCTACTATATTTTTATGTTTCCTTTCATGTGGTAACTGTTTTCCTATCGCAAATAGTAGCGCGTGATGACTGGGATGTCATCTCTATGACAATGAGGACAAGAGACAACATGATCACGCAAGGGATCAAACGTTGGCTGAAAAACCTTTTCGCGTGGTGGCCCTGGGGACGCATGTCCGCAACCAATTACGTACAAACCACGAAAACAACGGTGCAAGGTACTCCACAAGAGACACTGTTTTTTCCAACAGCCGAAGGACTTTCCGCACAGCCAACACAACCTAGTACCACCTCAGTCGCCATTGAGCGATTAGAGGAAGAGCCGACTCCTGAAAGTGAACGACCCATATCCGAAGAACCTTCTCCGACGAAAACATCTTTTATTCAGCCTTCGCTAGATGAGAGTACTCATATTTTAGAAGAGAAGTCAAAAACAAAACAAGAAGCAATACATACAACCCAGGAGCTACCAACACCCACGACCGAGCAACGCCTAGAATTTTTGCGGTATCTGGTAGAGCGCGGTATCGTGAATGAGGGGGATACGAACAAATTATAAAAACAGGAGAAGGCTGTAAGCCTTCTCCTGTTTTTATGATAGCAGTTATTGCTACTGTGCTTCGACATAGCCCTGCTCTTGTGCCTCGTCTGCGGTGACGAAGTATATCACCTCAAGAGAGCCATTTTCGAGTGTGGGCAATGTATCAAGCGGTGTCTCAACGGGATGGTACGTCTTCGTGCTAACGACGCCCAGGAACTTCGCATCGGCAGGAATAACTACATCGTTTGCCTCTGGTTGCGCGGTTTCTTGCTCAGAAGGAGATTGCGCATTGATCGTTCCCTGAATGGAGATTACGGGCATCTTCTCGGTGGCAGGTTCGTTTTCGTCCAGTTCTGGTTCGGTGGGAATTGCGGAATCGACAACAGGTTCAGCGAGAGTGGGTTCAGAAATAGGCTCAACAAGCGTGAGAGATGGCTGGCCTACAGAAAGTGGTTCGGTGCTAGCAGTGTTGATAGAGGAACCTGTACTATTCAAGGCACCGTTTTGCACAAAGCTCATCTGTTGATTAGCCTGTGCATATCGGTCTAAACGGCTCTTGATTAAGAGATACACAGCGACTCCAGCGGCGATTAGGCTGATGCTGAAGCCAGAGACGAGAAAGAATAGATTGTTCTGTTGTTTCTGCGGGCGTGTCAACTGTGCTGTGCGCTTCGCCAATTCGCGTTGCGCTGCCTGACTGCGTTTCTGTAGTTCGCTCGTTGCTCTCTTGCTTCGTTTCGTGACCTCTTTTGAAACTTTCTTGCCGCGCTTTGTGATGTCTTTTGACGCACGTTGAGTACGTTTCGCCAGTTCGCGTGATGCTTTTTCGCTGCGCTCGGTCAAATCTTGTAGCACGTCGTTACCACGCTCGATAGCAGTCTGGGTTGTCTTGCTGCTCCGTTCCGCGAGGTCGCGCCCGACTCTGCTCCCGCGCTCAATAGCAGCTTGTGAGAGCTTACTACTCCGACCTACAAGGTCCTCAGTCAAATCGCTACCGCGTTTGAGAAGTTCCTGGCGGTAGACATCATCTCTTAGATTGCCAACGGTATCGGCAAGAGCCGTGCCAGTTGCGGCAAGACGTTCTTGTGATTGCTGATAGGCAATGGTACCGCGCTTAGTGGCCTCATCGCGCAAAGCGGCTGAGCGTCGGCGTAGACGCGACGCCACCGTCTCAATGACTGGACCAAGTACGGAGATTGTCAGGAAACCTACGCGAAGCCAACGGCTCGTCTCCCGAAATATTTTTCTATTATCGTTGCTCATTTTTTGGCCTTTCAAGACATATTGTATACGAAGAGTGTATATAAAGCATACTATTTCCAATCGCTAGTATGACAGGTTGCACGCTAGAGTGTCAAGAAGATTTCTCATTTCTAATAAAAAAGACATGCTCCAATAGGGCATGTCTCTATGATCAAAATAAATAGCAGCTATACATCCTCAGCGGTGGTATACTCGCTGATTTGCAGGACGAGGCGACAGAAGTGCAGCATTGCGGAGGCGGACTCTAAATAGGCTTCATCGGTTGCCGCCGCCTGTTGTGTGACCATCGCACGGCGACGGAGCGCGCGTAATACAACCATCACATCTTCTCTGAGCGAGGGCTCCATGTCTTCACGCTGCATGAGATGCACGACTTGACGTACAATCGAATCAACCTCGCGGCGCATAAGACTTAAATCGTCCAGCCAGGGATCGTCTGCATCATGTGCGACATCGCCATTTGGCATATCGCTCCATGTCAGCGCATCGGCGGTATATGGCTCATGCCGCTTGCCACGACTACGTTTTCTGGCATCACTAGACGTTGACTTTTGTGTCGTTTTCCGTGAGGATTTACTTGTAGATGGAGTATCGAGTTCTTCTTGCGTAACGCCTAACTCTTGTAGGAGCGAGGCCAGTTCTTCTTCCCAGCCAGCCATAATACACCTCCGGCGAAATGAATTGCAAACAGTGACCTGAGCTGGATTCTCAAGACCGCAAAATCAAATCCGTTTCATGAATAAGAGGACCACAATCCCACCATTGTAGGGTCCGCATTATGTATCCTTCGCACAATACTTACCATCCGCGAATTCTTATCGGCAGTGTAACACAGTGTTTCATGCTTGTAAATGGCCTGATTTGGGGAGTATGGAACATCCAGGACGACCGCAAACAGTACAAACGGACGCCCGCAAGGGGCTACCCTACTATATACCGTCTCTATGCGCGAAGCGCGTGCAGTATAGTAGGGACTCGCCCCTTGTGGGCGTCCGTCCTCGTATTTCTGGACTATTCTCGTTATTTGAAGTGTATTGCCCCTTGCGGGCGTCCGTCCGTTCCCCAATCCGCCATAGTCAAAAAAGCGTTGGTTGTTGTTGCGTAGGCTCCTCCCAATCGTTGTCTTTTGAGAGCTTGTCGGCGAGGCGCGTTGGCTCTGGCAAGCGATAGCCGCGCCCACATTTGAGTACGTAGTCGATACTGGTAGCAAGGCTGATGCGATGCCCAAGCGAGATGAAGAGGGGATTGACGCGAGTACGAGTACGCACGACGGCACCGATTGTCTCGCCCTTGTCCGTCAACGGCACCCAAGAACCGGCATCCTCACCAAGAGCAGAGGCTGCATATCTTCCGGTGAGCAGCGATTTCGCGCAACCAATGGTTGGCAGATCGAGCCAGAGGCCAAGATGCGACGCAATACCCAATCGTCGCGGATGCGCGATACCAGCTCCATCTACCATTACAAGCTGTGGACGCTGACGCAATAACGCGAAGGCTCCCAACACGCAAGGTGCTTCACGAAACGAGAGCAGGCCAGGGACATAGGGCATGCGTATCGGCTCTTCGTAAATATGCCGCTCGATCACTTCCAGGTCTGGAAAGCTCAACAGCACAACAGCCGCTCGTGCCTTCCCGTTGTTCTCGTTGATCGCCATATCGACGCCCGCCACAAGGCGCACCTCGTCCAACTGATCCTCTCGCACGATGCGCTGCATCAATTCGCGTTGCAGGGCTATCGCCTCTTCCTGGCTAAGATTCCATTCATGTAAAGGTGTCGTCATATTGCTACCGTGCTTCCGTGACAAATATCATACGTGGACTATCCAGCGTATACTCGCTCAGGTCGTGTGAGCCATAGACATCTTTCACTACGAAACCAGCGTGTTCCAGCAGAAGCTCCATCTCACTGCGCTCAAACAGATAAAGGGAAGTGATGGCGGTGGTGCGTTGTACCGTTCCGCCCTGTGCATGCTGCTCGTAAAAATGTGTTAGCTCTAACAGGTGCCTATCAACGGCGGTTGCAGGACTCACAAAGTGCGTCAACATCGTTCCATCGTCCCGCTGCCATGTGCCTTGATGCAACACCTGCCCCATCAAATCTTCCATATAGCGGGCGTCGGCATTGCTGATATCTATAATAAAGAGGCTCCCAGTGCTGAGGTGTGCGCGAATGACCGCAAGTGCCTGCTGTTGCTCTTTGCGCGTGATGATATGCGCGAACGAGCCAAGCGCGATAAAAGCCATGCGGAACTTGCGCTCAAGGTGCAGCGTAGACATGCTCTGCTGCACAAACTCAAGCTTGACTGGATGCTCCAGTTCATTCAGTCGCTGCTGTGCAAGAGCAAGCATCGCGGCGGATGTATCGACACCAACTACATCGAAGCCCGCTTCAGCCAGAGGAAACAATACGCGTCCACTACCACAGCCAAGTTCCAGAATGGGACCACCATTCGCCTCCGCGAAGTTCTGGTACATGTCAAGGTCTTCATCAAAATGAGCATGCTCGATATCATAGAAGGGCGCGATTAGATCGTAGTTGTTCATGTTGCTACTTTAGCATATTGCCTCTTTTTTTGGCAATAGGAGTAATCCAATGTGTCATTCGCCGCCTTCGGCGGCGAATGACACATTGGATTACTCCTATTGC
>CAXUHG010000180.1:0-9844 GCA_964250805.1 uncultured Ktedonobacteraceae bacterium | reverse complement strand
GAACTTACACCGGATGCACTGACGTACCAGACGCCTGTGCAGTTTGGCATGGTGTATTGGGTAAACTTTGGCTACCCATCACTGCCACCAGGAATAGAAGAGAAACGCATCCTGGATTGGCACCCTGCTCTTGTAGTTTCGGGTGATCCTTTTTGCCGTCATGCGGGAGCGGTCAATGTCGTCGCTTTGACTTCGTATCGAGGGAAGTTGCGTCCCTATCATCATCTCCTCCTCAAACGAGACTATCCTCTGTTTGATACTGATAGTCTGGTCAAGACCGAGTTGATGTATCCCATTCTGCGTTCGCTACTTGCCGATCAGTACGCTATCTGTAAGCTTAACGATGCCGATCTACGTGCTATTATGGGCAAGATAGCGAATAGCCTCGCCATCACGATGTACTATTCGCTGCACTAAGAAAGAGACCGACTATGACAGTTGACTCTCACCAACTCCGTCTCTTGCCTTCGGTCGATGAACTTCTACAATCTCCAACAGGCCAGCAACTTAGTTCTCGCTTTTCGCTACTCCTTGTAACCCGTGCTATTCGTGCCAGTATCGCTCTTGCACGTAGCAACATTCTCGCGGGTACGAACTGTCCTTCTTACGAAGAGCTGCTCGAGAACGCCGAACAGCAGTTATTCGTCGAGCAACAGCCGCACCTGCGTCCTGTTCTCAATGCGACTGGCGTTATCATCAATACAAATCTTGGTCGCGCGCCCCTCAGCCACGAAGCACTACAGGCGGTACAACAGGTATCCATGAGCTACTCCAATCTCGAATATGACCTTGATAGAGGCGAACGTGGCTCGCGTCATGTGCATGTCGAGGCTCTACTACGTGAGCTTACGGGTGCTGAAGCCGCGCTTGTGACAAATAATACTGCCGCCGCCGTTCTCCTAAGTTTGAGTACGTTTGCGGTGGGACGTGAGGTCGTGATTTCGCGTGGTCAATTAGTCGAGATTGGTGGGGGTTTCCGTGTGCCTGATGTAATGCGTCAAAGCGGTTGTCAACTGGTCGAGGTTGGCACCACCAACCGTACCCGTCTTAAAGACTACATAGATGCTCTCACAGAACGTACCGCCCTGCTCTTAGCCGTCCATCCTAGCAACTTTCTGATTACGGGCTTTACCGAGTCAACTCCACTAAGCGACCTTGCAACGCTTGCACATCAACGTGGTCTGCTGCTTATGAACGATCTCGGTAGTGGCTGTTTGCTTAACAGCGAACACTATGGTTTGACACATGAGCCGACGCCGCAGGAGAGCATCACAGCAGGTGCCGATGTTGTATGTTTCTCTGGTGACAAACTGCTCGGCGGTCCACAGGCTGGTATTATTTTGGGAAAAGCCGAGGTTATCGCACGGTTGGCGAAAAATCCCTTAATGCGAGCGGTACGCATCGACAAAATGACGCTTGCAGCCCTCGAAGCTACATTGCGTCACTACCAGCGAGGTCAAGCCGAAACGCACATTCCCATCTGGCGTATGATTTCCGCTAAGCCTGAACATATTCATACGCGGGCGGCATCATGGGTGGCACGTTTGCAAGAACATGCTATTGCCGCGCATCTCCAGCCTGGGAAATCTACTATCGGTGGTGGCTCACTTCCAGGCGAAACGCTTCCTACAACGCTGGTCGCTCTCGACGCTAGCAAAACGAGCATTCCTTTAGATGAACTTGCACAGAGATTGCGTCAACGCCCCACGCCGCTTATCGTGCGTATTCTTCGGGATGCTCTATTGCTCGATCCGCGTACAATTTTCGAGGAGCAAGACGAGGACGTGATACGCGCTCTCCTGACAGTGCTTTCTTGAGTGACTAGCATAATGGTGTTGGATACCGTAGGCATCCAACACCATTATGCTAGTTACTTCGCTACGTTGAAGCGGAAGTGTACGATGTCGCCGTCCTTCACAACGTACTCTTTGCCCTCCAAGCGTTGCAACCCCTTCTTAGACGCGGCTGCGAACGAACCGCCTGACGACATGAAGTCGTCGTAGCTCGTGACTTCGGCACGAATAAAGCCACGCTCAATGTCTGAGTGAATCTTGCCAGCCGCCTCCGGTGCCTTCGCCCCACGCGTCACCGTCCACGCACGCACCTCGTCCTCGCCTGCGGTCAGGAATGTAATCAAGTTGAGCAGGCGATAGCCAACCTGAATTACGCGATCTGCACCGAGTTGTGGCAAGCCGAGAGATTCAAGATATTCTTGTGCATCCTCTTCTGGTAGCTCCGCGAGTTCCGCCTCCAAACGTGCCGAAACTGCCGCGACCTCAGCACCTTCATTCTTTGCACGCTGAGCCACCTGCGCGATACCTTGCAGTTCGCCCGCTAGGTCTGACACAGATTCACCCTTCGCTATTTTCGCCAGAACATCCTGTGCCTCACCTAGCACATCTTCACTGACATTCAAGACATACATGCGTGGCTTCAGCGTGATCAAAAAGAGTTCGCTCAACAGGCCATCCTCCTGCGGCGTCAGTTCAACCTCGCTCGCCAACTTCAACTCGTTGAGCGCGTCCTGCAACTTTGCTAATACATCCAGTTCTTGTTGATATTTCTTGTCGCCAGACTTCGCAGCCTTTCTTGTGCGGTCAATTCGCTTCTCGACGGAGGCGAGATCGGTCAGCACCAGTTCCGCGTTCAGACTATCCAGGTCGCGCATCGGGTCGATTCTATCGTTGATCGGAGGAACATTGCTATTGCTAAACGTGCGTAACACAATCGCTAGCGCATCGGCGTTGCGAATATGTCCCAGGAATTCCGCGCTCAGCCCTTTGCGCTCCTCCTGCTTCTCTTTCGCGGTCTGTCCCATGCCTGCGACATCGACAAATTCCACTGTCGTATAGGTGGTCTTCTTGGGGCTAAAAATGTCCGCGAGTGGCTGCAAGCGTGCATCCGGTACCTGTACCATCGCTAGATTTGCCTGTACCGTGCTACTCGCATAGCCTTCAATCGGTGCTCCCGCCTTCGTTAATGCATTAAACAAAGAGGTTTTGCCACTCTGTGGCAGACCAATAATACCTATCGTAAGAGCCATAAAAAACTCGTTCCTTCTTCACATATATATTTCGTTTGTAATTTTGACTATGATAAAGCATTTAGAGGAATTTATCCAGATGTAAATGGAACAGTCCGTCAATATTCAAGGGTCATTCGCTGCCATCGACAGTGAATGACCCTTGAATATTGACGGGCTGTTCCTATGGTTAGTGAAACAGAATTAAGAAGGCGATGACGAGGCCGTAGATGGCGAGCGTTTCAGCGAAGACGAGGCCGAGCAAGAGGTTTTGACTAATCGTGCCCGCCGCTTCGGGATTGCGCCCAAGAGCTTCATATGCACGCCCCGTCGCGCCACCCATCGCAATACCTGCACCGACTGCGCCGAGGCCAACCGCCAGTGCCGCTGCTACTAGTTGAATGTAAACCATGAAGATTCTCCCTTCCTTGTTGAGTCCGATAACTATCATTGTTTTCTCCCTTGTATGCTTCAAGTCTAGCCGTTGACGTGTGCAATAACCATCGTCCGTTCGATGGATGTAGCTCTCATCCCTTTTTGTGTGAAGGATGTCAATCTTATGTAGGGGCCATAATTTATTACGCCCTGTGAGCAACGCACCATGTTGGTGGCTGTGTAAACGTTGTTCAACCCCCTTGAGCATTATGTATCGTTCACAGGCGTAATAAATTATGGCCCCTACAACACCTCCCGATATAGCATCATCTCAGCCTTTTTTGTTACAATAGGAGAAGAGATAAGAGAAAAAAGACATGCTGCGGCATGGAGAGGCAAGAAATGCCTGAGGAAGGTGCGTTGATGAACCATAGATACACTATTCGTTTACTGATTGCCAATGATCGACAGATTGTGCGGACGGGCTTGCGTACACTTCTCGCCGACTATGCCGAGATTGAGGTTGTGGGCTGCGCCAGCAGTGTTCCCGAAACGCTACGTCTCGCGGGCGAACATCAACCTGATATTGTACTGATGGAACCATTTATGCATGGTCAAGACGGGCTACGAGCCATCGAATTGATGCGCGGCGAATGGCCTGATGTTGCAGTTGTCGTCTTCACGGTTTCCCAGCATAACGATGAACATATGCTCCGTGCCCTCCGGGCAGGGGTGCGTGCCTATTTGACCTCGCATTGCGCATCTAGCACTCTACTTCATGCAATTCATATAGCCGCACGAGGCGAGACGCTGCTACAACCTGCACATGTGGCTTGTCTACTCTCGACCCACGAAGTAATTTGTGTAGCGGCAAGCGAAGATGATACTACTAGCGAGGTACCAGAGAAACCTGTCTTGACCGAGCGTGAACGCGCTGTACTACAGCGCGTCGCCTATGGTGAGCGCAACAAAGAGATTGCCGCACACCTCGCCATTAGCGAACCCACCGTCAAGACGCATCTCGCCAATATCTTCTACAAGCTTGGCGTAGACTCACGAGCCTCAGCCGTCGCCATTGCCATTGAGCGTGGCATTCTCACGGTGCAAAAGGAACTGAAACAGTCAAGGTGATTTAAATGCTGCTCAATTTTACGTGCTATACTCAAGGAAACAGTTATTGATATTCGCCGCCCTTTAGCGTAGTTTCAAAAGGAGGTTTGTATGACAACACCAGCGTTTATCTACACCTTGCCGGAAGATATTGAGAAGCTTGATACGGGTGCTCAGCAAGCGGCACATAAGGATGCACAGGACAACTATCCCAACAACATCTACCGCGCACGAGAAGACCAGGAGGGTCATGCGCAGGCATTGTGTCAACAGGCGCGGGAAGCTTATCCCAACCTGACCAATGACTTTGAGGCATACACTAACCGCTATGCGGAAGTATATGCGAATGCGTACCAGAATGAGTTGAAGCTAATGGATGCTCGGTACGATAATACGCGACCACCAGCGTAGTTCGATCCCTGCTTTTTGCGAAGACTTCCAGGAGAATTTACAAGCAGCCAACAACGTTGCTGGCTGCTTGTAAATTCTCCTGAAAGTCTGTCTTTGTGACCCTACGGCAAGTTACTTAGTGCGTTGTTTCTGCTGTATAGGATTGCCCTTGCTCTCCACGACAGTTCTCACAGCGTCCGAAGAGCGTGAGTGCATGTCCTTCAATGGCAAAGTTCGTCTGTTCCCCTATAGCTGCCAGTTGCTCCTGCGGCAGACAGATATTTATCTCCATGACACGATGACACTGTGTACAGGTCAGGTGATGATGATGCGTACCGCCACACACTCGGTAATGATGAGTGCCATCGGCAAACTCGATGCGGTCGAGCAGACCCATATCAACCAGCTTCTCCACTGCGCGAAAAACCGTTGCACGTCCCATCTTTGGCTCAGCCTGACGCAACTCTTGCCATAGGTCATCGGTCGTGAAATCTTCTCCCTTGTCGGCAAGCTCTATCAGTCGCTCCGCAATTAGTCGGCGCGGACGCGTATTACGTTGACTCACCTCATCAAATGCTGCATAAATTTTCTCTGCAATCATCGTTTCACATCCTTTTGCCTGTATTTTTCATAGAGCATAATTTTTATTCTATCATGTTCACTTCATCTAACTATTGATATATTGTATCACAAAGGAGGCGAAGCCGTAACAAGAGATGTGTGCGACGAAAAAAACAGAGGTCAGAAAGACTAGACATTTTCTGATTTAACCCTCGACGCTGTTCTGCTGTACTTGCTCAGAGAATGAAGACAGCGAAGAACGTTGCCGCTCGGCTTCGAAGTGTTGTTGTTTGCGCCGTTCATTCCACAATGGAGAGAGTAGGCGTACTGGTAGATAGACACCAAACGAGAGGGTCGAGATAAAGAAACTTGGCGGCCAGGTAGCATTGGCGACATTGATGGCGAGGAAGATACCGAGCCAGACATAGACAACACCTAGCACCATTGCTAGCCCAATGACCAGCATAGGTCTTTTGACGAGACGCATGGCAGTCGCCGCCGGTCCAACGAGTAAGGTAAACACGAGCAGGACGCCGACAACCTGCACCGACATCGACACCGCAATAGCAACCAGGACGAGAAAGCCCACCGCAAGCGAACGAATCGGAACACCGCGTGCCTCTGCAACTTCGGGATCGAACGAGCTGAATAAGAGCGGTCGAAAGAGAGCCAGCAACACAAGAACGGTTATGACTCCAAAAATAGCTGTTACCTGCACATCCGTTTGACTAATGCCCAGAATATCACCGAATAGAATTGCATACACACGCTCTGCATAACCAGAGTAGAGCGAGAGAAAGAGAATACCTAGCCCAAGAGCAAAGGTCAAAATGATTCCAATAGCCAGGTCACGGCTTCTCGACTCTTTGCTGATCAAACTAATCCCCACACCTGCTCCTATGGTAAATACGAGGAGACCAACAAGTGGACTCAGCCCCAAAAGAACCGCACCGGCGGCACCCGCGAAACCGATGTGCGAGAGGGCGTGACCAGCAAAGGTTAAGCCTCGTGCAATCAGAAAATAGCCAACAAGCGCGGAGACAAGCGCGACACACGTACCCGTGAGCAAAGCGTTCTGGATAAATGATGTTGAAAACAGGTCAAACATGGTTGTTATCCTTGAAGAAGGGAGAGATGAGGAGAAACGATGATCCTCCTCATCTCTGCTAGATGGTGAGTTCCTACGTTTCCGCGCCAACGACGAAGAGGCGATTGAGTGCCTGCACGACCTCGACAGGAGAGCCATATAACCGGGACAAACTCTGACTCGTGACCACCTCGTCTGGTGTCCCAATTGCACTCTTTCCATTCGCCATGTAGAGAACGCGGTCCACGACAGGGAGAAGCGGGTTGATATCATGAGTCACGAGCATAACTGCAACGTTGCGGTCACGACACACCTTTGTAATCAACGCGACAATCTCTCCCTCGCGGCTAATATCCAGGTTTGCCAGTGGTTCATCGAGTAGCAGCAGTCGTGGATTGGTAAGTAAAGCTTGCGCAATCAAGAGCCGTTGTTGTTCGCCCCCTGAAAGCTGTCCGACAGGAGCATTCGCCAGGTCTATTGCATCGACTTCACGCAACACTTCATCAATGAGACCTTTCCGCTTAGGATTGGGGAAACCAACTCCCCAATGATTTCCATCAAGGCCGAAGCCAACAACGTCACGCGCACGTAACGCGAGATCGGCTTCCAGCACGCGATGTTGAGGCGCATAGCCAATATCTTTATTGCCACGCCGCGCTGGACGCCCCAACACTTGCACCGTCCCTGAACTGGGCTTGATAAGGCCAAGTAAGGTCTTGAGCAAGGTGGATTTGCCCGCTCCATTGGGTCCGAGCATGACGATGAACTCTCCCTCGTTTACCGTCATGCTGATGTCCTCTAAGATAGTACGTCCACCCAAGCGGATACGTACATGCTCTAAATCGACTACCGGTACTGCTACCACGCGTGCGTCCTCTTTACTTTCCAGTTCCCTGTTGCAATGCTGTTGCTAAGGCATCCAACTGATCGCCCATCCATGTCTGATACGTCTTGCTAGGAGGCATCGTCTCAGAGACAGGCACAATAGGAATATTCAGCTTCTTCGCCTCGTTCTGCAGATTTGTTGTGATGGGTGTCACCGTCTGCACGTTGTAAATCAGAATCTTGGCCTGCTTGTTGTTGATCGAGTTGTTAATCGACGTAACGGTATCAGCTGGCGGGTCCGTTCCCTCAGCGTTAGCCTTCATAAACTCGAAGGGTGTCAGGACATTGAGTCCTTCGGGCATTGTTTGATAAAGATAAATGGTCTCTGTCAACGCTACTGGTGTCCCCTTATATTTTGCATTGATGGCGTCTATCTTCTGTTGAAGCGGTGTAAGCGACTGCTTGAAGCTTGCTAGATTGTTATCAAAGGTTGAAGCATCAGCACTATCCAGCTTTTTCAAGGCGTCCGTGATGCCTTGTGCGATAGAAGGCATGTTGTTGATACCATACCACACATGAGGATTGTCAGGTAATGGATGAGCGGCGAGTTTGCCACCAGTAAGCAAAATACGGTTGGGGTTGGGTGAGCCGGAGAGCAATTTATCCATCCAGTCATCATAACCTAATCCGCTCTCAATCACCAAATCGGCTTTACTGACTTTTAGTGCTGTCTGCACATTCGAGGTATATTCATGCGGGTCAACATTAGGGTCAGAGAGAATGCTGGTCACGTTGACATGACTTCCGCCCAACTGCATTGTGACATTGCCATAGAAATTTTCAGCCGCCACCACGTTGATAACCTTTGAGGACGCAGCAGGAGGACTGGATGAGGACCCACTACCTGTGGACGTTGTACTGGAACTGCCGCAGGCGTTGAGTAGAAATACACAGCCAACAAGGACCGAGACCATCCAGGTACAGGTCCGTTTGTGCAAAAACATAGAAATCCTCCTACAGAGAGATGAGAAAAGTCAATTGTACACGCAAGATGGATACAGGTGTAACGATACAATGTATCTTTTGAGAGCATAACACAGGGTAGGAGAGATGTCAATGAGATATTGTCTCAATATAAATATTCTTTATAAAACTAGACAATCTCCTTGCAGACACCTTGCCTCTCAAGGACAGCTATCAAAAAGCTTTATCTCACATGTATACTTCCTTGCTTTGCATCTCTTTCTATGTTAGTTTATGCACAGTTACTCATATGGAAGTTGCTTAATTTGATGGAAAGACTTGATGGAGGAAGAGGATGCTTGCGCTTTTTCAGCAAGAATTTATCCAGAATGCATTTCTCGCGGGAACAATTGTTGCCCTTGTCACCGCCATTATTGGCTACTTTGTGGTGTTGCGTACACAGGCGTTTGCTAGCGAAAGCATCTCGGAAATTGGCTTCGCTGGTTCCACTGGCGGTCCACTCTTTGGCATCAGTTCGCTTCTTGGCATGTTTATCCTCACGATTCTGAGCGCGTTAGGCATGGGGGCGTTGGGCGAACGCGTGCGTGGGCGTGATGTTGAGACAGGTATGGTGCTTGCGTTCGCTCTTGGTTTAGGTGTCTTATTTACAAGCCTGTATGCCTCTGGCAAAAACGCGGTGGCAACAGTAAGCGCACTCTTCGGCTCTATCTTGAGCGTGAGTCGAGGTGATGTGCTGACAACGCTCGTTTCGGGTATCGTTGTTCTCGTGCTGCTGGCTTTTCTGTTCCGGCCTCTGCTCTTCGCCTCCATCGACCCGGAGGTGGCGCAGACGCGCGGCGTCCCTATCCGCCTGTTGTCAATCCTGTTTTTGGTACTGCTGGCTGTAACTATTGCGATGGCGATTCAAGTGGTTGGAGCCTTGCTCGTGTTCGCACTTCTGATTGCCCCTGCTGCCAGTGCCGCACGTTTAACCCATCGGCCTCTGACGAGCATTGTTCTCTCTGTCGTATTTGGTCTCGCAATCACCTGGGTAGGGTTGATCCTGACGATTGTTGGAGCAGGTGGCTATCGACCTGCAAGCTTTTATATTGCTACCCTTGCCACATTCATCTATTTTGTGGCAGTCGTAGCCAGCCGTTGGCATGCTCCACGACGTTCTCATGGAACTCATCTTCAGCATCAGACACAAGAACAACTCGTAGGAAGAAATCATCATCAAGAATCTATCAAGAAATAATACTATAACAAAGGAAGGAACTATGAACTGCCTGCGACGCACAGGTGGTAAATGCTCCTCAAAGTCTTCTATTATATGGCTATCGCACCGCATCTATGCTATTATAGGCACACCAACGCACAGATAACATGGAGAGGAAGCATAGTTGGATGAGTCCACAGCCAATAACGCAGAACACACTATTTTATGGCGACAACCTGAAAATCCTACGCGAATACATCCCCTATATAATAGATTTTCGTAGGGACCAGAT
>CAXUHG010000179.1:0-10035 GCA_964250805.1 uncultured Ktedonobacteraceae bacterium | reverse complement strand
CGGTTTTTCGTAGGGACCAGATTTATCGCGTCCGCTGCTCAATTCATTGAGCGAAATCTCGATGAACCTTCTCCACAAGCCGTATCAGATATCGCGTGATAAATCACGCCTCGGACGCGATAAATCCGGTCCCTACGAAAACCTTTGAATCAACAAATGTTAGACCGACTTCAGGGTCCATTCCTGATTGCTGTTACCATTGCTCTGTGCCCATAATTGCATTTGGGTACCGTTGGACGTTGAGCCATTGGTGTCATCAAGAGCTAGACCACTGTGCAGGTTCACGATGTAGTAAGAGCCGTTGCCAGCAGAGACAAGACTCCATTCCTGGTTGGCATTGCCAGTGGTCTGTGCCCACTGTTGAACGAGCGTGCCGTTGGAAGTCGAGCCGTTCGTGTCATCGAGGACCAAGCCACTGTGCAGATTCACAATGTAGTAAGAGCCGTTGCCAGCAGAGACAAGGCTCCATTCCTGGTTGGCGTCACCAGCAGTCAGTGCCCACTGCTGCATGATGGTTCCATTAGAAGTCGAACCATTTGTGTCATCGAGAGCTAGTCCACTATGCTGATTTACGATATAATTGTAACTTCCATTGCCAGGAGTAGGAGTCGGAGTTGATCCTCCTGTGCTTGTAGGAGTTGGCGTTGGGGATGAGCCTCCTGTACCTGACCACTTGAAGGTTGCCGTCGCGCCTGCTGGCAACGTGTACGAAAACGCTTCGTTATTCCAGTTAACCTGGAATGTGGTCGTACCACCTCCATTGTAGACGACGAGGACTTTGGAGCCATCAGGATTTTTGAAGGCAACATCTTCGATATTGCCACTGCCAAAAGAATTGGAGTCGATACGATAGGCATTGGGAGCCACGAACTTACTGAAGTGACCAAGCCCATAGTAGTCCGAGTTGTAGGTCACATTGCCGCTGTTCTGATCGATGGAAACAACGCCACGACACCCGTTGCACGAATCGGGGCTGTTCACATGTGGATTGCCGTTGGGATCAAGTGCCAGACCCCAACGCACGACACTTTTTGCCCAGTTACGTGCTGAGTTGATACCCAGCTCCACAGTATTCTGAAAGCCGTTGGGCCAGTTAGAGCCTTCCCACGTCCCACCTGAACACTCGGTTTCATAGATGTCCTTGTTAGGATAGGAATTGTGGAAGTCGCTCATAGCACTTGCGGAGCCGCCATAGCAGTGCCATGCTGTCCCAGACGTGTACAAGGCAGCAGTTGCATTGCTCAGAATCGTGGTGGGATAGCCAGGATTATCCCAATTATGGTCGTAGCCCAATATCTGTGTCTTGATGCCATTTTGGGCAAAGGTCGGACCGAGGTTGTTGGCGATGAAATTTGTCTCATCGCTCGCTGACATCGGCATGGTTGGCATTCGATTGTTATTTCCTGGCTCATTCTGAGGCGTGACGGCATAAATCGGAATGCCTTGTGCTTGATACGCCTTGATAAAATCAGCGAAGTACTGGGCATAGACCTGAAAATCGCTAGCATTGAGACTCCCCTGTTCAAGGCTATCATTCGACTTCATCCAGGCAGGTGCCGTCCAGGGAGTCGCCATGATTTTGAGGTTGGGATTGAGTTGAAGTGCTTGCTGGAGCAAGGGAAGAATGTAAGCGGTATCGTGGGAAATCGAGAAGTTGCTCAGGTTGGGGTCGCTCTGACCGCTCGGCACATCGTCATAGGTGTACTCGTTGAGTGCCAGGTCAGAGGCACCCATTGGTTGACGCAAGAAATCAAGACCAATTCCATTGTTGGGGTCGAACAGGTTGGTCATCAACTGATTGCGCTGGCTCTGGCTCATTTTGTTGGCGATGAGCCATGCCGACGAGTCGGTGAGTGAGGCACCGAAGCCAGTCATTTGTTGATAGGTTTGTGCATCATTAATGGTAATCGTCGTGGAATTGGAGCCAACGCTCCCAAAGGTGAGGTTCTGCTGGGGACTGAGGAGATTGGCTTGATCAGGTGTGGTTAACCAGACGTTGACGGTTTCTCCACTAGCTCTAGCTGTCCTGACTAGACCTCCTGAAAGCGCGAGTGCGCCTACAATCAGGCAACCGAGAAGGGCACACAAGGCGCCTTTGGAAATGCATCGATGCATAGAATCCTCCTGATATAACTAACATCGCTGTGTTCGTTCAGAGTGAGAACATTCTTTCCCTGTGTCTACTTGTATTCGCCGGACACGCTCTCATACCGAGAAATAGGCGGGCGTACCTCCTTGAGGAATGCGAGAACAGGAAGTCTATACAACCCGTCCTCAGGATGATGAATAACAACAAGCATTACGACAAATAAAAACAGTCCTATGAAATTCGTAACCTCCTTTGCACCGCATATTGACCGTCTGCTTGCCCAACCTGGACTAGAAATGCATCTAAGGCCAAACGAGCAGCACCAAGACTTGCCGCGTTCCTCCCAAGTTGGCTGACTAGGATGGAAGCTGCCTCAAATGGCTGCTTGAGAGCGTAGCGTTGAGTCTCCTGCACCAGTTCGGACAAAAAATGCTTCCCTAGCATCAGGCCAACCCAGCCACCAAGAATAATCTGCTGCGGATTGAACAAATTGATTAGATTCGCTATCCCTGCACAGAGATAGTGGAGAGTATCCAGAAGAACCTGCCTTGCCACGGCATCACCCTGTTGAGTCGCCGTCAGAAGATCGGCAATCGTTTGCACTTCATCGCCACTGTTCAGTACAGGACTGGCAGGAGCGATTTCACGAAGGCGACGGATAAGAGCGGGCGCACCGATATAGGCTTCGAGGCAACCGCGATGACCACAGCGACACATCTCCCCATCCAGAACGATAGTAGTATGTCCCCACTCACCTGCGCTATTATTTCCGCCTTGATACAATTTCCCTTGATACATAATGCCCGCGCCTACCCCCGTCCCGATGTTGAGAGCAATCATGGTTTTTTCAACTATATCCGGCCTCGTATGCAGTTCTGCCAGAGCCATTCCCTTTGAACCATTTTCGACAAAGAGCGGGATATCAAAATGTTTTGCCAACATTGTCTTGAGAGAGGTTGGTTGCCAACCCCATGCCGGTGCCGAAACGGTCTCCTCTTCTCCCTGCTCCACGACCCCCGGCACACCGACACCCATACCCAGCACCTTCTCATGAGGAACCTGTGCCTGTACAAGCAATTGTTCCACGCAACTGACAAAACGCTGAACTACTGTTCGTGGGTTGTTCTCTTCGGGAAGCAGAGAATACATGATACTTTTGAGTTTCTGCAACTTCAAATCGAAAAGCTCAAGAATCAGCTCTGTCTCGCCGATTTCACCGCCAATAAAATATCCGTACTCCATATTCAGCGTGAGAATTGTGCGTGGTCGTCCTCCCTCCGACGCCTCCAAACCTGCTTCCTGCACCAACTCTTCCGCCAGCAGTTCCGCCACCACATTCGCAATCGTGCCAGCACTTAGCCCCGAAAGCTGGCTGAGTTCCATACGACTCATCGGTCCTTCCATGTATAAATAGGAAAAAACGGTCTGACGATTGATGCGTCGCAAATCACGTGTAGTGGGGTTCACGGATTTCATAGAAATATCTTGCTCCTGCTCTAAGTACTGTTCCCTGCTTGTATACATTTTTCAAGACTTATTATAACACAAAAATAAACTAATGTCAAAAGCATAGCCCAAAAGAGAAGAGCAGTTAGTGTTCAATGGATATGTTGAGAGGAAAGCATGAGTAAGAATGAGAGTGTAAACAAGCAAATTCCAGCAGTCTTCCTCACAAACGTATGAGGAAGACTGCTGGAATCGGCCCGATGCTCGACTTATAAATTACAGGAGACACTCTCCTTTTTGTGGATCATCTGCTTAGATTGTTGCTCTACGAGCTACTCCTGTATCTCTTACACCAAAACCTACGGCGGCAGCCACCACGCCTGTTACCAGGTGAAGAACGTGATCTCCCGCATTAATGTGCATTAGACCAAGGAACAATCCGTTGTCATGTCCAAACGATCCTGCTGGAAAGTAGAGGGCGGGAATAAGGCCAAGCAGTCCCAGGATGATGTAAATGACGCCGAATGCCTGGTTGTACGTGCGCGAATAGCCTGTAAAGGCCACAGCAATACCTAATAGTCCGAAGAGGAGATGGACGATGCTATGTACGGTGTCCACATCGAAGATGCCAAAGATTGCTCTGACGTTCGTGCCAGCCTCAAACGGGGTAAGGAAACCGATAATAGCGACGAGAGTAAAAACGATGCCCAGAGTGAGGGCAAGAATCCGATTGGCTGACCACGCTGTGTCTGTTCGTTGAATCATTTTGCCTCTTACGTGTATAAAAACTGTACAAAAAAGAGTACTATGTATTCATGATACGCATTAAAATACTATTTAGATGCAGTAAAAGAGTATCTCTATACGTTGTCCTGAACGTGTGTTGAGAAGAACTTGTCAATGAAGAAGGAAGAGAGTAGTATAGATGCTCTCGTCTTTTCTTTTTTCTCCGTTGTAGAGGGCTGATTATGTTATTTCTCTCAAGAACTTTCCGAACACGAAAAAGGGGTATTCTAGCTCTGCTCGCTGGTCTCGTCCTTTTACAGATAAGTTTATTTTTTCCTCTCAGTGTTCATGCGGATGGTGGTGCGCCTAATGTGGCGTATGTTGCGGGAACTCAGGATGGTATCAGTGTTATTGACGTGGCACAACAAAAGGTGACGCGTCGGATTGCAGTTGATGGCAACCCACAGATGTTGGTGTTAAGCGTTGACGGGCGAACGCTGGCAATCGCACAACCCACAAAAGGGCTGGTTACTATTCTATCGGCGAAAACGGCACAAGTTCTTTGTACCGCTCACCTTCCTGGACATCCATCGCTCTTGACGTTTGATCCTGGGACAAACACCTTGTATGCAGCGGCGAATGATGCAACTCAAGTTCATGCCCTCGATCCGCTTACCTGTGCTATACGACATATTTTTGAGGTGTCGGATGCGGTGACAGGAATGGCAGTTGCCGTTGTTGGTGGAGGTCTTTATGGAGGAACGGACAATCAATTATGGGTTGCACATAGGACGGCATTGACGATATTTCGTACTAGTGGTTCGCGGATAACGACACTCGTTGTTGCAGGTTCTCCTCAATACCTCTGTATTCCAACCGGCTCCACAGCCTACGTTACCACACATACGGGAACTCTTGTAGCAATAGATATACAGAGTCGGCAAAGTACATCGCCGCTCTTGACAGGAGGCACCTTTGGCTTAATGGACTATGATGCGACAACGGGTGAGGTCTATGTTCCTGATCAGCAGCATCAGCGACTGGATATCCTTTCCGCGGTGCGCGTTGATGAAAGACCTTTGCGCCATGAACCGGAACGCACATTACATTTTCCTGCATCGCCACACGCTATCGCCATTACCAACGACGGGCAGTTGGGCTTTGTGGCTCTGGACAATGGCAACGTTGTCATGCTTGATGTTCCAGATCGGCAGACAATCACAACGCTTCGCGTTGGCGGTCATCCCTCGTTTGTAATTACAGGTCTCTATCCTTCGTCAATCAGTTATACTCCCCAGCAGTCGTTACTCTTGGCTTTCCTGAACAATCTTGCACATTATGGAGCAGCACTTATCGTCGTGCTAGTCGCGATTGTGGCGGTCATTTACGACCGAAGACGTACTCGGCACTCGCATTCCTGAGAGATGCGTTGGTTTTACTATATAGGAAGTTGAGATTCTAGCATCAGGGAACTAGAGTCAAAGGAACAATGATGCACGAAATTTTGAACAAGCTACGAGGTGGAGATCGTCGTTCGATTGGACGAGCACATGAAGTGGTCGAGGATGTCCTCCGCGATCCTTCTCTGTTTGGTGCCGTGTTTGAGGGAATGCTCAGCGAGAATCCGCTGATCAGAATGCGAGCGGCTGATGTGATTGAAAAAGTGACCGCAAAGCATCCCGACTATCTCCACCCTTACAAAGAAGTACTTCTTCAGCAAGTGGTTAAGAGCGAACAGCAGGAGGTTCGCTGGCACGTTGCCCAACTCATTCCTCATTTACACTTGGATAAGCAGGAGCGACTACAAGTTTTTGAGGTGTTATGCACGTATCTCACTGATACAAGTAACATTGTGAAGACATTCTCGATGCAGGCACTAGCAGACCTAGCAGAGCAGGATACTAGTCTACGCCAAGAGGTTCTCAGGTTATTGAAAATTCAGACGAAGACAGGGAGTCCTGCCGTGAAGAACCGAGGAAACAAATTGATACAGAGGCTAGCAGGATTTGAGCTAGGATAGCTACTTCTTTGTCCAAAAGGGCTACACGAGCGTAATAAAGACTTGAATATTTGAGAGATAAGAGTGATAATAGTAAATACACCGATTGCTTGTACCAGGCTTATGGGTCTGGAACTGGCTATCGGGATGTAAGTTTTGCGCGATCTAGGAAAAAACATGGCTCAAGAAGTTTTTAATCTCGATCTTGAAACAATGCTCTCCACTCTTACGCGTCGGCGTCTTTCTGGTACTCTCGTCTCAGACCTATCTCGGGGCAGAGGACGGAAGGAGCCGATGCATATTGAAATTATCATTGACCAGGGCAAGATTAGTTCATGTTTGCTACTCCAAAGTCGAACTCGGCTTGTGGACAACGAAGCACTGGCGACTGTTGCGCTATTGGGAACTCTTCCGTGGACGTTTGAGGCAACGCAAGCGCAAGTGGTCTCAAATGCGCCAAGACAGGGAGTGTGGATACCTAAGCGCATTGCTGACCATCCAGTAACGGACTTTTACCAGCTTTCCTATCTCCATTTTCTTGTTTTCTCTAGCATTGATGGAAGAAAAAGCGTTGAGGAGATCGCCAACTCGCTTCATACTCGTTTGGAACAGGTGAAGCAGACGCTTCTTGAACTTGAAAAGTTACGTTTCGTAAGCCGTTGAAGCTAGGAGTTTGTTACTGTGAAGTGAGTCAGAACAGCAGATATATTTTCCGTAGTGTTGCTAAATGCAAATGCGTATATACAAAGTACTATTTTATGCTATTACTTATAGATATTAATTTCAGTACTTCGTTGAAAGGATGAATGATATGCAGAGTAACAGTTTGAAGGAGCAGTATCTTCCAACAAAGAGATCGGCTTGGAGCCGTCTATGGGAGGGATGGTATCGCCTCAGTACGCCCGCAAGCCCACTTGTCGATGCTTCATTGGAAGTGCGTGAAATCGTAAGGCGGGCACGCGTGAATAGTGTTGTTGTGCTTATGCTCTTTATTTTCAATGTCCCATCGTTTTTTGCGGCAATTTATGGTTCAAATAAAGGTCGAATACCCGAACTAGTAATTCTCAGCGTGATTGATATTATCGCCATTTACATTAATCGCCGCGGTCTTGTCAATATCGTTGGGGCGCTTATCTGGCTATCGTTTTCAGCTAGCATTATGACAGATATAGTGACGACGCCGGGCGGTCTCAGTCTTACCGTTATTTCATTATTTCTGCTGCTCGTCCTCCCACAGACAATAGCTTCCGTCATGCTCCCTCCTCTCTTTATCTTTGTGTCTGCTCTGCTCAACGTGCTATTTTGCGTTCTGGTTGTCAATTTTTTGCCGCATGCGGCAAGTATGAATGCCTTCATGCCGATTGCCTACGCGAACGGCATTTTTCTTCCCATCACCGTGCTAGGTATCGCAGCCATTATTAGTTTCCTGGCACAAAATAGCCTAGTGCAGGCGATTCGAGATCGAGACCGAGCACAAGAAATTGTTCGCCTGGAGCGCAACCTTTCTTTGCAGTCAGATGAGATGTTGAAGCGAAAAGAGCAATTGGAGCAGGGCATTGCGGTCATTTTGGATACTCAGACTCATGTCGCGAATGGCAATTTCAATGCTCAAGTCCCCTTAACCAATGATCATGTGCTCTGGCCCGTTGCGAGGACGCTCAATAACCTCATTGCCCGTCTGCGCCGTTATCATCAAATAGAGAGAGAATTAGCGGCAACAAGACAAAGTGCCTCCACATTAGTCAACAGCATCCAAGCGTATAAAGCTGGTCAAAGGATAAACTCATATAAGCGTACAGGAACGGTCATTGACCCTATTGGTATAGAAATCTTTAGCCAGGAGAGTCCACAAGCTTCACGCTTGCAAGAGTAATCCTACTCCAAAGCACTCTTCTCAAGAATGTTGAGAAGAATTCTCTATCTTGGATGTTGCCGAAGACCGTTGTAACTCCACACCAAGCACATCAATCATCGTTCTCGTCGGTTTATACGCGATCCCGTGCAGATGCTGTTTGGCGTCGCGTACTGCTTGGAGCAAATAGTCAACGGCAATACGGGTACGTTGTAGATCGTCTTCGGCTTGTCGAGCTTGCTGATAGCGCGTCAGTAGTGTGTTGAGTAGTCCGGCGAGTTGCCAGAGTTGGTGCGTCTCGTCCAGGGAGACGCGAGCCGTGAGGTCGCCTTGAGCAACGCGCAAGTGCGTGTTGATGAGGTGTTGAATGCCTTCTTCTAACTGCTGTTTCTGTTCTGCAATGATACGTCCCTGATGAGCAAGATCATGTTCCAGGCGTGCAATGCCCTCGGCACGGTCCGCTTTGGCAAGAGCCACCTCTGTTTGGTGCCTCCAGAGAAGCACAACGGCGAAGAGCAAACCCTGCAACAGGAGCGGGACGACGAATATGCTGAGAGAGGTGGGATGGAAACCTGGATTTCGGGTGTAGAAAGCCCATGCAAAAGTGAGCATCACAAACAGACAATTGAGCAATGCGATACCTAGACTCCACCAGATCGGGAGCAATGAAGTCGCAATGACTACAGGAAATACTAGCGCGTCAAAGAGAGGGAACGGAAGCCCTCCTACGCCTTCTGATGTTACAAGAGTTATTCCCATGATTGCAAGTTCGAGGACAATGACGACAACTGCACCACTCACTGTCGGCTTTCCTAACCGATTGAGAATCATTGCGAGCAAGAGGACCGCCAAGAGCGTCGCGAAGACGGGGAAAAGAAGGAGATTAGAGTCAAAAAAGCTCACTGGCAAAGCAAGTACAATCAGTAGCAACGTCATCAGCAACAGTTGACTGGCAATGCGGCTTTGACGAAAGCGTTCTCGCTCCTGCGAAGGTGCAAGCATTTCAGGGAAAGATGGCAAGGACAGACGATACCACCAGATCAAAAATGGAGCGTCGTGGCGTTCCTCGAAGAGATAGGGAGGTAAAGGTGTCCTTGGTGGCTGATATTCAGATGGCTTCGGTAGAGAAGTGTTGTTCACCTCTTCAATCCTTTCTATGGGGCTAGTCATAAGTCATAAGGCATAAGGCATAAGGCAGGGAGACCGCAAGGGTCTCCCCTACACGTAGGGACGCGCGAAGATGTAGGGGAGACCCTTGCGGTCTCCCTGCCCTTCTCATCCTCGGAGAGCCGTTGGCTTGTTGGAAGCAGCTTTATGTGTTCGTGACGGTTCCAAAGCAAGCAGGTTCATCTGGTAGAGGTCAAACAGGGCTTGCTGGACGAGCGAAGGTGACAGCGAGAGGAAACGTGCGATCTCTCGCGCCGATTTCTTACCATCAATCATGGCAAAGACGAGGCGTTGGGTACGTGTCCACTTGGCATGCTGTGTCGCTTGAGGTTCACGTAGGCGGCGCGGCACGACCTGTTCCCTTATATCTGCTCTCAGAGATGGTGGTGGAGGCAGAAGGGATGAGGCGAGTTGCAGTTTCAAGGTCCATTCGAGCGAACTCATCCGAGCAAGTATCCGATAGGCTTGTTCGCCAAGCGCGTAGGAAAGTCCGTCCGTATCTGTGATAACACAGGAGACGAGTTCTCCTTTGACGATTGTGATCGTGGCGGAAGCAGTGTTTGCATGTTCTACGATCCCCTTTGACAGATTCGCATGTAACAAGCCCGTTTGTGCGTGTATCTGTAAAATGAGAAGAAGTGTTCTTAAATCCAGTGAATACATGATACGTCCCTTTCCTTGGTAACAGTCAACACGTTACCACAGCTTTCTTCGTTGTAGACAATGCATACCTATGATAGAGGGACGTACTCACGA
>CAXUHG010000178.1:0-10088 GCA_964250805.1 uncultured Ktedonobacteraceae bacterium | reverse complement strand
GGCCTGAATTGGAGCTATTGATTCCTAGAAATAACATAATGTGAATAGATACGTTGATTGTCGGGAGGCCAGCTGGCCTCCCGATAATCAACGTGTCTATTCACGCTCAAAAGATGGTATGTCGCATTTCGTAAAGAACATGGTATAATACGGAAAGATTTGAAACCTTTCCCACGTAACAACGCCATGATTTGGAGTGTGCATAAAACGATGCTTACCGATTTACTCTATTATTTTACCTTTTATCTTGTTCTGCCAGCGGTCTATATTTGTGTTACAGGACCGTTGGAGACGCTGATACACGAGCTGGCACACGCACTCACAAATCGACTTCTTACTAAGCAGCCAACACAGGTCTATCTCGGCATCATTCCACAGGACGATGACGTATATAACCCAACCAAGAAGCGTCCACGCACGCTCACGTTTACGCTGGCTGGCATCACCTTCAACCTCAAACCGTTCAGTGGCCCTATTGGTTTCGCGCACTGGAACCCTGTCGATGAGCATGAGCTGTGGACCTATCTCGCTGGTCCTCTCGCCTCGCTGCTACTTGGCATTCTCTTTAGCATCACGACCTACTTCGCACGCTCACACACGCACGCCTTCTCCATCTGGTACTACATCAATCAGGTAGCCGCGATTGCCGCATACCTCCAGTTTCTCGGCACGATTATCCCGATACGCTATCCTGTATGGTGGCCTCTCTACGCGGGCTATCCGAGCGATGGCTACCAGATTTTGCAAATTATCAGAACGAGAAGACAAACGATGCAACAGACGCAATAGGCTTTCGTAGGGACCGATTTATCTTAGAGCCTGAAGCCATCCTGTAAGCACATTCACCAACTCCGCTTGCTCCTCGATAAACACCATATGCCCTGAATGTTCAAAGACATGTAATTGAGCATTTGGGATGCTCCGCGCCATCTCCTCTGCGCCAGCCATTGGCGTTACCCAATCGTAGCGTCCCTGTAACACTAAGGCTGGCACTGTAATATCTTTCAGATAAGGGCGTAGATCGTACTCTTTGCTCAGGGTTCCCATCATATACGTAGCGATATCTACATTCATCGGCGTGCTGTTGTAGAGGTCGGTCAGGTATTCTTGTTTGAAGCCCTGATGCCAGTAGAGCGGCATAATCTCTTCCTCGAAACGTTTCAGTTCGGCCTCGTTCGCCTGTCCAGTCTCTTCTCGATAAGCAATTTCGCGCAGTTCTTTGCCGCGTTCGCCTCCGACAAGCTGCTCCAACGCATCAAGATCATAGCCGCCCGTCCATGCGGGCGAGGTATCGAAGAGGACGATGCCAGAGGCAAATTCGGGATGACGATGAGCGATGCTCAGAGCGACAAAGCCGCCGAACGACTGCCCCAGTACAATTGGATGCTCGATTTGTAACTCCTGGCACAGCAACACAATGTCATCAGCCATAATACCTAGTTGATAATACTCGTGCGTGTGACGTTGCGAACGTCCACAACCGCGCTGATCAACATAGACAAGTTGCGCGACCTCGCTCACCGGATCAAGCCAGGGTCGCAGGTAGCTATGATCAAAGCCGGGACCACCGTGCAGAATGATCATCGTTGGCCTCTGCTCAAACTTAGCCGAGGCATCCAGCCCACTCCCCACCACGTCAAAATACAGTTCGGTTCCGTTAACGGGTAGTTTCATATTCTTTGTTCTCCTCCTGTGCTGTCCTTTGTACAACATCTTTCGTAGCTAGAGCAAGGGCTTGCTGCTCTTGATAATTGCGACGACGTTGTAGACGTACCAGACCTGCATCGAGGGTAACTCTTCTGCCGAGACGTATCATCAGGATAATGCCCATCAGCACAGCCTCGGTTGTCGCTGCTACCGACAGGGCAAGCGGAATCGCCAGGATAATGTCAATGCCTTGAAATACACGTAAGAGCAGTATAATCAGGGCACAGCGGATCGTCAGCGAAACCATGCCCGTAATCAGTGGAGTAGTAGTATCTTTGAGCGCAAAGAATCCGTTGGTAAGTAGCTCTCCTGCTATAATCCCTGGCAAGCCAATCGAATAGGCCGATAACGCAAGATAGGTTAGTTCTGAGGAATGCGCTGTGAAGGCACCATGCTGGAAAAGCAGCAGAATAATGGGCTTTCCCAGTAGCCATAGGACAAGGGTAGCTGGAATAGCCAGACCAATACCCGCCCCCATCACTTTCAAGGCCGTCTGTCGCATACGAAAATAGCTCTTCGTCGCCGCCTGTGCTGCTAAATGCGGGAGGAGAGAGAGTCCAATTGCCTGTGCCACCAACGCATCGGGTAGCGAGTACAGCAATTGTGCATTGTGAATTGCGGCAAGGCTCGAAGAATCAGGTAGATAGGACGAGAATGCGGTATCGACAATAAAACCGATTGAGGCAATAACTACGGCTAGTACATTGGGGATGAGCAGCTTCATCACGTCGCGCAAACCAGGATCGCGAATATTCCAGACGAACGAATAGCGAAAGCCCTGCTTGATGAGAGCAGGCACCTGCACAACGCTCTGTAATAACGCCGCGACAAGAATGCCATACGTTGCACCGTAGATACCCACACTAGGAATGACAAGCGACACAAGCAGACCGCCGATCATCCCAAAATTGTAGACAGCAATCGAGAGTGCGGGCAGCAAGAACTGGCGTTTTCCATTGAGAATTGCGGTGAGAACAGTTCCTAACCCCAGAATGAGCGGTTGAAACAGAATGATACGCGTGAGGGAGGTGGTAAGCTCCTGCTCAGAATGCGAATAACCGGGGACGATGATGGTATTAACAAACGTCGGCGTGAGAAATTCGCAGATTAAAGTAAAGAGAGTGAGGGCGACAAGCATGATGTTGAAGACAAGGCTGGCAAGTTGCCACGCCTCACGCTTGCCATGATCCTTCTCGTGCGAGAGAAATACGGGAATGAAGGCGTGTATCAGTGCCCCACCCGCGATAAGATTGAAGAGCGTGTCGGGAAGACGGGCGGCAGCATAATACGCGTTCGCCTCAGGGCCGGTACCGAACATTGCATTGAAGAGCATCTGACGCACCACACCCAGACCTCTTGAGGCAAGCAAAGCCACCATCAGTAGCAGAGTAGCCTCGACAATACTAAAGCGGCGTAGCGAGAAATTCCCGTCGGGGAGAAAATTTCTGGGATTGAAACGAAACGTTCTGCCGCCCCACACTTTTCGTCGGGTCATAGCTTGTACAGGAACGCCAGGAGTTTCAGGTGAAAGCGATGAAAGTGTAGTGTCATTCGCTACAATTGGAGCAGGCTGCTCTGACTCAGGCTCTTCGTGTGAGATGGTAACGTCCTCCTCCTGCTTACAGCAGAGTAATATAAGGTCATTATACTAGTAACTCTATAAAAGACTAGTAAATAATGAAAAAAGTACCACTACTAACAGGACGGACGCCCTCCAAGGGCAATACACTTCAATTAAGGAGAATAGTCCAGAAATACGAGAACGGACGCCCACAAGGGGCTAACCCTACTCTACTGAGCGTGCGAAGCACGCCAGAACGGTGTAGAGTAGGGACTCACCCTTTGTGGGCGTCCGTCCCCAATTCACTGCCGTTCGTCTTAATTGAAGTGTATTGCCCCTTGTGGGCGTCCGTCTTCGTATTTCTACCCCTTGTCTAAAGTCCAGGATACCTCTCTTTTGAGCAAAAGAAAAAGGCTGGCGGGGGTGCCAGCCTTTTAAAAAACGCTCGAACTACGCTTGAGCCGTGACCTTTGAGCGGCGACGGCTGATCGAACCACCCTTGCGGCCCGCCGCCTGCGCTTCTTCGCTTGTCCACTTATGAGCTGTGCCTAATGCATGAGCGGCCTTACCACCTTTGCTAGCAATCTCACGTTTCTTCTCAGCTGTCATCGAAGCAAAACCGCGCCCACGCCCTTTTTGTGTCTGCATGTACTTTCTCCTGTTCCATTTACCAGATATATCTTATCGAACTGTTGCGTAAACACGTCTAAACAAAATAGCGTTTACATCATTATAAGAGCATATCTGCAAAATGCGTTTTATACGACCTGCTTTTCCTAAATCAGTCCTGGTGACTCCCACCACACAAAGCATAACAGGTGAGTTGTATTAGTTCAAGTCATCCATAGAAAGTATAAGCTTTCTCTAAGGTAGCCTCATCCTTCTTTAAGGAAAAGATGAGCTAATTCTACTTTCCATGCTCAATTTTTCTTTGAAAGAGAGGGCACATCTTATAATTTTCTAATAAAATGATGAGGTGGAATATGAGAGAAAAGGCACGAAAATGTGATTTATACTCGTAAGTGTATGATGAAAAATACTACTTCAGCCGATCTACGCTACGGCTTTGGGTCAATTGCTTAATAAGTTCAGCCATATCATCAAGAGAAAATGGCTTTTCAAGAAGGCTCACACGGAGTTTATGCAACACATTTTCATTGCTAAAGGTTGCTGCCGTCGTCAAAATAATTGGGAGAGAGTCGAGGAAAGGGCGAAGACGAATCTGCTGTATTACCTCTAAACCGGACTCATTATTGGCAAGCCGCAAGTCTGTAATCAGTAGGTCAATAGGCATGCCATCAGCAGAAGAAATGAGAGACCGTAGACATTCTTCTCCGCTGCTGTAACTTGTAACCTCATATCCTTCGTCCTGTAACACCAGAAGAAGCATTTCCTGGATTGCTACGTCGTCTTCCAGAACACCTACATGCATAGCTCAATCCTTTTCATTACAAGAATTTTTGCGATTTTGTCCATTCTCACTATAACAAAATGGACAGTTTTTCGCAAGAGTTATACATTTCACTAGAGATTTCTTGAGTTTTTGTAGTTTCTGCAAGAGAGCTTCTTGGAAGTGTGAATGAGACGCTCGTTCCTTGTCCTTCACTACTACTTAGCGTGATCGAACCATTCATCGCCTCAACCAGCGTTCGTGCGATATATAGACCCAGCCCTAGACCAGTAATAGCACGTTGGTCTTCATGTGTACCACGCTCGAACAAGCGGAATAGGGCTGTTTGCTGGAAATGTGGAATTCCCAGACCCCAATCGCGTACAGTAATCGACGATGACCTACGATAACTGCGTACCGTGACCTCTATCAAGCCACCATCTGGCGAATATTTTACTGCGTTCTCTATCAGGTTCGTCAACACCTGCTGCACCCTATCAGGATCAGCCCACAGCAACGTTGTTTGCGCATCAGGACTAAAACGAATGTAATAACGTCCATCATCTTGCTGATCGACCTTGTCCTGCATCATTTGCACCACATCTCGACATAGAGAGACGATATCAACCCATGTGTGACGAAGCGCAACCTGTCCATGTTGTATCCGAGACACATCGAGCAGGTCATTGACAAGCACCTCCATATGCTGCGTCTGCTCCATAATAACATCGAGATAATGACGCTGCAGGTCGGGCGCAATATCCGCCTGTGCCGAAGCAATAGCTGTATTCGTAGTGCCATACGCTCGCAACAAGCCTGCATAACCTTTGATAGCGGTCAAGGGCAAACGCAGATCATGCCCCACCAGTGATACCAATGTCTGTTGTTCTGGAAGTTCTGCCAGTGCCGTTGCATGATCATACTCTTGAACTAGCTTGCTCCTCTCTTGAACATAGTCTAGCGCAGCATCACACAACAATAGCTCTATCTCACATGCAATCGTAGGAATTGCCTGCTCTAGCAGCATACGCTCCCCACGCAGAAAGCCATTCTGCTCGGCATCCATGCATACCAGAACACCCAGCAAACCAGCCGGACGCTCAATCGGCACAACAGCAATACTCCTCATCATCATATCGTAGCAACGCAGATCACAATTGTTGTCGTGTTGCATTGTGCGCTCACGCATCGTATTCGCAACCAATATCTGTACAGGGGGAAGCATGTTGAAACTAGGGCATCCCTCGAATTCTTCATCATTCATCAATAAGTTCAACAGGGGATGACTATACACAGGAGGTGAAACGAGGGAGACAGTGACGCTTGTACACTCCAAAAGAGCATGAACGCGTTGCGCAATAGCGTGTAAAGATGCCTCTATATTCATTGGCTGTGTCCCCTCCCAACTGTATGATGCCGAAGTCATTTTCAGTATAGAGGAGTTCACAACAAGCGAGGGGCGATTAGATAGCAATCAGTTTGCCCTTGACAATTAGGTATTAGCATGCTAGCATACTAGCATGCTAATAAAACAATTTATTAACATGCTAGTACAAAAGGAAGTAAGCAATGCCACAGGAGAAACAGCAGTTCAATGTGTACCTCACACCCGATACGATTAAACGTATGAAGCATCTTTCGGTCGATGAGCAGCTTTCTTTGTCTGATCTCGTCGAAAGAGTTTTTATTGCTCACCTATCAAGGACTACGGAGAACGCTATGCCAGAAAGAAACTTACAGGAGACACAGGAAAACACACCGTTAAGCCTACAGCCAATGGTGCATGTTGAGAACATGGGCGCGGCTCTGGACTTTTATAGCAAGCTTGGCGCGACGGTCCTTCATGGAAGTCGTGATGGAGACTGGGCACTACTACGCATAGGTAGCACTGAACTGGGCTTGCTGGCACATCCAGCTAATCCAGAGCAGAATGAGGGCACGGTCGAACTCAACTTTGAATATGGTGCCTCGCTCGAAGAGTTCGAGAAAAAGCTTCGTGCCGCTCATGTTACCATAGCGCGTCCAACGGGTGACGAGGGATTCGGGTATCAGCTTCAACTTGAAGGACCTGATGGCATGTTGATCAAAATCAATCAGACCGATCCTCAATTGTACAGTTAGGAACCAATGGGGCGTCACCTGTCCTTTAAGGACAAAGGGTAGAGAACGAAGTGATGCCCTGAGCGCATGCATGCGCTCAGGGCATCACTTCGTTCTCTACCCTCTTCAAATCCATTAGTCCCATACATTTTTCCTTGCACTGTATACTGTCTTTAGAAGGTTAAAAAGGACGTTTAGAGGGTATGGAGCGGGGATACTTCTTTCATTGCTATACTCTCACATTTCGTTATAGAGGGATACGAGATGACTATGTTGGTGGGGAAAACGCTCGGTGGGTATCGCTTGATACAGCTTATCGAGAGCGGTGGTATGGGTGACATCTATCTGGCCCAGCATGCGCGAATTGGACGAAAAGTAGCAATCAAGGTCGTATGTGGCGATTTACGCGCGGTACCAAACACGCCAGAAGGAAGACAGGCGGCGGTACGTTTCGAGCGCGAGGCACAGGCGGTTGCGGAGTTAGAACACGAAAATATTCTGCCTTTGTATCATTTTGGCGATGAACGACTGGACGGAGATGGACTGCCAATCACCTATCTTGTGATGCCCTATCTCTCCGAAAAATCACTCTGGAACTGGCTGCAACAACGCACACAGCAATTCGGTTTTGGCTGGCCTATTTCGGCGGAAGAGGCAGGCTTCTACTTACTACAAGCGGCAGCCGCCTTACAACATGCCCACGACAACGGCATCATTCACCGCGATATCAAGCCAACAAACTTTTTGATTCGTGTCGAACGCGGTCTCCTCAAGAGCGGACAACCAGCCTATCTCACAACCATCTTTCCGCATGGTAGACCACATCTCTTGCTGGCGGACTTCGGACTCGCTGCGTTCTACCGTAATGGGCGTTCACTGCATCGTTCGGTTGGCACACCACTTTATATGGCACCGGAGCAGTTCGACGATCCATCGCTTGCGACCTCCATTCAGGTAGGACCGGCGGCAGACCAATACGCGCTCGCGGTCATGATGTATCAACTGATGACAGGTCACGCCGTCTTTGAAGGCACGGCGGCTCAGTTATTGCATCATCATCATCATACGGCACCGACACCACCAAGCGTCGCAAATCCGCTGCTGCCAGTAGAGATTGATGAGGTATTTTTACGTGCGCTCGCCAAGAAGCCGGAGCAACGCTACCCGAACATTATCTCGTTCGCACATGCCTACGACGCAACGCTACAGCGAGTACTTCAAACACGTACTCAAAGACGTAGTATCGAGACGCCACGCGAGTTTACAAAGCCAACACGAGTTCTGGCTACGCGTACCAGGAATCACGAAGGTGGTGCAACGCTTCCTCGCCAAACGCTGAATCGTGCCGCTGTTCTAGCACCTGCCGATTTTCCTGCACTCCGACACGCACATAACTTTACCGCATCAACCAGTGTTGCGATATTAGAGGAGAAGCCGATACAAAAACCTGTTCCACTCCTACCAATCCAGGAACGCCCCAACCATGCAATTGAGTCAACGCTGTCGCTCCCCGATGCCCGTCAGCAACGCAACAATATTATGCGCGTCTTCTCAGAGCCTTCAAACTTTGGCTTCTTCTTGCTTGGACTTATTCTGCTTTTGTTACTAGTGATTGGCTTAATGGTTGCACTGCTCTTTTTAGGACATGGACATTAAAAATTTTAGTAAGCATAATGAATGAAATAAGCCCTATGCGCGAAGCGCATAGGGCTTATTTCATTACACGACTGCCCTACGAAACGCGCTTTCGCATTTTCAGATATTGCCTTCTAAAAAAGAAAAAACCAGAGGCTAGTAGAGGTATGACGAAAAGTAGCAAAAGGACAGTTTCTATCTGGTCATGATATGGAAGGGTCTGAACAAAAGCCAAGGGAGCATTATTCAATATTAGAGCGGTTGGAAGGCTCAAAACCGCGCCGATACCGAACAATATCCTATATTGCGTATACCAGTGAATACTATCAGATTGACGTTCGTTCTGTGCCTCATGCAACATCTGTACACCTTTATATATTGCTAGAGGACCTATTAGCAGAGGAGTCGCCAAAGAAAAGAGAAGAGGCTGATGAAAAACCATCGAGACAATTACTGCAAGAAAAAATCCTAAAGCAAAAATCAAACTAACACCGTCAGTACTACCATTCGCCGCACGATACGCCTCACGAAATGTTGGTCGTTTGACATTAGTTGGTTCGTTGGGGTGGTTTCGCTTATACATTCTTCGTGTAATCAGCGTTATTGTGGGGCTTGCTACAAGCAAGAATAAAACAACAAAAATGTAGTAGTACCGGGGTAGCCGATAGATGTAAATGCCAGAAATTGCCTCAATCATCAGAAAGGCTACAAAAAATGTCCCCCCAACAAACAATTTTCTATCATAGCGTAGAGGAAGATTTGTTGCTACCGTTCTACGATAGACCGAGAAACCTATAAAGATAGTAAAGACTATAGCAAGTACCGAAGCTATCCCAAACTCTAGCGATTTATCCATCTTATTCCCCCCTTTGATAGTGCGTCCCTTATTTACCTTCTTTTTTCGGTCGTATCCAGTACGCTCTAAAGATAAAGAAGCAACCTGAAAACGTAAACAAAACAGATACAAAATCCAGCATTGCCGATATTGGCTCCATTGCAGTGTGTGTTATTTGAACGAGTGCAGCAATGATAGATCCAACCAGAAACAGTATGAAACCAAGAAATTGTAGCAACGAAGCATTGTGATACCAGTTTTCCCAATCTTTAGATGAAGTTCGTGTCAGTACAAAAGCGAATAAACTCATTGTCAGCACACCAACAATTAGCGTAAAGTATGGCGCAATAGCAAGAAAATATCCCATGTCTGATAGACTCCTTATTCCCCCATTAGAATTTTTTGCTCTTCTCTTTTGCTTCCCTCTGTAGTCCTATCACTCTAATAGAAAAGAACAATCCTACCAGCATACATGCGAATCCTATAAGTATCGCAATGAAGGCAAGAACATCATTATATTTGAATGTCCAATAAAAGATTGCATAGCCAAGAAAGCCGAAAGCGATGAATGCACCTCCTATCGGCTGTAGTACCGCTAATTCATTAAACCAATTTGACCACAGATTTCTAGGGATTTTGCTGAATACAAAAGCGTTCAAAAGAAACGTGAGGATAAAAACTATAAACAGTACGTAGGGTATAAAGGTAGTAAGATTCCCCATGTCCAATAAAATCCTTTTTTAAGCATGCTGCATCACGACATATCAGTATAAACGGAAATCAGGCGAGCGCAACAAATTGTGATGTATACATCTATTGATACACGAAACAAAGCTATTGCAAGATGCAGAGGAGATTGG
>CAXUHG010000177.1:0-10202 GCA_964250805.1 uncultured Ktedonobacteraceae bacterium | reverse complement strand
AAAAATTTTTCACTAACCTGACTACTCCTTTTTCCGTCAACTCTTTTAGAATGTCTCTCTGCTACTCATCTGTACCCAAATGGGCTATAGGGGTACTCTTTTTCATTGGCTTGTGTTGCGATGGTACTGGAAACAGTCTATAATGCTGGAAGACAAGAAACATATGTAGATATTCATGCCAATGTGCGTTGATAAATAAGTAAATAGGTTATTAGCTAGGGTATATAAGGAGAAACGGCTTCTCTCGTCAAGAGGGAGAGACCGTGACATATTTTTAATGAAGTATGAGCGAACAACGTTGCCCAATGGTTTACGTTTACTCACTGCCTCCATGCCAGGAATGCGCTCCGCCAGTATTGCATTTTTCTTCAAGTGCGGTTCACGCTACGAGCAAGATACTATCGCTGGCATCTCACATTTTATAGAACACATGCTTTTCAAAGGGACGCGCAATTATCCTACCGCGCGACTGATTTCCGAGGCGATTGAGGGCGTCGGTGGTACGTTCAATGCGAGTACAGGCAAAGAGGTTACTAGTTATACTGCCCGTGTGCCAAGCGAAGAGTTGCCTACCGTGATGACTGTGCTGGCGGACATGGTGCGCTACTCGCTGTTCGACTCCGCCGAGATTGAGAAAGAGCGTAGCGTCATCATCGAAGAACTGAGCGCGACGCGTGATGATCCTCAGGAATGGGTCAACCTGCTCGTTGATGAGACGATGTGGCCTGCTCTTCCACTGGGAAGGGATGACGCGGGGACAATTGAGTCGGTTTCGGGGCTACAACGGAGCGATATGCTCACCTATCTGGACACCTATTATCGCCCCAATTCGCTCGTGATTAGCGTTGCTGGTAACGTACAACATGAGCAGGTGCTTGAACTTGTTCAACGTCTTTTCGGAGATTGGCAACAACGTGAGGTTCCGCCATACGCTGAAAGCTTGCCTCCGCGTAATACGAATCCAGTTCGTATCATCAAAAAAGATACTGAGCAAACTAATGTGTGTATAGCGACATTGGGCACCGCCTATGGTTCACCTGACTATTATCCATTGCTGCTCATCAATGCCATTCTCGGCGATGGTATGAGTTCTCGCCTGTTTCAATCGGTGCGCGAGGAACAAGGTTTGGCCTATGACATTGGCAGTTATTTGAATAGTTACGCTGAAACTGGTAGTTTTGTTATCAGTGCTGGCGTCGATCCTTCGCAAACTGAAGGCGTCGTTCGCGCGATCAGTGCAGAATTGAGACGCCTTACTGAAGCTCCTGTTCCGGCAGACGAGTTAAAACGTATCAAAGCCTATGTGCGAGGTGGCATCTTGCTGGGGCTGGAAGGGACACAACAGGTTGCCTCTTGGCTAGGGGGTCAGGAATGTTTACAGAATAATGTGCGCGATATCGACGAGATGGTCGCTCTTGTTGACGCAGTAACGGTACCGGATATCTTGCGCGTTGCGCAAACCTGCTTTGCTCCTGAATGGCGTCGCCTGGCTCTCATTGGCCCAGAGAATACCTATCAGACAAACAACATTCAGAAATTGCTTATTAACGAGTAACGCGGGAAGAGGAGATCAGGCTTTATGGCACAAGTAACGCTTCGGAAATATTTACAAGAAATAGAAGATGCACTCGGCTCAGGACGTGTTGATGAGGCTGCTAAAGAATGTCAGCATGTTCTCGTCCAATTTCCAGAGTCGTTAGAAGTGCAGCGGCTCTTAGGTGAAGTGTACCTTGCGCAAGGCCATACGGATGAGGCGCAGCAAGCACTTGACTGGATATTGACCAACGATCCAGAAAACGTGATTGCGTACTGTGATCGTGCCCTCATCAGTGAACGCACCTCGGACTTCGATACCGCGTTAGACTGCTATCAGCAGGCGTATGAATTGAGTCGCGGCAATCGCCACATCCGCCAGCAGTTCAATATGCTGAGTGCCAGAACTGGGCAACAAGGCTTTATGTTCTCACGAGCAGGGCTTGCGCGGCTCTATATGCGCGGCGGTCTGCTCCCACAGGCGGTACAAGAGTGGGATGCAGTACTTGCGGTTAGCCCGGATCGACTCGATGCACGTACTGGACTCCTCGAAACATATTGGCGCGAAGAGATGTACGATGAGGCGGAACAGGTTGCGCAACAGGCATTGCAAGACGTGCCGGGATGTGTCAAGGCATTGCTCATCCTCGCGCATGTTACTGCACCAAGAGATATGCAACAGGCGAAAGAATATGTGCAACGCGCCCAGATGCTCGACCCTGACCTGTCAATGGCGCAAGAACTCTTTGAAGATATGATGATGAGCCAGCCCGGACATCCCTTCCTCAAACTATTAAATAAAGCACCCGCTGTTGTAGATACGAAGCAGACCGAGAATCCTGTAGCATCGCCTGAGCCTGTATTAGCCCATGTGCCAGTATCAGAGGGATCAGTCGTTGTACCGGACGCACTCTTGAATGGTACACCTACCTCAAACAATCCTTTCGATTGGAGTAGTCTGGATACCTGGAACAGCGGCGTCGATACACTTGCCCCTGATTCACAGCAACAAACTCCGTCGGATCCATCTCTGCTTCCTACATGGTCTCGTGACACCTTTACGAGTAATGAGGCGTGGACTCTTCCTGAACAGACCGAGCAGGAACAGGAGGTGCCAGCCTGGAATGGTGATATGAGCCATCTTACTGAACTGAATTCAGAACCAGTATGGCAGCAAGAGACGGCCTTAACCGAGAACGTCAATCCTTCGTGGATGTCAGCGATACAAGAAGCTTCGACCTCTCCCGCTCCACCATCATGGCTCAGCATGTTAACGCCTGATGAACAGAAACCTGCCGATGAGATTCCTACGCAAGCGCAACCAGGAGCAGAAGAGGTAGCTACTCCATCTGCCCCACAACAGATGGTGGAAACGGCACCTGAAGATGTACCGGTGGATACATCATGGCGTGAAGCATTGCAGTCATCTTTGAATGCTCCAGAAGCTTCCACTCCAGAAGTTTCTACTCCTCAAGTAGACGACGATGACGAGGTACTTTCCTTTGGTCCCGCATGGCTAAAATCAATTGGTGCTACAGAAATAGGTGCAGAGGTACCTGAACAGGCTGAGCAACCTGCTCAACAACAGTTGGCTGCATTGGCTACACCATCAGAGCCTCCTGTAGCGTCTCCTGAACCAGCACCCGTTGCTGAACCAGAGTCCTCGCAGAATACACATGCAGAGCCTGAACGTGTTCCTATAGCTGAAACCCAATCAACATACGATCCTTACGCATGGTCGGATATGCCGCAACCTACTGCTAACGATGCCCAATCCGATACTCATGATTGGTCGCAATATCTGTCGCCAGAACTCTCATCGGCGGAACAACCAGAACATACACTTGTGAATACGCTTGAAGGTCTGGAAGACAGCCTCCGTTCACAGGGCTTTATTCCTCTGGAGCCGAACACACTCTCAGTTATCGCGCAGTCGCAGGGACAAGAGCTGACGGCAGAAGAGCCGCAGATAGTAATTCCACAGCAACCAGAAGAAGCCATACAAAACGAGGAGCCGTACCAGTTTCCTTATCATGACGAGTCAGCACTCTCGTCGGCTCTGGCTCAACTGGGCAATCTTGCGACTCCGTACACACAACCAGCCTATCCATCACAAGAGCCATTACTGCCAGCGGCACATGAAACGGCTACGAAGAATGCTACGGGCGAAGAGCCATCATGGATGTCTCAACTACGTTCCGTTCCCGCACCATCTCATGATCCGTGGTCGGAGACACAGTATACCGCCCCGAACACCGTCGAGGTTCCTGGCAAGCTAACGTTCGACTCGACGCCTGCACAGCAATATGTTGAGTCGCAAGAACAAACATACATCCAACCAAATCGTGTCGAAACGCCTGCTTTTGAACCGAGTTATGTACAGCCGCACGAGGCGATATCTCTTGCTCCCGCCGCTCGTACCGACGCCTTCTTTGAGAATGAGCTAGAGACGACGATGAAACGCCCTGCTGTGCGTCTACAGGCAATGTCACAACGTACCACCGCTCCATTAGCACCACAGACAGCGAGCTATAATGGCGATGGTAGAGCAATGGGAACTGGTAGAAATACCACACGCAGTTTTCAAGAGCGTCTCATTAAAGGCTATCAGCATCAACTGGTAGGCGACTATGACGAAGCGATGCAAGAGTATCGTATCATTATCAAAAGTGCCCCAGAACTTCTCGATGATGTTGTGAGCAATGTACGGGCACTGCTGAAGCTCGCCCCTAATTATTCCGCAGGCTATCGTGTCCTAGGTGATGCTTACATGCGTCAAGGTGAGTATCTGCAGGCGATGGAGGCATACAACAAGGCGTTGACTATGGCGAAGAAGGCAAAAGTCTAACATAGAAAAAACATAAAAAGAAAGGGGTCGAATGTGGAAACTATTCTACAACGCTTGACCGATTTGGATGACGTGGACGGAGCAATTATCGTAGGGAAAGATGGCCTGATCGTCTCTGGAACGTTACACAGCGAAGATGAGGAAGTCATCGGAGCAATGTCGGCAGCCGCTTTCGGCTCCACTACCAACTATACCGCGCAGATAAATCAAGGTGACACGCGTCGCATGATTATCGAGACAAAGAATGGGACCATTCAAATGGAAGAGGCGGATGATCTTATTCTCGTGGTAACAACGCGCGGTTCCGGTAACATCGGGCGCATCCGCTTAGAAATGAAAAAAGTTTGCCGCCAAGTCATGCAACTGGTTGCAAGCTATTAATATCGAATGAAGGAGCTACCATTTTTCATGGAGCAGACACTTATTATCGTCAAACCTGAGGGCGTACAGCGTGGCATTATAGGCGACGTGTTGACCCGTTTCGAGAAGCGTGGCCTCAAGTTCGCCGCCCTCAAGCTTATTCAAATCACGCCCGAACTCGCCGAGCAACACTATGGCGTACATCAGGGCAAGCCGTTTTACAATGGCCTCGTCAAGCATATCACCTCTGGCCCCGTCGTCGTAGGCGTGTTGGAAGGACCAAAGGCTATTAGCGTTGCCCGCACAACGATGGGTGCTACCAATGCAGCCGAGGCCGCCCCTGGCACAATCCGTGGCGACTATGCCCTCGAAATAGGCTTCAATATCATTCACGGCTCCGATAGCTCTGAGAATGCTGCAAAAGAGATTGCCCTATTCTTCAAACCAGAAGAATTGGTCAGCTACTCTACCGCCAACGAACCCTGGATTCACGAATAGAGAAAGCTATTTCTCAGAACACGAACACAAGCAGAGGCACGCCTCTGCTTGTGTTCGTGTTCTGAGAAAGAATGTTTATTTAATGCGATGCTGATGCCGTTTCTTCAGTGGGTGCAGTACGCTTGGTACGCTTGCTTTCGGTGAGACGCCAGCAACAGGTCTTGCTCTTGAAGCACTTTTCCTGCTCCTCCTGTGTGACCGGAGGAGTGTTTTTGAGACAGAAGACTTGATACATTGGTTCACCCTTTGCAACGTCGTTGTAGGGGAACCAACGCTCACGATAGAATGGGCAAGCATTTCTATGTCTACGCCAGTTCGAGTTTTCAGATGGATTGGTATCTATTGTGCCCGCCAAACGGATTATCCTTCCTCACTTGTGCTACATGGAAATTTGTTCTGTGAGTAGTATACCATACACAATTGAGAACAATAGTAGTGTGACTACAGACAAACGGGTACCTCTTATGGTATACTTGTATGCGGAAAGGCGAGAGAGAAAATCGTGGTTGAGCAAAAAGTAGAGCAGACTCCCTGGACATTACGGCAAACTCTTGTTGGCACCTTCGCTACCCTTACTCCTTGGATAGTTCTGGCTTTGAGCCTTGCCAACCTCGGCGGAAAACCTACGCAACCGCATCGTCTTTCACCACAGGCAGATTTGACCAGTGCTATCTTCGTTTTTTTCTTCTCAGCCCTTATCGAAGGCGCGTTCCTAATTGCGCCATTCTACTTTGCGCGTCGCGCTGCTCCGCCTGTGAGCGATCATCGCCGCGCCGTTCTCTTCTCGCTCGGCTTTCGACGTTTCCAATGGCTCAACACAATCGGTATGATTGTCGTGCTGTTCATCGCCTTCTACCTTATCAATGGCCTCTATCAGTACGTCATCACCGTATTCCACCTCAACCTGCAAACCAATGATCAGGTAATTCTTCAACAGAGCAAAGATGCCCCGTATACAACCTATGCCACACTGCTAGCCAGCGTAATAGTCGCGCCCATTTGCGAAGAGACCTTCTTCCGTAGCTTCGTCTTCGCGGGCTTTCTCAACCGCATGCCCGTGATCGTTGCCATCGTACTAAGTTCATTTCTCTTTGCCATTGCCCATGCAGACCTCGGCTCGTTCGCCGTCCTCTTCTTCATTGGACTCGCCCTCGCCTTCGTGCGCTGGCGCACCCGCTCCATCTGGCCCGGTATCATCCTGCACCTGCTCAACAATGGCGTAGGTGCAATCGTGATTGTGCTGGTGATGAGCGGTGTCATTAAACAATAGTGTCGAGCCAACTCTCAATTGCTTTAGTCATTCTCTCAATCCACTCGTTGTTTTCCTTTGATACCAACCTTTGTATAAAATCTAGTGCATGTACAGCCGCATACAAATCAACAATCTTATGTTGTTCAGTGGTCAATTGCTCAATCCGGCAAAGCTCATCAACATAAAGCAGTGGCTTGGTACCTATATCACTTACAATAGCCGTTTTCGTTAAGCCGATTGTCCAGAGTGGATCACCATAACAGACACAATCAAAGTCAATCAGACCTTGTAGCTCACCGTCAAGCACTATGACGTTTTTTGTCGTTACGTCGTCTAAAAAACACGTTGGTTGTACCTGTTCTAAATAGCTCTTGTGTTTATCTAACAGGAAATTTAGGCGTACTTTCCATTCAGCAAGGGATGGTATATCACCAGTGTCAGGTACTCTATTCATTTCAAATTGTACAAGTTCAAACCAGGACGAAAACGGTCCTTGCTCCCCGATGGGAACATAGCCATAGCCTCTGCCTATTGGTAGTGTTGCAACTTGATGCTGAAAGAAAACTATTTGCTCGGCTACTCGTGTCATCTGTGCATGCGTCATGTCGCCTAACTCATAGCGTAGATCGCATCCGGGTATCTTTTCTAGTAGCATATAAGCAAAAGGATAGTGATTTTTTGTTAGATCAGTCGCTAGCACATGCGGTACTAGCAGACCTAAGTGGCCTAGTATCGTAAGATTATGTTCTGTTTTAGCAAAAACGTTCGCATCTAGGTTCGTGCGTACAATGACATTTCGGTCTCGCAGAGCAACATCATATGTAGTGCTATTATGTCCAAATGTCATGTAAGTGACTTTGAGAGGTTCTATTCCTAACGTTTTAAGAACTAGCTCACTTACTTTTTGCTCATTCACAGTTCCTTTTCCCTTTAATTATGCTGGTTTGTTAAATATTTTGCCTTTAGCGTGGCTAGTTCCACCCAAAACTCAGCTTCTAATTCCTGCCGTTGCTGTTCCGGTAAAAAGCTATACCTTATACCATTCAGGAGAATTTCATCTATCGTCTCAATATCCAAATCGAACTGGCTAGTCAAAAGAGCTACTTCTTGATTAAGGGTAGTGTTAAACAGTGGTGGATCATCGGTACTGATAGTGACTATAACCCCAGCTTTGTGTAGTTGGGGCAGTGAATGCGTGGAATACGATGAGTAAACGCCAAGCAGGATATTGCTAGTAGGAGTAATATCTAGTGGTATACGGTGCTGTACGAGGTAGTCAACAAGCACAGGGTCTTCTATGGCGCGTACTCCATGTGCGATACGCTCTGCCCCTAGCGTGGAAATCGCTCCCCAGATACTTGCTGGTCCTGCCATTTCTCCAGCATGTGGTGTACTGTGTAGTCCAGCCGCTCGTGCTTTCTCAAACCAGGGAGCGAAGAATTCTGGTGCTGCTCCTTCCTCAGAGCCACCAAGTCCGAGTGCTACAACGCCGTCGTCTTTCCCCTCGATTGCTACGCTGGTTGTGTAATCAGCCATTGGGAGTGTTCGTGTCGTATCGTTCCATTAAATAACTCTCAATCGACATTATAGTCTTCCTTTATCCCTGTTGTATTTCCCCCTGTACCACTCGCAGAACCCCCAGCAATAGGCAGAGTAGGAGCAACTGTGACACAAATAATGGTGTTCCCATAGAGTCGTTGGGTATGGATGGAACCGCTATTATCAAGATTGCTGCTAGACCAAAGAGAAATGTGATACACGGTTGGCTGCGCCAACACGAGGGGCGAAGCCACCAGATGGCGACAGAAAGCCAGAGAAGCACCGTAGTAGTTGCATCGATAAGCACTCTCGCGTGATGCGGATTGGCGAGAGAATGAACATAGAGTAGGGCGACCGCGCCGCCACCTACAATTGGCGCAAGCCAGAAAAAGAGGCTATCCCATCGGCGAAACGGGATGTTATGCGTCGAAAAACAAATATAGGTGCCAAGTAGCGCACAAGCCGTTGCTGCCTGAAATTCCAGTTCGATGGCTGAGCGGCTAGTAAGGCCGACTAAGATTGCAATATAACTTGCACCTGTAAAGACCGCCCAGATACAGCCGAAGAGACCACCTACACGAATCCACGTTGAACGCCCCTTTATGACAAGTGCTATTAATACCCCAAGTATGATTATGATATGTCCAAGCAGTATCTTCTGAACGTTATATGCTCTGTTGAGCCAGCCTTGCGTGAGCAAACTTTCGACACTTAGGCCAGTAACAAGCGTCAAGAAAAAGACTACAATAAAGTATGGTGTCCAAACGATAGGGTGTGACGATGGAATCTTTTGTCCTGTATCTTCCGATACTATGCTTCCAAAGGCTTGTTTTGTTTCAACCATTTCTGGTACATCCTGTGCGGTTTTATCTTTTGGTTGTGTTGTATGCTCTGTCATAGTAGCATTGCTTTCTGACGATTTTTTGTCCTCTTTCTTTGTAACGAATAACATAACAGATTACGTACAGATATGGAACTGCAAAAGTTTTCTCTTTGTTGCGTCCTTTTGGCGTATCCTACGTCTCTATTTAGATAGAATACCGTATAATTGGGGAAGAGGAAGGATAAAATATATGCCAATTACAACTGAGCAAGTCTGGAATACATTTCATACTCCTGTAAAGCATTTTATTCTCAAGTATATACAAGATCAGGTGATTGCGGATGATATCCTGCAAGATGTCTTTCTGAAAATGCATATCCATATTCAAACGCTTAATGATGAAAAGAAACTACAATCGTGGCTCTATCAAATCACGCGCAATACAATATATGATTATTATCGCTCACAGAAAAACATATTTGCACTTCCTGAGACGTTCGATATGCTAGAGGAGCCTTCTCAAGAAGATGTCGCGCAAACGTTATTGCCTTGTGTGAGGGATATGGTTGACCAACTTCCATCTTTGTATCGAGAAGCTATTCTTTTGACCGAGTATTACGGACTTACCCAAAAAGAGTTGGCGGAACGCCTTAATCTCTCCTTTTCAGGGGCAAAATCGAGAGTACAGCGTGCTAGAGAAAAGTTGAAACAGATGTTGCTCGCGTGCTGTCATTTTGTGCTTGACCGTCGCGGAGGAATTATCGAGTATCATCCGCTTAGTGAATGTTGTGTAGCTTGTTCTTGTGGTGCTGAGTGAGGTTGTAGCAAGTAAAGAGGTCAATCATAATGAAGAAGAGAATACTTTTTATCTGTACGCATAACTCTGCTCGTTCACAGATGGCTGAAGGATTGCTACGTTCTCTTGCAGAAGATCGCTTTGAAGTCTTTAGTGCTGGCACAGAGGCCACACAGGTACAACCTTTAGCAATCGAGGCGATGAATGAGATAGGAATCGACATTTCTGGGCAGCAGTCGAAAACGCTGAACCGCTATCTCAATGAGCCATTCGATATGGTAATAACAGTATGTGATAGTGCTGCTGAAGTATGTCCAATCTTCCCAGGTGCTGTACAACGTCGTCATTGGTCATTTCAAGACCCATCGCAAGCGACAGGTGATGAGGCTGTGCGGCTTGCGATGTACCGCCGTGTTCGTGACGAGATACGTACTCGCATCGAGAATGAGTTACTGATTGCATAAGTCTTTCTCTCTGCTTGCGTCCTTTTGATAGTTTTGCCGTCTATAGAGTGAAGATGACAGAACGTTGGAAACACGTTTTACACGTTATC
>CAXUHG010000176.1:0-10380 GCA_964250805.1 uncultured Ktedonobacteraceae bacterium | reverse complement strand
CGCAAGGGGAACGCCCCTCCCATACAACGATGTCCGTTGTATGGGAGGGGCGTTCCCCTTGCGGGCGCCCTGCGAGACATAACCCACGTTTTTACATTATGTTAACGTCCACAGGATTATTTGTACCGCCCCCGCTTTTTTTTCTTACTTTTAAGACGCTGCTCTTGTTTGTCGTACTGGTGTTCGTCTTTTTTGGAGGGGTCCATGCCGTAGATGCGGCGCATGTGCTGACGATGGGCAGAGCGGATGGCTACGTCGCGTGGGGCCTCGTTGAGTTTTTGTGTGAGGTCGCGGGTGGGGAGGGGAGTGCCACCTTGCTGAGAGACGCCTTCGCGCACGTCCATATCGTCGCTATACATGAGGACGCGGCGACCTGCGGCTTTGGCCTCTGCCGCGAGACGTTTGATTACGTCGTCAGCGATCTGGTCGTAGCGCGAGTAGATCACACGAATGGAATCCTGGTGGCTTACGTCTTCGTAGTCGCCGTCACCGTCGAAGACGACGATTACCTGATGGCTTGTGAAGCGAAACTTATTGTGTAACTGCTTGATGAGTATGGCGCGTGTATATGAGAAACTTTTGATTTCCATTGCCTGAAACATGGCGTTATTTTTTATCACGTTATAGCCATCGACCAGGATATCAACCATTCCTCATTTTGCTTCCCTTGCACGTTTGTTTATATTCACTCTAAAGATGTTGCTGTATTATTTGTAAAAGATACTCTATCTCTTTGCGAATGTCAACATGTAAGTAGTGAGCAATGAGCGTGTTGGCCTGTGTCGAGAGGGCGGCAACAAAGATAAGAATAGCGATAAGAAAGATGACTATTGCCAGGAACAGCGTGACAATCCGTTCGATACGTCTTGCAACACTAACACGTTGTTTTGGCTTGTCGGTTGTTACAGAAGGTACAGGGGATGGAGCGATTCCTTCCTGTACATGCCTCACACGCTCAACCTGTTGTGGCGCGAGCGGCATAGTAGTTTTAGCAGGAGTTGTAGGTGGAACGGTAGATATAGTGACGGGATCAGTATTTAGAGCTTTTTCGGCGGCGGGAACGAGTGCCTGGAAGCGACCAGGAGAGACAGAAACCAGCGGATATTGCGGCGTCTTGACGAGACCACGTTGAGGATTAGCTTTGAGTAGTGAGCTATTCATGGGTAAAGGGTCGCCCTCTCTACGAAATGGTAGGTGTACCTCTTCGTCGCATGCACCACAAATGCTGTGAAGATCGTCCCAGCACAAAGGGCAAGAGGGACGACGACAGCGAAAACAAAAATGGCACATACTCATGAGTGCCGATTCAAGGGCGATTGTCGGTGCCTGTGCAAGCTGTGCCTGCAATGGTGCATAGGAGGCTGAACAGATCGTGCATGCGATTGTCGGGCCTGTGTACGAAGATGTTGAAGCTATTTGTACCGAGTTCTTGAGTGATGATACCGTTTTGACCATGAGTGCCTCCTGCGATAGACGCTCCGAGTGAGCATGTTCTAACATCACTTTTACTATACATGAAGCATCATAATGAACTCACTTCCGAGTCCTTTTTGCGTAGTCCGCGTTCACTACGCGCGGAAATTTCCGTATGTTGTAGAATGAACGATTTGAAGGCGCGAGCGGTGGCAGAAAGATTTTTGTCCTTCAAGTGGACTAGCAGCCATTTACGCATAAGCGGAAAGCCTTCGACATCAAGAATGACGAGACGATGCGTCTCTAGTTCCATGTCGATAGCGACGCGCGATATGAGCGCGATACCAAGGCCAGCCGCCACGCTCTGCTTGATCGCGCTATTGTTTCCCACCTGCATGCTCACCTGTAGCGGAAAACCAGCCTCACGAAAAGCACCCTCAAGTGCTGAGCGTGTACCTGATCCCATTTCACGCATTAAGAAGTGTTCGCGTGCCAGTTCCGCGAAGGGTATGTTGGCGATACCTGCGAGGCGATGCGTGGGAGGCGAGATCAACACCAGTTCGTTGTGTGCGAAGGGTGCTGCGAAGACGGGAGCATCGTCGGGAATACGGCTCATGATCGCCATGTCGATACGATTGCTGCGGAGTTCTTCAAGCAGAGGCGTCGGGTTGACAACTTCAAGCGTAATCTCGACCCTAGGGTACGTATGGCGAAACTTGCCGAGCAGGTTGGGGATAACATACGTGCCGACCGTCGTATCGGCTCCCACACTAAGACGGCCTGAATGTGGACTTGCTAGCGAACTCATCGTCTCTAATGTCTCGTCGATCAGCGAAAAAATCTTCTGACTATAGAGATACAGTTCCTCACCCGCTTGCGTTAAATGCGTCTTGCGCCCGATCTTGTCGAACAGTTTAACGCCCAGCGACTCCTCAAGCTGATGAATTTGTGCGGAAACGGCGGGTTGACTGAAGTGGAGTTCTTCAGCCGCACGGACATAACTACAGTGTTTCGCCACAACCTGAAAGGTGGCGAGTTGATGCAGGTTGATGTTGTGCATGTGTTCTGTGTCCCTGAGAGAAAACGGATTGCGTTATGTCAATTATAACATGTATGCTGCGCTCGCGCTTGCAATTTTTCGTATGCTCGCTATACTATACTACTTGTATAGAAGAAATATAGCATCGCTCCGTCGAACAAGGAATGTACAGTTAATGATAAATCTTTTTCAAGAGTCTGGACAAATCAAAGCACAACAGAACGTGACGCATGTTCTCCCTGAAACAGTCTGGAACAATGAGCCGTTGCCCTCTGGCATACCGCCGCAAGACAAAATGGTTGTGACAATTGCACGCCAATTCGGGAGCGGGGGGGCAGAGATCGGGCACTTGGTCGCGGAGACGAGCAAGCTACAATATGTAGATTATGGTATCATCGAAGAGGTAGCACGCAGACTCGGCGTCGATGTACAATACGCGTCGCGCCAGGATGAGCAGACGGTGGGTGTGGCGGGTCATATTCTGGACGCTATTCGCTTGAGCAATCCCTTCGTCGTCAACTATGGCTCACTCTTCACACAATCAACCGTGCCAACACAGGCCAAAGAACTTGCCTATCTACGCCTCACACAGCGTGTCGTGCTGGAACTTGCAACCGAAGGCGACGCAGTAATCGTCGGACGTGGTTCGCAGTTTCTGTTGCGCAACGCTCCGCGTACTCTGCATATCTATATCTTCGCGCCCCTGGCACATCGCATTCAAAATGTCATGGAGCAGTACCACCTCAATTCCGCAGAGGCCGAACGCCTCATTGAGCAGCGTGACTACGAACACGACAGCTACCTGCGTCGCTACTATGGTACCGATGGACAACAGCCCGCCCTGTACCACCTGCTCATCAACACAAGCCTCTTCTCGCTCGAACTCGCGGCAAACCTCATTCACCAGACGCTGCCCCTTATTAGGTCGTTAGCGTGATAAGGCATTTACGCCTGTAGGGACCGATGTATTACGTCCTTTGAGCAAGCAATCCCCGACAAGGACGTGATACATCGGTCCCTACAGGCGTTCTTCTCATTTTACGGGTGCCCTTGTTCCCACTCCGTACACTTGGTTCTCAATAGCCAAATAGTACGGGCACGTCCTAACTTCAACACAACATCGACTATAATGAATATGGCAATATGTGGTATGAAAATTGTACAGCGACACTCTTTGTAAGGCAGATTATGACTCAGAGAAATCCATCAGGCAACCTGCAACAAGGTTCAGCACTTCGTCCCGTTCGTCTTCAAACAGGCGCACTCTCACAGGCGCAGATTCCACCGATACCTGAGACGCCACGCGAAGGGATGCCCTTTGGGAACTTGTCTATACCAACACAAGAGACGTTCGTCCAGCAGCAACCTTTCCAGAACAATAATGTAGAGATGCAAAACACGAGTCCACAGGGATTGCTGCCAAACAAAAATTTCAGCGCAATTTCTACACTGAAACAATCCGTAATGCCTATGTCGGCAACACCTGCACACTCTGCTCCGGCGGTATTTCCTGCACAACAAAGCGACCTGGAACACGATGTCCGCGTCTACTCGGATTCTGCGAAGATGCGTGCCTTCGCGCCTCAGTTGCAACACAACACGAGCGGACGAATTGAGTACCCACCTTCACAACAGCAGGTCAATCAGCCAGTTATGCTCCAGCAACGCAACACCAACGCGCCAATTGAGTATGCGTCTCCACGGCAACAAATCAGCCAGCCACTTATGCCACAACAGCAAATTAATAATAATGTACAGGTAAGTTATACTCCGACACAGCAACACCTTAACCAGTCCGTTCCACAACCCGCTCAACGCAACTCTGGGCTGTCATACGTTCTCGCGGTCTGTGTTGGCTTGACGGCACTCCCCTTGCCATACGTTGTACACCTCTTAATCGATTCGGCACTGCCTATGAAGGATAATACACTTGTCTTCTGGTTGTTCGCGCTCGCCCTCGGCCTCTTGCTGCTGCAAACGGTTCTGCAATTCGTCACACGCGCTGTCGTGGCTTCGTTTCAACGTGCTCAAATCAATGCCAGTAACGCAACTCTCTACGAGCGCGTGCTACGTTCACCACGTACATTGCAAATTTCCACGCAGTACATTCTGGACCACTTGAACACACTCACAACGGCGCAAGAGTCGGTTATACAGACAGGCACTAGTTTTGCTAGTGCCAGTATCATAGCGTTTCTTTTTGGAATAACACTTTTCCTAGTCGATTGGCGACTTGCGGGCGCGACTGTGCTTGCCGCATTGCTCTATCTCTACATCGGTTCTCTCATCGGTCGTCGCTATCGTGGGGCAAGTCAGCGAGTAGCAGAGAGTCATAGTCGTGTAAATGATACACTCTCTCAGGGAATCGCGGCGATGCGTACACGAAACGCTATCCCATTCCTTGACCATATGGTACAAACTACGCTGAACGAGGCCGCCCAACATTCCTATCAACACGCCTTTACTGGTTCGAGTATTCGCCTGACATTCGGCGTTATGCAAAGTCTTGGCGGTATCGCTCTCTCAGGCTTGGCTAGCTACCTGTTCCTCACACACGTCATCACAGCGGGACAATTCGTTGCATTCGTCCTGCTTCTGCTCATCCTCTCTGTACCGCTCACGGCCTTCACAACACTCATGCAACAACAACAGGCTGTATCTGCCGCGGAAGCAAGCGTAATCGAACTCCTTCAATGACGAACCGTAGGGGTCTAATTCATTACACCCTGTTGGTGACGCACTATGCCAACGGGGTTGAATCACGTCTACAAGACCGCTCAAATGGTACATCGCCAACAGGGTGTAATGAATTAGACCCCTACTTTTACCTATGAAATGAAGTTTAGCGGACTACTACGAAACTACGAAAAATTGTTGAAAGTACGAGGTTCGATCATCCCTCGCGTGATATAGTATCATCAATACACAACGATGCCATGTATTTATATGAACACAATTTCCAAAGAAGGACAAGCCATGAGTATTCAATCTATCAATCCAGCGACCGAAGAGGTTATTGAGACGTTCGAGCTATATAACGAGACGCAGGTACACGAGGCATTGCATGATGCGCGTCATGCGTTTTTGAGTTGGCGCAATACTTCGTTCGAGCAGCGTAGTGTCCTGCTCAAGCGTGTAGCGGCATATTTGCGCGAACACAAGGCACGGCTGGCACAGATTGCGACGCTGGAGATGGGCAAGCCGATTGTTGAAGCGGAGGCTGAGGTTGAGAAGTGCGCTTTTAACTGTGAGTATTATGCGGAGAACGCAGAGAAGTTTCTCGCCGATGAATCTGTAAAGGCGAACGCAACCGAGAGCTACGTTGCCTTCCGACCACTCGGCGTTGTGCTGGCACTCATGCCTTGGAACTTCCCCTACTGGCAGGTGTTTCGTTTCGCAGCACCGGCACTGATGGCTGGTAATACGGCGGTCCTCAAGCACGCCTCGAATGTGTCACGCGTGGCACTGGAAATCGAGCATATCTTTCAGGCTTGCGGGCTACCACATGGTGCATTCAGAACTGTATTGGTACCAGGAGCCGAGACGCGTCCATTGATTGAAGACTCGCGGATCGCGGCGGTGACGCTCACGGGTAGCGAGGAGGCAGGTATTGCGGTAGCATCGGCAAGTGGACATGTCCTAAAAAAGAATGTTCTCGAACTAGGTGGCTCCGATGCCTTTATCGTGCTTGAAGATGCCGACCTCAATGCCGCCGCACAGATGGCGGTAAAGGCGCGTTATCAGAATACCGGACAAAGCTGCATCGCCGCCAAACGCTTCATTGTCGTAGAAGCAATCGCCGATGCATTTACGGAGAAGTTTGCCGTCGCCGCCTCGAAGCTCAAGCTCGGTGATCCACTTGACCGCGAGACGCAGATTGGTCCAATGGCTCGTGGCGACCTGCGCGAGTCGTTAGAGCAGCAACTTGCGGCCTCAGTGAGAATGGGTGCAAGAGTCGTCCTCGGCGGTAAACGCGTCGCAGGAAAGGGCTACTTCTTTGAACCAACAATTGTGACAAGAGTCACGCCAGAAATGTCGCTGTTCCGTGAAGAGACATTCGGTCCCGTTGCCGCAGTTATTCGCGCAAACGATACCGAACACGCGATTGAACTGGCGAACGACTCTCTCTTCGGACTCGGCGGCAACCTGTGGACGGGCGACATCGAGCGTGGTCGCCGGATTGCACGTCGTCTTGAGTCGGGCGGCGTCTTCATCAACGGCATGACTGCTTCAGATCCACGCCTGCCCTTCGGTGGCGTCAAGCATAGCGGCTATGGTCGTGAACTCTCCTCTTTTGGTATCCGCGAGTTCGTGAATGTGCAGACCGTGTGGATTGGTCCCGCTGTGAACGCGCCAACTGCCGCACCTAGCGAATAACAAAAATAACAGGGAGACCCTTGCGGTCTCCCTGTTTCAATATACGCTTACAGGTACGTCCAGTTGTCGCCGCCGTCAAGTGTGTGGAGCAATGCATTACCTTGTGCGCCACCGATAGCCCAGCCATTGGTGGCATCAACAAAGCTCAATTGCACAAATTTGTATGGCGATGTAACTGCTGGCGACTTCCACGTCTGCCAGTTGATGCTCGATGTCATATACAGTTGCTTGTCTTTGCTGTTGATAGCCCACGCGTGAGTCTGATCCGTAACGTATATGTCGTTGGTCGAATCAATCGTGAACGCAGTGAGTCCTTGTGGTGCAGTCCACGTCTCTCCACCATCGCTCGTCGTATAAATCGCCGTCCCTGCGCCATTTGGTAACGAGACCGAGACGGGCAGTACGCCCTTGTTGCCAAAGAAGACGGGGGGTGTTGTCAGTAAGGAAGCATTGGCATCATTCGTCCATGCTCCTGGTAAAGCCTGCTTCTTCCAGCTTACACCACCATCATGCGTGACATACAGCCAGGGCGCACTTGAGGCATCGCGTCCAGTTGCCCAGCCATTCTGTGTATCCTTAAAGGAAATGCCAGATTTAAAACCACCATTTGGTAAGTCGCTACCTGGCTTCGTCGTGTCTGCAACCTTCGTCCATGACATTCCACCATCGGTTGTGCGGAATATCGCCACACTTTCACTACCCGCACCGGGGCCACCGTTGGTAACGACCTCGATCCAGCCATCTTGGGAATTGATAAACATTGGACCACCGGGATAATCCTGAACACCTGGAGCAGCAACTGTTGAGCTAGTTTGCCAGTTACGCCCACCATCCACCGTGCGAATTACCTGGAATGCATTAGCATTACCATTATTAGGTGTAATCAAGACAATCCATGCATCATTCACATTCAAAAACTCTCCACTTGGATTTTTGATTTGCGTATTGGACGGACCAGCATTATACCAATTTCTACCGCCATCAACCGTTTTGTAAACACCTGAATGGGTCAAGCTCCAACCTATAGAGGTACTCACCATGCGAATATTAGTAAACTGAAGTTGCTTCGCTGGTACAGTATTGACCGGAGCAGTTGTGGAACTGCTACCCGCACTTGCCGGGGCGGTTGTACTCGTTTTCGCTGGCGTACTTGTACCTGTCGCACTCGCCGTTGGCGTTCCACTTCCTGCACCCGTTGCACTCCCACTATTACCACACGCTGCGAGAAGCAACGTGAAGAGGAGCATAGTTACCATCATCAGAAATCTGAATGAACTCTTTTTCTCGACTATAAGAAACATATCATGAAATGTTTTTTGCATTATTCTCTCCCTCGCTAGCTATATAATATTTCCGTTATTCCCTTTACCACGTTTCCTAGACCCTACTACATTCATAACTTATTCTGTTTTATAGAACAGATACAGGTATGTAGCAAAGCCCCACATTAGTAGTAACGCTATGGGGCGTACAAATGTCTCGCTCTTTATCACGAATGATGAATTTCGTAGGGACGCGATCAATCCGGTCCCTACTACACAGTCAAGCTACATGTGTCGGTTTTTCGTAGGGACCAGATTGATCGCGTCCGTTGCTCAATTTATTGAGCGAGATCGTGGCGAACACGGTCTGTAAAACATCTCAGACATGATTTCGCGTGATAAATCACGCCTCGGACGCGATCAATCTGGTCCCTACGAAAATGGTCAGATCAAGCTTGACTGTGTACTACGAAGTTAGACAAAATAATAGCTTGCCAATAAGTGCGATACAATGCTACTATCATCTCAACAAAACGTTCTTTATAGCAGATAACAGCAGGCACAAAATAGAATGACAGGAGCGAACAATCATGCAACGTCAAATTTCGGCTGAACAGAGGGCGAAAATTTGGTGGGCAACGGGTGATACGCCGGTGCATACGGATTCGCGTGTGACCTATCTTGTAGATGGGCGCACAGCAATGTTGGAGATGTGCATACACTTTCTCAAGGCGAAAAAATATATTTATCTTGCGAACTGGGGACTTACCTCTTCCATGCATATTGTGCGAGGCACCGATCATCGCGCGGGACCGGATGGAAGTCCAGAGCAAGAGACATTGCTCGCCAAATTACGTGCGGCAGAGTTGCAGGAGGCCGAGATAGATTTCTGGTGTACGCATGAACTCACAGTGCGTTCCGTGCTTGGCTATGCCGTGAGCAAAGGCGTAGAGGTCAAGGCTCTTGTGTGGAAGGGTGCGCCTATCATGGTCTCGTGCAACACAGAGGAGACTCACGAACAGTTGACCGCCGAACATGTAGATTGCATTCTCGACGACAGTTCGTTTGGTATTCTGCACCATCCCGTCGAGTCGCTACATCAGAAAATATCTGTCGTCGATGGCACCCACGCTTTTGTCGGTGGCGTCGATCTACTTATCGAAAATGGCGGTGACTTTGACCGCTGGGATACACCAAACCATTTTTACGACTCGCCGCAACGCATCACTCCTGAGGGCACAACGCCGCATCCGTGGCACGATGTACACGCGCTCATCGAAGGTCCAGCCGCCGCCGATGTTGAGTTGAACTTCCGAGAGCGTTGGAACGATGTCGTTCATCGTCACCACATGGACAAGCATCGCTTTGTGAAGGAGCATCCAGCTCCACCGCCTGTAGAGACGCAAACGGTGATGCAGGTAGCACGAACGATCCCCGAACACACCTACAAATTCAAGCCACTCATTATACGAGATATCGCGCAGCTTTACGCCAATGCGCTCAACAACATCGAACGATTTGTATACCTGGAAAATCAATATCTGTGGCTACGCGCTTACACGGGCATTAACATTTCATTGCTAGGGCTGGAAAGCGAGGAAATGCAGCGCAACTTCGACGAATTGGGCAAGGCTTTGGAGCGCGGTGCCTTCGCCTCGATCATCCTGCCCGACCATCCCAATGTCGGACGTGCCTTCTCGGATGCAGGTGTCGAGTTGTTACGCGCCAAGTCGCCCGAAGGCGTCGAAGAGGGACGCTTTGAGGCGTTTTGCCTGGCAACCTCGCATCAGGCTGAAGGAACGACGCATTATCGACCCGTCTACGTACATGCAAAGGTCGCCATTGTCGATGATATATGGGCAACTGTCGGCTCCGCCAATCTCAACAATCGTGGTATGCGCGACGATACAGAGATGAATATTGCAACGCTTGATGTGACTCTCACACATGGTCTACGCCTGATGCTACAAGCGGAACATCTAGGCATTGCGAACTCACAGGAGTTATTCGCAGTCTCGCGTTTGCTAGGCCACCAGTATCAACAGCAAGAGGAAATCGAGTTAGCGCAACAGGTGTTGCAGCGTTTGGAAGAGTTGATTGGCGACCCAAAAATTGCACTACGCATGATGCACAATTGCGCGTGGGAAAATCTACGCCGCTTCAAAGCGAAACTTCCCCTTGTAGGGCACCTGCTCCCATATCTTTCCGAGGCAGAGGTTGCCGAAGAGCAAGGCATCGAACTCAATGGCGATCATGGCTGGATTGAGGAGAAGTCATAATAACAGGATT
>CAXUHG010000175.1:0-10403 GCA_964250805.1 uncultured Ktedonobacteraceae bacterium | reverse complement strand
TATCGCGTCCGAGGCGTGATTTATCACGCGAGATCACGTCTGATACGGCTTGTATAGAGCGTTCGTAAAGATTTCGCTCAATAAATTGAGCAGCGGACGCGATAAATCTGGTCCCTACGAACAATCATTGCAGATTGGTAGATACATCTATCGAGGTGGTATAAATATGGCACAAGTCTCAACACCTAAAACTCGACGTTCGATACAAGCAAATAACATTTGGCCTGTAGTCGCCAACATCGTCCGGCGGCAAGGAGCGTTGATTGCTCTCATCCTGGTTCTCATAGTTAGCTCGATCAGCTTCAACGGTTTCTTGACGCAATACAATATTCTGGATAACGTGCTTGTCGCTAACGTTCCGATTGGCCTGATTGCCCTCGGCATGACCTTTATCATTATTACGGGTGGTATTGATCTCTCGGTAGGTTCAACGATTGCGCTCTCATCTGTTGTGGTTGCTCTTGCTAGCCCTCATGGGATGTGGGCTGCGATTCTTGCCGCACTTCTCACGGGACTAGCAGTGGGACTCTTCAATGGGTTTGTGATTACACAGATGCACATTCCTCCATTTGTGGCTACACTAGCGTCTCTACTAGGTGTACGCGGCCTCGCTCTGTATTTCTCAAATGAACACAATGTTACGGTTACGAGTAGCGATTTGTTGGCATTTGGCAATGGTGATGTCTTTGGTATTCCCAATCCTGTAATCGTGCTAATCGTGGCCTTTGTTATCGGCATTCTCGTCCTCAATTACTCACGTTTTGCGCGTCACCTGCTCGCCATCGGTGGTAATGAAGAGGCGGCACGTTTACTAGGTATTCGCGTCAATGCAAATCTACTAGGAGCATATGCCCTCAGTGGCACACTAGCGGGGCTTGCAGGTGTGTTTATGGCAATCCAGACGTTTACTGGCTCTGGTAATCTTGCATCTGGCTATGAACTCTCGGCGATTGCCGCTGTTGTCGTAGGCGGTACCTTGATCTCTGGCGGCGAAGGCTCGGTCTTTGGCACCTTCGTCGGCGTGCTACTACTAGGCTTTATTCTGAACATTCTGAACTTCCTCAGTGGCGTGGGTATAACGCTCAGCCCATTTTGGCAGGATGTTGTGCGCGGCGCATTCTTGCTTGTCGTAGTGGTTTTGCAGAGCCGCTTGATTGAACGCAAAAAAAATCAATAAGAAGGCATAGCATACACAATCAGCCAGCACGCCCCGCGGGGTGGGGGTTTTTTTTTTGTTTTGCGTTATCAAGAGAGAGTTTTTCGCATACTATCTACCTGAGAACGCCTGTGCATGCCAGCGCGAGCGTACAACTCCTGGGCACCTGTGGCGTTTTGCGAATTGACATCGAGTTGGACGTGACGCATGCCGCGCCGATAGTATTCGCTGAAGGCTGTGCGAAGCAGTTGTAGAGCGATACCATGCTTGCGCCATGCACGGCGTACCGCAACTTGCCAGATGTGACCAAGCTGCTCCTCTGGATAGATGCGGCAAAGTGTCGTCCCAACAACCTGGTTCTCAGCAATAGCAACATAGAGCATGGAAGGTTCAAAGCTGCTATTCCTCTTGAAGACGCGTTCGTACCATTCATCATAGGGACGATAGGGCTTGCCGTCGATATCGGGGAAGGCTTCAGCAATCACCTCATAGACGGCACGCTCCTCTTGACCTGGAACAAAGGGACGAATCGTAATGCCCTGCAACGGCTCAGGTACGGTTGGTACCTCGTCGAAGCGAATCTCCATACGATAGTCGCTATGCTCAATAACGTAAGCGTGTTTTTCGAGCAACTGCCTTGTAGTAGAGGTGAAGCTCCATGCATGCAAACTATGTGGCAGTGCTGTGTTAGCCTCGTAGAGTACTTTGGCACGTTGCTCGGCAAATTGAAGCAGGTATGACCCAATGACCAAATTTTGATAAGCAGGATGCACAAATGTATGCACGTCTAGCAGAATGCGACTGCGTTGTGCCACTACGCCTGTATAACCGATGAGTTCTCCATTTTGTGTAGCAATGACACAGGTATTGATTGTAAGGTCCACTTGCTCGTCGTCCCAAAACTCGAACACATCGCTTACAGTGCTTTCGGTTTCGCCATACTCGGTGCGTTCGTATTCAGCGTTCATATCGGCAATGTTCTGAGCGTCGTCTCTTGTAGCACTACGTACAAGCAGGTTTTCTGGTAATGTAACGGTGGTCATATGAGTGTACTCCTTTTTTGTTGTTACAACTATTCTTCTGTGCCTAAAAACACACGTAAAAAGTATGGAAACGAGCCTTCGTACTGCCATTTTGCGCTCGGCTCAAGTTGAGCAATGAAGCGTTGCCACGTCAGGGCACGGCACAATTTTCCTAGTCTCACGGCGAGAGTAAACGCTTCTCGTAAATGCTCAATTGGCTCGTAGTATGTCCAGGGAGCGAGGTAGGCATCGCGGAAACGGTCAAACACGGCGTCGTCGTATTCCAGCACGTACTTGACTACGCGTTGCACAATCATTAGAGAGTAGAAGGGGTGCGCCAATGCACATTCTGCCCAATCGAAGAAAACGTAGGTTTTGCCGTTGTACAGAATGTTGTTGCCGTGAAAATCGTCGTGATGCAGCGACTCCGGCACGTTGTACTCAGCCAGTTTCACGCATATCGCCTTGAGTTCGGGTACGAATGCGAGCAGTTGCTCATACTCGGCTTCGGGCATACCATCCTTTTGTCCGATAAGCAACATGTCCTTTGCGGCTAACGCCTCTTCAAACAGTGCTGGCAACACATGTAAGCGCATATCGGGACAACCTGTTTTTTCGAGTGCGCCAACATGTGCTACAAGGTCTATCTGCATCTGTGCAAACAAGCGCAACGCCTCTTCCCAACGCGTTGGATCAGGATTAGTTTCATTGATGGTGGCAAGGGTTTTCCCTGCATCTTGCATCAGCATCCAATGCCGCTCGTTGTCTACTGCAAGTACAGGCGGTATGTGTGCAGGGACAAGCATGGCAAGGGTTTGTGTGAGCAGGGGTTCATACGCAAACACGGGAACTGAGGCTTTGAAGTAGAGATCGCCCATTGTGGTTGGTATGCACAAAACGGTTGACCATGTACTCACACTTAGCTGTTTCACAGAGTCGGTAGCAACATAGCCATGCTTATCGAGTTGCTGCTGAATCCATTGCTCGGCAGTAGCAAACCAGCCCACATGTGCCCACGTTGGACGTTGCTCATACATCTCTCCCTGCTCACGAGACGCTAGCACAGTTTCGATAACAGCCATATGCTCTGGCACAATTAGTTGCAGGTCTTGAAGTTCCGCAAGACTTACCCAATGTTGCCCCTCGGCAGGAATCCAATCAGGGCTATGGTTTTCCAGAACGTAGACAAGATGTTGCTCTTCGCGCTCGTCGTCCTTGTAACGGTCATAGGCACAATACAGGACCGTTGTTTTTACGCGAAGTTGGTCCTCCATTGCCGTGTTTATCTTCTCTGCGTCAGTGGCTTGATGACGTGGGAGTGTCCAGCCATTCTCTTCGAGAAGGAATAAGACGCGTGGCTCGCGTGCATGAAGAATAATACTATAGTTGTCGTTGTGAATATCAGGCATAACTGCCTCCTTATCATCAAAAATGATGGAAATGGGCAAGCGATGCTGAAAACACAAAGAGGCCGCAAGCGGATTGTTCAGCATCGCTTGCGGCCTCGTTTTATCTGTATCTGCCTTTTAACAAGAAAGGTCAAGGATAAGTGGTTCTAGTGGGAAAACCTCCTGAAAAAGGGCATAGTGCGGCCTTGGGCGACGAATCGAGGACTCGAAATTCGGCTTTGCATACGCAAGCACAATCCCTTTGCCATACTAATCTACACTCTTTTCTTACTAACAGGATGTTACATCACAATGATGTATCTCAAGAATAACATAAAAAAATGGGCGAAGTCAAGGTGAGACCAATTGTAGGGGTCTAATTCATTACACCCTGAGAGCGCATCACAAGCTGTTCTAGGGTGTAATGAATTAGACCCCTACAATTCTGCTGTGTCAGTTCTATAAAACACTACTAAATGAGGATAGACTATGTACCACTACATATGCTCTTCCGTCAGAAAGACGTTTTCGTAGAGGTCTTCGATAGAAATACTGATATCAAGGCTGTGTAAGTGTATCTGGTCGCCTGGGCCATAGGGGTAAAGTGTCCAGAGGTTCTCCGATGCTCGACGATAGACATCTACGGCCTTCCATTGCGAACCAACAAGCACATAGTCTTGCAAGGTTGGACAGGAGCGATAAAATTCAAATTTTCGCCCACGATCATACGCTTCAGTGCTTGACGAAAGAACTTCTATAACGAGTTGTGGATGGTGAATGATATCGATCTTGCCTCTGTCGCGCGGGTCACAGGTGACAGATACATCGGGAATAAGGTAGCGTTGCTTTGAGATAAACACTTTCACATCTGAGTTGTACACGCGACATTGGCTACCACGAAGTAAGGCAACGAGCAAGCTTGCTGCATTAACACCAAGTGTACTATGATCGGCAGTACCACCTGCGAGCATATAGGCGTAGCCATCGACAAATTCATAGCGTGCGTCCATGCTTTCACGGTCAAGTTTTAGATAATCTTCGACGCTCATAGGCGTAATATTTGGTTGGGTAGCCATAATTGTACACCCTCTCTTGTAGATACGAGTAATTGCGCCTCTCTATAGTATCATAATCTGTGGAGATATTCATTTGTACGCAACCACGCCGAACGCCTCTGGCCTTTTCACAACTCTGGTAAAGCCCGATTCTTGCAGACGTTTCAGGGCACCACGAACGACAGTGCCACTTGATTTGCTATCGAGATTGCCGATATAGTGAAAAAGTTTGCCGCCACGTTTAAGAATCCGGTGGAGTTCGCGGTAGAAGGCACCAGAGTAGAGTTCCCCTTGCGAGACTGAAAACGGGGGGATCGTGTAGAACTGCGGAGAAGCTAGCGTCTTCAAATGTGGGAACAATCTCATAGGCATCACCCATAATTTGTTGTATTTTAGGGTTGTTGAAGAGGTTGCGCGACCAGGGATTGAGACGTGCGATCTCCTGTGCGCCTGGGTCAAGCTCAATTGTCAGGACCTGCTCCGCCGTTTTCGCCGCCTCAATCGCGGTATAGCCTAGTCCTGTCGCGGTATCCAGTACGCGTCCTGAAATAGGTGTGAGCGTGGCGATTTTTTTGAGCGTGTCCTGCATGGGGTCAATATCGACGATGCGATGCATGGTAAAGCCAGCAATCAACATACTTGGTGTTCGTTTGGTCGGCAGAAGGCTACACATACGATTCGTAGCCTCTGAAAACACCTGAATCGGGCGCACATCTCCATCCTGCTCTACAATGAAACAGTTGACATCGGCCTTCTTTATCCGTTCAACCTGTGCCCAGTCGATGTACTCACCCGATGAAAAAAATACTCCCTCTGGTAATACCTGCACTGTTACGGTCGAGATGCCTAGGTCGGGCGAGACAAGCGTTGTCTTCTGTTCTTGCCGTTTCGCGGCGAGCAACACATCCGCTTGAATGTAAGAAAGCACGACTGGGTAGGACATAAGGAGGTCTCCTAAGCACACATTCATCTCATGCTCGCACGCTGTGCGAGCATGAGATGAATGTGTGCTTGTATTTTTTATAATTGTAACAAATCGAAGATGCCAGCGAAGGCGTTGCGACAGCCGCGACGATTTGCGGGTTCGTTTTGGGAGGCATAGGGAACGCGTAGCACCTGCTCCCATGCTGGTGCAGCCGAGGATTGAGTCGAGGTTGGAAGCAGCGTCATACGCAAGTTTTCTTTTGGACGCAACGTTATCAATGGACTGATGTCGGGGCGGTACCCTGGCGTTGTACGCGGCGTGTATTTCTGGAGCAGCGTGGTCAGAATCAGCTTGGCCTCAAGTTGGGCAAACGGCATGCCGATGCAGATACGTGGTCCCGCGCCGAAGGGAAAGTATGCTCCCTGTGGCACCTTTTGCCCGTTCACAGGATCCCAGCGTTCGGGACGGAAGGCTTCGGGGTCGCCCCAAATGCTGGGCATGCGATGCGTGACCCACTGGCTCAACAGGAATAGAGTGCCAGCGGGAAATTGCACACCATCGAGTTCAAAGGCTTCGGTTGCGCTACGACCCTGTATCCACGCGGGCGGGTAGAGGCGCATCGACTCGTTCAGCACCCAATCGAGGTACGGCATGTTCGCCATATCTTCAATCGTGGGCGTGCGTCCGTTCAGTACGGTATGCATCTCGTTCAGCAGTTTTTCGCGTACCTCTGGATGCTCCGAGAGCAAGTAGAAAGTCCACGTCAAAGCGTTCGCCGTTGTTTCATGCCCAGCGGCGATAAAGGTCATGATGTGATCGTGTACCTGTTTGTCGCTCAACGGCACCTCGGCGTGTTCGGCATCGCGTGCGTCGGGTGCGGTAAGTAACATTGATAACACATCGCCGCGATCATGCTCGTCGCCGCGTCGCTGAGCAATGAGCGTGTAGATAAGCGTATCGAGGCGACGGATCGCCGCCAAGCGTTTTCCATAGGCAGTAAACGGCTGGTCGATACGGATGTTGAGCAATGTTTCCAGAATTCCTGGCTGGGTGCCAATAATGCCATTGAAGGCGGTGCCGAGATCGCTGAGTTGCCTGTTGAGGTCGATGTTGAAGAGGCACTTGCCCACAATACGGAGCGTAAGTTCCTGCATGGCACGCGAGACATCGACGACATCACCCGCATGCCACGTCTTGAGCAACTCCTGTGAGTATTGCAGCATAGAGTCCGCATAGCCCTCGACACGCTTCTTGTGGAAGGCGGGCTGAACGGCGCGACGTTGCTGGCGGTGTGCCTCGCCGTCAATCGTTAGCAGTCCCTCGTCAAGCACACCGTCGCTACTACCACCACTGCCCTGCGTAAACTCGCGGTTGTTGAAGATACGTGGATGCTCAATCAAGAGATAGCGTACATGTTCGGGCTGGAACAGCAGCACAATCGGCACACGTCCAAGATAGACCGTCGCCATATTGCCATAGGTGCGTTGCAACTGTTGAAAAAAGCCGAGTGGGTCGGTACGAAATGAGAGTGCGTTCCCGATTACTGGAAGCGGCGTAGGACCCGCTGGGAGGATTGTTTTTGGTTCTTGTGCGGTGGTTGCCATGTATGTGTTCTCGTCTCTGTCTCTCTGTGCTAACGGTTCAATTCGCTCATGTATATCATAGAACAAGTTCGGGAGAGAAACAACTGAACAGCAGGAATGCAAGGGGCTATTCAAAAGTCCGACGGACGCCCACAAGGGGCGAGTCCCTACTATACTTGATGCGCTTCGCGCGTCCAGACGGCATATAGTAGGGACTCGCCCCTTGTGGGCGTCCGTCAATCTACTTTTCGGCTTCGTCATTCTTTCTCATGCGTGCCTGGATCAATTTCTTAATAAGATCGAGAGGTAGCGGCTCATTCAGGGGAAAATGAACGGCTGATTTGGTGGTTTTGTAGACTTCGAGTTCGCTTGCATGTTCCTCTAAGACGGGAGTAGGAATATAAAGGCCAATGTATTTTTTCCACAATCGAAAATACACTAGCCGTCCTTTGTAATCGTAAAAAGGCATACTATAACTAATGCGTTCCTGCGCTTCGGGAGCAGTGGTACGAATTGCTGCTCGTAGCTCTTGCAGCTTTCCTTGAAATTCCTGTGGGGTCTGTGCGATGTATTCATCCACAGTTTTTGTAGATGCCATATATTCATCCTGCCTTTTTAGTTTTCTTTTTAGATGGGATGCTCATGGCGTATGTTGCACTGCGTTCAAGCCAGAGGGAGAGTTGTTCATTATCTTCGAGGATATGAGGAGGAACGACTACATACTGCTTACTTGGTGCTTCTCCGTCGTGTTGCAGGAATTTGGCCTCTGGTTCTTGTAAGAGTGCGGTACGGTCGTTTTCATTTAACTTTAATGATAGACCTGGTTCGGATAAAGAGGCAAATGGTTTTCCTGCCACGTAGATCATCAATCCCTCAAACATCGCTCGAAACGAAAGCTCTAGTGTAGGAAGATAGGTTGCAGCCTCTTCAACACGAGTACGTAGATAGGTGGAATCGCGCTTTTGAGTCATCGGAATCTACCCTTTCATAAAGCGTTGGCAGTGTTCTTGCCAACGCCCGAAATTCAGTGAACTGCTTTCGGTATCGCCTTTTTTGTCTGATCACTCATTTGATAGTGTCTCTGCGAAGCTGAGAACGAAGCCGTTGATGTCTTGTATTGCAAACTCTTGTGTACCATAAAATGTCGAGTGCATTGCCTGCACAATCGTCACTTTGTCTTTGAGACGCTCATGAAGTTCCTTGACACCCTCCACGCCGATGTAGAGCGTTAGTGTACCACCTACTGGTCTATCTTTGAAGATGGGCAACTCTTCGGTCAAGCTTGCACGTTGCTGAAACTGCATCTCTACACCGCCCTGTTTTAGCATCACCCAATTGAACTGGCCCGTTTCGGGCACAGTGGCAATCACATCAAAGCCGAGTACATTCTTGTAGAAATCAACGGTCTGGTTAACATTCTCAACCATCAAATTCGGGGTAAGGTTTTTCATTTGCGTGGTCATGTTGTGTGTTTCCCTTATCAGTTATTGAATATACGGTCAATTTTCATGTGCCAACGTTTTGTAGGGACCGATTTATCGCGTCCGCAAGCGTGATTTATTACGCGAATCCTTATCAATTGTGCCTGTAGGACATATCAGAGCCATCTCGCGCAATGAATTGCACTTGGACGTGATAAATCGGTCCCTACCTATCACATTTATACCCTACCTTTGTGACAACGGTATGTCAGCAGCGTAGCGTTGCACTATTTCCTGTGCCTCTTGTAGCAAAATCTGGCGGAGCGACTCCGGTTCTAGCACGTACACACTTTTGCCCCAACTCAGAAGCCACTGCACAATCTCGCTCTCCTGGCGCACTCGCAGCGTCACCAGTAGGCCGTCGGCGGTCTCCTCTTCGCTGTCTATGTAGTAGTAGCGCGATTCGCGTACCCAGCGTGCTATGGTATGCTCGAAGAGGACACGCACAATTCTGTCGCGCTCGTGGCCTTGATTATCTGCCATTGTAAACCTTTTCGGGCGTACAAAGGCTTTGGGCAGTACCTCAAGTGCATCCATCCGGTCGAGGCGGAAATTGCGGATAGCTTTTCGCATGTGGCAGTAGGCGGTCAGATACCAAATTCCCGTGATGTGTACAAGGCCATAGGGGTCGGCCTCGCGACTTTCTTGCTCTGTCTGCCCATGACGCTTTAGGTAGGAGAAACGCACGGTGACATGTTCGATGATCGCACGTCGCAACTGCTGAAGCATCGCCGCTTCGCTAGGACGTTGTTCGCTTGCCACAAAATGAATACTCTCTTGCATGTAGGCGACATCTTCGCGCAACTTTTCAGGCAGCACACCTGCGATTTTACGGTTCGCTGAACGTGCTGCTTCTCGGTATTGTGCATCAAAGTTGTGCGCCATAAACTCGCTACCGAGCAGCAACATCGTAGCCTCATCAGTTGAGAAGCTCAAAGGCGGCAGAAAATAGCCCTCCATCAGCGAGTAGCCCCGCCCCGGAATGGAGACGAGTGGCACTCCCGCCTCACAAAGTGCCTCGATATCGCGGTAGATTGTACGCTTGCTCGTCTCGAATGTTCGTGCGAGGTCTTCGGCGCGTTGCTTGCCCTTGCCCTGTATCTCTAGCACAATAGCGAGTAGGCGATCCGTCTTGTTCATAAGGATATTATATGATAACGCGCCACCAACTATCTTCGGGCAGCATTTTGAGGTGCATCGTATCGGGTTCATGAAGATAATCTTGAATTCTAAAGACGTGATTCTCAAATGTGTTCGCTGGTATCTGCTCAAAGGCAAAATAGTCGATAGCGTCCGCCTCATCGGTCAACGTCAAAGTACCACCGACGATTGTACAGACGAAGGAGAAAACAAGGTCGTCGCGTGTCGGGTCTTTATACACGCCCAGCAGTTTGCTTACAACCACGTCCAACCCCACCTCCTCTTTGACTTCACGTACAACGGCTTGCCAAGGCGTTTCGTTATGCTCTACGCCACCACCAGGGAGATTCCAGAAATCTCTATCGGTACGATGGCAGAGCAAAACGCGTTCCTGTTCGTCGAGAATGATCGCTGACGCGCCAATACTGAACATATTCATTTTACAGAGTCACGCGATTACCGCCAGCGGGCATGGTAAAGCGTAGAAAGCCGCCCATTGCGAGGCGTGTGCAGATGACGGAGAGCGTAAAAAGCGCGAAAAGCAGGGCGGCGGTCTTCAATTCGTAGATGGCGAAATCGGCGAGGGAGAGAGCATTGCCGCCAGAGGTCATGAGGCGCATAAGAGCGGAGCCTTGTTGCACGCCGAATAGGTT
>CAXUHG010000174.1:0-10474 GCA_964250805.1 uncultured Ktedonobacteraceae bacterium | reverse complement strand
TGCTCGAAGTAGTTGGCGAAGAGCGTGAGCAGCGAGAGGACGCTGGTGCAGTTGTTGTTGAACTCTTTGAGCATCTCGGCTACGCTCTGCTCTGCAAGTGGCTGATTGCCGAGCGTGCCATAGGCAATCAATAGTATGTCGATAGATTCAAGTTTTGCCACCGTCTCGTCGAATAGAGTTTGATGGCTATCGAGGTCGGATAGGTCGTCGGCGTAGGTATTGATGCGTTTGGCACCGCGTACCTTGAGGTCGTTAGCTATCGCTTCGAGCTTGTCCTGTGAACGACCAACGAGAAAAAATTCGGCGTTCTCTTGCGCGAACGGTTTCGCGGCTTCATGAGCAATCGCTGATGTTGCTCCCAATATTGCTATTTTCATTTTATATTAACTCTTCACCGCGACAGGCGCATTCTTCCCAGATGTGACGCGTCGCCAGAAACTAGAGGAGAAGTGTGGATCAATGTACTGCTCGAACTCGTGCCACTGCGGATAGTATGTCTGGAACGCTTCAGGCGTCATACGAGCATCCTTCGCGGGATAGACTCCGCCACCGCTCTCTAACACCACTTTGTCCAGATCGTTAAGCAATTGCAACGTCTTCTTGCCCTGATACGAGAAATCCAGTGCTAGCGTCAGGCCAGGACGCGGAAACGAGAGCATGCCAGGAGATGGCATATCGCCAAAATTCTTTAGCACCGTCAAAAACGAGCCTTCACCCGAACGTCGAATGCGTCCCATAATTTCGCTCATTGCATCCCGACTTGTCGAGAACGGCACCACAAACTGATATTGCAAAAAGCCGCGTTTTCCATATAGGCGATACCACTCATGAATCGAGTCAAGCGGATAAAAGAACGGCTCATAGGACATAACTTTATGTATGCGCTTCTCACGTTGTACACGATAATAAGCTTCGTTGAAGGCTTTGACCGTCAACGTGTTCAAGACAAACGTCGGCAGGTTAATCGGCACCATGAGTGGCAAAGGCTTTTTCAGAGGTTTCGCGGCTAACGCTCGTGAGGAGTTATTGTTGCCGCGTAGGAATTTTCCGCGACATAGAGCCTTGCCGCCAATCAGAATATCGACCCACGACACCGTGTACTCGAAATCGGCATCGGACTCAGCCGAGATATCAAAAAATTCGTCCAAAGACTCAAAGCGGATGGAGTCTGTATCAATATAAGGGTTGACGATGGGCTTGAGGCGAATTTCAGCCCATAGAATGACGCCTGTGAGACCGAGACCGCCGATAGTAGCGCGGAACAACTCGCTATTCTCGGTAGGCGAGCAGAGCAAGCGTTCGCCATTTGAGCGGAGTAGTTCAAAGCAGTTGACATGCCGTCCGAAGGTGCCCGCCTTGTGATGATTTTTGCCGTGAATATCGTTGGCAATCGCGCCCCCCACTGAGACGAATTTGGTGCCAGGACTCACAGGTAGAAACCAGCCGCGCGGCACCATCGCCTCTAAGATATCGGCAAGCGTCACACCGGCCTCACAGCGCAACACACCTGTCGCCTCATCAAACGAGATAAAGCGACGCAAATAGCTCACATCGAGCGATATACCATTTTCATTGAGGCAGCTATCACCATAACTGCGACCATAGGCAAAGGGTAGAATAGAACGATTTGTATCTTCGAGATCGGGCAGTTCATTGCGCCAGAAAATGGGTGTCACCTGAGCAGGTTCCACCGTTGGATAATGGCCCCATGATTGAGGTAATTTTTGTTCGGTTTGCATAGAATATAATTGACCTTTATACCTTACAGGGAGACCGCAAGGGTCTCCCCTACACGTAAATGAAATGTAGGGGAGACCCTTACGGTCTCCCTGCATTTCACAAAAGCCTGTCTAACAGAGTATTTTTATCTTATGCCTCATACAACGTTTCATGATACACTATAGACACGAATTTCACAAAAACACGCCGAAAGGTACAGTTCCATGCATGTCGTAATCTTCGCAGGAGGTACGGTTCAACCAGGCTCGTCGGTGGACCTGGCACTTGCCAATGCCAATCTCATAATCGCCGCTGATAGTGGAGCAGAGGCCGCATTATCTTATGGTCACGTACCTGCCTTCGTCGTCGGTGATTTCGATTCGCTAACTATATCAGTCACGGAGCTAGAGGAGAAGGGATGCCAGCTTATACGTGCCAATGTCGAGAAGGACGAAACTGACACCGAACTTGCAGTTCAGGTTGCCCTCGAACAAGGCGCAAGCGAAATAACATTACTGGGAGCTACTGGTGGTGCGCGTTTCGATCACACAATGGCGAATATCCTGCTATTAGCCGACATAGAGACCGTTCCTACGCGTGTCGTCGCTGGCCCTATGACGTGTTGGCTGTTGCGTGGTCCTGGTCGCACATCTATTTCAGGGCAACGTGGCGACCTGCTCTCACTTTTCCCGCTCACAGGAGATGCAACGGGTATTCGTTCACATAATTTGTATTATCCCCTCAAAGACGAAACGCTGCGCTTTGGCAAGCCACGTGGAGTGAGCAACGAACTTACCAGTGAACATGCCGAGGTGTCGGTAGAGAGCGGGTTGTTGCTGGTGATGCATACGAGTAAATTGGAACTACACGAGTGATCAGAAATTTTTAGAGAAATTTGGAAATGCCATTATAATGTAGATAAAGTGTTAGACGGTGATTATAGGATGTGGTGGGGTGCTGCTATGGATATGACAACTGCCATGCTTGTCGTAGAGACGCGAAATTCCCCGACAAGGAGAAAATAAGGTGAAGAAAATAACAGTTGTCATACCGGCATTAAACGAAGAACTAGGAATTGGTCTCGTGCTTGAAGAGATACCTGTTGGCGAGCTTATGAATATGGGCTACGAAACCGAAATCATGGTCATTGATAATGGATCAAAAGATAAAACTCGTCATATTGCTACGCAACATGGTGCAACTGTTATTATTCAACCCATTAGAGGGTATGGCAATGCCTATAAAGCAGGCTTCGCTAATGCATCTAGCGATATTATCGCCACTGGCGACGCTGACCTTACCTATCCATTTGAAAATTTGCCCGAAATTATTCAAAAAATGGAAAAGGAAGATTTGGACTTTATAAGTACGAACAGACTGAATTATGTGAACCGGAAGAACATGACAATCAGCCACATTCTTGGCAACAAATTGCTGACAATTCTTGCCAAATTTCTCTTTAATTCACCTTTTATTGACTCTATGTCTGGCATGTGGGTTTTCAAAAGAGATATTTGGGAGAAACTACATGTACACTCTCCAGGTATGTCTTTCTCTCAAGAGCTAAAAATTGAAGCACACATACGCGGCTTCAGATGTGGAGAATATCCTATCAGATACAGGCTAAGAGTGGGAAAGACAAAACTCAATACTGTTAAAGATGGTATAAGAACAATAGCAAATCTCTTTTCCAAAAAGCTGGAAGTTATTTTCAAGCAATCCAATATAGAAACTACAGTGTATGAAAATGTTGTAGAGAGGCTACATACCGTAGAAAGACGAATAGAAAACGAGGCGGTTTCCAAGCGACGATGAGGACGTTATTCCTTAAAGTGACCTCTCTTCCTCTTTGGGCTTCCGCCCTGGAATAGCAAAGAAGATCGAGAGCAGCAAATTCGCAGCGATACCCAATGGTGGGTAGATCGCGATAAGCACGCAGATAGCAATGTATAACAACGGCCCATACCTGTACTGCCCTGTGATTGCTTGCACTTCTTGCAGATTAGTTTTAGGGTCAAGCAATCTATTTTTGTAGGAGGCATACCGCCAGAGCAGGTTGAAGCAGATCGCCATGAGCAAAAATGTTCCACTATACAGGAGCGGCGCGATATGCTGTCCGGGCTGATTGATGTAGTCTGCCATTAGAGCCGTTGGAAAGGGAATGAAAATAATTGCCAACAGCAGCAGAAGATTCAACAAAAGCAGTGTGTTGTCCGAACGTTTGATGTGTGTGAACACCCTGTGATGATTAATCCACATAATACCTATTGTTGCGAAACTCGTGATAAAGGCAAGATAGATAGACCAGTCATCACCTAGCTTTATGAGTAGTTGCCCATCAGTCAAATTATGCTCTACTGGCGGCTGGATATTCAATATAAGTAGAGTAATAGCTACAGCGAATACGCCATCGCTGAATGCTTCGATACGTCCCGTCTCTTTTTGCTCTTCGGACCTGCTATTTTCTTGAACGTTCAACATAGCCTTCTCTATCTACTAGTCAATCAACCTTGATGAGGCATTTTCGTAGGGACCAGATTTATCGCGTCCGTTGCGTAATTTATCACGCGAGATCGTGTTTGAAGTAGCTTGCAGACAAAGTTTGTCATGATCTCGCTCAATAAATTGAGCTTCGGACGCGATAAATCTGGTCCCTACGAAAAACCGCTGAATCAACATTGATAGACTCCTCACAAGGTGTTGCACACGCTCATCAGTATACAGCGTAGCGAAGAGCCTGTCACTATAGCATCGTCCGTAACAACTGTTCGACCTCCTCTACCGACAACTCACGGCTGGGCGTGGAGTTCGCAATGGTTGCAAGTTCCGTTTCATTGACGCCTACGTCGCTCAGGCGTTGTGGCAGGCCAAGCTCTCCAATCAGCTTAGAAACAGCATCTGCTGCAACTAATGCGGCGCTTGTATCATCTGAGTAGTGCAATCCAAGTACCTTCGCGATACGTGCGAGTTGTTGTGGATAGATCGATGCAAAGGCTCGCATAACGTGTGGCAAAATGATGCACGACGTGATGCCGTGCGGTACATCGTAGCTGGCACCGATACGTCTGCCGAGGTTGTGGCTCAATCCCATCGGCGTGTTGACCTCGCCAAAGAAACTCATCCACGACGCGAGTTCCAGTTCGGTACGCGTGTTCAGGTCGTCGAGCTGTGCCTTCGTCTTTGGTAGATACTCGAAGAGCTTACGAATAGCTTCAAGTGCCAAAACATCGTTGATGGGATGAATGCCAGGAGCGTAGAGCGACTCAACCGCGTGGTCGAGCGAGCGTATCCCCGTCGAGAGCCATAGTTGCATCGGTGTCGAGAGCGTCAGTGTGGCATCGAGAATAACGCCGCGTGGCGCGAGTGGTATATGGGCAAAGCCGCTTTTGCGCTTCGCCTCCTCATCGGTCACGCCTACAAGATGTGAAAATTCGGCGGCAGAAAGCGTCGTTGGAATAGCGATATGCGGCAGAAAGTTCTTCTGATCGGGTGAAAGAGCCATCGCAACCGCTTTTGTTGCGTCAATCGGGCTACCACCGCCAACACTAATTAGTACATCAGCATTGAGCATGCGTGCCTGCTCTGCCGCGTGGGCTACATCGCCCTTCGGCGAGTGCTGGCGTATAGCAGAGAAAGTGCCAACATGCATTGTACCAAGTGCCTGCTCCACTCGTTGCACAACATCAGTCTGCGTCGCCAGCGAATTGCCGGTAACAAGAAATGCCCGTTGCCCGCCAACGCCCTGTACCTCATCCGCTAGCTTTGCCAGGCTACCCGCTCCAAATATCACATGCTCCTGTGGCAAGAAAAAGTATTCACCTCGTAGGGTATCAGACATAACGACTCCTTCGACGTTTTTCTTTGTATCTTACCATGTCGAGAATAGTACATAATAAGATTGTTTTTTGTGCGAGAATGAAACATGCCCAAAAAGGGATGGTTTACCAATCGTCATGCAATGATTTTTCGTAGGGACGAGCTTGAGCGCGTCCACCGTGCGATTTATCGCCTATGAGTATTTGTTGTATGAGCTTATGTTGTACCTGTATATAGCCGATAAATCGGCTTAGGACGCGATAAATCGAGTTCCTACGAATGGAATTGATGAATTGATAGTATAGGGAAAGATGTATTTTATAGCATGAATATAAAAGAGAAAGCCGAGACGCTAGCGCAGGTAGCCGCGAAAGAACTTCAATCCGTACATGCGCCAGGAGTCGAAATAGCGGTTGTCTATGAAGATGAGATAATCTTCGCTGAGGGCTTTGGCATCGCAAATAGTGAAACCGCTACTCCTGTTACTGCTGATATGCTGTTTCGCATCGGTTCGCTCACAAAAATGATCACCGCCTATAGCTTGATGAATTTAGTACATGAGCAACATCTTGATGTTTACGCACCCATTGCTGAATATGTATCTGATCTCCCTTTGCTACTCGCACCACTTACAATACACCAATTACTGAGTCATACAGCAGGTTTGAAGGACGATGATAGCGATTATGGTCCTCATGGTGAATGTGTATTGGAGCAAGCAGTTCGTTCTTATGACAAGCGACATTTTTTTACCGAGCCTGGGAAAATGTTTTCCTATTCAGGACTCGGCTATGCTGTCGCTGGCGTCGTTATCGAAGCGTTAAGCAAGAAACCATACGCGCAAGTAGTCGTTGATCGTGTCCTTCAACCATTAAAGATGGAAAGGAGTACATTTTCTACAACAATGGCAATGACCTATCCCTTTTCTCAAGGTCATATTGCAGAGAAGTCTCAACGTTGGAGCGTAGTAAGGCCGTATGACGATAACGCTACTCGCTGGCCCGCTGGCTTCCTCTTCTCAAACGTCATCGAACTTGCACGTCTCTGTATTGCCTTTATGAATGGTGGTCGCCTTAACGGAGAACAGGTACTCTCGCCAGAGGTTATTTCCACGCTTACCCGACCGTATACGAAGCCGCTAGACGTACCCGATAGCCGCTACTATGGCTATGGTCTGTATCTCGATGAATTTCGTGGTATGCATACATTAGATCATAGCGGAGGCAGGAGAGGATTTTGTAGTTACCTACAAATGTTTCCAGAACAGCGTTTTGCCGTGATTGAGTTGGTCAATCAAGCAAATGTCCTTTTAAGGAAGACTCAGGAAACAGCAATTGAGCTATTTCTTGCTCCCAACAATATATCTCCTAACACCTCACCTTCTTTAGAAGTGCCTCTGACGAAGGAGGAATTAGCGTCGCTTGTTGGACGCTATGCTGCTCCTGATATCAACGCGACCTTAGCAAATGATATTCAATTGGTTAGTATAGAAGACAAGCTGACGATCCAATTCGGAGACAAAGAGCAATTGCTTCCTGTTACGAGAAAAAGTGAAACGCGATTTGCTGTTGTGCTAAGAACGGGACTACAACCTGTTGAGTTTGTTTTTCAAAAAGGGTTGAATAAGCGGGAAGATTATCTTTGTTGGGCAAATAGGGCTTATAAACGGAGGTTATAGAGATTTGTGAAATGTGAGAGGACTACAAAGGTCTTCTCACATTTCACAAATCTCTATAACTGCATCATTTCAATAAGGGAGTAGCAACAAACCAACCTCCGTCATTATCTCCGTTGACCTGACCCGCAATCGTATCATCCTCAAAGGTATAGAGCAAACGCCCGTTATATTCGACCTGATTTCCATTATCGGTCTTTTGCACCGTAAGTGTGCCGGGAAGAGTAACTGAACTACTAGCCGTACTAGTTGCAAGTAGTGGCGGCCATGCAGTAGCACAACTCCCGCTACACGCTGTTGCGGTCTTAGTATCAGGAGTATAGTAGTAAAGCGCAAAACCACGCGCATCGGTTAAAATTGTCTCTGAGTGTCCGTTCACAACTTCCACTACTGTGTTAATGGGCAGAGTAGGATTGGCTGATGCGCTACTTCCACCACAAGCGACAAGGCCAAGTATAAGCGTGATGCCAATGATGGTAATAAGTAGGTTACGTAAGTGTCTCATTTGTTTATTCCCCTTTCAAGGATGAAATGCTTTCGGAGTATCTCCGTATTATTATTCTTACATATGTAAATATATTTACATATGTAAGAATAATAATACGGAGATACTCTTTTGTCAAGGGGATAAAGAGTTGTTTTAACGAATGCTCCAGCGTTTCAGCAACGCGAGTATTTCCGAACGGTAGAAATCGGCGGGATTGCGGAAGAAGTATTGTGAGTGTCCATGTATTTCCAGGGAAAGTAGCCCTTGAATGAGAGCATTCGCTGTCAAGACCATGTACATGGCGGGATAAGAGACTTCCAAGCCTTGTTGACGGTACCACTCAACGAGTTGAGGTGCTAACTCGGCAGGAGCCTCTTGATAGTCTGATGGAAGATGAAGTCGTTGCTGGTTTTCTGCACTTTGTGCGAGCCTTGAAAATAGAGACAAGGCACGGCGTGCCGCTGGAAGTGTAATCTCTTCAGGCGCGTGATAGCCAGGGATAGGTGTACCTGTAAGAAGGGCAAAATCTGTTGGATGTGCTATTGCCCATTCTCGATAGGCCAGCACGGTCGCTAGAAAATGGTCTGCTATATCCTCCGATGAACAGGAGGTATTGGCTTGTTCAAGCATTTCAGCTTGCAACGTATATGCGTCTACAATGAGAGCCGTCACCAACTCGTCGCGGCTCTGATAGTAGTGATAGAGGAAAGGGGCACTCATTCCCATCTTGGTTGCTATTCCACGAATCGAGAGCGAAGCTGCCCCTTGTTCCGCCATTTGCTGGCGTGCGACACTTTTAATTTCCTCGCGTGTTGCTTCGCGTAAACGTTCACGTCGGCTTACAGACATGTTAATCCTTTCTTCACGCAGATTTACACAGTGTTAGAAAATATTAACGGCGTCTGTTATTTTTGTCAAGCTAATGAAAGGAGAAGAATTCTTTGTGTATGCTTGTCTGCCTCCTTCGAGAATAAGAAACCGTGGAGTCTAAGAAAACTCGTCCCGCAAGTACTTGACTTTGACATAGTGTCAAACTTTATACTTAGTTTGAGCAAAGGGAATCAGGAAGGAGTGGAGAGAACAGTGTTTCGCATCGGAGAATTTAGTACTATCGCCCAGGTATCTGGGCGACAATTGCGCCACTACGACCAGCTCGGCTTATTGAAGCCGATTTATATTGATCCTGAGACGGGCTACCGCTACTACAGTGCTAGTCAGTTGCCGCGCTTAAATCGTATTCTGGCACTCAAGGAGCTTGGTTTGACGCTCGATCAAATTGGGCAGTTTCTTGAGGAGAACGTCTCTGCGGACGAGCTTCGTAAAATGCTCCATAGGAAGCAAGAGGAGATTGAACAAGCAATGCGTGAGTCCCAAATGCACTTGAACTACATTGAGACGCGCATAAAGATTAGTGAGTGTTAGGAGACCGTAAAGGTCTCCTAACACTCACTTTTTCGCTGTGACGCGCATCCCAATTCCATTGATCGGCATACCTGTAACCTCATAGAACTGTACAATCTCTTGTCCGGGGAGCAGATCGAGTTGGTAGTGGCGCAGAATGTGCGAGACCATCGCCTTGATCTCGATTTGCGCGAAGTTGATACCAATGCAGATGCGCGGACCACCGCCGAAGCCGACGAGGGCATAGGGCGTCTTCTTGTGTTCCTCTCTTGGTGGCGCGAAACGGTCGGGATCGAACGTTTCGGGATGCGGAAAGATGCTGGGAATCATGTGCGAGCCGGCGATGGAGTAGAGGACAGGGGTTCCTTTGGGCAGGAAATAGCCGTGAAACTCGACATCCTCAAGTACGCCGCGCGGTCCGTTAGCGACTGGTGGGTACATGCGCTCCGCTTCGCTCAATGCATTGTCCAGCACCTTCATCTGCTTGATATCCTCTAGCGTCGGGTCGGCGTCTGGTGCAAGAATCGCGTTCTGCTCATCCATAATGCGTTTCGTATAGTCTGGGTTCTGGTTGAGAAGGTAGAGCAACCACGCACTAAGACTGGTCGAGGTTTCGTGTCCCGCGACGAGCAGAATGTTGACGTGCGCGATAAGCTGTTCGTTGCTCATCGTGTTGCCTGAATTATCGCGTGCCTGTACCAACATGCCGAAGAGATCGTTTGTTGGATGCTTGCGTCGTTCTTCAATTTTAGGGATGAGCAAATCGTTCAATTCACGATGCACGAGACCGAGTTTATAGCGGAAGTCAGCCTCAGAGGTTGCCATAGCAGGTGTCATCAGGATGCGTAGGAAGAGGTCGCGGAACTGGTCGCGCTCGGCTTCGTCGGTAAGGCCAGCGAGTGCTTCGGCGGCGACATCGAATGTGATTTTGCGTGCCTCGTCGTAGATGTCCACTGTGCCGTCTTTGGCCCATTGCGCGGTACGCTGTCGAATGATACGGTTCATCATAGGCAGGTAGTTGTTCATGTAGTTAATGGCGAAGGCGGGATTCATCATACGGCGATGCTCGTCATGCTCTTTGCCATCCATAACCAGTAGACCCTTGCCGAACATCTCCATCACACCGAAGATTTTACTCCAACCCTCGTAGTTCGAGAACTTCTGCCGATTGCTTACCAGCACAAAACGGTTTGCCTCCGGTCCTACAAGAAAGACGATCTCGTTGCCGAACGAGCCTGTGCGAAAGATCGGTCCGTGTTTTGCATACATCTCCGCCAGAAACGGACCTACCTGAGTCTGGTAGCCCTGTGGCATGCTAACGGATGGAATAGCCTTATACGCTTGTATATCGCCCATGAATGGTTCCTTTCCTGAAT
>CAXUHG010000173.1:9764-10485 GCA_964250805.1 uncultured Ktedonobacteraceae bacterium | reverse complement strand
CGTGTTTCTGATGCCTATGTATGTTTGTTAATATTTAATCAATGCGAATACATCGTGGCCTTTAAGTTGCTCACGTCCTTTGAGGAAGGTGAGTTCGACGAGAAAGGCGATACCTGCGATATGCCCGCCGAGCTTCTCCACCAGTTCCATTGCAGCGGAGACAGTACCACCCGTCGCCAGCAGGTCATCGACGATCAGGACACGCTCCCCAGGCTTAATAGCATCCTGGTGAATCTCGACGACGTTGGTGCCATATTCAAGGGCGTACTCGACGCTCACCGTCTCGCTTGGCAGCTTGCCGAACTTGCGAACGGGCACAAAACCACAATTGAGCTGATAGGCGAGCGGCGCACCGAAAATAAAGCCGCGCGACTCCACTCCCACGACTGTCTGAATGCCTGCCCCTGCATAATGAGCGGCAAGGCGGTCTATCGAGGCATGGAAGGCGGCACCGTCTTGCAGCAGTGGCGTAATATCTTTGAACAACACTCCCTGTTGTGGAAAGTCCTGCACGTCACGAATGAATGATTCGAGATGTATGTCAGGTGTTGAAGCCATCAGTGGTATTCTCCTCTACATCTATTAGCGCGATAACACAGATATGTGTTCCGTTGTGAAGTATACGCCAGCGTGGATATGAGTGCAAGGTATGACTTTTGTAGATATTGTGTTGATTTTAAATAAGCAACTATACAAGTAGGGGGTAAATGGGTCTTTAGAA
>CAXUHG010000173.1:0-9754 GCA_964250805.1 uncultured Ktedonobacteraceae bacterium | reverse complement strand
AAATATCTACGCCCCCGTTGCCGCTGTTGTTACCTCAGCGGGTGGTAGTTGCGCCGTACAATAAGCACAACGCGTCGCTTTGAGCGGCACCGTACTCAGGCAGAATGGACACTCACGCGTCGTTGGTGCCTCACTCTTGTGTGGTGTAAAACGGTCGGTCAAGGCGTTCACTGGTTTCACAACGAAGAAATATACAACAGCAGCAACAATTATAAAGCTTATGATAGCACTAAGGAAAATACCTATTTGCATTGACTTGTGTGTGTAAGCAATAGGTATTGACCATGTGAAAAGATTGCCCCCTGGTGCTGGAATAAGAGGCGTAATAACATTATTTACAAAACTAGTAACAAGAGCCGTGAAAGCAGCACCAATAACAATACCAACCGCTAGATCAACAACATTGCCGCGCAGAATAAACTTTCTGAAATCGCCTAGTTGATTAAAGCCACCGCGAAACCCGCGCCCGCCAAGGTCTCTCACTCGATCCATGAAATAATACCTCCGAATATATGTATGAATAAAACAGTGACCGAGCAGTAGCACCCGGTTCATATCTATAGAACGGATGATAGTAAAAAATAGTTGTAGTATGGGATTTTTGAATAAGAATGCATTATTTCGTTGGAAGAAAACGGGCGCGTCTTGCGTTATCGTACATACCATAGTAAACGATTTGTGTTTCCTTAGGAAAGGATGTGTATTTCATGAATATTGGGATTATCGGTGCGGGCAATATCGGAGCGAATGTGGCGCGGCTGTTAGCTAAATCGGGTCATTCCGTTGCAATTAGCAATTCGCGTGGTCCTGAGTCGTTGGCATCGCTTGTTGCCACTCTTGGCTCCAATGTAACCGCGATGACTGTTGAGGGTGCCGCAGAGTTTGGTGAAGTGGTCTTGCTAGCAACGCCTTGGCGCACGCCAGAAGCACTACCTGCTCCTCAATTGCTAGCGGGCAAGATAGTAATCGACGCAATGAATCACTATACCTCGACGGGCAATGTGCAGGACCTCGGCAACAGCACATCGAGCGAAGAGGTGGCGAAACGCCTTCCTGGTGCAAGAATTGTAAAGGCGTTCAACACAATGTACTTCGAGACGTTACGCACAGGTGGCAAAACAGAGCAAAAGAATCGTCTCGTCCTCTTCGTGGCTGGTGATGATGCTGAGGCCAAAGCAGTTGTCTCAAAACTGATTGAGGATATTGGTTTCGCCCCTGTCGATACGGGTTCTCTACATGATGGTGGTCGTCTGCAGCAGCCAGGATCGCCAATTTATAATAAGCCACTGACCGTGGAGCAGGCGCGAAAGATATTAGCCGAGAATAAGTAAAACACAACATCCTAAAAATTCATCGCTCCGAAAAACAGATGTTTTTCGGAGCGATGAATTTTTAGGATGCCATAGTTATAACGGTCACACCATCGCCGCCCTCTTTTGGTGGTGCGGAGGCGTAGGACTTGACCAGTGGATGACGATGCAATTGCTCACGAATAGCATTTCTCAGGGCACCGGTTCCCTTGCCATGTATAATGCGTACAGCCGCTAGACCAGCCATCGCCGCATTGTCAAGGTAGCTATCCAGTTCTTCAAGAGCTTGCTCGACGCGCCAGCCGCGTATGTCAAGCTGCATATCCACCGCTGGACGATCCTCATAGCGCGGAATGTTGATGTCGGAAGAGACGACATGCAGTGGTCGCTCTGCCGTAGTAGCAGTAGCTTGACGCTTGCTCAATCGCTCGATATTATCTACGTTCACGCGGAAGCGCAAGGCTCCCATCTGCACCTCGGCCTCGCTACGGTCTGCCGAGAGACCCACTAACTCGGCGTTCTGTCCGAAGTTCTGCACGTAGACGGTATCGCCAATCTGCAACGGTGCCTCACCAGTGCCGACGCTAGTAGCTGCATCGGGCGCAGTACGTTTCGCGGGACGACGTGGCTCTGGCGTAAGCGTGATTTTCTCGTCGAGGTTGCGTACCTGTTGCCGCATCTCGCCCAGACGCTCACGCGTGAGATTGACGCGGCTCACATCGACCTTGATCTTCGCTAGCGATGCCTGAACCTGTTCCACTTCGCGTCGCGCCTGAATACGAGCCTCGTTGAGAATGCGCACACGCTCCTGTTCGAGATTGTGACGCTCGTCCTCAAGCTGCTTGCGCTGGAACTCAGCCTCAACGCGCTCCATGTTCAAATGATAACGCTCGTCCTCGGCTGTCTTGCGCTCGCTTTGCAGTCCCTCTAGCAGGTTCTCCATACGCACACCTTCGCTACCAAGGAACTCGCGCCCTTTTTCGATGATGCGATCATCCAGACCAAGGCGATTGGCGATTGCCAGCGCGTTACTACGCCCTGGTAAGCCAATGTTCAGCTTATAGGTTGGTGAAAGCGTCTCGATATTGAACTCTACCGAGGCGTTGACAACTCCTGCTTGCTCATGTGCAAAGGCTTTGAGTTCGGAATAGTGCGTCGTGGCAACGGTAGTCACATGCCGTTCTAGCAAGAAAGTTAGAATAGCGCGTGCCAGTGCTGAACCTTCGCTTGGATCGGTACCAGCACCAAGCTCGTCGAGCAGAATCATAACTGATGCTGGACGTTGCGCCTTCTTGATAAGCGTGTCAGCCATCGCACCGCTAATCTCAGGCGTGTTACGCTTCTGCTCCTCATCGACGCGGTGCAGTATCTCGATGATACGGCTCAGGTGCGATGAGAAGGTACTCAAGCTTTGTTCGATGCTCTGCTCATCGCCAATATCGGCGAAGATATCTTCAAAAATGGCTATCTCCGAGTCGTCATCAGCGGGAATGTGCAAACCAGCTTGCGCCATCAATGCAAGTAGACCAACGGTCTTGAGGGCAACCGTTTTACCGCCCGTATTTGGGCCTGTGATAACGACCATAAAGAAGTCACGTCCCAGGTAAAAATTGGTCGGCACCACCTTACCCGTCAAAAGGGGATGGCGTGCGTTGCGCAGATTGATACGTCCTGCATCGTTGAGCTTTGGTGCATTTGCACGTATCATGCGTCCATAGCGTGCTTTGGCGAGGTGCAGATCGAACTCAGCGATTAGTTCGACGGCAACCTTGAGAGCCTCAGCCTCTTGTCCAATCTCACCTGAGAGGACGCGCAGAATACGCTCGATCTCCTGTCGCTCCTCGATCTGTATCTGGCGCACCTTATTGTTCAGTTCGACAACCACCATCGGCTCCACAAAAACCGTAGCACCACTCGACGACTGGTCGTGGACGATACCGCGCACCTGTCCCCGACTCTCGGAGCGCACCGGCACAACATAGCGGTCGTTACGCATGGTGACAATCGGCTCCTGCAATGCACCACCAAATTCGCCAACGAGAGTACGCAAGCGATCCTGTAAACGCTGGTTCGCGCCACGCAATTCAAAGCGAATTTTGCGTAGAGCGGAGCTAGCGGAGTCGAGTATCTCGCCCTCTTCGCTCACCGTCTCTTCGATACGACGCGCAATCTGTGGGCGTGTAGGAATGTCGCCACCGAGCATGTGCAGCAGAGGAAACGTCTCAGGGTCTACGCGTTCAAGCAGACGTGCTACATGCAGCGTGCTACGCACCGTCTCCATGATTTCCACGAGATCGGATGGACCGAGGACGCCATCACGGGCAGCACGGACGAGCAGAGGTCGAATATCGTGCGCCGCGCCAACACCAGCATCGGCGGACAGGTCGATTAGGCGCGAAGCTTCAGTTGTATAGGCAAGGCGACGCTGCGCCTCATCCAGGTCTGGCGTCGGCTCCAATGCCGCCACCAGTTCTTTACTAGCGGAAAAAGCGGCCTCGCGTGCCACCTTCGCCAGTATTTTCGGATACTCCAGCGTGAGTAAACTCTTCTCGTGCATAGTGTCTAGGTAAGTCCTCTACATGTAAAAACATGTGTATATACACCCCGATGCTAGCAGGGAGACCGCAAGGGTCTCCCCTACATGTAGGGGTTGTGAAATGTAGGGGAGACCCTTGCGGTCTCCCTGCAATAAATGCCACTAGAATATTCTATTCGTATGGGGATGAAAATAGCGCGTGGAAAATAGATTCACATACTATAACAATACGACGCGCGATTTTGTTTCATCACACAAACACACCCACCTTTCCTCGATTGAAGAAGGCGGGTGTATTTGTGATATGTCATGTATCACGCTTGACTGTGTAGTGTATTACGGTTTGATCAAGTTATAGACATCGGGAGTACCGAGACCAGAAGCCAGATCATACGTAGCCGCTGCTGGATAGAAGCCATTGTTGCCGTTGGTGATATCGTGCAACTGACTGGTATAACCAGCGGTTGAGTCGTATGGATACACGAGGTAGTTGAACAAGCCTGCACGTCCATGATGATAGGAGTCATAGAGGGCTGCAATACCTGCCCAGACAGGAGCGGCACAGGAGGTACCGCCGTAACGTACCCATCCATTAACGGAGTATGCCGGGTTTGTACAACCACCAGGAGTGTTTGTGCAGTAAATGGCATAGCCTGTACCTGGATCAGCATCAAGCGAGACATCGGGTACCTCGCGGCACAGATTAGCCGCTGTTTGCCCACAGTATGCGCCTGATTGACTACCAGCATTGACGATACCGGGGAGAAGCGTACCTTGATACGCAACGTAGTCAGCACTGGCCCAGACACGGCTTACACCACCGCCGCCGCCTTCACAGTTATCGCTAGTAGGACAATGGCTAAGCCATACCCATTCAGCGGATGCACCTGGATAGGTGGGATTGGGGTTCGTACCAGGATCGAAGTTGACCGGCCCCTGGTTGGGCTGGCGGAACGAAGTACCACCTACACCAGTGACAAATGGATTAGCGGCGGGATCAAGTACCTGTAAAGCGTTTGTACCTGTCAAACCGCTTCCAGCACCACAGCTATAAGCACCATCATCACCGGAAGCGGCGAAGATGCTTTGTCCTTGCAGTGCCATCTGTGTGAACGCCTGCAACTCCTCTGTATGAACAGTAGTATCCTGGAAGTATTCGCATGCACCCCAACTGCTGCTCGTTGCATCAGCGAGATTGTCTTTCGCAATTTGCAGATACTCAGCAATACCGCCAAGTTCAGTATTGGGAGCATTGTAGACGATAATTTTTTTCGCATCAGGGGCGGTTGCAATCTGCAACTCGATGTCTAGCTCAACTTCGCCCGCACCATAGTCTACCGAACCGCCAATAGCGATAGGACCACCAAGCACGTTTTCGTCGGTGAAAGGTACGTGACGCAGACCGAAAGTCTTCTCATAATAGGCAATGTCACTACGCGTATAGCCAGAAAGCTCATATAAGCCAAGCGTAATGCCTTGACCTTTGTCTTTGAGCTTCTTATACACAGAATTAAAATCGTAGATGCCTGCTGTCTGAGATGGAGTGAGGCCACGCCCATAAGGACCTCCACCATACGGGAAGGACAAATTAGGCTTTGCATCTGGCGTCGCGCTACTATGTGCGTTTACGCTGTCATTCAAGCCAAGTACACCCACGATGCTACCAGCAACACTAGTGGGCACCTGGGGTGTTGTGCTATTCGCAAAAAAATGCGTGCCATCGGCTCCATTGTAGTCATTGAGTGTGGTGTGGAACGCAGCCTCTACATCACGTGCCGAACCATTCGCTAGAATCAATGTCGTACTCGGCGAATTGATCAGGTGAAGATTGTGGCTTGTCAAGTAGTTTGTCGCGTTCGCGACATCACTGGCAGCCGGCGCAAACTGGGAATCGAAGCTTCCAGTCGCAAGCCACTGATGAAATGAGGAACTACTGGGATTATACAGAGAATGCAACATACTCATCTGTTGAGCAAGATGGTTCGTCTTTAATACAAGGCCAACAGTAATCGAGTCGTCTGAGGAGTGATGCCCTGCAGCCTTCGCGGTGCGAACTAAGGGCGCACTACTATCAGCAAGCTTCACAAGTGGAGCGGCTGGTTGTGCCGCAAAGGTAAGCGCAGGAATGCTAACCAGTGCAAGACCGAGAGCCGCCACAATCGAGAAGAGCGAGAAACGTGATAGACCAGCAATGCGAGTAAAAATACTCCTTTTTTCAGTCATTAACTGCTCCAATCTGATTTAGTATTTTAAACAAGAATAGCCGTAACGTGTTTTTAAGGAGTGTCAGAAAGCAACTGGAAATGCGTAAACAGACATAATATACTGAGAAGTGTTTCGCGTTCAATAAAGAACGCAGAATAGAAACCAAAAACGTCACATATAGGCACCCTATCGTAACATCGTTACAAAGACAAGTATACTTATATACACCTATAAACAGGAAGATTTGTAGGAGAAATGAATGCATTATGTAACCGATAGCAGAAAATACTCGTCTTCACTCACAATTTGAAAATGTTTATCGCTCTACGTATGTTAGAGTATGCTTGAAAAAGATGGATATGTAAAAGAAGGGAACAAGTGTATTATGATCCTCCATGCGGGAGAGCGCGTCTTCTGGGGCGCACCAGAGGTCATCTACCTCGAAGGGACAATCCGCTCGTTAGATGAAGGGACACAGACCGTCGTTGTACACATTGATCGTGCAACCGAGTATTCAGCACATCTCATCGACACCGATATTCCCTTTGCTGCCGATGGAGTGACCCCACTCAAAACCGATAGCCCTGTGGGGACAACAACACAGCGCAGCACGGAGCGGCGTCCACCGCGTATCATGAGTGACGACGAGAAGGTACGCAGTGCCGCCGCCGTTGCTGTGCATCAACAATATGGCTATACACTTCCTCAAGAGCAAGAGCAACAATTGATTGAGCAGATTACTCAAACACTGAACAATGATTCCGCGCTACGTACACAGATTATCACGTCTATGAACGCTATTCTGCAACGCGAGTTTTTGTAGGGGTCATAATTTCTTTTGTTATGTAGCTCATAGACTTATGAAGCTGTTCAGTATACAATGAAACACAAGAGGTACAATTTGCGTAAATTCAAAGCAGGGAAGGCATATTATGAACTGTATACGTTGCAATGCGCCGCTAGAGTCGGGCGCACGCTTTTGTCGTAACTGTGGTCTCATCGTCGCACCCTCTTCATCGCCACAAGGACAAATTCGCTTATCCGCACCACAGCCACAATCACCGCAAGATGCTCCAACAATAGTACCATCGTCGCAACCTGCATCGCCCTACAATTCTGCCAACGTACTCCAAACACAGGGATATTCTCCACAGGGAGGATATCCGCAACAAAATGCACAATATGCAGGAGCGAATATGCAAGCTACACCACGCCGTCGTCGGAGTCGTGGCGGCTGTCTAGCGGGATGTTTAAGTACACTCATTCTTCTGGCTATTATTCTGGGAGGGCTATGGTTTTTCGTCCTACGTCCCTACGCCCATGATACAGCAATTAGGCAGATGGATAACGCGATGAATGCGGCTGTAAACCAGATTCCATCGTCTCAAGCGGCGGTGTTGCAACCGGGGACGACGCTACCAGTGCAACAGATTGTGCTAAACAATCTACTGGTATTGAATATCGCCCCCTCTGATCCAGTACAAAATACCAATATGCAGATATCGCCAAGCGGTGTACGTCTGGACTTCAAGTTGTATGGGCAGCCCTGCACGATTACGGGAGTTCCGCAGGCACAGAACGGGAAACTTGTCGCTACTAATGTCACCGTTTCAGGCATTATCGGTCTCGTCGTCTCGGCGGATGACATTACGACATTGCTCAATAGGCACCTCGCCGACGCTCAGACGCGCCTCAACCATACCGTTACCGCGGTTCAGTTGAAGGATCAGGAGATGGACCTTACACTGGGATAGTCGGGGGTTTACGCCGTGCCGAACACAACACAAACACCCCTGGCATAACCAGCAGCAGCAACAGATTTGTATCCATTGTGTTACTTGCAGGTGCAGTCATACTTGTTACGTGGTTGTTGGGGCTGATCGGGCAGATATCGGTAGAGTTCGTCTTAGGCGGTCCCGGAATGCTGTTGAAGTCGTTAGCCACGTTTGGAACCAGACCGTTGTTGTCCTGTCCTAGAGGCCAGTACACGAGGGCGGCGCGTCCAATTACGTTTGCACGTGGCACACAGCCCCAATCACGCGAGTCTGAGCTACCATTACGATTGTCACCCAGCACGAAGTAGTCGTTAGCTGGAATAACACGATCCGTGAATGAGGGAAATGGATTGCCTTGATTGCTTGCTCGTACATAGGGATCAGGAATCGTTACGCCATTCACAATCACAGTGGTATCCTTGATTGTGATAACATCGCCCGGCAGACCAATCACACGCTTGACATAATCTAATGAGGGATTAGGCGGAGCAACAAATACAACGATATCACCACGAGCAGGAGGATGGAAAAGATAGGTCCATTTATCCACAAGAATAAGCTCTTGGTCGTGCAGGTTTGGCTCCATACTGTGCCCATCGACATTGAAATTCTGCACCGCTAGCCGAATAATCAGAAACATGAGCACCGTCAAAACCAGTGTCTCAATTACCTCGCGTACTAACCGATAGCGTTTTTCAAAATCAAGTTCCGAACTCACTGTATGCCATTCCTATCATTTATAAACGTCTTCGTTTGCTATAAAAAGAGAATACCACGAAACCCCCCGGCATGGCTACTAAAAGCATCTCATTGATATCAAAACCATGACCATTGGGTAAAGCAGGATGTACTGCTTGTGCCTGTACCTTTGCATACACGGACGAGACGTTGGGCAACAAACCGCTGTTGTCCTGTCCTAGAGGCCAGTAGACAAGGGCAGCGCGTCCGATGATATTTTTTCTAGGCAAGAAGCCCCATGTGCGCGAGTCCGAACTGCCAGCACGATTGTCGCCCATGACGAAGTAGTCGTTTGGCGGCACAACCTCTTTGAAAATTGGATTATCACCAGGAGTGGCTCCCATGTTCGCTGGTTGCACATAGTATTCTTTGAGCGTCACACCATTGACCGTTGGTACGCCGTTGTTAATGGTAATCACATCGCCCGGTTCACCAATAATACGCTTCACATAATCCTGAGTCGGATCGGGAGGCGCAACAAATACAATGATATCACCACGCGCTGGCGCATGGAAAAGATAGGTCCATTTATCGACGAGAATAAGCTCATTATTGTGCAGGTTTGGCTCCATGCTGTGCCCATCGATGTTGAAATTTTGTACTGCCGAATGAATTACCAGAAACATCAGGATTGTCAAAACGACGGTCTCGATGACCTCACGTAGCAGACGATAGCGTTTTTCAAAGTTAAGCTCTGCATCCATTGATTTTCCTCGCTCACAGGATGTAATGAATTAGACCCCTACCATCGCGCATCAAAGATAGAGCATTGAACCGCAAGCAGGTATGGCTATCTCTTTTATTGTAGATGGCTTCTACAATTCTCTATCGTCTCTTTTAGAATTTCTATGTACCTTGTATACGCTGCATGCCGTCTTGTGTTGCGTCTCTTTTTTACTCATGTCTTTATTCGCACTATACAACGAGAACAACAAAAAAGCATTGGGCAAAGGGGTAAAGAATGACTACCCGAAAGGGCAATATGTCTGAGTTTTGCCGTCTCGACAATAGGAAATATTACCTATGTCCGCGTTGTTTGTATTTAGAGGAAATAAACATTGTACGGATTTGCGTAGGGACCAGATTTATCGCGTCCGCCGTGTAATTTATCACGCGAGATCAGTTCTCCCACCATTTATAGACAAGGGTGAGAAGGATATCACGCAATGAATTGCGCCTCGGACGCGATA
>CAXUHG010000172.1:9502-10568 GCA_964250805.1 uncultured Ktedonobacteraceae bacterium | reverse complement strand
CAGCGTTCGGGACGCTGAGGTCGGAGGTTCAAGTCCTCTCACCCCGACCAGGATGGCACAGCTTCAAAGGTGCCACAACTCTCCCAATACAAGGGAAATAAAGGAGTCTCAGAATGCGGACATATCAGACTCAGGCAACATCCTTCACAGGCTGGGTGCCTCTGATATGGAACTCGACTGCATGCTTCGATAGTAGGATAGTATATACACCGAAATCGAAACATGGAGACGATTCTGCCGCCCCTGACTCACCTGGACGTGCAAGGCAACTCCACTCGTACTCATGTGGTCGTCGTAGCAGGCGGCAGTAGGAACGGGCAAGTGGGGCCTCTTTCTTCCCCACATTACGCCTCGGTTCTCGCCCTCGCTGTCTGCACCTGATATCGGCTCTGACAGAGAGGAAGGAACGCTATTCATGCCAGTTCTTGTATTGAATTCCTCACTACAGCCTCTTTCGGTCATTCCAGAGCGCCGTCTCATTGTATTACTTTCTAAGCAGAAAGTGACCTTTGTAGATGATCGTGTGCGTATGGTGATCGAGGAGAGCATCTCGGCCCGCCGTCTTGAGTTAGAGCGTCCGGTTATCGTACAGTTGCTCGCGAATGTGCGCGTGCCGCGTGTGGCTCTACAACCGACGAGAGCAAACATTCTTCTACGCGATGACGAAACGTGTCAGTATTGCGGCAAACGTGGTCGTGACCTGACGCTCGATCATATCATCCCCCGCTCGCGTGGCGGTCAAAGCACCTGGGAAAATCTTGTGGCCTCGTGCAAGTCGTGCAACGGCAGAAAGGGAAGTCACTTACTCAAAGAGGTAAACATGCGGCTTCTCCGCCAGCCTCGCGCCCTCTCGCAAGAGTACGCTGGCTTCTTCCTGCTGCGCTACCCGAAGCTGCGCGAAGCCTATGAGGAGTTCATCAACACCTCGCAGGGCGATGCGTATAGCTCCTACGAGGATGGTCTACAAACCGCTTAGTGTGAAATAAAAATAGGAGATAGTGTTGTGGGGGGTTTGTGGTTTGGGGGGTGGGTGGGGGAGAAGGAGCACAAGATGATGATTGGAGTT
>CAXUHG010000172.1:2532-9492 GCA_964250805.1 uncultured Ktedonobacteraceae bacterium | reverse complement strand
TGTTCTCTACCACCCCCCCCCTCCTCCTCCAAAACAACCCCCCACAACACTATCTCCTATGAGTAATGCGCTTACTGTTGTACTGGACGTGCTTGACTCTTTACGGCATAGTCGAGCAGTGCCATAAACACATAGAAATTCGGGATATTGGCAACACTGATGTTCGACCAGTTGAGCCACTTGCCCTCTTTCTTGACGGAGACGATACCGCGCCGCACCTGCATGTCTTTATACTGGCTCCACGGCAACATCTCTTTACTGTTACTGATACCCTGCTTATTGATGCTTAATAATCCGAAACTAACTGTGCTACCAGAATTGTATGCAGAAATATATTTGGGAAGTAGGATACGCGTCACTTCGCGCTGTATAGCATTGCCCAATGCCTCAACCTTACCAAGCGTATCGTTAAACTTGAAGACTCCACCATCAGTACGTCGTAATGTATACAGATGGGTTGTGCCTGTATAGATGCCGTTATAATAGCGTTTCGTGACCGCTTGCCAAAACGCCTGAACCTGATCCCAGCGCACAATCTCAACTTTGCTGCCATTTGTTCGCAGCAGTCCCTCGGTGCATAGAAGCACGCGCAAGTTGAGATTTCTGAAGAGATTAACCAGTGAGACTATACCTACCGCAATCAGGATAAGTCCAGCAATAGTAAACACCCAGAAATTGCCGCTTGTGTCTACATAGCTGAAGTCGATATTGGAGAGAGAAATGCCTTCAGTATTAAAAATGAACACGATACTAGCGATGCCAAGAATGAGTGTGAGTAGACCTGTGATAAGAGTGCGTGTCGCCTTGAAACCATATTCTTGCTGTGGTACTCCAAGTTGATATGTGGTAGCGAGTTGCTGCATATCTGAAGATATTGCTTGTGCCATGTGTTTGTTTCCCCCTATTTCGCTATTAAAATCGGTTTAATTTGATGATAACATAGTAAATTTTTCGTAGAGACCAGATGTATCGCGTCCGCGTGCGATTTATCGCATGAGATTCATCTCGTTACATCAAAACATTGTCAACAAGAATCTCGCGCAATGAATTGCGCCTCGGACGCGATACATCTGGTCCCTACGAAGAACGGTTGGTTACACAAAGAAGTAAGAAAGGATTTGAAAGATGAAGAGATTTTTTTCTTCCCGTTCCCTTATCAAAAAGGGACTTTTATGCGGAAGCGTCCTCGGTCTCTTGTTTGTCCTCTGCATCAGTTTTATACGTTTTTTTGAGCCATCGCGCTCAGTCCACGCTCAGTCTTCTCATACAAATCTACGTCCTATTTCCAATTTTTCCGGTGATGCAACGCCGACGGATACTCCTCTCGCAACGCCAAGCCCGACTGCTGGGACAACTCCTACGGTGGGCGCGACGCCAAGTGCCACACCAACGTCGTCGCTACCACGCTACGACCATATTGTGGTAGTTCTCGAAGAGAATAAGGGTTATTCTGAGATTATTGGCAACACCTCCGCTCCTTATATTAACAGTTTAGTGGCTCAGGGCATGTCGTTCACGGACTCATATGCCGTGACACATCCAAGCCAGCCTAACTATCTCGACCTGTACTCCGGCTCCGATCAAGGCGTCTTCGGCGACGTATGCCCTTCGACCGTCTTTCAGGGGCCAGACCTCGGCGGTCAACTTATCAGCGCAAATTTGAGTTTCGCAGGTTATTCCGAAGGTCTACCACAGGCTGGTTCACTTATCTGCACGAATAATGCTACGCACTATGCACGTAAGCACAATCCTTGGGCCGACTTTGGTGATACTAGTGGCGCAACCACAAATCTGTCGTATAGCAGCTTTCCCACAACGACCGCGGATTATAGCGCATTGCCAACGGTCTCCTTTGTCGTCCCCAACCTCAATGACGATATGCACGATGGCTCAATTCAGCAAGGTGATACATGGTTGCAGCAAAACATGGACGCCTACGCGCAATGGGCAAAGACTCATAATAGTTTGCTCATCGTCACATGGGACGAGGATGACAATACCTCGGTGAACCAGATTCCCACGCTCTTTGTCGGGCAACACGTCCAGGTTGGGACGAACAATACTACCATCAATCACTACAACGTCCTGCGTACTATCGAGGACATGTACGGGCTTCTCCCCGCCAACAATGCCGCTAACGCATCGGATATTCTCGGCGTCTGGAACTAAGGTTTTTCTGAAACTCTGCTCATATACACTTGACGGCGTGAAGCCGTCAAGTGTATATGAGCAGAGTTTCATCCTACTACCATTGCAAAACGTGTCAATGCCAAATTCGTATCAGAAGGACGAAACATTGAAACATTTATGTCTGCTTGTCTTGCAATACGTAGTCTACAAGCCCTTTGAGCAAGGGGGCATCAGTTAGTGTGCGAATAGGAAAAACTTCCCATTCGTCCTGACCCCAGACCGAACTCGGCCTCTTAATCATAATCTCCTGCTCGCCCACTCCGATACCGCTTATTTCACTCCAAGAGAGTATTTTTTTACCAATATCGACTCCACGCCGACTAATAGTGATGTTGCCAAAGGAGACGGGGAAACCGGAGTTGTAGGCAGCAATCATACGTACTAATGGAGCCTTGTCATGTTCTTGCCGCGCATATGCAATCAAACGCCTGAGAACCTCGACGTTGGGAACCTCAGCGACGGGAAGCGTTGCCCAGTCCCAGTACTCGCCCTTTTTATAAATGCTGATGACCTGCTGGTTGATGCCGATATGCTCAATGTCATCCCATGAGAGCGTCGCCCCCTTTTGCCTGACATGCACCCCCTGTGCATCCAGCGCAATTTCGTTGAAGGGAACAAGCGAACCTTTATCATAGAGTGCCGTAGCGACAGGGAAAAGTCGTTGCACTCCCTGCCGCTCTATACGCTGCCCAAGTTGCTCAATTCCATCTATATCTTGTTTGAAGACAAACATTGAATCATTTCTACATTGCACTTTACAAATATAGAGAACACGACCTTTATCATCGGTTCGCACATCCTTCCAAAAGTTCGTAATCGTATCCCACAGAATTGCCTCAGCCTTTCGCCCAGCGTAAAGCAGTCCATTAGGACAAACGGCAACGCGTATTCTGCGTTGTAGGAGGGAAGCCAATGTGTACCAGAGACCAACGACAATCCAAATTGCCCCAACCAGCGGAATGCAATCAGCCTGCCACCAGAGCCACCAGTTGAAGAGGATTTGCATATACAACAGGAACGAAGCAAGAATTATCGCGCCAATAAGGATACAAAACGGTCCGAGAGCGCGTGCCAACAGAGGAACTTTCGCGGAACTATACACAGCATAAGGCGTACCAAGCTTTGCCAGGAGCGGCTGCACACCGCGTATACCTCGCAACGTTCGCGGTAGCGATGATGAAGGCGAAGCTTGCTGCATAGGATGCTCCACGTCGTCTCAAATATACAATAAAGGAACCAGGGCACCCGCAAGGGAATGCCCCTCCCATACAACAGAACGGTACGTTGATGATGCGTTCGTGTATGGGAGGGGCATCCCCTTGCGGGTGCCCTTGCCACATGCACCACATCTATACATTCCTAATAAATCACGATCTGCGTATCATAGTCGGTATTCGCGTACACCCACCCGGCTTGATCGAGCTGCATGTTGATACAGCCGTGACTGCCGTTCGATGCGCTCACATTACCCGTCGAGTCCTCGTGTGGAAACTGCGTACCGGTGCCATAGTCGGCACGCCACCAGGAGTCGTGGACAAAGTAGCCACCCCAGTGGTAGTTGATTGCATAGTGAATCGGCGTCGGGTCGTAGTAATAAGGCGATCCCTTTGGATAGGGCGACTTGAACGTTGTTGGTGAGAGTCGGTTCAGGGTAGGCCAGATACCCGGCACAATCGGTAATTCGACACGTCCAACCGTCACAACAAACGATTTTATCAGCTTGCCATCCTTGTAGAGACGAAGTGCTGACTCAGGCTGCGAAATCATCAACACCGTGCCTTTTTGGAGTTTGTAGTGATCGAGCATCTGCGAATCGGTTGAGTGAACCTGATTGTATGGCGTCTTGTCGCTATAATCGGCCTCCATCATGTGTAGGTTGAAAAGCTCATTGTTGACCTGATCGACAACAGTTTGATAGTCGTCGGGTGTCACTGCATATGATAGCGCATTATCAAGGTCTTCGCCGATTCCAGGTTGCAGGTAGCCAGCATCCAAAGGATACTTCTGTCCATCGCTTTTATCGAGGTAGAGATTAGCTTGTCCCCAGTCGGTTGCTTCCTTATGAAACTGCTTCACAAGATAGCCCGCCTCACCTCGAACATAATCGTTATGCATCGCCGCCATATCGTTATCGATCTGCTTCGAGAAGGCTTCATATGCTTGAATCGTCTGTGTTTTCCCCATCATCGCTTTGTCGGCATCGAGTCGCTTCTGATACTGAGTGTTATCAATACCAAACGTTTTGAGTTGATTCACCTGTGTCTCGAAAAGATTGATTTTCGCCTTTGTGATAAAGGGTAATGCCTGTATGGAGTTCGCTACCGCCTGCTGATATTGCCCGTTTACATAGGTGCTGATACCGTTGAAGTCGGCAGGTGTGGAGGCAGCAACGAGGTCTTGCTGATCGTTCTGGTACTGCATCGTCATAGCGGTGACATCAATTTGAGCGGCCTGCATTTGATTGATTGTTGTTTGAAAGGTAGTTAATTGCGCTGAAACAGATTGCAAGAGATTGAGTGCCTGAATGCTTGTCTGAGCATTTTTCGTGACGACTGCATAATCTTTGGGATATTTCGCGGTCGAGAGCAGTTGCTGATTTTGTGCGAACTGATGAGCAAACGACTGTACGGGAAGCCCCTGAGCGCGTCGCTGTGAAAGAGCTGTCTGAAAGTTTTGTACCGAGCGTTGCGCCAGTGACTGCTCCTGCTCAGTGCTACTGCTAATAATGCCCTGAGTCTGTACGTTCAGTTGGGTATAGCGTAGAGAGAGGTTATGATAATAGTCGGTATCGGGCTGGTCATTGAATGGATTAAAAGGTGCATTCGTATTGCTTAATTGTTGCTCCTGCTTCTGAACAGGATTGAGGAGCGAAGAGGGAACGCCTATTTTTTGAGCATAATTCAGTGATGCATTCAGCGTTGCTTTATTCGTAGTAGCTTGCTGTTGCGTATGTGCATCGCCTCCACAGGCACTCATCAATAACATGAGTCCTAGCAGAAGCAGGGCAAATACTCCTCGCGTTGAAGCAGTCACACGGCCTTTAGAGCCATGTGACCGCGAGTACGAGGAGATATGGAATACAGGACGTGAGGCATTCATATGTATTGTTATCTCCTGCCACTTTTGGCTTTCTGTTTTCGTTTCGCTTTACGTGCCGCCTTACCGGACTTCTTCCCCCCACTGGAAGGCGAACGTTGGGGCATCCCAATCTCACCCATACTACTCATATCTGGCATGCCAGGCATACCCGGAAAACCGCCGCCACTACCTCCGACGAACTGCTTCGCCATCTGTGCCCAAGGACCTTTGCCAGAAGTCATTTGACGCATCATGGTACGCATCTCGACAAACTGCTTGAGCAACTGGTTTAGCTCTTCGACAGTGGTACCACTACCTTTCGCGATACGTTTGCGTCTACTCCCATTGATAATATCAGGATTGCGGCGTTCTTCGAGAGTCATTGAGAGAATCATGGCCTCAATGTACTTGAGTTGGTCGCCCTCAAGAGCCTCATCCATCTCTGGCATCGCCGCGAGCTTGTTGAAGCCCGGCATCATCTCCATCACATTTCGCAATGGACCCATACGCTTGAGTTGACGCATCGAGTTGAGGAAATCTTCAAAGTCGAACTTGCCCTGTTGCAGCTTTTTCTGCGCCTCAAGAGCCTCTTCCTCGCTGATGTTCTCTTGCGCTTGCTCGATGAGCGAGACCACATCACCCATACCCAGTATACGTGAGGCCAAACGTTCGGGATAGAACGGTTGCAGGGCGTCGATCTTTTCGCCCGTCGCCATGAACTTGATCGTCACGCCTGTTACCGAGCGGATTGAGAGAGCAGCACCGCCTCTGGCATCACCGTCCATCTTGGTCAAAATCATGCCTGTGAGCGAGACGGCCTTGTTGAAGTCGTCCGCTACACGCACCGCCTCTTGACCAGTCATAGCGTCAGCAATTAACAGGGTCTCTTGTGGATGCATGCGGTCACGAATGTTCACAACCTCTTGCATCATACGCTCGTCAATATTGAGACGACCCGCTGTGTCCAGAATAACAACCGAACAAGCCTGTTCTTTGGCGTAGCCAATCGAGTTAAGACAGATGTTCACAGGGTCGGCACCTGTAGGCTCCGAGTAAACGGGAACACCAATCTGTTTGCCTAGCGTCTTGAGCTGATTTACAGCGGCGGGACGATACATGTCTGCCGCGACCAGAAGGGGACGCTGCCCCTGCTTCTTGAGGTAGTTCGCAAGTTTCGCAGCGGTTGTCGTCTTACCAGAACCTTGCAAACCCACGAGCATAATAATATTCGGAGGCGGTCCACCGAGATTGAGCTGATTATTGCTGCCTGTGCCACCAAGCATCTCGATCAACTCATCGTTGACGATGCCCAACACCTGTTGCGCGGGCGACAGACTACCCATTACGTCGGCACCGATGGCCTTCTGCTTCACGCGATCCACAAAACCGCGTGCCACGCGCAGGTTCACGTCGGCCTCAATGAGAGCGATACGCACCTCTTTGAGGGCGGCATTCACATCGTCCTCGGTCAGTTTACCTTGTCCACTCAAATTATTAAATATACCATCAAGCCGTTTTGTTAAGCTATCGAACATTGCCATATGTGTGCGTTATCCTCTCAACCAATCACCAATAATAGCTCTTATTATACCATAACGTGATTTCGCTGTCTGTTGTTTCAGTGAGAAATTGAGAGAATGAGAAATCGAGTTACCCCAAATAAAAGCCCTGGGCAGATAAATTGGGACAAAA
>CAXUHG010000172.1:0-2522 GCA_964250805.1 uncultured Ktedonobacteraceae bacterium | reverse complement strand
CCCCATGATAGCGGCAGTGCCGCTATCATGGGGAACTCGATTTCTCTTAGAATATTCTGCTTTTTACTCAAGCTCAAAAACTATGAGCAGGAGGCTACGGCGAAGGGGCTACGATAGACTACACCGCCGCCACCGACGGGAACCTGTTCGTAGGTGAAGTGGTTGCCATTGACAGGGCTGAGGTAACCAGCTTTTGCAACGAGTGCAGGCGCATCACCAACCTTGCCAATCAAGACAGGTGTGAACGCCCAGTTATCGGCTGGAATAAGGCCACCGATAGCACGTCCAAGCGCACGATGCTCGGCCTCGATACAGGCAATCTGTGCCGAGACCTGTGCCAGATCGGGGCGACTCTGGAGAGCGAACTCCTTGACTGCCGCAAGGAATGCGGAGTCGAAGACGCCTTCAAGCTGCTGCTGCGTGGCGATAAAGGTACTGAGATTCTCAAAGGTCTTTGGACCTTCTGGGAAGCTGAAGGTACTTGCCAGATAGCCAGCACCGGCACTTGCAAAGTAGAGTTCGTGAATCTGCTCTTCGATCAGGGCAGCGCGGATATATGCTCTGTCGTCGCCTGTGATACCGAGCTTATCAGCATTGTTCAAGCCATGCGTGTAGAATGTGACAGCTAGACGCTCGGCTGTGCGGGCGATGGTCAAGATATCCTTAATAGGCGTGACACAATTCGAGTTGCTAGCGGCTGCATGAGCACTATTAGCATAGAATGCGCCACCAGCGACAGCCAGTCCTGTAACACCAGCGGCTCCCACAACAGCATTTCTCAAAAGATTGCGACGGGATGTTGTTCCCTTTACCTCTTCGTTGACCGAAGGAGTTGAGTTCTGATTCTCCATTGTTTATAATGGTCCTTCCATACAATAAATCCTACGTGTTGAGCATGGGCGCTCTTATGTTGAGTAGTCAACATATCCTCGACATTTGCTACCATGCGTAGCTCAAGCATATAAGACTGAGAAGGCATAATTACGCATGTGAGCATTTACCATAATACATAACTTGATAGCTATACATTCTTGCTTCTCGCTTTATACTACGCAAAGTAGGTGAATCTGGATTGCATGATTTTTTGACTTGCATACAGTTTTCTACGCGTGTGTGGGATGGTACTCTATACAGTTCTATTAGCACATGCTTCCTGTAGATAACTATACAAGATAGCGATGGTATTTAGGTTAAGATATAGTTGAGATTGTGTAAAGAAACCGCATAAATACCACTATATTTGTATGCAATTCGACAGGGATAAATTTTGATGCGTAGTATTATAGTTAAACTAAGTGATTTTAGCTGAGAAAGGGCATACAGCGATGAGTCCTTCCCCTCAAGCCTGATACTAAGTGCCGTCTTGTTCTCCCAAGAAATAGCCGATTGTAAGATGCCGAGTGGAGAGAGGAAACGATGCTTGACAGACAGAAACGCCCTGTGATAAGATCAATACGTCCTTTCAAAAAGTAAACAGCAAAAATAGAGATGAAGCAAGGATGAAGCGTTGACAACTCCTTCAACGAATGTTCATTGTCAGCGTTCTTGCTCATCATGGTAATGTGTTCGCGCCGCATGCGGCGCACAGCGAGGAGAAAGAGCAGAGACACGCTCTCCCATGTCCACTCTTTGTGTGTACACGATCTCTTCTTCTCCGTAAACACTGTTCGTAAACAGGTGTGCAGCGTATCATCGCGTGAGACAGCTCGAACTTGTTTGAAAAGGTTCATGCTACTCTGTCGTTTGAGAGAGTAGGATAAACTTTTTTTGCAAAAATGGAGCTTCTCTATGAACAAGGCAACCGGTCCTACGACCTCGAACCCCTCTGTAGGACGCACGTCTCTCGTGCTTCTTCTCGTCATCACACTTTTGAATACGATGGGTATCACGATCATTGTCCCTATTGTTCCGTTTCTCACGCTACGGTACCTGGCTCATCCGAATAATCTCGCAGCTATTGTGGGATGGCTGTTCGCAGCCTACGCAATCTGCCAGTTAATCGCTGCTCCAGGTCTGGGCGTCCTGAGCGACCGTTTCGGGCGACGCCCCATTCTCTTCATCTGTCTCCTTGGGTCCGCGGTAGGTTATCTCATCTTCGGTCTTGGCGGCTCGCTCTGGCTGCTCTTCCTCGGACGCATCATCGATGGCTTGACGGGTGGCAACATCCCAGTCTTGTTTGGCTATGTCGCGGATATCACGCAACCAAAGGACCGCGGCAAGTACTTCGGCATGCTGGGCAGTGCGGCAGGTGTCGGGACTCTCATTGGTCCTGCTGTTGGTGGATTGCTGGCAACGATCAACTATCGCGTCCCATTTTTTGCCGCCGCTGGCCTTTTCCTGCTTACGCTCGTCTGTGGCTACTTCTTGTTGCCAGAGAGTTTGAAGAAAGAGCACCGCATTCCCTCGATTGCGGTGAGCGAACTCAATCCCTTGAAACAACTGGTGTCCGTGTTTCGTTGGGCAAACGTGCGCTGGTTCCTGCTGGCCTGGTTCTTCTATGCTTTCCCAGTGGGCATGTTGCA
>CAXUHG010000171.1:2599-10666 GCA_964250805.1 uncultured Ktedonobacteraceae bacterium | reverse complement strand
CCATTGACACCGCATTCACCACCTTTCCCACGCTTACCACAAACCGCTTGCGTTTGCGCCAACTGAGACCAGAGGATGCTGAGGTATTCTTCGCGTTAAGAAGCGATCCTGCTGTGATGGAGTTCATGGGGCAGGAACCTCTCGCGTCTATCGACGACACGCATACACTGATTCAGCGAATGCAAAGAACGTATGAACAACGGCATGGTATCTTCTGGTGTGTTACGCTTAAAGAAGAGGATATTCTTATTGGTTCGTGTGTCCTTTTTGCGTTCAATTTCGACTTTCACTATGCCGAAACAGGCTACGAACTCAGCCCCACCTACTGGCGACAGGGCATTACAAGCGAGGCGATATCGGCTGTTCTCACCTATGGCTTTACCGAGCTTGATCTACATCGTATCGAGGCCGATGTTGCGCCCGACAATACGCGCTCGAAGAATTTGTTGCTCAAACTAGGCTTCACGTTCGAGGGCAATTTACGTCAACGTTACTTCTTTCGCGGTCAATACGAGGATGAGTACTATTACGGGCTGCTCAAGGATGAGTGGATGAAATTGGTGTAGAAGGTGTGATGACACCACGAGTTGATCGCCAAATGGCACAAATTTGACGAAACACTACTCTTTTTTGCCTCTTGTCTTAGAACAGATAGATAGCAGTTCATTGATGTAAGTTTGACCGAAGCAAGAAAAGAGAAAGATATGACGGCTGTTCCACTCACAACATTCTATCGAGGCTGGGCTAGCTACCAGCAAAATCTGGTAGCGATGATCGCGCCGCTTTCACCTGAACAACTCGCCCTACATCCCTCACCCAATCATTGGTCAATCGGGATGATTGCGCAACATATTATTGGTAATCGTGTCTGGTGGTTTCAGATATGGATGGGAGAAGGAAATCCAAATCTTGCTCCTATTGCCCATTGGGACCCACAGGATAAAGAGTGGCAAGGTACGCTTTCAGCACCCGAACTGGTTGCTGGACTTGAGAGTACGTGGCAGATGATTGAGGATGCACTTGCTCACTGGACTCCCGCCGACCTTGAATATATCGTACTCCAGCCAACCGCTTTGAACGAGGAGGATCGAGAACTATTTTCTGATCTGACGCGGCGATGGATTATCTGGCATGTACTCGAACACGAAATTCATCATGGCGGTGAACTTTCATTCGCTCTCGGCATGTATGGCTTGGTAGGTATCTATGGCTAGGTGCCTTCACACCATGTCTTATTTTTAATTAGCCGAAGTACTCATCTCGCGTTTTAAGAGGGGGGTAAACGCTTGTGAGATGAGTACTTCAACTCCCTTGGGACTTTCAGGGTCAAGGTAAGGCAATTGTGAGAGGCGTTTGACACTAGAAAAGCAAACAGCCTGCTCGCTTCTACCCGCTAGCAGTATAACAGTTCTACTCGCTGAGGTGTGTCCCTCAAAAGAGGTAATCTTGCGGAGAAAAAAGAGAAGTCGAGCAGGGGGGTAAAGGGCATGGATAGGATCATTGTGTGACTCAGCCAGGGCCACAGCGAGATTGCAAGCTCGACTTCCTATATCTAGTGTACTCCTTGCTACAACAAGCGAAGGGTGTATCAATGGATATCAAAGAGTGTCATGGTGCATGCACCATGACACTCTTTGATATCCGGTCTTCTAGTAGATTCTGCGGTTGCCGATGCGTGGCGTGAGCGGGAATGCGATGAGCATGCCTGCGATCAGGCCGCCGATGTGTGCGGCGAGCGCGATATCAGGATTAGACAGACCAAACACGAGGTTGAGGCCGATCCAGAAAAGCCAGTTGCCAATAGCACCGCGTCCGATGCTACGCCGATTGACGATGTAGAACACGCCTAATGCTCCAAAGACACCAAAAATTGCACCTGATGCACCTATTGCGGAACCCCCTGGTGAGGTGAAAAAGAACAGTATTCCGCCAGCAATACCAGAGACGAGATAGATGAGAAGGTAACGCAACTTGCCGTAGTAGACCTCAATCGCACGCCCTACAAAGAAGAGTGAGAGCATGTTGAAGCCAATATGTAGGAAGTTTTCATGCAAGAACATCGCCGTGAAGAGACGCCAGTATTCGCCTTGCGCGATAAGCGGATTGATTTGCCCTCCTGCATCAAGAAGCGAAGGATTGAGAGTGCTGAATGCGAATACAACAACGTTGATAGCGATGATAAGATATGTCACTAAACTTTGGTATTGGCTTAATGCGAAGCGCGTGCGTATCATCTGTCGCTGCATACCGTTTGGGCGCGACCATGTAGGTACTGCGTCGCGCTCATTGCGTTGCTGAATTGGCTCTTGTGTTGTCTCTGCCGCTTGAGTTGCGTTCGTTATGCCACTATAGCTACCCGCATAAGGTGCAGGTGTTGGATAGGGCACTGGCTCTGCTGGTGGAAAGACGCCATCAAAGCGTCCACCATAGGAAAGACGGGCCGAGCGTGCGCGTGCAAGGTTCGCGTCGTAGTCCTGGTGGTTAAGACGCAACAGGTACGAGCGCAAGGCATGAACATAAGCGATACCAGGATTTTGTGTGATGATGGTATCAACCTTTTGCAATGCACTGTCGTAGCGCTGCGCAAGTACGTCGAGCAGTGCTTGTGCTGTGATGCTCTCGATGCCGCCCTCTGGCTGTAGCTCCTGCACGCGTTGGGCTGCCATTGTCACGAAATTGTAATTGCCTAGAGCGAGGTTGGCCTCCGCAAGTCCCAGGTGAATAGCAGGATTATTTGGTTCGAGTTGTGCCGCATTTGCGTAAGCAATTGCAGCCTCACGCGCCTGCCCATGTGCAAGCGAGTAGTTACCTTGATCTATGTGTGTTTGTATATCTGTTTGTGCTTCCACGAGTTACCCTCCAGTCGAATGTAGCGCGAGTATAGCCAGTGCCAGTGTACCGACAAGAGTCAGAAGAGCCAGAGGCCAGCGACGCGCGAGACTATGTGTATCTTCCAGTGCCTGCGCTCCATACATAGGAGGATACGCTATATGTTCTTTTTGCTGTATGGGAAGTGTTTTTGCTGGTATATAGAATGGCATAAATACCCATCCTAGCATACAACCACTGATAAGTCCACCAAGATGAGCGTAGTTATCGACGTTGGGAACGATCAGACCCAAGCCAAGATTTACTCCTATAATAACAACGAGCCAGAGTAACGCGGGCACTCCACCGCGCGGAAACGCCTGTCGATGAGTGAGGACGAATATGCTGTATGCTCCTACCAGTCCGAATATCGCACCCGACGCTCCCACACTGATCTCTTGCGGTGCAAAGTAGTAGCTGGCTATGACACTAATGATACCAGTAATAAGATAGAGTAACAAGAAACGTAGATGTCCAGCCAATCGTTCAAGAAAGACGCCCAGCACAACGAAGTTGAGCATGTTGAGGCCAACATGTAGAAGATTCGCATGCAAGAAAATCGGTGCCACAAAACGCCAGTACTGCCCTTGCTGAATGAGAGTGTTGTCTTTCGCGCCATAGGTTATCAGTACATTCGAGAGCGCATCATTGTCCTGTGGTTGAACGTTCACCGCGTTAGCCAGAATATTCGCAAACACTGCACTTAAACTATGCGCCCCAACCGCGACAGCCGTTTGATATGCTGTAAAGCACCATATGGCAAACGTCACAAGCGTAACCAGCCAGACGACCCAGGGAATTTGATTCAGGGAAGATGTTGTCTTATACCTATCCAATGCCGTCCGATAGCTTAAACGTATGCGTTGTTGCCTTAACAGGGCAACCTCAGCCCTGGCATAGACGTTTTCCACGTATACCTCTTCACAAAAATTTCCTCTGTATTTTATACGTTCCAGCGCAGGGAATGTAGCAAGATATACACAATAATGTAGAATGCTCCTGCTGCTATGCACGGCAACAGGAGCATTCTACATTATTGTGTGATACTACCTCACAAGTCCACTTGTATGTAGGAACATGAGAAGGCCATTCAGAATAAATTGGATAGCGAGGGCGGCGAGCAGAATACCCAGGATGCGCGAGATCACAAGAATACCTGTGCGCCCGAAAATCTTGATGATACGTGAGCTACCGCGCATTACGAGCCAGCCAGCAAAGAGCGCACTGGCGATGGCGGCACTAACGGCGAGCAGTTCCAATGGGCGTGGTGTGGCGAGATCGACATACAGAATCGTGGTTGCGATGGTGCCAGGGCCAGCGATAATCGGAATCGCCAGTGGAAACACGCTGACATCTTCGCGTGTCATCGCCTCATCCGACTCGGCCTGTGTCTCGCGTGCCCCAGATTGGCGCCCGAACAACATATCGACGGCCACCAGAAAGAGCAAGACACCACCCGCCATATCGAAGGCATAGAGACTAATACCCAGACGATCAAGCAGAATACGTCCGACAAGTGCAAAAAAGGCAATGATTGCTGCGCTTAATAGTGTCGCTCGCGTCACAATTCCCTTACGTTGTGTGTCGTCGAGGTGTCCTGTGAGACCAATAAACACAGGAGCCAGTCCGACTGGATCAATGATGGTGAAAAAAGTGACGAACGCGCTAATAGTAAAGGTAAAGAGTGCCATTTTATAAATCTCCCCATATGATTCTCCACAAGAAGGGATGCATCTGGAAGAGGGTTCACGAACCCTCTTCCAGATGCATCCCTTCTTGGGTGCTTATAGATATATTGCTATATACATTCAATCAAGCTTTCTTCCCTGTCGCCTTCGGTGACAGGGAAGAAAGCTTGATTGAATGTATCCTCTAGTCTTCGTAGTATTCACGGCGGCCTCGATAGTAGCGATGGCGGCGACTCCATGAACGATAGGTCAGCGCATGCCAGATGGCGACAACGAGTATGGCACCGAGTAGTGCTTTAAGCAGTGGTATTGGTTGACCTGCGATACTGAAATCGCCAGGAATGGATACCTGAATTACACTTGTGAGTAGCCATATACCGACGAGGGCGGCAAGAAAAGCTCCAACAATGCCAAAGGGGAGTCGCCACCCAACTATGGTTTCCGCGAGAAGTCCTACAATGGCGGCGATGACAAAGTAAATGACCTGACTAGTTGTAATAACAAAATGTAAACCGAGGATATTCCCTTGTAGTAAGGGACCATCGGCGAGTATGTAATGGAAAGCGAACATATGTTGTCTCCTATGAATGTTTGCTTGCTAGCTTTTAATAACTCTTCTATTGTACGCGGTAGTCTTAAATTGTCAACACTTATATAAACGTGTAGGGGTTGGAGGAATACAATCTCTAGAAAACCAGGGAGACCCTTGCGGTCTCCCTGGTTTTCTAAGCAAATTCGCCCATTCTTCTAACAAATGTACTCACTTATAGCGGGTCGCGCGTGTTAAAATAGTACAAGGTTCTATTGGCGGAGGGAAACCGAGTAAGGTCTACTCGGCAGATAGAAGCTTTTTGCATGGTTCTCTACAATACGTTATAATACATCAACTCTTGTATTCAGAAATTTATGAATTTGGGAGGCACTTTATGAAGGGTGCAATTCGCAACGTAGCTATTATAGCAGCGGTAGTCTTAGTGGTGCTTATTGTGGGCATCGTTCTTGCTGCCATTTTCCATGTTCTCCTTGATGTCCTCTATATCTTCCTCATGCTTCTTGCGGCTCTTATGGTCGTGGGAACGCTGCTCCAGGTACTTTCGGTGGTCGCGCTCATCCGTACTATTTCAACAGTACGTGAAGAGGTGAAGCCATTGCTAGCATCAGTGCAGGAGACGGTTGGCATCGTCAAGGATACCGCGCAAACGGCTGGTCATACCGTGAGTACGGTTCGTAATGCCGCGCAGCTCACGGGTGAGATTGCTCTCGCGCCAAGTGTGCGTGCTGTTGCCGCTGTTGTGGCGGGTCAGGAAATGATACGTGTCTTCTTCGGCAAAGGACAAACTCGAACCCGTGCCGACAAACGGCGCAAGGAGCAGTTGAAGGCAATCGAGGCAATGGAACGTGCAAACCCTGATGCCATAACTGCTGGTGCGCTCGGTGGTGTCACGGCAAGAGAGGAGGCGAATAATGGTGCCTATGGTCTTAGCAGATAACAATCCGATTCTGGCGACTGGCGGACAAATCGCCGCCATCGTTATTGGTCTCTACTCTGTGCTGTTCATCATCATCGCTGTGGCCTTCAATTTCGCTATGGCTGTACTCTTCAATTGGACAAGCGATAAGGTGAAGGTTATCCAGATGTTGCGTCCGACAGTTGATAGCGTCAACAAGACATCGGAGGCACTAGCGCATGGGACACCGCCGCCCGCGAACGATAACAAACTTATCGAGACCGTCGCTCAGGGACCCGCGCAGGTGCAGAAACTCGACAGGCAGGTTGAGCAGGCGACAGACAAAGTTGCCAATGCTGTCATTGAATTTCGGGCACGCACGATTCAGGCGCAAACGGTGGCAAAGGCTTTCTTTACTCCCAATCGCTTGCGCCGCGAATTAGAGGCACATGATGGCAACCAGTCCTACGATCCAACTGCTGCCATCAAAAGTCCTGGCTATCAGCGCATTGTAGAAGAGATACCGGCTGGTCAAGCAGTGTCTAATATGCAAATTGCAGACGGCTCGACATCAAGTACGCCAGTTGTACCCTCGAAAAAATAATGCCGCTACTTATCGCGTACATCCGAGAATTTGGGCGTTTCCAACGAAACGCCCAACTTTATTTAATCAGCAACATGCTAAGTGGTATTTCCACCGGCATTTTGCTTGTCCTCTATAACCTCTATCTCCTTTCACTTGGTTACAAGACTGACTTTATTGGCCTCGTTCTATTTGCGGGAACACTAGGGGCAGGCATTGCTATTTTTCCAGCAGGCGTCTGTATTGACCGCATTGGCGGAAGAATCGTACTGATTGCGACTATATTACTCTTTGGAGTCGTTGGTGCTGCCCAGATTCTCTTTCGCCAGCCATTTCCCCTGCTTGCGAGTGGCTTTCTCGGTGGCATCGTTACTGCCTTCTATCTCGTCGTCAATGCCCCATATCTTACAGCCAACAGTACACCTGAAGAGCGTTCACATCTATTCAGTCTCAATCTCGTTGTACAACTGGGGACAACCGTCCTCGGCGAGATACTCGGTGGTGCGCTTCCACAATGGTTGCGCTCCATTCCGTTGCTCATGGCTTCTCTACCACCGCAAATACAAGAGTTGCTTGCGACACAGAGCAACGTTCGCTCCTATCAACTCGCCCTGCTGAGTGCTGGCGTGATTGCGATACCAAGCTTGATTCCCTTGTTTTTGTTGAGCGATGACCGTCCTCATCGGCTCAATCGTCTAGGTGAGATGGGGGAGGAGCAGGAAACCAGGGCGCCCGCAAGGGGACGCCCCTCCCATACAACGACACGTCGTGGGCGGATTCGTGTATGGGAGGGGCGTCCCCTTGCGGGCGCCCTGGTTTTATTAGCAAAGTGGAAGAAATCAGGCATACGAACGTTGATAGCCACGCCGTTTTTTGCACTGTTGCTGGCGTGGATTCTTGTTGGATTGGGTGCTGGCCTCTTCATACCCTATTTCAACGTGTATTTTGTGCAACATTTGGGAGCATCGCCTGCACTATTTGGCCTGATTGATGGTGGTGCAAATGGTATCAATGCATTATTGACACTAGTTGCTCCACTTGTAGCGATGCGGGTAGGCAAGATAAACACGGTTGTATTTACGCGCTTGCTCAGTATTCCGCTCTTGCTCATCATCGGTTTTACCAGTGTCTTGCCGCTTGCAGCACTGATTTATCTTTTTCGGCAAGGAACAATGGACATGGCGGTAGGTGTCTTCCAAGTCTACTCTATGGAGGCTGTGCCGGAGCAGAGGCGTGGTGTAGCGAATAGTGGCTATCAAGCTGCTATGCAGGTCTCCTGGGCTGCTACGACGCCGCTAGGAGGTTTGTTAATTGCTCATGTAGGCTACACGCCTGTCTTTGTTAGTGGGGCGGTGTTCTATTTGTTGGCGATTGCTCTGTTGTGGTTGCGCTTTGGGAGGGAAAGTAGGATACAAACAAGTGGCACTGTGTAGCTGAAAAGCTACACAGTTGCAAATGTTTGTGTACCGCGTAATACACA
>CAXUHG010000171.1:0-2589 GCA_964250805.1 uncultured Ktedonobacteraceae bacterium | reverse complement strand
GTTGCTTTTGGGTTGTTAACTTCTTAAAAAACAATGTGCCAGTTTTTTGTTTTTCCTCTAAACAGTGCCACTTGTTTGTGTACCGCTTACTCGACTTCAACAGCCTTCTTTTTTACAACTATACTAATGAACAGAATGGATAGTTCGTACAAGATAGACAGTGAAACACCAACGATAACTGGGCTGTAGATGTCGGCACCAGGGGTTGCAACGGTGGCTGCAAACCACATTCCGACATGAGCAACTGCTCGTTTTTTACGAAGTGTTTCTACACTTAGAAGGTCAATCAACGCAAGAAAGGTTAACACCAGGGGTAGCTCAAAGACTAGTCCGAAGACAAGAATAAAAAAAGCTACAAATGAAAAGTAGCTGCTTGCCGATATCAATTCTGTGAAGGTATCAGAACCAAATGTAACGAGCCACTCCACGGGGAAACGTAGTACGACGTAGCCAATTGACACACCTATTGCGAAGAGGATGACGCCCACAACGATGAAAGGTATAGCATACTTCTTTTCTTTCTCGTATAGCCCAGGAGCAATAAATGCCCAAGTCTGATAGAGAAGTACAGGGAGCGAGGCTATAATACCTGCCACGAGTGATATTTGCAGAGGCACCATGAAGCCATCTGTAATGCCAGTTACAACAGGTTTGCCATGTGTGAGTAAATCTGCCCTTGATGGCAATGGAGCTGCGAGGAAGTGGATGATATCCTTCCAGAAGATAAAGGCCACAATGGTGCATATCGCGACGGCGATCAAGGATTTCAATATGCGCCATCGCAGTTCTTCCAGGTGGTCTATAAGGGTCATGCCCGACTCATCACCCTCATCCTCCGGCTCCTGAAAGAAGCCGTCGAATGAGAGCATGGAGTTCTGTTCTTTTATGTTACCAGTTGCCATTTCTACTCTCCAAGCAAGTGATAGTAGTCAATCAGCACTAGTCAACCTTCACTTCGTTGTGGCTTACTTCAGCTTGAGGAACCTCGTTGTAAGGAGTCTCGCTGACAACGCGCTGGCTAGCATTTTCACGCTCGATGGCGTCGTAGTTCAAAGTGGAAGGGTTCTTGAGAGCCTCTTCATGCTCTTTCTCCTTCGACATTTCGCTGATGCCCTTGCGGAACTCTGTGACGGTCTTGCCGATTGAGCGACCCATTTCTGGCAGTTTCTTTGGTCCAAAGACGAGTAGTGCGACAACTAAGAGAACGATTAATTCGGGACCGTGTCCAAAAACGCCCATTGTAGGTATCCTTTCGTGACTTCTGTAACGTTTGTTTTCTTTACTAAACTCTATCCATTACTACGATGATACATCAGTAATGGATGTCTTTTCAAACAACTCAACAATTATTGCCTAAGGAGTTGCGACGCTCTGGCCCATGACTGAGGCTTCGAGCGACTGCAAGCCTTCTATGCCGAGATTGACGATGCCGATGCCGAGAGAGCTGAGAGCTACAAGCTGTACAGCACGTCGTCGGCTCACCGAACCGGTGCGTAGACGTGTGACCACTACTTGCTCATGAACCATCTCCACCGCTTGCTGGCGAACAGAGGCTTGTAGGCGTTGTTCAAGGCCAGCTGGAGCAACAGCAGTGCTTCCATAGTGGCGTGCCAACACTGTTTCGATAGAGTCGTTGTGCATACTATACATCTCCAAGTAGATAGTTGCGCGGCGTAAGAGCTAAACGCTGTAACGAATTTTCAGAGTCGTTTTTTGTGCGTTCAGCTTCGTGCCTGTTCATACTGCGATAGGCAGAGTGCGCGTTCTGTGTGTCGAGCAGCTCTTCACTACTTTCGCGCTGATACTCCTGTTGAAACTGCTTACGGGCACGAACCAGACGCTGCCGCACCGCCGCCTCTTTCAAGTCGAGTAGAGTGGCAATCTCACCCGTCGAGAGACCACCGATAATTGAAAGCAAGAGACAGGTGCGCAACGCCTCCGGCAATTTTGCCATTGTGCGTTGTACCGCGTCCTGCTCGGCGAGAAGTTCCGCCGGATCAGCAGTTTCCCCCTGTCCATAGCCAACTGGTTGTACGGGCGCGGCTTGTGCGGTAATCGTCTCGTCTCGCGTCTCGCTTTCGGTCATACGCGAGAAGGGAATGAAACGAAAGATTGCGCGTCGTCGTCGTTGCATACGTACAGTATTGAGCGCGATACGTAACAACCATGCTTTAGCATGAAAATGAGTGCCGCTTTCAGTACGAGCAGCATCGATTGCCTTTAATGCTTGATGAAAAGTGTCCTGCGTCAAGTCTTGGCTCTCCTCCCAGTCTCCGGTTAAGCCGTAGATGGTGTAGAAGACCAATTTATGATATTCGTGAACAAGCGCCTCAACCGCCTGTGCCGCAGGGAGTGTATTCACACAATACTCTTTTCGCATTCGCATTTGGAGGAGAGATTATCAGTTCTCTTCCCACTTACTAATAGAGATGCACGAGGGTAGCAATTTGTGACAAGAAAACAACGAGTTTTTTTGAGAAGTCAAAAAAGAGAGAATGGATGTATGAGGTAGACATTTGTCCGTTGCAACGGAAAAATGTCTACCTCATACATCCATTGGAATTAGTGCGCGTGTTCTTCGATGTAGTC
>CAXUHG010000170.1:0-10768 GCA_964250805.1 uncultured Ktedonobacteraceae bacterium | reverse complement strand
CAACACGCACTCTTTCAGAGACTCATTTTTTATTCTTCAACAAACGTGCGTCCAACCGCTCCAGCGACCTTTTCGAGTTGGGGCATTAGTTCGCGGAACTGCTCGATAGTCAGCGATTGCGCTCCATCTTTGAGGGCTTCATCAGGGTTGGGGTGGACTTCGATGAGTAGCCCATCCGTGCCGACGGCGACGGAGGCGAGTGACATTGGTCCGACCAGATCGCGGCGTCCAGTACCCTGACTAGGATCAGAGATGATCGGTAGGTGCGACAGTTGTTTGATGAGTGGAATTGCACTGATATCCATAGTGTTGCGCGTCATCTTCTCGAAGGTGCGAATGCCGCGCTCGCACAAAATCACGTTGCGGTTGCCTTGTGAGAGAATGTATTCAGCCGCCAGCAACCACTCCTCGAAGGTCGCCGACATGCCGCGCTTGAGAACGACGGGTGTATTGGTGCGTCCAACTTCATCGAGTAGCATGTAGTTCTGCATGTTGCGTGTACCAATCTGCAGAATGTCGGCGTATTCACATACCATCGGTACGTCAGTTGGCGTCATGACCTCGGTGATGACCGCCATACCGAATTCAGCGCGAGCCTTTGCCAGTAGTTTCAAGCCAGCCTCACCCATACCACGAAAACCATAGGGCGAGGTCGAGGGCTTGAAGGCACCACCGCGCAATATAACCGCTCCCTCTTTGCGCACAGCTTCGGCTGTGGTCATCAGTTGCTCTTCGCTCTCGACGGTGCAGGGACCAGCCATCATTACTATTTCCTTACCTCCGATGTGGACAACACCCTCTTGCACACACGCTACTGGAATATCGACGATGGTGTCTTGTGGATGAAATTCGCGGCTTGCCAGCTTGTATGGCTTAGATACGCGTAACACACTTTCCACTCCTGGCAACCCTTCCAACGACTCTCCCAATGCAGGATTGATACCACCAATGCTCCCCGGTGCCCCCGAAGGTCCAACCGCTCCCAACACACCGATAATAGTGCGCTCCACGCCACTTGACGGGTGTCCTGATAGACCATGCTTGTTCAAGAAATCTAAGACGTGGTTGACCTGCTCATCGCTACTTGACGCTCTCATCACGACAATCATGCAAATAACTCCTTTATTGCTGTTCGACAAACTGGCGTACAACTGCCAGAACTAGAGGGCAGATCGCAACGCCGTTGTTTTGATTGCCTGATGCTTTTCGATTCGATGAGTCTGTCCCTATGACAGACTATCTGCTTGTGCTATTGATATTTGGACGCAGGCTTACCGCGTCACGGATATAGATGTGTTGCATCTCGGCACCACTCCGTGTTGTGTTGACATGAAGCAGCACGCGAATACAACTCTGCAAGCTCCCCGGCACTGGAATCTCACGCATACACACAAGCGGCACCCCCGTCCAGCCAATAGAGCGTGCGGCGAGCGCGGGAAATTCAGCATCCAGGTCTTCCGTCATAGTGAAGATTGCGCTTGCGATATCTTCCAAGTCTATTTCGTTGCGCTCCACTATCAATTGTAGCAGTTCAGTCGTCGCCGCGATAATTGACTCGCGGTCGTTACGCTCAACTGTAGTCGCGCCCCGAATACCCCGACAAAACATTTCTACATACCCCTTTCGCTTTTAGAATACTCGTCCATACTCGATTGAAAAGCGGACGGTGTTCTTATTGTACGGGATAGTGACAAGCATACTCCTGGTTAATGGAGCAAGTGTACACGTTCCACACAAAAAGGGATATGTGCATACAATCCTATTTTTTGCGTAAACTCTGGATATAGTGCCTCACGATCTCGGCTTCGTTGCCATCTGTATGCTGATCGATAAGGTGTACAAGGGCACTACCGATGACCGCGCCATCGGCGTAACTTGTCACCTCAGCTATATGCTCTGGCGTTGACAGGCCAAAACCGATAGCAACAGGTATGTTCCTTTCTTTTGTATAGCCTTTGACTCTGGCGATAAAACCTTGTAGATGTGATGGCAACGATGTGCGCGATCCCGTAACACCGCTCAGTGAGACACAATAGATGAAGCCACCTTGCTCACTCGCTGTGAGTTCCGCAATCTTTTCGATACGTTCATTTGGTGTTGTTGGTGGTATCAAGAATATCAGCGCGAGACCATTTTTTTGTGCTTCTTGCAGCAGTGGCGTGGCCTCTTCCATCGGCAGGTCAGGGATGATAAGACCATTGACTCCATTGGCCTTCGCATCTGCACAAAATCGCACCAGTCCATAGGCCATAACTGGATTATAGTAACCCATCAGCAGTAACGGGGTAGGAGTCTTCGTCGAAACTCGCTGTGCGATCTCCATGCAACCGCGAATAGTCATGCCGCGCTCCAAAGCAACGTGGCCTGCATGCTGAATAGTAGCACCGTCAGCGAGCGGATCACTAAAGGGCATTCCTAACTCAATGATATCCGCGCCGCCCTCCGCAGCCGCAAGTATAATCTCCACGCTCCGCTCTGCCGAGGGATAGCCACACATGAAATAGGGGATGATTACTCCGCGCCCTTCTTCTCGTGCCTGTGTGAATGCTTGTGTGATTTCGGCGGCGGGCGAGATGTTAGATTGTACGGTATCGTGTATAGTTTCCATTATGTTCTCCTCAGTCAAAGATTTTTCGTAGGGACCAGATTTATCGCGTCCATGCGTGATTTATCACGCGAGATCATGTCTGAAACGCCTTATAGACAGGGGGTGCCAGAATTTCGCTCAATAAATTGAGCGCGACGGACGCGATAAATCTGGTCCCTACGAAAACCGTCGAATAAACATTGATAAAGCATTAGGAATTATAAAGTGCGAATGCGCGTATAGGAAACGACGTGCCACCTTTGATAGCAGGTGGTACAGCGAAAAAGCGAAAATTGTCTGCTGGTAGCTGTTCCAGATTGCGGAGATGCTCCACAATGGGAATATCAGCGGCGAGTAAACGCGTATGCGCTGGTCGTGTTGTATTATTCATATCATCTATGTTCGCGCAATCAATGCCAACAAGCGTGACCTGTGCCTGTACCAGAAATTCACACGCTGCGTCGGTCAAAAACGGGCCAGAACGAAAGTAGTCAGAGCTACCCCAATATTTGGCCCAGCCAGTATGAACCAATACCGCTTTATCCTTAATATCAAATTGCCGAAAAGCATCGGGTCCAATTGCGCCATCATGCGAAGCGGAAACGACGATACCCGATACATTTACGAGTTTGCTAAGGTCGAGCGTTGCCAAATCATGCCCCTGCGGATGACGATGAAACGGAGCATCAACATAGGTGCCAGTATTTCCGCCCAGCTCATACGTCGCAATCTGAAATGTCGTACCAGGAGCGTAAGAAGCTCGACCCGCGCTCTCTTCATGTGTGAACCATGTACGAAATTGCGGTTCCATCAGCCCTGGATAGGATGGCATTCCTGCTTCCAGTACATGGCTAAGGTCAATAATCTGTGTCATTGTTTCTTATAGCTTTCTAGTGTCACTTGATATGACAGAGCGATTTGTGTCTAAAATAGCAAAGCGATAACTTCCACCTGCGTATTGTCGAAGCAACGCTAACAAATCCTCAAGTGCATGCTCGATATCATTGTGTGCCTCTGCATGATGAGCTTCGACGGTGATAATCGCGTCGGTTGTTTGAGCTTGTGCCGCGCTCTGTTCGCTTTGTCGCCAGCACCAGCGACGAGCTATTACCAACCCTGTCTCATCGGAGAAGATGACCTCGCCGACTTCGGGATGTTCCACCTCGTTTTGACCTAACACCGTGTAACGCTCCGTACCCTCTGCGAAATGTACCGTTACTGCTTCCTGTAGTGTGCGCGTATCGAAGACTGCAACGGGTAAGGCATAGCGAATGCTCACGAGATTCCCAATATCGACAAGCGTGTTAATACTGGGAATATCACCCTTTTTAGTGAGTCGGCGTAGCAGAGCTTCGGCGGCACTACGATACTGTGTCGGATCAATATCAAAGCTACGAAACACGCTGCGCCATGCCGCTAGCGAGGCGATCTGGCTCAACGGCGTTTGCCCTATGCGCTCTATCACTGCCTTCTGTTCAGCTTGGTATGTCTCTTTGAGAGCATCTGGCGTTGGTCCGTTGGTCATGCTTTGTGCCAGAATGACGCCGCCAACGACTGTTGGATAGCGTGCAAGTATTTGTTTGTCATACTGAAATGTACTCATTATTTCAAATCCTATTACATGCTCGATGTAGCAAGATTTCGTAGGGACCACGTTTACGGCGTCCATGCGCGATTTATCGCGCGAGATAGGTTCCATATAGCTTGTAAACAGGGTTGGCAGGGATTTCGCGTGATAAATCACGCCCTCGGACGCGATAAATCTGGTCCCTACGAAGGTTTGTTTGTTACAAATTCACGTTTAACGCTTTTGCCACTGTGATTACGTCTTTATCGCCGCGACCGGAGAGGTTGACGACAATAAGCGAGTTGGCTGGAATTTTGCCCTGCTTGCCCATTTCGAGCAGGTAGCCAAGTGCATGAGCAGGTTCCAGAGCGGGAATGATACCCTCGGTCTGGCTCAATACCTGTAGACCACGTAGGGCGGTTGCATCGCTTGCCGAGACGTAGGCGGCGCGACCTGAGTCATGCATGTAGCTGTGTTCGGGGCCAACACCGGGGTAGTCGAGACCTGCGGAGATGCTGTGCGTGTCGAGTACCTGCCCGTCTTCGTTTTGTAAGAGATAGCTCAAGGTGCCATGTAGCACTCCTGGCTTTCCCGCAACCAGTGTTGCGGCGTTCTCACCCGGTTTCATGCTCACGCCACCAGCCTCGACGCCGAGCAACTTTACCTCTGGTACATCAGCAAATGGATAGAACATACCGATAGCATTACTACCACCACCGATACAGGCGACAATCATATCTGGCAAGCGTCCTACCTGTTGCATAATCTGTTGGCGGGTCTCTGTACCAATCACGGTTTGATAGTCGCGCACGATACGTGGATAGGGATGTGGACCAACAGCCGACCCGATGATGTAGTAGGTTGTCTCGACATTCGTCACCCAATCACGGATTGCCTCACTGGTAGCATCCTTGAGCGTGCGTGTGCCATTACTTACAGGTCTTACCTCGGCACCAAGCAGCTTCATACGGAAGACGTTGAGTGACTGACGTTCGATATCGACCTCGCCCATGTAGACGATGCATTCGAGGCCGAGCATAGCACATACCGTCGCAGTTGCTACGCCGTGTTGTCCCGCACCTGTCTCTGCGATAATGCGTTTCTTACCCATGTATTTCGCCAGCAAGCCCTGTCCCAATGCGTTATTGATCTTATGCGCTCCCGTATGTGCAAGGTCTTCACGCTTGAGATAAATCTTGATATCGGGTGCGACCTCCGCCGAGAAGCGTGGCACATAATGCAGAGGCGTGGGACGCCCGACAAAGCTGCGTAGCTGCTCGGCTAGTTCAGCCTGAAACGCCGTATCGCTCAATGATTTCGTGTATGCCTTTTCCAGTTCGGTGAGTGCCGCCATCAAGCTTTCGGGTACGAATTTGCCACCGAAGTCGCCGAAGCGTCCACGTTCGTCGGGGTAGACATTATGCTGGTAGGTTGTTTTGGCTTGTGTCTGCATGTCGGTTCTTCTTTCGTTCGGTATTTCGTAGGGACCAGATTTATCGCGTCCACCGCGCAATTCATTGCGCGAAATCCTTATCGACCCTGTAGACGTAAGAAATTTGATCTCGTGCGATAAATCGCGCGGTGAACGCGATAAATCTGGTCCCTACGAAAATCACTTAATAGATTTTCGCGCGTTCTCAATAAACGCTTGTATCTTTCCACTATCCTTTTGCTTATCTGTCTCAACGCCGCTACTGACATCGACTCCCCACGGATCGACCTGTTGGAGTGCTTGCGCGACATTTTCTGGTGTCAAGCCACCCGCGAGCAAAATTCGTGTTTCCTGTGCGATTGCGTGGGCTAGCTCCCAATCGTGAGTCATTCCTGTACCTCCCCAATCTGTAGTGGGCGTATCTAGGAGCAGTCGCCACACGACATTTTTGTACAATTCGACCTGTGCAAGGTCTGATGCGCTCTTGAGTGGAATGGCTTTGATGACAGGATGTTTGATCTGCTGACAAAATTCTGGTGACTCGTTGCCGTGTAGTTGGACGTAGTGCAATCCTGCCTCTCCAACCGCGTCGTTGATAAAGCTGGCCTCTTTATTGACAAATACGCCAACACGGTCGGGCAGAGCCTGCTGTTCTGTTATGGCGTCTCCATTGAAGAGCGATGATACATCTTGTGGGCGAATGTAGCGATGGCTAGGTTCATAGAATATGAATCCGAGCATATCTGTACCTGCTGTTATCGCTGTCTGGACATGTTCGGGAGTGCGAAGACCACATATCTTTATTTGTACATCTTCGTTGGCACCATGTAACAGCGTTCGCATCTGTGCGGCTACATCGTTCGAGACAACCAGCGATTCACCAACGAGCATGCCCTGTACGTCATAACGAGCAAGTCTACGAGCATCGGCTGCCGTATGAATGCCGCTCTCTGCAATGACGATGCGATTGGCTGGAAGAAGGGCGCGAATATCACGGATGAGATAGGGGTTCATTTTGAAGGTGACGAGATCGCGGCTATTGACGCCAATAATTACGGCACCTGCTTGTACCGCTCGCTTTGCCTCTTCGCGCGTGTGTACCTCGACCAGACAATGCATGTGCAATTCGTGAGCGAGTGTGAGCAAGTGTTGAAGTTGGGCATCATCCAGAATGGCGCAGATGAGGAGTATTGCATCGGCTCCCCATGCACGCGCCTCGAAGACCTGATATTCATCGACGATAAAGTCTTTCTGCAAAACAGGCAAGGTCACAGCTTGTTTGATAGCTGTGAGATACTCCGGTGAACCAAGAAAAAAATGCGGCTCGGTCAATACAGAGATAACCGATGCGCCATTTGCCTCGTAGATACGCGCCTGTTCTACCGGATCGAGGTGTGGTGCAAGCAATCCCTTTGACGGTGAGGCGCGTTTGACCTCGGCGATGAGATGCACGCGCGAACGCGGCGTAAAGGCCGCTACCATGTCTCGCGGTCGCTCCTGTGCCCGTGCGAGTTGCTGCACTTCCTCTAATGGAACGTCTATTTTGCGCTGTACAAGATCTGCGCGAGTTTGTGTTACGATGCGATTCAGAAACATATGTCACCTATGAATGGACTGGTTGGGACTGTGTGCAGGCAATGACATCGGCGAGCTTCTGCTTTGCCTTGCCCTCACGTAATGTTGCACGCGCCATTCTGACGCCTTCTGCGAGTGTCTCGACCTGCTCGTTGGCAAGTAAGGCAGCACCAGCGTTCAAGCACAGCATATGTGTCGCTGGCGTATCATTATAGCTGCTGAGTAGTTCGCGTAACAGATTCGCACTATACGTTGGATCTCCACCTTGCATTGTCTGGCGGTCGCTCACACTCGTCAAACCGACATCCTCTGGCGTAATCGTATATTCGCGTAGCTCCTCGTCTTTGCGTACCTCGCATATGTGCGTAGGGGCACTAAGCGAACATTCATCCAGACCATCCTCACCATGAACAATCAAGGCGTGCCTGCACCCCATATGCAGCAGTACCTCGCCCATTTTGCGAAGTAGTGTACCATCAGCAATGCCCAATACTTGATAGTGTGTGCGTGCAGGATTGGTGAGCGGGCCAAGAATGTTGAAGACGGTACGTATGCCAATTTCGCGTCGTGTCGGACCAACGTGTTTCATGGCGGGATGAAAGGCAGGGGCGAACATGAAGCCGAAACCGACCTCCTGTACGCACTGCGCGACCTGTTCAGGTCCGAGGTCGATTCTCGCCCCTAGTGCCTCTAGCACATCAGCACTACCGCAACGACTCGTGGCGGAACGGTTGCCATGTTTCGCTACCGAAGCACCCGTTGCCGCCGCGACAATGCCTGCCGCCGTCGAGACGTTGAAGGTGCCGGAGCCATCGCCGCCCGTACCACAGGTATCCATAGCATGCGAGGCTAACCGCTCGTCGAGGTACACCTGTACCGCCTTTTCGCGCATGACTCGCGCCATACCTGTGATTTCCGCAACAGTCTCGTGTCCTGGACGTAGGTGTAGTGCTGTGAGAAACGATCCCATCTGTGAAGAAGACGCTGCACCCGTCATAATCTCTTCCATCACGGTTGCCGCCTCTTGTTCGCTCAATTCGCCTCCGGCGGCAACGGAGATAATAGCCTCTCGAATCATCTGAATAACTCCTTGCGTGTTACCGCTCAAGAAAATTCCGTAGCAAGTCTTTGCCAACAGGCGTCATGATCGACTCTGGGTGAAACTGTACACCCTCGACTGGATAAGTGCGATGTCGCAAACCCATGATAAGGCCGTCGTCGGTCTCGGCTGTGACCTCTAGCACGTCGGGTAGGGTCGAGCGTTCAACAATCAAGCTGTGATAGCGGTTGGCCTCGAAGGGACGGGGCAAGCCACGAAACACTCCCAGTTCAGAGTGATACATAGGTGATGTTTTACCATGCATCGGCTCTGGTGCGCGAATCACATGACCTCCGTAGACCTGCCCAATTGCCTGATGTCCGAGACAGACGCCAAGCGTAGGAATGCGTGACCCGAAGGTTTCTATAACCTGACACGATAGCCCTGCCTCGTTCGGTGTACATGGTCCTGGCGAAACGACGACGTGGTCGGGACGTAAGGCTTCGATCTCGTCAAGGCTGATTTTGTCGTTACGATGCACCTGCACCTCTGCTCCCAATTCTGAGAGGTATTGATAGAGGTTGTAGGTGAAGCTATCGTAGTTATCGAGCAGTAATAGCATGGCTAGTTTGTCCTCCCTTCTCTGTGAGTTTGCGCGATCTGTTCAGCTTCATCGAGGGCGCGTAGTAGTGCCTTCGCCTTGTTCAAGCTCTCGTGATACTCTGCTGTAGGATCGGAGTCGGCGACGACGCCGCAACCTGCTTGAATATATGCGCGTCCATCCTTCATAACCATTGTTCGCAGCGCAATCGCGGTCTCCTGGTTGCCTGAGTGACTGAAGTAGCCAACCGCGCCAGCATAGATACCGCGTTGCTCACCCTCTAGCTCACTGATAATCTCCATCGCGCGAATCTTGGGCGCACCAGATACGGTGCCCGCCGGAAAACCAGCGCGTTGTGCATCATAGGGCGTCATATCCTCGCGTAACTGTCCCGTAACATTCGAGACAAGATGCATTACATGTGAGTAGCGTTCGATCTCCATCAATTCGCTGACCTTGACGCTGCCGGGACTGCTCACACGCCCCACATCATTGCGTGCAAGGTCGATCAACATAATGTGTTCGGCGCGTTCTTTTGGGTCGCTCTGTAGCTCTTTCGCCAGCAGTTCGTCGCTGTGTTTGTCGAGTCCACGCGGACGCGTACCGGCGATTGGGCGGATAGTTACTTCATTGTCCTCGAAGCGTACCAACAATTCTGGTGAGGCACCGATGATATGAAAATCGTTCAGGTCGAGATAGAACATGTATGGCGATGGGTTGATGGCTCGTAGTGCCCGATACACTGTGAATGGTGCAGCGTTGACAGTGCGGCTCAGGCGTTGCGACGGCACAACCTGAAACACATCACCGGCCTTGATGTACTCGACTGAGCGGCGTACCATGTCCTCGAACTCGCTCTGTGTGCGGTTAGAGGTCACGCTTAATGCTGCAGCGTCATGAATTGGCTCCGGTTCGACTGGTAGGTTCACTGGCTGATGCAAGCGTTGCTGTACATTGTCGATAATAGCAACGCCTCGTTGATACTCCGCTTCAAGATTTGGCGCGTCGAGGTGAATATGTGTGACGATGCGGACGCGATGCTTGACGTGATCGAAGATCAGCACGGTCTCAGTGAAACAAAATACGGCGAGCGGCAGGTCAAGCGTATTCTTCTCTGGCGTCGCTAGGTGCTCAAAACGCGCCACCGAATCGTAGGAGAGATAGCCAACTGCACCGCCATGAAATTCAGGTAATTCGTCACGCGCCGCGCCTCTATAGTCCACCAGTTGAAACTGTCCAAGCTCAGACTCAATAAATGCAAGTGGGTCCTGGCACGGCACATCTTCCTGTGTAGTAGTGTTCCCATGCGTTCTACGTAGCGTCGCTGTTTCACCGCGCTGAATCATCACCATATAGGGGTCGATACCGATAAACGAGTATCGTGCCACGTTCTCGCCGCCGCTTACGCTCTCTAGCAAGAAGTTGTAGGGCTGTTGTGCCGTTTTGCAGTACGCCGAAACGGGCGTCTCCATATCGGCAAGGATGTCACGATAGAGCGGCAACAATGGGCGTTTTGCAGTCTGCGCCTTTGCCGTATCCCGCAACCTCTGTGCCTCCTCGAATGTTGGGTAGTACATGATTTTTGTTCCCCTGTTTTATTCGGGTGATTATCTGTTGACATAAATGGTAGGGACCGATTTATCGCGTCCAATGCGTGGTTTACCACGCGAGTCAATGTCCGACAACGTTTATAAACAATTTGACCAAGATTTCGCGCAATTCGTTGCGCCTCGGATACGATAATTGGTACATCAGGCAATAACGAACGAGGCACGGACATTGCTTCGCTCGTCCGAGGACGCGATAAATCGGTCCCTACCAGTTGTGATTAACCCAAACCAACGACATCTTTAATATTTCTCATAGTTTTTGCCGCCATTGGTCGTACCTCATCGGCACCCTGTTTGAGAATGGCTTCCAGAGTTGGCAGGTCGTTGATAAGTTCGTAGTAGCGTTTCTGGATTGGC
>CAXUHG010000169.1:0-10800 GCA_964250805.1 uncultured Ktedonobacteraceae bacterium | reverse complement strand
TGCTTTTTGCATCATCATCACAAATGCCCTACAATAGAAGAAGACAACCACGTAGGGACCGATTTATCGCGTCTAGGGGGTGAGGCGGGGCACAAGTCACCACACAGAATTGTTGTCCACGCGTTTCCCCACCACCCCGCCCTCTGGACGCGATAAATTGGTCCCTACAGAGGACGTAATAATTCAGGTTGATATATTACATGAATGACAAGACATTATTATGAACACACTGCTTACTACACATATCACACAACCATACACATTTTTTGATCAGCACAAATCCGCATTGTTCGCTACCCTGCAAGAGGCGGCAACACATGCAAGACAACTCGAGCAGGATGTAGTCGCCAGTTTTACCTTGCCCATTCAACTTTATGATGCGTTACGGGCGTTTGAGGGTGCGCGGAAGGTTGGTTTAGGCGATGTTTTTTTCTGGGAACAACCATCTGAACACAATGCGCTGGTTGGAGTGGGAACCGCAACCACTATCACAACAAGTGGTCCAGCACATGCGACGGATGCAGCATTACAATGGCGGGCGTTGATGCGTAACGCGGTCATCTCCTATGCCGAAGATGCCGAGGATATCGCCAACGCTTATGGACATGGACCACTTTTCTTTGGTGGCTTTGCCTTTGACTCAGAAAATCCATCTACACCATTATGGGCGGATTTTCCCGCTGGCCTCTTGATTTTGCCACGCTTTCTGTTACTACATAGTAGTACCCAAACTGCTCTCAGCATGCATATGTTGGTCCATGCTTCCGAAAATGTCGAGGAGTGTTTTCAGCGACTTCTAAGTGATGCTGCATCCCTACTTACAGCTATCGAGAACTCTACCGATGTTGCGGACGTGAATGGCAAGGTTGCAGGGAGATCGCAAGGGTCTCCCCTACATGTAGGAGACAGAACAGGGCAGGACAGAGCTAATAGAAATTTGGCGATACAGGATATCCTTCCTGTCTCGGAATGGATGCAAAAAGTGGAAGAAGTTGCCAGCGATATTCGACAGGGAAGATTTGAAAAGGTTGTCTTAGCTCGCAGTGTGCAAGTAACTCCTGACGATGCGAATTCGCGTTTCTCAATCGAAACGGTTTTAAGTAGGTTGCGTGCAAGCTATCCGGGTACATATGTATTCGCGCTACAACGTGGTACACGTTTTTTTGTTGGTGCGACTCCCGAACGCCTCGTACAGGCTCAAAACGGGCAGATACACACGATGGCACTTGCTGGATCCGCCCCACGTGGAACTACTGCTGAGGAAGACGAGCGTATTGGCGCGAACCTCTTACAGAGTGAGAAAAACTCTATCGAGCATTCGATTGTCGTTGCACGTGTACGCGAAGCATTGTTGGCACATTGTCAAAAGGTTTCTGTTTCCGCGACACCACGTCTGCTCAAACTTAGGAATGTGCAGCATTTAGAAACCTCTATAGTCGCCGAACTGTTACCAGGACGCTGTATTCTCGACGTGATTGCCGACCTACATCCAACTCCTGCCGTTGGTGGCTTTCCACGCAAAGAGGCTCTTGCCGAGATTCGCTCTATCGAGCAGATGGATCGCGGTTGGTACGCGGGAGCGGTTGGCTGGATTGGCGCAAGCGGTCATGGTGAGTTCGCTGTTGCCTTGCGCTCCGGCTTGATCTCGGAACACGAAGCCACCCTCTTCGCTGGTTGTGGCATCGTCGGCGACTCCAATCCGCAGAGCGAATACGAGGAATCTTGTTTGAAATTGCAGGTCATGCTGCGTGGCCTCGGCGAACAGATTTGAGGCAAGCATGACAGACATTCCAGAACTATCACCACTACTAACGAACGCGGCTAATCCAACATATGCCTATATCTGTGCGTTTGTCGATGAGCTACAACGTGCGGGAGTACAGCACATCGTCGTTTGCCCCGGTTCGCGCTCGACGCCGCTTGCCCTCGCATGCGCGGCACAACCACGCCTTCGCGTCTGGATGCACGTTGACGAGCGCTCCGCTGCATTCTTCGCTCTCGGTCTCGCCAAACGCTCTGCTCAACCTGTCGCGCTCCTTTGCACTTCTGGCACAGCAGCGGCGAACTTTTTTCCCGCCATCGTCGAGGCCAAACTGACGCACATACCCTTATTAGTACTTACCTCAGATCGCCCACACGAACTCCGCGAGAATGGCGCACCACAGACCATTGACCAGATACATCTCTATGGCTCGCACGTCAAATGGTCCGTCGATGTCGCGCTTCCCGAAGCTACCAACGCCGCCCTCCGCTACATTCGCACACTCGCGGATAGAGCAAGTGCCCTTTTGACTACGCTACCGGCAGGTCCCGTACATCTCAACTTTCCATTGCGCGAGCCACTAACGCCTGCACCCATCGCAGATTCGCCGCTTCCACTCCTGACACAACGCGATCTCACCGCATGGCTTGGACGCCCCGACAACGCACCTTATACAACTGTACATGATACAGATAGACACATCCCTGATGACACTGTTATCGCCCATCTACTTGAACTTATTAGTACTACTGAACGCGGTCTAATTATCGTTGGTCCACAGGAGAATCTAGTATTACCAGTAGCACTAGTCAAGTTAGCGCAACGTCTGGGCTACCCGATACTTGCCGACCCGCTTTCACAGATGCGAAGTGGTCTCTCTGAGCAGAGCCATATTCTCACTAGCTATGATGCCTTTCTACGCGTGAACTCATTTGTCGAGCAGATGCAACCAGAATTGGTGTTGCGCTTCGGAGCTATGCCAACCGCAAAACCGCTACTCACCTATCTCAAACGCTATCCTTCCTGCCCGCTCGTCGTCATCGACGGCAACCAGGACTGGCAAGAGCCAACCCAACTGGCAAGCGAACTCATTCATACAGACCCTATCGCTTTGTGTAATGCACTGGTAGGGACCGATTTTTTAGGGGCGAGGGGGGGGGGGGGGGGGGGGGGGGGGGGGGGGCCACCGGGGGGCAACCTTTTTTGTTTGGCCCGGGCCCCCCCCCCCCACCCCCAGTACGCGATAAATCGGTCCCTACAAATTGGTTAGCGACATGGCAACGAGCAGATACCTACACAAAGCAAGCGTTACAGGCAAGCATTCAGGATTTCTCGGTACTCTTCGAGGGACGTGTCTTCACAGAATTGCATCAATTATTACCAGAAGGTACGTTACTCTTCGCCGGTAATAGCATGCCAGTGCGTGACCTCGACACCTTTTTCTGGAATAGCGAACGTTTCATACGTATTATGGGCAATCGTGGCGCAAACGGCATTGATGGCATTGTCTCTAGCGCACTCGGTGCAAGTGCAGTCAACGAGGGTCCGAACATACTGGTTCTTGGTGACCTCTCGTTCTTCCATGACATGAACGGCTTGCTCGCCGCCAAATTGCACAAACTCAACCTGACGATTGTCGTCATCAACAACGACGGTGGTGGCATCTTCTCATTTCTGCCGCAGGCCGACTACCCCGAACACTTCGAGCAACTGTTCGGCACGCCGCTCGGCCTGGACTACAGCTTTGCCGCCCAGATGTACGACGGACACTATCAGCGCGTCGCCAACTGGGAGCAGTTCCGTACCGCGCTACAACACGGCATACATGATGGCGGACTACATATCGTCGAGGTTACAACAGAGCGTGACAGCAATGTCCGTATGCACCGCGAATTGTGGAAAAGCGTGCAGAATGCATTGAACAATTTATTGGGAAAAGACATGTAAAACCTGTAGGGGCCTGATTTATCACGCCCTCGGACGAGCGAAGCAATGTCCGAGTCCCACCCCTTCAAGGGCGTGATAAATCAGGCCCCCACAGACCCGTTCGTGCATCATAAAGATGATAATACAATATTACAAACAAGGTTAAATGCATGGAAACACGTATATCTGTTAATGGCGTCTCTATTAATGTTGAGGAGCGCGGCGCAAGAGAACACCCGCCGCTTGTCCTCCTACACGGATTTACGGGTAGTGCCGCAAGTTGGGGACGACACTTGGATGTATTCGAGCAGTACGGATTTCGGGTGCTTGCACTCGATATGCTTGGTCATGGAAAATCGGATGCGCCGCGAGACCCATATCGCTACGATATCCGGGAGTGTCGAGCGGATATACTGACGTTGCTCACGGAGATGGACGTACATGCGGAAGAGGCGGTCTTGCTCGGTTACTCGATGGGCGGACGCATCGCAATATATACGGCGTTCTCAGGCTTCTTTCGCGGCCTCATTCTTGAAAGTGCCTCTCCTGGCATAGCGGACCCAATCGAAAGAGAGGAGCGCATCAAGAGCGATGAGCAGCTTGCAGATCGCATTGAGCGCGACGGAATAGGGGCGTTTGTCGATTACTGGGAGTCCTTGCCACTCTTCGCCAGCGTACAACGTCTCCCAGCAAAACAGCGACAGGCATTACATACACAGAGGTTAAAAAATAACCCTGTCGGCCTCGCCAATAGTCTGCGCGGACTGGGTGCAGGTATGCAGCCCGACATGCGCGAGCAACTTCATAAGTTGACCTATCCTACCTTGCTTATTACGGGTATACTAGATAGCAAGTTCACTTCCATCGCACAGGAAATGGTGCAATTGCTGCCCGATACACAATTACATAGCGTTCCCGACGCCGGACACATCGTCCACCTGGAACAGCCGAAGATTTTTGATCGGCTTGTGCGCGACTTTTGTCTCTCTATCCAATAAAGGAGTATTCATCGTGTCTGTAGAATGGAAAACAGTCAAAACATATACCGATATTCTGTTTGACAAGGCCGAGGGCATCGGCAAAATTACGATTAACCGACCAGAGGTACGTAACGCATTTCGCCCTGAGACGCTGACCGAACTGATCGAAGCTTTCAACATCTGCCGCGAAGACCCGGAGATCGGCGTGGTCATCCTGACAGGAGCAGGTGACAAGGCGTTTTGCTCTGGCGGCGACCAGCGTGTACGCGGTCATGGTGGCTACGTCGGTAGCGACGGTGTGCCACGCCTGAACGCCCTCGACCTGCAAAAGAGCATCAAATATCTGCCCAAACCCGTTATTGCAATGGTTGCGGGTTATGCCATCGGTGGCGGTCATGTCCTGCACCTGCTCTGTGACCTGACCATAGCGGCAGACAATGCACGTTTTGGGCAGACAGGACCACGCGTTGGCAGCTTTGATGCTGGTTGGGGTGCGACCTATCTGGCACGAGTTGTGGGGCACAAGAAGGCACGCGAAATCTGGTACCTCTGCCGCCAGTATGACGCGCAACAGGCTCTCGACATGGGACTCGTCAATACGGTGGTGCCGCTGGAACGCCTGGAAGAGGAGACGGTGCAATGGGCGAAAGAGATGCTCGAAAAAAGCCCTATCGCGCTACGCTTTCTCAAAGCCGCCTTCAATGCCGATACTGACGGTCTTGCCGGCCTTCAAGAGCTAGCAGGTGATGCCACCATGCTATACTATATGACGGAAGAGGGACAGGAAGGCAGAAACGCCTACCTGGAGAAGCGCAAGCCCGATTTCTCGCGTTTCCCGCGTTTACCATAAAAACATTGTGTATCTATAATGCGTAAATTCATATAACGAACCCTCCTTCGTAGGGACCAGATTTATCGGCTATAGGCTGTCTCATAAACGAATTTCGCGCAATAAATTGCACCTCGGACGCGATACATCTGGTCCCTACGAAACGTGGTTACATCAAGGACAACACTGCAATAGGGGCACAATGAAAATTACCGACATACACTGGAAAAGCTATCGCGTGCCGTTCGCAAGCACCCTCACCACCGCTCATGGGCAGATGGCGATGCGTGAGGGTGCCATTGTGATTATCACAACCTATGATGGTACACGCGGTATCGGAGAAATTGCTCCACTTCCTGAGTTTGGCGGTGAAACGCTCATAGATGCCTGCACATCTTTTTCACGCGAAACAAGCGGCTTACGCACTCGAACGCTTGAGCGGGCATGGGAGAAACTGCCATCCCTCTCACCCGCAGCGGCTTGTGGTCTGGAATTCGCTCTCCTCGATTTACAAGGTAAGCGTGACGAATGCGCGGCTAGTACTCTACTTTCTCAAGAGACGCCGCGTACCGTTGTTCCCGTGAATGCTCTGATAGGCGCACAGTCGATTGAGGACGCCTTCATATCCGCGCTGGTGGCGAAACAGCATGGATTTCCTTGCGTCAAGCTGAAAGTTGGCAATGCGAGCGAGATTGAGCAAGAGATCGAGCGTATTGCCGCTGTGCGTGAAGCAATCGGCCCTGCTATACATCTGCGCCTCGACGCAAACGAGGCGTGGACGCTCGCGGAGGCAAATGCAATTCTTCCTCACTGCGTCCCTTATAAAATTCAATATGTGGAGCAACCACTCAAACGCGACGATTTGCTGGGTATGCAGCAACTGAGGCGCACACACTCCATTCCAATAGCCGCTGACGAAGCCGTGCATGATGTCGAAAGTGCGCGTCGCATTCTTCGTTATGGTGCGGCTGATGTGCTGGTCATCAAGCCACAGCTTGCGGGTGGACTTCGTGCCTGTCGGAGAATTATCGACGAGGCAACACAACGCGGCGTCCAATGCGTTCTCACTACGTCGATTGAGTCCGGCATTAGTCTCGCTGCGACACTTCATCTCACAGCGGCCTCACCAGAGGTAACGCTTGAATGTGGTCTCGCAACTCAACATTTATTAGAGGACGATTTTATTCTCGAAGAGCTAGCAATTCAAGGGGGTATGATGCTCGTGCCAATCGCTCATGGCCTCGGCGTCACGCTGGACGACGAAGCTCTGGACACATATAGCCCTTCTTCCTATCAATTTAGCCCAATGGCTCCCGACGAGGCATAAGTTTCATGTATACATCGAATATCCTCCTACCCGATTGGTTGACACGCTGTGCCGAGAATAAACCTACACAGCTCGCGCTCCAATATGAAGATACCCAACTGAGTTTCGCACAACTCGACTCCGAAGCCTTCCGCCTCGCACGCCAATTCGCCAATATTGGCATCGGCGAAGGAAGTCGCGTCGCGCTGCTGGCCTTTAACAGCTTACACTTCGTCACCTGCGTTCATGCCCTCACACGCCTCGGCGCGATTCTCGTTCCATTGAACATACGTTTGACCGTAGACGAACTGCGCTGGCAACTGCAAGATGTCCGCGCCACCCTACTTGTACATGACACGGAACATGCCGCCATAGCGCGACAGGTCGTCGAGCCTACACACATTCCACGAGCAACCTTCACTGCGATAGATGAGGATGCTGATGTCGTTGTGCTAGGAAACCAGCCAGAGGCACAAGTACCGCTAAGAACGTTGATTGACCTGGAAGCGACACAGGCTATCATGTACACCTCTGGTACAACCGGGAATCCAAAGGGCGCAATCATCACCTATGGCATGCAATGGTGGAACGCGATTGGCTCAGCCCTCAATCTCGGTCATCAAGCCGATGATTGCTGGCTCGCCTGTATGCCGCTCTTTCACATCGGCGGCCTCTCTATTCTCATGCGAAGTGTAATTTATCAAATTAGCATCATCGTACAGCAGAAATTCGAGCCACAGGTCGTCAATCGCGCCATTATCGAGCAGCATGTCACGCTTCTTTCGGTTGTCGCCGTGATGTTACAACGCATGCTCACTACATTAGACACACAAAAGGCCACCTATCCATCAACGCTTCGCTGCGTCCTGCTTGGCGGTGGACCCGCACCACGCCCACTCTTAGAGGATTGTGCGGCACGGAATATTCCTGTTGTGCAGACTTATGGCATGACCGAGGCATGTTCACAAGCGGTCACATTGGCACCTACCGACGCCTTGCGCAAACTCGGTTCGGCAGGACGCCCCCTATCTTCAGTACAGCTACGTATCATGGACGATGAGGGGGAGGCAAAAGTAGGAGAGGCGGGTGAGATACAACTGAAAGGTCCAACAATCACTCCTGGCTATGCAGACCGACCCGAAGCCACCGCCAGAGCCTTTTCCGGTGGCTGGCTCGCCACAGGCGACATTGGCTACCTCGACGAAGAGGGCTACCTGTACATGCTTGACCGCCGCTCCGACCTGATTATCTCCGGTGGCGAAAACGTCTACCCCGCCGAAATCGAGGCTGTACTACTCTCGCACCCCGCCGTAGCCGAAGCTGGCGTCTGTGGTCAATCGAATGTCCAATGGGGACAGGTACCCATCGCATTTGTACGGTTGAAGGATGGCAACGCGATCAGTACAGAAGATTTGATGGAGTATGCAGCACAGCGCCTCGCACGCTACAAACAACTGCACGCTGTGTATATAGTAGATGAACTGCCGCGCAACTCGTCCGGTAAACTATTGCGTCGGGAGCTGCTGCGGATGGTACCGTTGTAAGGATTGTTTTTGAGCATTTTGCTGGACTAGGGAAACGGGATAAGGGTTTTATCCCGTTCTCCTCGTAATTTGCGCTACGACGTTGTATGGAAATACAAAGTCAAAACAATAACTGTTGTCCACCCTCTTCTGCCTGTTTCGCTTTGACGATCTGCTTTTGAGCGGCACGTCTTCTTGCCTCAAGTTCTTTTCTAAGGTCAAAGGCACGCGGTAAATCCTTTGTATCTTTCTGATGAATACGTTCTGATGCGGCTTTGACTTCGCGTGCCACATCATAATGTGTTAAAATTGCGAGGTTTTCGTCGAAAATCTGATCTTCTCTCAGTTTGTGATCCGTAGCAGTAATGCGAAACAAGTTTACAGCAAGATGCTCCGCACCCATCACATCAAGCACATGCTGGTCTTCTTTCAAATTCCAAAATCTTTTCAACTCGTCGGATGTCATGCTGTACAGACCATTATATCCTGCATCCATGAATAATCCCATATTGTCGCTTTTTACTCCTGACTGCATTGCAGTTTCAGAGAGGTGAGTATTTTCTTCTGCAACTTTTTCCCGCAAGAAAATACGTTGCTCTGTTTGTCGGCGTAACTCATGCATTTCATGAGCTTCAACAGCATAGTTGAAATAAGAAAGTGCTGCAGCTATCTCTGGTAAATGAGCATTACCTTGCATTGCGATGTAACGACAGGCGCGTTTGCTCAAAAAATAATCTGAAATTTTTCGGGTAGCACCATGCCCTTGTTTTATCACCAACTCGGCTTCAAAGAAATTTTCGATGATGGGAATATTGTCAGTGGCACAAGCAGTCATTGCTTTCTTGAGAACATTCTCAAATCCGCGCCAGTTTTTCCCGTAACCAAGCTTTTCGGCTAGCTCACGCGCTGACCAGTAAGGTTGTCCTTGATCGTTTTCATGCTTCATACTTTCAAAATCTGGCATGCTCAGGCTCATAACCCCTATCCTTTCTTACCTAATCAACTTTCAGTTGTCAAATTATGAACTCATACATTCTATCATTTCTATTTGAAAAATGGATCGTAATTCATACTCTAATAAGCTGGAAGACCGCAAGGGCCTCCCCTACATTTTAACGTGTAGGGGAGACCCTTGCGGTCTTCCTGTCTTTCGACGATTCTATTATCGTGATGAGAACGCCTGTATCCCTGTAATTTCGCGCCCAACAATGAGCGATTGAACAGTATCAGTTCCCTCATAGGTGAAGACGGCCTCGATATCAGCATGGTGACGCGCGATGTTGTATTCGAGCAGGATGCCGTTGCCGCCGAGCATCTCACGAGCGTCGGCGACCACCTCGCGCGCAAGCCGTGCATTGTTCATCTTCGCCATCGACGCCATTGCCGCCGTCATCTTGTCCTCGTTTTGAAGCTGTGCTAGACGTAGGCAGAGCAGTTGCATCGTGGTGACGTTGGCAAGCATGCTTGCAAGCTTGATCTGGATGGTCTGAAAACTTGCAAGCGGCTTACCAAACTGAATACGCTTTTGCGTATAATCGCGTGCAATTTCATAGGCGGCGACTGCATGTCCTACGGCCTCCCACGCCACGCCTGAACGTGTTGCAGTCAAGACGCTTGACGTATCTTTGAAGCTGTGCGAACCCTCTAAGCGGCTAGAGGCAGGGACATGCATATCGGTCATCTTGATGTCGGTCTGCCATACCGCGCGTTTGGCAACTTTGCCTGTCATGATAGTTGCCTCAAAACCTGGAGTTCCCTTCTCTACGAGGAAACCGCCAACCTTGCCATCGTCGTCACGCGCCCAGATAATCACGACATCGGCGAAAGAGGCGTTGCCAATCCAACGCTTTGAGCCATTGATGATATATTCGTCGCCAACGCGACGCGCCGACGTTTCCAGTGCCACCGCATCAGAACCGTGATCCGGCTCTGTTAAGCCAAAGGCACCAATCTTCTCCATACGTGCCATCGCGGGAAGCCAACGCTGCTTCTGCTCCTCCGAGCCAAGCATCGCGATAGATGACATGGCGAGGCCGGAATGCACACCGAAAAATGTACAGACGCTTGCATCAGCCCGTGCCAGTTCCAGCGCGATTAAACCAGCCGCAACAGTACTCATGCCGGGGCAACCGTAGCCCTGAATCGAGCCACCTGCAATATTTAGAGCCGCTATTTTAGGAATTAACTCAAAGGGAAACTCCGCACGTTCCCAATAATCGTTGATGATAGGAATGACCTCTCGATCACAGAAGTCGCGCACCTTGTCACGAATTGCACGCTCCTCTGCAGTGAGTAGCTCATCCATCAGATAAAAATCCACGCCTTGCGACGACTTAATCTCAGTTGCCATTTTCTCATCCTTTTGCGATAGTTACAAAGTGTCAATATCATTACTGTAATATTTTAACGCTCAGCATAAATATGCTGCAAGGGAAATAATGCAAGAATAGGGAAGAGACGACAGGCTGGACATG
>CAXUHG010000168.1:7453-10827 GCA_964250805.1 uncultured Ktedonobacteraceae bacterium | reverse complement strand
AGATCAAGCTTGACTGTGTAGTAGGGACCAGATGTATCGCGTCCGCTGCTCAATTTATTGAGCGAGATCATTGCACATCCTCTCTACAAAAGGTCTCGGACATGATCTCATGTGATAAATCACGCCTCGGACGCGATACATCTGGTCCCTACGAAAAGCATTGATTCAAGGTTGATGAATTGATAAGGAGTAATAAAAATATGATTGTAATTGTAGGTGCTGGTCTAGCAGGTTTGACATGTGCCAAGATACTGGCAGAACGTGGGCAACGCGTCCTGGTTCTCGAAGCAACCGATCAAATAGGTGGACGCGTGCGGACAGATTATCACGAGGACGGCTACCGCCTGGATCGTGGCTTTCAGGTTCTCTTCACTTCGTATGCAGCGGCGGCGCGACACCTGGATTTTGATAGGCTCAAGCAGCGCACGTTCGAGCCAGGAGCAATTTTGGAGAAAAATGGCAAGAGGCGCGAGATCGCTGATCCATTACGCGACCCGAACTCTCTCTTCCCAAGTGTGTTGAACCCTTTTGTCTCGCCGCTTGACAAGCTTCGCACATTAGCACTGGTCGCGCAAGTGAGGCGACTTTCCACGCGCCAGATTTTCGCGGGCGAGGGTCAACTAGAGGGCAAAGACGAGACGACGGAGGCATATCTACGACGGCTAGGATTTTCCGATACAGGTTTTATCGACTCGTTCATTCGTCCTTTCTACGGTGGCATCTTTCTGGATCGCTCGCTACAAACGAGTGCGCGTATGTTTCAGTTCACCTTCAAAATGCTCGCGGAGGGCAACATCATCCTTCCAGCAGAGGGCATTCAGCGCATTCCAGAACAGCTTGCCGAAGTTCTACCTGAAGGCTCACTACGTCTTCGAGCGCGTGTCGGCGAGGTACTTATAAGCGACAATAGGGTGACGGGCGTGCGCCTCACTACAGGCGAGCAGATCGAAGCCGATCAGGTGGTCATCGCCACAGAGAGCAGAGTCGCGGAGAAGTTTGTACAGAAATCGTTGCCGACACAGGGAGTGAGCGTGGTATGCCTCTATTTCGCGGGCAACGAACAACTCTACAAGCAACGCAAAATTGTACTCAACTCGAACGCGAACGCCTACGTAAACAATGCCGTATTGCTGACGAATATCGCCCCAACCTATGCACCACCACGCAAGCACCTGCTCTCGGTCTCCGTTCTAGGCAACCCCACAGAGGATGATGAGGCAATCGCGCAAAAAAGCTTACAGGAGATAGCAGGCTGGTTTCCAGAATCGCACTTGAAGAATTGGCAATTGCTAGCAGTCTACCGTATTCCCTTCGCGCAATTCGCGCAACCCGCAGGTATATTCGACGAATTGCCCGATAATCGCACCTCAGTTGAAGGATTGTATCTAACGGGCGAATACACGCAATCGAGCAGTATTCAGGGTGCGATGCACAGTGGCGAATATGCCGCGAACATGGTGTTGCAAGCTCCTTTTCCAGTACCAACCAAATAATAATTACTAGAAAAAATCAGGAGCCAATAGGCTCCTGATTTTTTCTAGTAATTATCAAGTTCATCGGCAAAGACGCTCGGCGGTAGCTTGCCAAAACCTTCCAGATCAATGTCTAAAGCCTCAGCCATTTGTTCGAGCATAAGCATCGGTCCTTGCTCTAAAGAGATACTAATCATGGCTTGAAGAAACGGTTGCTCTTGAGGCGGAACCTGTGAGTTGGGATGAAGCATAGAGGCAACTGCCACAGCAAGACGAGCCTCTTGTTCGCTTCCTGCAAGTTGTAGCAGTTGTGCCTGATGGCGTAACCGACTCTCGTACAACAAACGCCATACATCATCTATGTGTTCGACGATCACCTCGTCGATTAGGGCGTCTATCTGTTGCTCTGCATTTTTTGCTTTCGGCTTGCGACTCCCCTTACTTCCTCGCTTGGCAGGTTTTACGAACGGTTCGATGAGGTCCGCAAAACGCCCCATATATGGCTCTAAGGTAGAGATTGGATCGTAAAACCAGGATATAAACTCTTTGAGACCGTAGAGTTCGGCACCACGTTGAGCCAGTGTACGTGTCTCGGCATCGAAGGGCTGCGCTGGTAGTGTGGTCGCAACAGGGATATACGATTCATCTGCTGCTATATTTTCGAGCAACGGACGCCACACATAGAAGGACACAGGCAATTTGTGACGCCCACGCTTATTTAGTGTACGAGCCTCAGTGATAAGTGTATGGATATATGAAAAAGGGACGGAAAAGTTGCTAAAGTTATTCTCGCTCATACCGTTGACGATACCTTGCCAACGCTCAAAGGACATCTCATCGAGGCCAAAGCAATCCTTTATCCCTACCTGATCCTGCATGAATATATTGACGACTTTGAGCGAGCCACTGGGAAGATGCCAGGAAAGCATGATCATTTGCGAACCGGTACCATCGATAGAACTTATATGTGCCCGATGTGGCGAAAGTGTATAGCGTGGTTCGAGGATTGGAGTTTCTGTGCCAGGAGCGGTTTGCATGGTAAGGCGTCCAAGTGTAGCACGCGCGGCCTGCTTCAATTGACGATTGGAGCTAGTAACAAGCAAGTAGTTGAGGGCGGGGATTGTTCTGGATGCCGCGACAGCTCCAAGTTGCTCAAAAGCTTCGATGATTGCCGTTGCCACCTTGCCAGTCTGACTTTCTAGGAACGGTATGAGAAGAAACGTAGCACGTGCATCGTGGCTATTGCCGAGCCATTCCACAAAACTCAAACGCTTCTCAATGGAGAGAGTGACAACATCTTTGAGAATAGCCTCGACGCTCATCTCACTATTTTCGACGCCATCCAGTATGCGTAGCTGCATCTGTTGCATAGCAGTGATGGGATCATTGAGATAGTCCATCATGCCTTCCTCTGCCATCTCTGACCCCAATTTTTGTAGCAGGGGAGCAAGCGGAAGTTTCGCCATATCGCTAATCATCGGGTCGGCGACAAATTCCTCTATCTCGTCTAAGTCGTCGTCGGTCGCCATCTCCATCAGAAGGTGTATGGCGATACTTTGTGCAGCATTGTCCTGGCTACTCAGCAAATGAAGAATCTTTTCGCGTGCCCCATGCGTCCATTCCTCGCGTATACGGTCAAAATAGTGGTCGAGAGTATTGGGATCGATGTTATCGCGGCGAGCAAGAGCAAGTAAAATACTGTCAACGTTTTCCTGTGGAGGACCGTTACGTTTTCGCGGCATATGAGTAACTCCTTATTCAAAGTAGGAGGGTAATGTACGTGTAGGATAGATGCCTAATATATGCAAGGCATTGTAACATGTTGCTTGAATTCTGAATAGGGGGGAATTGGAGGGTATTTTTTTTGTGGGGGGGGGGGTGGGGTGGTGGGGGTGGGGTAGA
>CAXUHG010000168.1:0-7443 GCA_964250805.1 uncultured Ktedonobacteraceae bacterium | reverse complement strand
TTTTAATATTTTTTCTTTATTTTTTATTTGGGTGTATTTGTTGTTTTTTTTGTCCCATAAGTTTAACATTGGGCTCCCCTTTTTGGGCAAAAAAATACCCTCCAATTCGTAATGAGTGTGTATACAAATGAGCAAACACAATGACGTGTCCCACTAGCGAAAATGGGACATGCGTGCTATACTATGTACATACAGAATGAAGAAAACCTTTTAAGAAAAGTGGGGATTCTCCCACTTTTCTGCATGCCAGGGACTTTTTTCGTCGCACTAGAAAAAATGATAGTTTTTTAATCGGGCGTTGCGGGAGGACCATGTTCTATGAGAAGTGAATTTCAAGCGGCTATCGCGCAGCTAATTGCCGAAAAGGGATTGCCCCGTGAAGTGGTAATGGAGACCGTTGCTAACGCCTTACTAGCTGCATATCGTAAAAGTTTTATTGGTGGCGACAATATTCGGATCGAGGTGGACAAGAACGGCGAGGTCCATGTGTGGGCATCGAAGCGTGTAGTCGCGCAGGTTGAGGAACCAAATGATGAGGTTTCACTTGCAGAGGCACAGCGCATCATTCCAAATGCCGCGTTGGGGCAGTTCATAGATGTTGACTCTTCGTCCATCTTCAATCGCATTCCCACCCAGACCGCTAAACAGGTTATTCTACAACGCATCCGTGAAGCGGAACATGAACATCTTTACGACCAGATCAAAAACTGGATTGGTGAAATTCGTCTTGGCACGCTAACACGCAAGGAGGCAGGGCGTGGCTGGGTCCTCGACTTCGACCTGGATAAGGTTGATAAAGTCGAAGGCATCATGCCCACCACCGAGGAAGTTCCCAGCGAACGATACCGTGCTGGACAACGTGTGCGCGTCTTCGTCTACGATGTACGCCGTGTGCCGGGTCGTATGCTACAAATTCTCGTCTCGCGCACACATCGTGATATTGTACGCCGCCTGTTTGAGTCTGAGGTGCCCGAAATTTACGAGGGCACGGTCGAGATCAAAGGTATTGCACGCGAGCCTGGAAGCCGTTCTAAGGTCGCCGTTGTCGCACGTCAAGAAGGGCTAGACCCTATTGGTTCGTGCGTGGGTGTGCGTGGCTCGCGCATCAACAATATTGTGCATGAGCTGAACGACGAAAAAATTGACATCATTCAGTGGAGCATCGATCCCGCGACCTTCGTGAGCAACGCCCTCAGTCCAGTAAAACCGCTCAAAGTGGAACTACGTGAGACGGACCATACCGCTATCGTCACGGTAGCGGAACGACAACTCTCGCTCGCCATCGGCAAAGACGGGCAGAACGCTCGCCTTGCCGCGAAGCTAACGGGCTGGCGTGTCGATGTCACCAAGCCAGCCGAGGGCGAGGTGTTTGAAGAGCAACCCTCTGATGCAATGCGAGAGCCGGTGGCAGCACAGCCGCGTCGTGAGCGCGGCGGCGGACGACACGAGCGAGGTGGAGAGGGACGCCGTGGTCAACGTGGCGGTGGTCGTCATTCCAGTTCTTACGATGATGACAGCGAATAACTAGTATGTAGCAAGGGAGGAGCGAGTTATGGTAAACAAGGTAGAAAACAAGACAAAGCAACAGCCAAAACGCCCAAAGCATGTTCCACTACGTACCTGTGTCGCGTGTAAGGAAACAAAATCGAAGCGAGAATTGTTACGTATAGTAAGAACACCAGATAGTCACATTGTGCTTGACGCGACCGGCAAAAAATCCGGTCGCGGTGCCTACCTCTGTGCCCGTCTCTCTTGTTGGGAGATTGCGCTGAAAAAGAAGCGACTCGAACAAGAATTTGAAATGCCGATTCCAGAGGAGGATCGTCCCGCACTCGATGCCTATGTCGCCACGCTACCAAAAGACTAACCCGAATAGCGTTACAGTTGCAAGGACATCCAGACTGTACTATACTAAGTATTATCATTGTCACACATTTCCGCCTACAAGGGCGGGAAAGCATTCATAAGAAATTTATGCGTCATTTTATCTCTACTCTTATGAGAGACACAGCCCCTCGTCTACAGGACCAGGTAGCGATTGATTGCGGAGCAACAGCTATGAATATATAGTCCATAGCCACTACGCCGGAGAGCGCAGAAGAAATTCACCTGAAACTGCACTAACGAGGTTCTGTCCTCTATTCCCTGTTTTACGCAGAGAATAGACGACAGACCTTTTTTGTGGCTGTGAAGAGATTTCCATTTTCATCGCCATTCGTGGCGTACCACTCGATAGAAGGGGGTCTTCTTCATGAAAGACACAAACGAGCTTCCAGAAGGAACGGAGCAGGTAAAACAAACCAAACCAAGAACACCTGCACGCTCAAAAACAGAAGGTGCCACACCTGCTAGTCAGGATCAGAATGCGCGACCACCAGTACGACGGCGCACAGCGTCGCCAGCAAATCCAGCAGCAGCAAGTGCTACGCCCACGCAGGCTTCAACGACCGCTGCACCAACAACGGCGGCAACAAATGCTGCACCAGCGCATGAGGGAACGGTAGCTCCACTAGCGCAACCAGCTACTCAACGTCCTGAAACTCCTTCAGGGCCACAACGCCCTCGTAATGCAGCGGCGCAACCGCGGACCGAAGGTAGACCAGCGCAACCACGCACGAATGCAGCCCCTGCACAACGACCCGAAGGTGGCTCATTTCAACCGCGCCCTAACAATTCCTATGGACAACCGCGCGAAGGTGGCTCGGCTCAACCGCGTCCTAACAATTCCTATGGACAACAACGACCAGAGGGGAACTTTCCGCAGCAAAGGCAGGGTAATCCTCCCACGCAGCAACGCTTCAATAACGGGCAACAGCGTCCGGGGAACCCGCCTATGCAGCAGCGTTCTAGTGGAACAAGCTCTTTTCCACAACGTTCAGGCAACAACTCTAATTTCCAGGGTCAAAGGCCGAGTAATCCATCACAGCGACCAATGAACCAGAGCGGAACAACCTATCCACCAGCAACACAGCGTCCTAATGGCGGTAATCGTCCGGGTAGCTCTAATTCAGGCGGTAATCGCTCCAGTTATGGCAACAATAATGGACATAACGGCGCGTATGGGCGATCAAACGGAGGGCGTCCAGGTACAACCGCACAGAGGCCACAAGAACGCCGAAATGCAGTGAAAGAGAAGGTCACTGGACCAATTTCGCTACCACCACAAATCATGGTTAAAGACCTTGCAGACATGCTCAAGGCAACGCCGAACGAGGTTATCAAGGTTCTTATCAGCAATCGTATCTTCGCAAACATCAATCAGGTGATCGAATATGAGAAGGCTGCTACGGTTGCCAAAGAGCTAGGGTTTGAGCCAAGCCCAGTTGAGACCGCAACTACTACAGGGACACAGGCGAGCGCACCTTCCGCAAACGAAGTGATGATCGCACGCCGCGATGATGATGGCACAGTGGTTATTCCGCCCGTTGTCACCATCATGGGACACGTCGATCACGGCAAAACATCGTTGTTGGACACCATCCGCAAAACGAAGGTCGCGGCGGGTGAGGCTGGTGGTATTACACAACATATCGGCGCGTATCAGGTCGAGGTCAATGGCAAGAAGATTACCTTCCTCGATACCCCTGGTCACGAAGCGTTTACCGCGATGCGTGCGCGTGGTGCCCAGGTAACGCACATTGCCATCATTGTAGTCGCGGCAGATGACGGCGTTATGCCACAGACGCGTGAGGCGATTTCACATGCACAGGCGGCGAAAGTGCCGATCATCATTGCCCTCAACAAAATAGACAAAGACAACGCCAATCCCGACCATGTGAAACAGCAATTGGCAGAGATGGGCGTGCTGATCGAGGAGTACGGCGGAGACATCATCTGCGTACCTGTTTCGGCACGTAAGGGATTAGGTATCGACGAACTGCTGGATTACATTCTGCTGGTTGCCGAGATACAGGATATCAAGGCCAATCCAAATCGTCTTGCGACTGGCGTCATTATCGAAGCTCGTCTGGAAAAGAACTCCGGTCCAACGGCGACCGTGCTTGTACAGCAAGGTACACTCAAGATGGGCGATAACATTCTCGTGGGTGCGCTTGCTGGTAAGGTACGTGCAATGTTCAATGACCGAGGCAAACGCATTCAGAAGGCAGCACCAAGCACACCTGTCAGCATTATCGGCTTGCCGGAGGTACCACAGGCTGGCGACCAACTTGAGGTGACAGCCGATGAGAAAACCGCCAAACAGCGTGCCCAGGTAGAGGCTGAGAAGCGTAAGAGCGAGAGTACACCACTCGGTCAGGTGAGCCTCGACACTCTCTACACGCAAATGCAAGAGGGCAAGGTTAAGGAACTCAATATCGTCCTCAAGAGCGACGTGCAGGGTTCTGCTGAGGCACTCAAGAACGCACTGAGCAGATTGAGCGAGGAGAATACCAAGGTTCGTCTCATTCACGAGGGTATTGGAAATGTGAACGAGACCGATGTTCACCTTGCGGCAGCCTCTGATGCTGTGGTAATTGGTTTCAACGTCAAAGCTGATGGTGCAGCACAGCGACAGGCGCAAAAAGAGGGCGTCGATATTCGCTACTATAGCGTCATCTACAAGCTGACCGACGAAATTCAAGCTGCCTTGACGGGTATGCTAGAGCCAACATATCACGAAGTGGTCGAAGGTCATGCAGAGGTGCTACAAACCTTCAAAGCTGGCAAGACAACGGTCATCGCAGGCTGTCGCGTCACCGATGGCAAGCTAACACGCTCCTCACAGGCACGCGTTATGCGTAAAAGTGAGAAGGTACACGAAGGCAAGATCGACTCTATCCGTCGTGGCAAAGACGATGTGCGTGAGGTAGCGACCGGCTATGAGTGCGGCATTGTCCTCGAAGATTTTACAGCATTCGAGGTAGGCGACATCATCGAAGCCTTCGCGCAGGAGCGCGTCAAACCAGGAGCATAGCAGATTGAGAAGAGCAAGATGTTGCAGCTTGTAAGCTGCAACATCTTGCTCTTCTCAATCATAGTAAGGGGAAAAGATGGCAAATCCACATAGACAAGAGAAGCTGGGGGAACTGTTTGCGGCAGAGTTGAGCGAGCTTATGCGGACACGTGTCAAAGACCCCCGTGTTGGCTTCGCTAGCATCACACGCGTCGAGGTGAGCGGCGATTTGCGCCACGCAAAGATATACGTCAGCGTTATGGGCACACCGGAGGAGCAGAAGGAGACGATGAAGGGCTTGAGTAATGCAGCGGGCTATCTACGTCACGAAGTAGCAAGTCGTATCACGCTGCGTTACATGCCAGAGCTTACCTTCAAACTCGACATGTCGATAGAGAAGGGCGCACATGTTCTCGAACTTATCAAGCAGGCTTCACAAGAAGACCAGGAGCGTAGTACGGCTGCGGCTACCCAAACAGAAACACAAGAGGATGCATGAGTATTAGTACACAGAACACACCTTCATTGCTACGACCACTTATTGACGGAAGACTCTTACGAGATGCGATAGCACTCATCGAGCCAGCACAACGTATCGCGCTCCTCGCACATGAACATCCCGATGGTGACTGTCTCGGCTCCGCGCTTGGCTTTGCACATATCCTAGAACAAATGGGGAAGACGTGTGTACCTGCATGCGCCGATCCCGCACCACAATCATTTACCTTTATGCCAGGCATAGAACATCTGCAACAAAGCCTCGGCACCATTGGCGAAGAGCCATTCGATCTTGTCATCGCCCTCGACGCCGGGGAGTTGACGCGCTATGGCGCCTTGTACGAGCGGCATAAAGTATTTCTTGAGACTGTATCTATTCTCAACATCGATCACCATGTCAGTAGTCAGGGCTGCGGACTCGTCAATATTATTGACCCGTTAGCGGCCTCGACGACAGAGCTACTTGTGCTGTTTCAGCAACAGGCGCAGCTCCCTCTGACAAAAGACGCGGCTCAATGTCTCTTAACAGGAATGATTACCGACACTTCATCGTTTCAGTTCACTAGCACAACGCAGCGCACAATGGAGGCTGGTGCCATCTTAGTCGGGGCTGGTGCCGTAGCGGAGACGATTGTAGCACCGATCTACCGCTCGCACCCGCTGGCTCATGTCCGTCTACAAGCCAAAGTTATCGAAAACATCCAGACCACATCCAAGAGTCGTCTTGCATGGTCTTATGCCACGAAAGAAACATTGGATGCAAGCGGTGCGACGGTTGACATGGATAACAACTTCTCTGGCTTTATGCGCGACATCGAAGGAGTACAGATAGCCGCTTTTTTCAAAAGCTATGAGGACCCCAACGTCACGCGCCTTAGTCTGCGTTGCGCCGAACCCTACAATGCCGCCGAAATTTGTCTCAGCCTTGGTGGAGGAGGTCATGCGCGTGCGGCGGGAGCGACTATTCACAAACCTGTGCAAGAGGCGATGACAGAAGTTATTGCGATGTTGAAAAGCGTCATAGAAAGTACGCCTGCGTGAGCATAGACGGCATCCTCAATATTTCCAAAACAACGGGCATGACTTCACATGACGTTGTTGCGAAAATACGCAAATTGCTCAAACAGAAACGCGTTGGACACGCGGGTACGCTCGATCCAGCGGCAAGTGGTGTACTGCCTGTCTGCGTTGGTCAGGGCACGCGTGTCGCCGAGTATCTCAGTGAAAGCGGCAAAGCTTATCAAGCTGAGATATCCTTCGGCATCGTAACAGACACCTACGATGCTGAAGGCACAATTCTTCGCACAAACGACGCCACCATGCTAACACAGACGAGTATCGCAGAGGTGCTACCACAATTTCTTGGTCAACAGATGCAGATGCCGCCGCTCTACTCAGCGATTAAGCTGCAAGGGCAACCTGCGTATAAACGTATGCGGGCTGGCGAAGAGATTTCTCTAACGGCACGTCCCATCGAAATCTACGAGTTACGGATATTAGATTGGCAAGCACCACGCTTGACTCTAACAGTTGATTGTAGCAAAGGTACCTATATTCGTTCGCTTGCGTATGACTTAGGTGAAAAACTTGGCGTCGGCGCACATCTCTCGGCACTGGTACGCACTCGTAGCGGTCCATTTCTACTCTCCGAAAGCAGCACACTGGAACAGATTGCAGAGGCAGTCGAGCAAGGCACACTCGCACAACTGTTGACCTCCGCCGACGCCGTTTTACAGAACTATCCCGCCCTACATCTGGATATCGCAACAGTACAGCAAGTCCTTCACGGTAACGCCTTCGTTTATAACGAACAGCCAGCCGAGGTAGCCCGCGTCTATGATCCTGAAGGAAAGTTTCTCGCCATTGCTAGTTGGGATGAAGAGCGGCATGTGTGGCAACCTAAAAAAGTGTTTGCGGGCAATACAGGGGAAAAGTAACGCCTGTAGGGGTCTAATTCATTACACCCTGTTGGCGACGCACCATTTCGGAGGCTGTGGAGACATGGTCCAACCCCCTTTGGCCTCGTCGTCGCCAACAGGGTGTAATGAATT
>CAXUHG010000167.1:3369-10924 GCA_964250805.1 uncultured Ktedonobacteraceae bacterium | reverse complement strand
TGATTTATCACGCGAAATCCTGTCTGAGATGTTTTACAGACCGTGTTCGCCACGACCTCGCTCAATAAATTGAGCAACGGACGCGATCAATCTGGTCCCTACGAAAAACTGACACATGTAGCTTGACTATGTAGTAGGGACCGATTTATCACGCCCTCATGCCACCTCTGGCACCGTTCCAGGGCGTGATAAATCAGTCCCCTACAGATTTAACTTCCTCTCTTAACTCTCTCTAGCCACGCACGCATATCTGGCTCATGCTCCTCGTGAAAGTGAGAGAAGAATGATTTGCCACTTAATGGCTCTCCTTGCAGCCATTCAGAGCTTTGGAGGTCTTGAAATTCATCATCAGAAAATGCATCAATAGCATCCACCAATTGTTGAAAAACTGCACGCGAATCGCTGAGTACATCTGCTAATGGACGGTCTCGATTGGCTTCATAAATCCAGGCATTGATTTCATCATCTTCCTGCAACTGTGGAGGCCAGGGAGGTGTAAACCTTGATTCGTGCTTCAAAGCTGCCTGGAGTCTTCTTACCGCTCGGCGTCTCCATTCAGTCAAGTGTGCAACTATATCCTTGATAGACCAGTCGCCAGCGACTTTTGGCTGCGTCATATTGTCTTCACCAATATCGTCCAGCAGTGCTTGCCAGTAAGCATATTCATTATTCAATTCAGCAATTAACTGGGTCTTACTAATAGGAGTTCCCATTCTCTATTCCCTTTATGAGGCATAGCCTCTTAGATATCAATACCACGCAAGCTATGCATGCCCAGCGTGAAGGAGACTTCGCCGCCATGATGCAGATCGTGTTCCAGCACATGCCAGACAACCCATGCACGCGACAAGTCAATTTGCTTGCCGTCCTCTTCGTCGGGAAAGGTCTGCTGCATGTCGGCGGAACTCCAACGTGCCAGACAATCCACCATGAATTGCCAAGTGATGTTGAGACCTTGGACCAGTTTAGCGGCGGTAGGCACGGGTGCGCCTAGCTTCAGCCCTATCTCGTTCCAACCCGCATACACCTTCATCTCTCTGTCGCTGTCTTCTCCTAGAAAATCGGTAAACCAGAAGGCACGGCAGCCAACGATGTGTAGAGCATTCTCGCCAATGGAACGTAGATGTGGTGCGGGACGTAGCCCAAGTTGCTCAGCAGTAAGCGGCGCAAGTACCTCTTTGAGATGATCTTGATACGCTTTCCAGAGGGTGTAGAATGTCGTGAGCGTGAAGTTATCTTCAGCCATAGAGTCTCTTCCTCTTTTCGTCTTTTCTTCCAGCTTATCACTAAAAGAGGTTAGAACATGTCCTGATAAAGAGGAGATTCTCTAATCGATATCAATATCATAACAATATAATCTCCCCTTCCACGCTCTCTTTCTCATCATCAACTGTGAGCATACCAATACTACACCTAGGCTGCCTTCGCCGATCATTAGCACTACCAGGGTTAAAGAGCAATTGCCCGTCGTGTTCTTGATTGTAAGGGATGTGGCTGTGACCGAAGACGACAACACGTGCAGTGGAAAACTCTCGTCGCGCTACGCGTGCGTGCGTTTTGGAGTCGCCGAGGATATGCACGATTCCGATACGGCAGTTCCCAACCACTATTTCGCGTTTGATGGGAAGTTTCAGCATCGTCTCTTCCGTCTCGACGTTGCCCTGCACGGCATCGACGGGCGCGATAGTTTCCAGTTCGTTAATGACTGATAGTATGGATAAATCTCCTGCATGGAGAATGCGCTCGACATTGGCGAAGTGTTGCCATACCACGTCCGGTATGCTCTTAAAATGTGGAATGTGTGTGTCTGAAATCACGCCGATGCGGTGTAGCATGTTGGTTTATCCTTCTCTTTTGAGGTATACTGTGCAAGGATTTCTGTACTAAATTAGCAACATTCTCAGGATATCACACTTTATGCGTATCGCAATTATTTCGGATATTCATGGAAATCAGGGAGCATTGGAGGCGGTGTTAGAGGATATCTCTCAGCAACAATCGCTGGATGCACTCGTTGTTGCGGGCGACCTCTGCCTGAATGGTCCTTGTCCGCGCGAAGTGCTGGAAACCTTACAGGGACTGCGTTGTCCGATCATTCAGGGCAATACAGATGTGGATGTCGCGGAGCAACGTCCCAAGCAAGGATCGAAGAAACGGGCAATTGTCGATTGGACGCGGAAGCAGATTGGCCCGTCTGGCGTTTCTTACCTTTCCGCCCTTCCAACCTCGAACCTTGTCAAAAACCCTGATGGGAGCGACCTGCTCGTCGTCCATGCCAACCCGCTAAACGACGAGGATGCTCTTTTCCCAACGGCACCTGACAAAGATTTAGAGCGTCTCTTAGCTCCTGTTCCCTCAACAGTCGGAGCCGTTGCCTTTGGACACCTGCACATCGCCTATCAACGGCGGTGGCGTCGCCTACTCTTACTAGATGCAGGGAGTTGTGGTTTGCCACGTGATGAAGACCATCGCGCATCCTATGCCATTCTGACGTGGAAGAAGGGTGAGTGGAAGGCAGTTCATCGTCGCATCGAATACGACGTACCTAAAGTGGTTGACCAACTCCGTTCCTGTGGCATGCCTAACGTAGAGAAGCGTATCAAGGTGCTACTAGAGGCACGATATTATTAAATTAGTAATACAAATGGGTCGGTGCGACACGTCGCACCGACCCATTTGTATTCCTAATATTTACAAAAGTTTAGGATCTCAATATTTGACAGGAGATACAGCTACAACCTGCCGTATGACTACTAGGGTTGTCCTGATCCTCCTTGGAACAATCTCCGTATGTACTACTTTCCAATGTCTCTTCACCCAGATAGCTGGCGGCATCTCCGATGTCAACCAGTTCCAATAATTCAATAATCGCATGCAATTCGCCAGTTGTTGCCATTGCGCGATCCCCCTGTTCATTTCTTTTTCATATTTTTTTGCGTTCAGTTAACCCACTCCCACCATAGACATCAACACCCTCAGCTACATGTGTTGGATGATTGCATTGTTTTTCATAGCATGTATAAAAAGTCATAAATAGCGTGGCATTTGGATTTTCTTGCTGCTATAGATATATACGTCTGACATGCCAGTTTTCATGGAATCAGTTGTGCAGTAGTCCGAAAAGGCCATACACAAAGCCTTGACACATGTTCCAATAAACCCTTATCATGAAAGAAGTCTGAATAAAAGCAGAGGTAGCGAAACAGCAGCACGTATGTCAAAACCGCCAGCACTTACCGAAAATATCGAACGCGCGAAAAAGATACTTCAATTTGAGCAACGCACAAATCATCAGGATCAGGCCATCAAACCCGGTGGGCTTGAGGTATTCGCGGCGCGTTGGGCAGAAGATACCAGCAACATCTGCAACAGTGCAGGCGTTGATGTCGCACCTATTCATCATCTGATGGAGTATCTGGCGGGCTATCGCAGGCAGGACCCGATGCAACGAGCCGCCAGCATACGCTCAGCACTGGGCATTCTCAATGAATTAGGAAACGAGAATCTACAGCCGATCAACACCCAGCGTTCCGACCTACCTAAGATGGCTACGCAGAACGTACAACAAGCAGCACCTTCGGCACATACAGCAGCACCAATAGAGAAAAAAAACGCCGAGACAAAGGCGCTCCCGTCAAAAGCATCACAATTCCCTGTACATGCACCGCAAAAAGCAGCATCACAAGTGGCATCAACCTCGCACTCTATTCGTTTAGAGGCTGGGATGACGCAGGGTCATACAGTAATGACGTTGTTGAGCGCGGACGTAACTGCTGTGCCTGGTGTTGGTCCAACAGTGGCAACACGCCTTTATACACTAGGCATTCGTACTGTGCGCGACCTGCTATTCTATTTCCCGCGTGAGCATCGTGATTATAGCAAGCTAGAGAAGATCGCCAATGTCCCGTTTGGCGAACTGACCACGACGTTTGGCATGATTTGGGAGGTCGAGACCAAGCGTCTGAACGGGGGCAGACAGGTGGTGATCGCCACCATTTCAGATGATACAGGCAAACTACGCGTCTCCTGGTTTAATCAGGGCTATCTCTACAAGCAATTGCTCGCCGCCAAAGGCTCGTATCTCGTGGTGACGGGCATCAAGCAACGCTTCGGCAACAAAGTCGAGTTCTCGGTCCGTACACACGAACTACCCGACCAGGGCGACCTGCTCAATACTGGTCGTCTCGTCCCCACCTATCCACTGACGGAAGGACTGTCGCCAAAGGTGTTGCGACGCTTCACCAAGTGGGTAGTAGACCGTTATGCCGCGATGTTGCCTGACCCTCTACCACCTCAAATACGCGCAGAGGCTCACTTGCTACCGTTTCCCGATGCAGTCTCACACATTCATTATCCCGAAAGTGAGGAGATGCTCACAGCGGCACGCCGCCGATTGGCCTTCGACGAGCTATTTCTGATTCAACTGGGTATGCAGGAACGCCGTAGTCGCTGGAAACAGCAGGTAGCACAGGGCAACGCCTTCAAAGTCGATCTCAGCAAGATATTTATCGATGCCCCCACCTCGCATTCAGAGACGATGGAAGTAGAGTCGCAACCGCTGGGCACAACATTGTGGTCTACAGTGGCGACGGAAAAGCCGTTTGAGGAGACGCTTCCGTTCAAATTCACACAAGCACAAAACCGTGTACTACATGAGATTTTCTCTGACCTTGAGCGCACACAACCCATGTGTCGTCTTTTGCAAGGCGATGTCGGAGCCGGTAAAACGGCGGTTGCCGCAGCAGCCCTCTATATAGCAGCTATCAACGGCTATCAAGGCGCGATTATGGCACCAACTGAACTACTTGCGGAACAGCATGCACGAAGTATTGGCATCATGTTAGAGCCATTCGGCATCCAAACGGTACTACTTACAGGCAGTCAAAAACAGCGCGAGCGCGTAGCGAATCGTGAGGCACTTGAGAGCGGTAGAGCAACCGTCGCGATTGGCACACATGCGCTGATTCAAGAGGATGTCGCCTTCTCTAAACTCGGTTTGGTCATCATCGACGAGCAGCACCGCTTCGGCGTTGAGCAACGCGACGCCCTACGACAAAAGGGCTATCACCCGCATATGCTCGTCATGACAGCAACGCCAATACCACGCACACTTGCGCTTACGCTCTATGGCGACCTCGACATATCCATCATCGACCAGTTACCTCCGGGCCGCCAGAAAATCATCACACGTTGGCGCACGGGGGCGCGTCGTTCCGAAGCTAACACCACCATCGTCCATGAGGTCGAAGAGGGACGACAGGCGTTTATCATCTGTCCTCTGATTGAAGATTCCGAATCCATCGTCGCCAAAGCTGCAACCAGCGAATACGAACGATTGAAGAAGGAAGTGTTCCCCTACAAACGGTTGGGTTTACTGCATGGCGCGATGAAGGCGGTTGATAAGGACACAACAATGCGTCAATTCCGCGATCAAGAGTTGGATATTCTGGTGGCTACGTCGGTCATCGAGGTAGGCATCGATATTCCTAACGCAACTGTGATGGTGATCGAGGACGCTGACCGCTTCGGCTTGTCACAACTCCACCAGTTTCGTGGACGCGTGGGACGTGGCAAGCACCAATCCTATTGTTATGTGCTGAGTGCCGATGCTGGCATCAACGCGCAGGAGCGACTCGGCGTCTTTCAGGATACTGATGATGGCTTCAAACTGTCTGAGGAAGACCTACGACTACGTGGCCCCGGAGATTTCTTTGGTGTGCGCCAGAGCGGTATGCCGGAACTGAGAATGGCAAACCTGAGCGACACGCCACTTGTCGAGCTTGCCCGTTCGCTTGCCGACAAATTATGGGAGAGCGATCCGTATCTGCGTAAACCCGAACATGCGCCACTACGCGAGAGAATGCATCTCTTCTGGCAACATTTCGTTGGGCACTGAGGGGCTTCGTCCCTCTTGATTCAGTAATTTCGTAGGGACCAGATTTATCGCGTCCGTTGGCTCAATTTATTGAGCGAAATCATTATGAACACTCTCCACAAGCCGTCTCAAATATGATCTCGTGTGATAAATCACACCGACGGACGCGATAAATCTGGTCCCTACGAAATTACTGAATCAACATTGATGAAATGGTAGGGACCGATGTATCACGTCCTGTGGGCAATCAACAACGTTGGCAGGAATTGGGGCGTATACAATACTGGGAAACAGAATCAATGGGAACGAGGACGCGATAAATCGGTCCCTACTATTGCCGAGTGCTAGCCTGATATGGTTTAATGTGGGCGACTTTCAATTTTCTCTCAGGTTCAACCAACACAAAATAATCTGCTATTCAGACAGGGCAGTCAGCGACGAATGGCATGCCAAAGGGAGGTTTTTCGTGAATTCCGAGGAAAAGCATACCCAGCGTATCGCGGTCTATCCGGGCAGCTTCGACCCACTCACGATGGGACATCTGGATATTGCACGCAGAGCGGCACGCTTGTTTGACACTCTCATCGTCGCAGTCTACGCCTTTCCAGCGAAAAACCTGCTATTCTCGCTTGATGAGCGTATGGAGCTATGGCAAAAGGTGATTGTCAGCGAAGAGCTGCGTAACGTGCGTGTCTCAACCTACACAGGGCTAACGGTCGATTTTGCACGCTCCGTCAATGGCGTGGCTATCGTGAAAGGGTTGCGCTCACCGAACGATTTCGAGGCCGAGTTCCAGCAAGGCATGATGAACCATAAGCTCACTCCCGAAATTGAAACGGTGTGCCTCTTGACCAACCTGGAACATCTTTTTGTGAGTTCATCGCTTGTCAAGGAAGTGGCACGTCTCGGTGGCAATGTCACGGATATGTTGCCAGCGGCGGTAATGGAAGCCCTGAAAGAAAAACATAGGACGAAGTAAATGGATATCCTCTACCTTTTAGACCGCCTGGAAAACTTGATCGCAAGCAGCCGCCGCATGCCACTTGTCAATTCAATCATCGTCAAAGAGGGAGATATCCTCAGCATCATTGACGAGATGCGAACCGTGATTCCCGACGAAATCAAGCAGGCGCGGCGCGTGATACAGGAAAAAGAGCGCATTCTGGCTCAGGCTAATGCAGAAGCATCGAACATGTTGTCACGGGCAAAAGCGGAGACAGAACGGGCGATGAACCGCGAAGGACTGCTACGAGCCGCCGAAGAGCGTTCTAAAGAACTGGTACAGCATGCCGATCAGCAGGCGCAGGACCTGGTACAACACGCGCAACAACACACGGAAAACCTGAAAATCGACGCCGACTCATACGTCTCCGAAACGCTACATAACCTTCGAGAACATCTTATGAGCATCGAGACCGATGTGAGCCGCACCATTCTGAGTATCGAGCGCGGCCTGGATAGCATCGCCGAGCAAGACCAGGAGCAGGATAACACGGAAGACGACGCGGTACTTTCACAAGCAGAGGATTCGCCACAAGAAGAGGAGTACGATGAGGAGGTAGATACCGAACCAACAACAGGCATACAGCCGCGCCGCGCATCGCTTGCAAACGATACCATTGGTGGACCGATATTTCCGTAACAGAGAGAACATGCCAAAACACGAAACATGACAGCGGC
>CAXUHG010000167.1:0-3359 GCA_964250805.1 uncultured Ktedonobacteraceae bacterium | reverse complement strand
CTAAACCTACAAAAAATCCAAAACCCAAAACATGCCGCGGCGGAGGCCGGGTTTATTGTTTCGTGTTTTGGCATGTTCCCCTTGACACTCCCTCCTACCTTGTCTATAATAGACTGGCACCAATAGGAGAATCATGCACATTGGCAACAACGTATTTTACCGACAACACTTAGTACCCAGCCGAAAGGATGTGCAGTTTCATGATCTATAATGTGGCGCAACTCATGAAGTCTCCTGTGGGGGCTTCAATGACAGCAGATATTGATGAAGAGAATGTCCAGCTTGACGAAGACCTGAAGGTCGTTGGCCCAATTACGGGTCATGTGCGAATGCGTCGCGTCAATCAAGGACTATTGGTCGATGGAGTGGTAGACCTCACACTTGAGCTTACATGCACACGCTGCTTGAAACAGTTTGAGCAAAGCATGCATATACCCTTTGAAGAGTTGTTTTACCCAACGATAGATGTGATGACAGGAGTCGCACTACCGCCCTCTGAGGAAGAGGACGCGTTCCCTATCGACGACCATCATCTCGTCAATTTGACGGAGGCAATACGGCAGCGTATCCTGCTCGAACTACCGATGGTAACGCTTTGTAAAGAGGATTGCGCGGGCCTCTGCTCACAATGTGGACACGACCTCAACTCTGGTCCTTGCGATTGCAAGCCGGAGGTTGATGAACGTTTCAGTGCCCTTAGCGCGTTACTCACAAAAGATATATAAGTCGTCAAAGTACAACAAACAAAACACGAGTAGGTACCCCGAAATATCTTAGGGACACGCTACTGGTGGAAGAGGAGATTACATTCATGGGAGCTTTACCAAAGCAACGCACATCGCCTGCTCGTCAGGGTGATAGGCGTTCACATCATCATTTGACGCCGCCGCAATTGGTCGCATGCCCGAATTGCAGACGACCACGCCTATCACATCATGCATGCCCGCACTGTGGCTTTTATCGTGGTCGGCAGGTGTATGTGCCGAAAGCGAACAAGAGATAAGTTTTGAGACGACGCATGATTATCTACATGAGATAGAAGCGTCGTCTCTTTTTGAAAAGTAGATACAGAACATGACGACCAAAGTCGCCTTTCTTTTTCCAGGGCAAGGAAGCCAGGCAGTAGGCATGGGTGCCGACCTTTATGCAACATCCGCAGCCGCAAAACAGGTCTTCGCATCGGTCGATACCGCACTTGGCATTCCTCTCAGTACGCTGTGTTTTCAGGGACCCGAAGAGACGCTCCGCGAAACGATTAACGCTCAACCCGCAATTGTTACCGTGAGCCTCGCCGTGCTTGCCGCATTTCAAGAGGCACTTGCGCTTCCCACGCCTTCGTCTACATGGACATCGCCGCTTGTTCCCAGCTATACAGCAGGTCATAGCGTAGGCGAATATTCAGCCCTTGTCGCCTCTGGTGCCATCGACTTGACGCAAGCAGCGCTTCTGGTGCGCGAACGAGGCCGCCTGATGCACTCCGAAGGGACCGTATGCGCCGGGGGTATGGCGGCAATAATCGGCATGGACGAAGAGAAATTACAGGCTGTTTGCCAACAAGCTACGCAGCAGGTGCAACAAGAGCTAGCATCTGAGCAGCTCAAAGGTACTCACCCGGGACTGGGACGGGTTGCCGTTGCGAATTATAATGCACCTGGGCAGATTGTGATATCGGGTGAACAAAGAGCACTCGCAGTGGCATCTGAACTGGCGAAGGCGCAAGGGGCGAAACGCGTTATTCCGCTCGCGGTCAGTGGTGCCTTCCACTCGCCAGTAATGCAGCCAGCCATTCCTGGACTCGCCAAAGCGGTCGCAGCAGCCGGGATACACGATGCAACAGTTCCAGTGATTGGCAATATCGAGGGCAAGCCGCTCATTAAAGCTGAGGACATCGGTCGTGAGTTGACGCAACAGATAGACTCTCCTGTACGATGGGTACGCACCATTGAGTACATGGTCGCGGCAGGCGTGGATGTCTTTTTCGAGATCGGCCCTGGTCAAGCACTCACAGGCATGGTCAAACGTATCGCAAAGGGTGTGACAACTGTTTCCTTGAGTAATAGCGCGGAGATCGAGAAAGCGGTACATCTGGTACGTGAAATGAGTCTTGCCCATAACGTATAATTTACAATATACGCAAGCATAGGAATATAATCGTCCTGAGAGGAGTTGTAAAGACATGGCAACCGAACACCTAGGAGTCGTGCGTGTCGCGCCGCAGGTTCTCTCGGCTATTGTAATCAATAGCGCGTTACAGATTCCAGGAGTCACGCGCATGGCTCAGAGCAACGACCAGTGGTCGCGCTTCCTGAATAGAGAGGTGCCACGTCAAGGTGTGGCATTGACGCTCAAAGACAACACCGTCTCCGCCGACCTCTATCTGGTCGTTGCTCCTGGGAGTAACATCGTAGAGGTGGGTGCTGCCGTACAGGAAGAGGTAGCATCCTCCTTAGAGGAGATGGTAGGGATGCAGGTGCATGAGATAAACGTCTACATACAGGACGTAGCATAGCGCACAACTTCAGAGTGTGGTATACCTATATTTACTATTCAGTCGCTAGAGACGATAAGTCTCACTAATTCGTATACATAAGCAATCAGAGGTTTTACCTCTGAAACAACAGGAACAATTCGAGGATACTATGCCAGGGATACGCAGACAAGCACGAATGATCGCATTGCAAACACTCTATGAGCATGATGTTGCCCAGCACGCCCTCACAGAGGTTTTACAACGCCATGTCGAAGAACGTCACCTGCCATCCCCAGTGGTAGAGTACGCCGAGGCGTTGGTCCTGGGTGTGGACGAGCATCTCGCCGATATCGACGCGCACATTCAAAGCACGGCTCGTGAGTGGCCTTTGCAGCAGATGGCTCGCATCGACAAAAACATTCTGCGACTTGCAATCTACGAGATTCTGTTTAATAATACGGTACCAGCTAAGGCCGCCATCAATGAAGCAGTAGAGCTTGCCAAGATATTTGGTAGCGACACATCTAGCCGTTTCATCAATGGCGTACTTGGCACCATATTTAATCGGGCGCAACAGCCGCCCACCCCCATAGCTGAAAGCGAGGTCAAACAATAATGCCAGCAAATGCAGACATTCAGACACGGCTCAAGAAGATAGTTGTCGATCAACTCGGTGTTGACGAGAGCGAAGTGGTTCCCTCCGCTTCTTTCGTCGAAGACCTGAACGCGGACTCTCTCGATCTGGTCGAACTCATTATGTCCCTTGAGGAAGAGTTCAGCATGCAAATCTCCGACGAGGACGCCGAAAAGATCACAACGGTTCAAGAGGCCGAGGACTACATCGAAGAACACGCGCACTAATTCCAATGGATGTATGAGGTAGACATTT
>CAXUHG010000166.1:2529-10998 GCA_964250805.1 uncultured Ktedonobacteraceae bacterium | reverse complement strand
CGCATCTTAGACCTTATGCAGCAAGGGAAAGAGCAGGAGGCAGTAGAGATGATGGCACAACCCGATTGGGGTGCAGACATGGAAGAACCGATGACACTTGTTTCAAGCAATCAGCACGAGTAGAGGAGGAAACTATGGCACGTTATGACACACGACCCTGGCAACGCTCTCGTTTCGAGAATCAGGTGACACAACCCTTACCACATGGAAACCTGTCATTTCGCATGTATTTATCTGCTCACCACCTCTCATCGCTCGATGTGGCGCGGATGGCGGGGGTACGCTATTTCAGAGTCTGGAATATCGAGCAGAATATTCCTATTTGTTCCAAGCATGTCGCATTGGTGCGAGCAGGGCTACGAAAAATGACGGGCGTTGCATATACGGGACCGATTGTAGTGCATCCCGACGCGCAACCTACCTATAGGCCGCCAACGACAAATGGAAAGCGACATAATGAGACCGTATGAGCCGCATGACGATGTGCCGCGCCTCGGCCTTTCGCTGCATGACATTCAGGCGATTTCCACTATTCTCGCTAGCTATCTGATGTATTTACGAAAGGAAACGCCTTCAAAGAAACGGAATGCGGAGATTGCGCTGTTAGAAGGCATTCAGAAACGTGTATTAGCGACGGTGCCAACGGAGGGCGGAATTGTTCCGCTGACCACAGAGGAGATACAGGCGTTGGCGAATGCGATGCAGGGCTTTGCGAAACTGACGCGGCAGGTGGTTCCGTCATCAGCGGAGCGCGACGAGCTGCTAGAACAAATCATGGCGATACGCGAACATCTGTTGCGTATGGTGGCTGGGAGGAACAATTGAACGTTGAGATTCCTCAATTCCTTGTCAACATGCTGGTCGCTCAGAGGGCGTGATGAAATCAGGCCCGTACACCTCTCCAATTCCTATAACATTCGGGAGATTGAACTGTGTACGGGCCTGATTTCATCACGCCCTCGCACCCATTGACTCCGTTCCTCGACACTTGCCAACATTGTTAATCGGGTACAGGGCGTAATGAATTATTGCCCCTACGCATTATCCGTCGGTTGCGGTGCTGCGGGCGTTGTTGGTGGTGTTGAAGTCGCATTGCTGAGAACCGCGCCTCGTAGCAGGAGTGTGTTGGGTAGGGAGACGGTTGCTGGTTGCCCCTGCTCGTTAGTGATATCGAGAACGGTGTAGGTGCCGAAGGTGGTACGTACCGTACCTGTGTAGGTACCGTAGGTGAGGCGTTGACCAGGCTGGAAGGCTTGGCGCACGTAGTAGCCCGCGATAACGTTGCGGGCAGAGTCACGCGCTCCAAAGGCGAAGGTAAGGGCGAGGGCGAGACCACTGGCGGCGACAATTATGGTCAAGCTGGTGGTGAGAATGGTGGTATCGACGCCGAGGGTCGAGATGGCAAGCACGACGACAACGGCAACGATGGCGTATTCGAGAATCTTACCTAGTGCGTTCGCGTAGGTAATGTTGACGCTATCGGCAACTGAGGCGATGGTGCCGCCCAGGAAACGCGCCAACATGGAGCCGAAAATAACGATGAGGGCACCACTAATTGCTCTTGGCACAAAGGCAAGCACGTTTTGCAGTAGCACGGCAACGGTCACTAGTTTCATCAATTCCATAGCGGAGGTGGCGAAACTGAGGATGAGAAAGAAAAATACGATCTGTGCGATGATTTCAGAAATAGGGGCGCGTACTCCTAGACCCTCTAAAGCTGATGTGATACCGCCACGTTGTGCAAGCTGTTCTAAGTGAATGCCGCGCAAAACTGCGCGTACAATCCAGCGAATAAGCGCACTCACGAGATAACCCACAATAAGTACGATAAGACCATTGACGAACCCTGGTAGAAAATCCAAAATCTGGGTAAGTATCTTCATCAAGGCATCGAGAACGGGTTGAAAAACCATAGCTGACCTCACTAAATTTACGTTCTATTTATGACCCCAGAGGGAGCGTTGAGCGCGAAGGCAATGCGGCTGGTACAAACAGGCCGCCTAGCAGATTGATGAACTCGACGAGCCACTCAGTAAAGGCCGTACAGGAAAGATCGAGTATCTCCAAACCAGCACTACGCTGTCTCACACGCGCAACCAGTCGTGCCTCGAATCCTGCTGGAACACGCATCTCAGGATAGTTTGCCTGTAACGTTGCCAGTACAGTTCTCACCTGACGCGCGATTTCCAGGTCGCGTTGTAGCTCTGGATATTGCGGTAAAGCTGCCTCCGCCTGCGCACGCTCATCGTCACTCAGCGTTCCATCGACAAGATCAGGTAATAGCTGTGTGACTTCTTCCTGATTCATCATAACAATTATCCCTTTCCCGTCTGGCCTTCACCAGATGCATTTTGTGTTGAAGCGGTCGAAACCGGTAAATAAGATGGTCCACAAAAACGATTGAAGATTTCCTGAAAGGCCAGTCTCGCACGGTGAATACGCATCTTGACCGCGCTCAGCTTTGCCTGTAGCACCTCTGCGATTTCGTCGTAACTCAAATCTTCAAAATCTCTTAATAAAATAGCACGGCGCTGCTCCAGATCAAGTGATTCGAGAACACGCTGAATACACTCTCTTAACTCGGACTGAATCGCGTTCGCCTCTGGCCCTGGCTGGGGCGACTCTTGCAGACTGAGCGCGTCAATGGCATCGTCGCCATCATTACGACTGCTCACGAGAGAGGTATCTTTACTATGCTTTTTCATTTTATCGAGGGCATCGAGGGCACTATTCGTGGCTATGCGGTAGACCCATGTCGAAAACGAAGACTTCTGATCGAATCTCTTGAGGCCATGAAACACCTTCACAAACACTTCCTGCGTGATATCCTCCGCCTCCTCCCTATGATTCACAACTCTATAGACAATGGTGTACACACGGTTCATATGGCGTTGAACCAATTGCTCATAACTACGCGTGTTGTGGGGTAGCTCAGATTTGCAACGCGTGACTAATTCTTCATCCGTCAAAATGGCGACACTACACATGTACTCTCTCCGCTTATCTCTAGGCTGAAGCCAGTATACTAGCGTTGTAGTTCATTGTCTAGCATCATTATTGCACGTTTAACGTCTTGTGCAAATAGAAGAGAGAATAATAATCCTCTTGATTCGATGATTTTCGTAGGGACCAGATTTATCGCGTCCGATTGTGTGATTTATCACGCGAGATCAATTCTCGCCTCTTTTATAACCAATACGAATCTCGCTCAATGAATTGAGCGGCGGACGCGATAAATCTGGTCCCTACGAAAAACTATCATTGCTGACTTCCTACCACAACCTCTTTGACGCTTCACAAAAAGAATAGTCACATAGCAAGTGAGAGCAAGCTCACACTCAGTTTGGATGCTAGTTCATCGTTTACGTGTAACTTTTATGGGAGAATAGCGTCCAACGAGGCAACTATACTTATATTTAATGCTTGCGATAGGGGGAGAATATTTTATGAACGCCATGATGAAGCAGTCAACAGCTTCAAAGCTCACTCGCGGTTCTCGTATCGCACACTATCTGCTCCGTCGCCTTCTGCAGCAGGGAGGTATGTCCAGCGTCTATCTGGCCTACGATGAATACACGTATACAACTGTAGCAATCAAGCTCATCGGGATACCGAGCAACGATTATGGCACCTCTCCCGCGAAGCATGAGCTGATAGTACAATTTCGTCGTGAGGTCGAGATGATGCGTAACCTTGAGCATGACTCCATCCTACCCATTATCGGTGCGGGTCGGCAAGGGAACTATGCCTACGTGGTAACGCCGTATATGCGGGGTGGGACGCTCAAGGATCGTTTAGAGCAGGGACCGCTCGCACCAGAAGAGGCATACGAAATATTTCTGCAACTCGCCAATGCACTTGACTATATGCACCAACGAGGTATTCTGCATCGTGATATCAAGCCTGCGAACATTCTGTTCGACGAAAACGGCTTCGTGTATCTCGCGGATTTCGGTATCGCCAGTTATATTGGCGAAAGTGCAGTCGAGAACAACGGGCGCGTGATGGGCACACCAATCTATATGTCGCCTGAGTTGTGCTACGGTCATGCTAGCAAAAGTAGCGATATCTACGCCCTCGGCATCCTGCTCTACCAGATGCTCACGGGACAGGCTCCTTTCGAGGGAACCGACTCACAGGATGTTTGTGTTCAACAGATAGAGGCGCAACCTGTGCGACCATCGCTCTTAAACCCCGCAATCTCGCGTGTAGTAGAGCAGGTCATTCTCTCCGCACTAGAGAAAGAGATTTCGCAACGTTTCGCAACCGTTGCCGACTTCGCCCAAGCCTATCAGCAAGCATATAGACCATCATCGCTTCTGGCGAAGTCACGTTTAGTGTTCAGCACGCTTGTCACATCGCTGGAAACGCGCTTGCAAGGTAATGATGATACATATATGTCGCAAGAAGAGGGGGTGTATGAAACTGAGGCAATGGTGGTTTGGTGAAATATAGAAAAAGCCTTGACAAAACCCTAACCATCTGATAATATGTTTCCACAGTGAAAGCCGAAACAACTGCTTTCGTGTAAATTCTTTTGTTTGTACCCGTAGCTCAGTGGATAGAGCGATAGATTGCGGATCTATAGGCCGGAGGTTCGATCCCTCTCGGGTACGCTTTGTTTTAAGTCGGAGTGGTTTTGTTGCCACTCCGACTTTTTTGATTCATGATTGTTTTCTCCGCATAAGCTTTTTACTTTCGTGGTTCCTTCTCGTTGAATCAGGTATGTTACTCTTACGGTACATTCGAGAACAAAAAGCGAGAAGGAGCATATAACAGTGGAAATAATTCGCATTTTTCTCCTAATCTTATTAGCTGGGTCACTTCCTATCTTACTAATCAGGCATATAAGCAGGAGGAAAGAAAGCAGAGCAGGCTTACTCACAGACCTATTCCCACGAGGACCTCGTTATCGAGATGGAGCGATGACGTATAATCAAAACAGGTGGGGAGTACGCTCTAATGTAGAGATTGAAAATCCATATACATTGCACAATCCACGTTATCAACGACGCCATTCTACTAAGCAGCACAAGCAGACAAAGCCCTGGATGAAATAGTATATATTCATGTGATAACCTAAGTTCTTACGAAAGATTTATACTATGACATATGCAGGCACACACAGTAGCCCTCTTTACATAGGTATCGACATCGGCGGTACCAACACGCGTATAGCCCTCTTCGAGACGCTCGACGCGCCACAATGTCAAATTCTCGCTCGCTTTCCTACATCACCGGATTATACTCAACAAATTCAGCATATCTTCACGGCGTTACAAGACGTGCAACCGCTTGCAGGTATTGGTGTCTCAATTGGCGCACGGGTCGCTGAGGATGGGCGTTCTGTGACGTTCGGACCAAACGTACCGGATTATATCGGTAAACCGTTCGCGCAAGACCTGGAGGATCGCTTCACCTGTCCTACGGTGCTAGCACACGATGCCGTATGTGGCCTCTTGGGAGAGAAAAAGTTTGGTAGCATTCAGCATGACAGGCAATGTGCATACCTGACGGTCTCGACGGGTACAGGTGCAGCAATACACCTGCAAAGAGGGAATGCACAAGTCACTGTCTCCATCGAAATAGGGCATCAAATACTCGACGGCAACACCCGCCGCTGTCTATGTGGACAGGTGGGATGCCTCGAGACGTTCACTGGTGGCAAACAACTAGAGCTACGTATGGGCAAGCCATTGACAGAGATTACAGACTCCACATTCTGGGAAATCTACAGCGAAAAGCTCGCCCTCGGCCTCATCAACCTCACCCAGATTACGAGAGTAGAGGCTGTCGCCGTAAGCGGTGGCATCATCCTCTCGCGTCCTCATCTATTGCAGAGAGTTCAGCAACACATCAATACATGGTTGACTAGCTCGACGCTCACACTCCGTCCAGCAGTGTTAAGCGAGAACGCGCCTCTTGTGGGAGCGGTTTTGTTGTTAGAGGGAAGGTGATGGATCGTTTTTTGGCGCAATAAATATGTGATGAAAGTGCATAAAGAGCACGGGCAAGCCGTATAGCATCATCTTGTATGATTATACAAGATGATATTGTTTAGGCAAAGCTAAGTTCATTGCCTCTATATTTAGTGTGACCATTTTGTATGATCGTACAAAATGGTCACTTGAGATCGGTATTTCGTAGGGACCAGATTTATCGCGTCCGCCTGCTCAATTCATTGAGCAAGATATTTACTGACACAGCTTGCAAACCGTTTCAAGCACGATCTCGCGTGATAAATCACGCGGTGGACGCGATAAATCTGGTCCCTACGAATCGATGTTAGCGAACCCCAGCACCCGCGAACTCGCGGACGATGTTGTTGAATTGTGCGGCTTGCTCGTCTTGAACCTGGAAGCTGCTCTTGTCGAGGATGCGCGTCTCGGTGTTCGGGTTGACGCGTTTGAACGCCTCCGATGACTCGGATGGCGTGAGCAGGGCTTCGCGGCCCCAGACGGCGACGACGGGGACTTTGAGGCGAGCGTAGGCTTCGTGTACATCGAGCGACAGGAAGTTGCTGATGAACGAGGCGGCGGCATAGCGACTATTGGGCTGGTGCGCAGTTGTGTAGATGTACTCAACCAGTTCGTCGGTAATCAGACCTGGATTGTGATAGCCCTGACGGTCGTAATAGCCACGAATGGCCTGCCGTGAGGTCAGCAGATTGTAGATGAATTCGCCGAGAATGGGTGTACGCAATACGCCCTTGAACGCTGAGAACAGAGGTCCCGGTAGCGATTCCTGTAGCATTGATGGATTTGGCGCAACAAGTATCAAACGCTCGAACAACTGAGGCTTGCGATAAGCGGCATCAATGACGTAAGCGTTGGTTAGACCATGTGCAACCACAATCGTCGGTTTGTTGATGACTTCCTTCAAGAAGTCGCCAATGAGGTCAGTAAACGTCTCAGGCGTGTAGTCGAGCGAGGGATGATCGGAGAGGCCAAAGCCGAGCAGGTCGATTACATAGACGCGGAACTGTTCCGCCAATGCATCGACGTTCTTGCGCCACTCATAGGAAGAGGCACCAGGGCCGAAGCCGTGAATGAGCAGGAGAGGCTTGGCGTCGCGTGACCCCTTCACCTCGTAGAACATGTCACCATACTTCCAGGGATAACGGCGCTCCTCACCGCGCAGGACGGTATCAAGCTCGCCCGCCATAGACTCCGTTACTTTATTGTAAATAGCAAGTGTGCCCAATGTGCCACCGATAACGGCACCTATTGTTACTAATCGTTTTACGAATGCCATAAAGATCACTCCTACATGCTGTTTGTTTTTTCTATGAGAGCAGCCATGACTCCCCTTATTATTATTCTATACATAGGTTTCAAGTATATGGGTATGCATCCTTCAATGAGAAGAACGAAACACCTGTTTGTAACTATAACATCTCCCTTCGGGAAGTGCAAACAATATGCGAGAGGTCATGTTATCGCGCGTGATATAGTACAGGAATAACTGAATTACTATTTTCACGAGACACGAGGAAGCATGCAAAATCTTTCAGCATACCTACATATTTCCGATGAGGTACAGACGGCACTACACGAACATCGACCCGTTGTCGCACTCGAATCGACGGTGATCGCGCACGGTCTGCCTTACCCTGATAACGTCACGGTGGCACAGGCAATGGAGGCGACGATTCGCTTGGAGGACGTAGTACCGGCCACCGTCGGCATTTCTGATGGGAGGATTACGATTGGGCTGACGCAAGAGGAGATTACACGTCTCGGCACGGCACCATCAGTACAGAAGGTGAGTCGGCGCGACCTCGCGGTTACGCTGGCGACACGGCAATTGGGGGCGACAACGGTAGCAGGTACGATGCTGTGTGCGAGTATGGCTGGTATTCGCTTCTTCGCAACGGGTGGAATTGGCGGAGTTCATCGCGGTGCCGAGACAAGCATGGATATCTCCGCAGACCTGATCGAGTTGAGCAATACGCCAATGCTCGTCGCATGTGCAGGCGCGAAGTCTATTCTCGACCTCGACCTGACACTTGAGTACTTGGAGACACATGGCGTACCCGTTCTCGGCTGGCAGACCGACGAGCTACCTGCCTTTTATGTGCGTCATAGCGGTCGTCGCCTTGCTCGCCGTCTGGACGACGTACAAACGCTAGCACATACCGCTCGGATACAGTGGGAATGTGGTCTACGCGGCATCGTCGTTGGCTGCCCCATTCCCGAACAATATGCGATGGATGCAGGATCACTCGAAGCCGCAACCGAAGAAGCTTTACATCTCGCACGAATACAGGGTATTCGTGGTTCGGCAACCACGCCGTTCCTGCTTGCACACGTCGCAAAGGTCACATCTGGCGAAAGCGTCGAGGCCAACAAAGCCCTATTGCTGAACAATGCAGCGTGGGCGGCACGTTTTGCTAGGGCGTATTATGAGAGAGAATAGAAACAGGGAGGCGGGGGGGGGGCCCCCACGCCGCCCGAGGCGCGGGTGTTT
>CAXUHG010000166.1:0-2519 GCA_964250805.1 uncultured Ktedonobacteraceae bacterium | reverse complement strand
ACAAAAAACACCCGTGGCGCCCCCAACCAAAACCGGGCCCCCCCCGCCTCCCTGTTTCTATTCTCTCTCACTGCTCCTTTCTCCGCCTCCAATACGTATTACCAACAGTATATTGAAAAGCGAAGAATCATGAATATAAGAAAAATGATATATTCCATTGCTTGCAGAAAGGAAGGGAAGGAACATGAGTAACCTCGGTTCATCCATAGCAAAGGTCGCCATGCTCGCTGGTGGCGCAGTACTTGGTGCGTTCGTCGCACGCTTATGCGATGAGTGGCTTGCTTCACGCTCTCGAACACAGGCCGATTACGATAAAACACGCTACGAACAGGGATTAAGTGCTGTAGTATTACCGCCCATAGCACCACCACAGGCACCCTATCAAACTCCAAATGTAGATGAGTTCCAGCAATACAACGAGTTCGAGTAGAAGGGATTGCGAGACGCATGGCAACTACGATGACACCAAGTGAGCGCGTTCATGCCGCTGTAAACGGAGAACAAGTAGATCGTGTCCCATTCTGCTTCTGGCACCATTTCAAGCCGGAAGGGTCTGGCGAGAAACAGGCTGCTCTAACAATGGAGTTCTTTCGCCAGAAGTTTGATCTCGATATCGTGAAAATCATGCCCGATTTGCCCTATCCTCGACCTGATGAACCACTGGTAGAGGCAGAACAGGTGCGTATGCTACCCAAACTTGACCTTGATACGCCCGTTTTTCAGCAACAACTGCTGTGCATTCGCACACTTCGTTCTCAACTTGGCCCCGATTTTCCGCTTATCGCAACGCACTTCAGCCCGTTGACAGAACTCTTTTATATGATGGGAAGCAAGGAGCGAGCTATCGAGCAGTTGCGCAAACAGCCCGAACCCATTCTGGAAGGCTTGGGTACAATTGCATCGAACTTGAGCCATCTGTTTCAGGCTTCGCTCGAAACTGGTGCGAGCGGCATTTTCTTTTCCAGCATGGGCGCGACAAATGCCGACCTGACGCGCGACGAGTATACCGAGTTCGCACGTCCCTACGACTTACAAGCGTTGAAGGGGGCACAAGATGGCTGGCTCAATATCGTTCATATTCACGCCGCGCCCGATCAAGAGGGCGACGAAATCTACTTTGAAGATTTCCTGAACTATCCCGTCGCAGTCTTTAGTTGGAGTGATCGCCTCACAGGTCCAAGTCTGAGCGAGGCGGCGACTATGACGAACAAATGCCTTATGGGAGGTCTCGCCGAGCGCGGTCCCTTAACACACGGCGGCGAGGCCGAGATTGACAACGAGATTATGGCTGCCGTCACGCAAACCAAAGGACATCATCTCATTCTCGCCAACGGTTGCTCCATTCCCGACGACACGCCCGAAGAGTGGCTCTACGTCGCACGTCGCCTTGTTGATAATTTGCGCTGACGCAAAGGTGATCCTGCTGGCAAACCCTTTTTGCGAACGTACTGTGGTACGAAAAACAAGCTTCATAGGAGCTTAACAAGAGAGTTTGCCAGCAGGATCACCTTTGCGTCAGAGCCACCCCCCCGGTAAAAAGTCTTGACAGGGGGAGTTTTATCTTGTATACTATCATTAACCATTGGTAAATAAATAAACAAAGGCAGAAACGTGGTAACGAAACAGAGGCGTGAACGTGAACGTGCAGAGTTACGCCAGCAAATTTTGCTGGCGGCACGCGAGATAGCGAGTCAGGAAGGATGGCAGGCTGTCACCGTCCGCAAGGTAGCAGAGCGTATTGAATACAGCCACGCAGCTATCTATGCTTACTTTGACAATAAAAAAGCTATTCTTTTTGCGCTTTTGATCGAGGGTTTCGCGCTTTTACGAGATGAGTTGCGAAGGGCACAAAGTGTTCCTGGTACACCAGAAGATTTGTTACAGCGCATCGCACTGGCATACTGGAACTTCGCGCACGCACACCCTGAGTTGTACCAAGTGATGAATGGCCTGGATGGTGTTCCCTTCGGAACGGCTCAGACACCAACTGAGGCGCGAGAATCCTTTACCCAGCTACGAGAGGCTGTCGTACGCGTCCTTGAACAGTCTGCCGATCTTTCGCATATCGATGTGAATCGTGAAGTTGATATGTTCTGGGCTACGCTGCATGGTCTCGTCTCGCTTTCTATGGCTGGACGATTGGCTGGTGATACGCAACGAGCGACGGAACTGGTTGTTTCCACCAGCAAGCACTTCTCAGCAGCTTGGCGTGCGAAGTTTCAGTGACGACTTTTTTGCCCATTATTTACCATTGGTCAATAAGTATCCGATGGTTATTTTTAGAAGAGAAATAGAAAATGTCAGTGCTTATGCATTTCGCACACAGAGCATTTGAAAGGAAGAGACGATGACGACAAGACCAAGAGCTGATGAATCCCGCACGGTGGCTATCTCAGGCGCTAACGGCTTGGTCGGGCGCCACTTAGTGGAGGCACTGCACGCTTCAGGGGATCGGGTTATTGCACTGGTGCGCCAGCCTTCGGCACATCACTTCCCATCTGCTGTAGAGACTCGGAGAT
>CAXUHG010000165.1:1253-11020 GCA_964250805.1 uncultured Ktedonobacteraceae bacterium | reverse complement strand
TTGACGCGGGATAGAGCAGTGGTTAGCTCGTCGGGCTCATAACCCGGAGGTCGCAGGTTCGAATCCTGTTCCCGCTACTAAACTCAAGGGGGAGCGCAACGGCTACACGTTGCGCTCCCCCTTTAACGTTTCACTATGCTTCTGTTTTATGTGTTTCGTACACGCTCTAGCAATTCCCCTGGCTCCACATCTAAAGCTTCGCACAAGCGGTCAAGCGTAAACAGATCGACGTTTTTGTAGGGATCATTCCAGATACGTTGCACAGTTTTGTAATCCAGCGTTCCCCTCTTAGCAATCTGTGTCCTGCTAATATTTTTAGCTTCCGCAACCTCCCGTATCTTTATTTTTAGCATAATTATTACTACCTCATAGTTAGAATAAAGGCTAGTGTACCAAACATAAAGACTTGACAGAATTGACCATGTAATGCTAGTATTATGTACAGGTACCCATGTAGTACTAGTATTCGGATGACTTGATGGAAAAGATAGGGCAATCTATTACGAAAGGGGTAAGCATTTAACATGAGCGAAGACGAATGCAAGAGCGAAGTTGCACGATTTAGAAAGCTATTAGAGTTGGAATGTGAGGCGATGAAGTCAGGATTTTCAGGTTTTGCCATGACCGCTAGACACGACATTATTCATAATCGCTACAAAAATCTCGGTACTCATGAGAAAGAGCTTGCAAAGCACATCGGGGAAGAGAAGGCTCACGAAGTTATGGTCGATACATACATAAAGGTGATGGGATAATGATATTTGTAGGGACCAGATTTATCGCGTCCGTAAGCGTGATTTATCACATGAGATCATGTTTAACACAGCTTGGGGACAGGGTTCACAAATATCTCGCGCAATGAATTGCGCTCTCGGACGCGATAAATCTAGTCCCTACGAAAGTTGACAAGTTCATGGTGATGAGTTGACCGTTTGTAGTGATGACACCAAACAGCTATTGACAATGTATGGTATGATTCATATCAGAAACAAGGTGGCGTAGCTCAGTCGGTAGAGCATCGGATTCATAAGCCGAGTGTCACAGGTTCGATCCCTGTCGCCACTACCAAATACTACAACTCATACTCCTTCGCCCACTTTACATTCTTTTCCTGGTTGTTCTTTGATGGCGCGAGACGCAAACGCATGGTGTTCCCTATTGCTTGACTAGCCGGAATAAGGTAGGTTTTACGCTGTTCATGGCTGTACACTGCGAAATACTCTATTTGCCCCGTGTACTTAGCCCTGCTGTATTGCACTTTTCCGTTAGTGGAACGTGAGCGGAGCGATGTGGTTGCAAAAGTGATGTATCTATCATCTCCCCCTGCTACCCATGCAGTTTTACACTGCACGCGCCAGAATTGACCTTCAGCATCTTCAATCACCAAGTCGTAGCGAGAACTATCTCCGTAGGGACTAAGGACAGTATATCCCATTTCCAATAATCGTGCAATGATATATGCCTGACTTCGCTCACCCAACTGTTTTTTTGTTGGCTCCGAAAGACCCATAATCTCGCCTCACTAATACAAATAATCCATTTATTTGTATAAATTGTTAACTATACAAATCACAGATAAATAGCATTATAGTGCCTTTTAATAGTATAAAATTTTTCTAAAAAATTGTCAACGTTCTATTTGACAAAAAAAGATTAGTGGTCATAGCGGTCTTTCTGTACGTGTGTAAACGAGATGCAAAGGCAGACTTTCTATTGGAGACAAATGATGGCAAAGATTGAAAAATCGGAGTTAATATACAATAAAGGAGCATGTGGCTCAATCCGCACGGATTGAGCCACATGCTCCTTTATTGCTTTCTTGCTGAAATACCTAAAGTCTAGTATGTGTCGGGTTTCTCGGCGACCTTCCTCAGCTTCTTGTTGTACTGGGGTGGAATATTCGCCATCTCTTCCTTGCTCACCTTCTCGAAGAGGTCACATACGTCCGCGCCAAGGGCGTCCGCTATCTTTTCCAACGTCGAGAGGTTTACATCTTTGTAGGGGTTGTGGTATATCTGCTGAATGGTGTCGTATGACACATCCGAAAGTCTCGACAACTTTGACATACTAATCTTCTTGGCATTCGCCATCTCTTTTACCTTTAATCGCAGCATCGCTTCTGTCCCCCAAATTTTTGTAGTACCATTGTAACAGGGATAGAGACGCTTGCTAACTGATAGCGAAACCTCTATACTTCCCTCTATAGACTTATTCGACCAAAGTTGCAACCTCTTGACTGCTACATAAATGGTACATTACAAATTTGGACATGACAAGTTATCCACATAATTCTATGGAATATGTGGATAACTCGTTGGAATTGTGGATAATCGCGCAAAATTGCGGCTTAGCCTATCCTCTGGGCTTGGCTAATCGGTATTATTCGCGCTATGCCGTTATCCAGGCGTAGCAGAATTGCACGACTCTGAATACCGGATGGGAAGACCTGCTCATACGAAAAAAAATATTCTATTGTCCCTGTCGCCCCCTCATGTTCGCCTCCACTTACCCGCACCCGTGTTCCAGGTACAAGCGAAAGGTCCTGTTGTACAGGCTGCCAGTTTATCTCTTCGGGCGAGAATGAAAGAAGAAGTTCGGGCCAGACTCCCCAACGTGGAGAGGTGATGCCCGCGAGTAAAACTATCGCACCCTGATGCTGCTGCAACTCCGCCATTACAGAGTCGTCCATGACTCCATTACCCAGACCCTCCGTACACATAACTGTGAGTTGTGGCAAGTTTGCCTGTGCATGTTCAATGTCGATGTCATTAAAAATCTGAATCAGGTCGGCGTTGAGAAAGCCCTCGAAATCTTTTGCCGAAATGCTACCTGCAACAATACCGACTACACCTGCAAGCAACGCCTGTCGTAACATAGCAAAGGTAAGCGTTCCAGGCACAACCAGAATCGCCCCTGGCGGCAATTGCTGATTCTGTGTATCCGTTTGTACAATCTGCAAGACGCCCGCGACCTGATGACCGGCTCCAATCATACCATGTATCAATGCTGCCGCGCCTTCGATGACGATGCCACCGCGTTGCGTAACATCCACCACACGTCCATACATGCCAGCGGGAACTACCTCATCTCGTGTTGTGGTGCCGCCCGTTGTGCGCGGCTCTATGCGTTGAATGGGCTGATCCGGTCGTAGCTCTTGTCCCGCATACACCAGAGGCACGACCCGTGTTAACACACCATTTTTATAGCTACCAGGCCACCGCTCTCGCCGCACCGCTGTCTGCCGAACGACAGACTCCCCAGGCTGATAGACCATCGCAATGCTCCCTTGTGTTCGTCATTCCGTCTGTAGGGACCGTTTTCCGAGGACGTGATAAATCGGTCCCTACGCCCCGATTGCTTGCATCCATTGCATTAGCCGTGCTTGCCGCTCCGCGTCGTCTGTTGGCAGCGTAAATGGGCGCCCACGTGCGTCGATGATGAGACCAACAAGGCCGCCGTCGATCTCCTCTGCTGCCCGTGCGCGTTCTCCTGGTCCAAGTCCAACATCTACTGTTGGCGCGGGGAACAACGTGAGCATGGCCTGCTCGTTAGCACGTAGCGGAATCACCTCGATGCTACCGGTCATGACTTCGATGTTTTGTTTGCGTCCGTTGTTATACTCCACGCCCACTGTTATAGCGACCTGCCCCGGTTGCAACTGTCCGTAAGGCACAACGCAGGTGCCCAGTCGATGCGTCACCGCGTCGTTCTCGTTGACCTGTACGGCGGTGATAGGAGCTATCGTTGCGACCGCTCCAAGCTGTGAGATAAGCATCGTCTTATCCAGCACTAGCGACGTGACCCCGCGTGGTTGCAGTGCATCCAGCAGCATCAGTGCCACCTGCCCATATTTCGGGGCGTGAGCAAGGACACCGCCTGTTGCCAGGATTAAATCGGCATCGGACTCCTCGACCGCGTTCTTGCGTGCCATCTCGACGGTCAAAATCATTGCCTCGCGTGCGAAGGCATGGCTAATCTGCAATTCACGAACGCTCGTTGGCAATGCCTGTGGATGTAACATGCGATTCATCGCAAACTGGCGCAGTTCGTCTTCCAAGATTGAAAACGGCAGCCAGCGTGCGACTCGTTGTATACCGGCCTGTTGCAGTATCGCGCCCAATCCTGATGCGACCCCGACTCCTGCATTCACATTTGGCACAAACTCGCCCTGCTCACCCGCAAGCATTACGGTTGTTGTCGCACCTCCAACGTCAATAGCTGTGACGTTCATCGCGTAGTGTTGTGCCAGGAAGCGAACGAGGCTGCTCAGCGAGGTGGCGGTGGCGACGGGTTCGGCACTTGCCCACTTTTGCAGACGTTCATAGCCGGGGATACGTTGCATCACATTGCGCTCATGTAGTGTACCCACCGCAATGCTGATTGAGCCTAACTGTGTCTGCGAGACCAGCGAATCGACGCGGGTCACATCCGCAACTCCATAGAGCATGCGGCGTACCGCCTCAACATATTGAGGCGCACCAGCGTAAAGAACGGCGCACTGAGCATCGTTGCCATCTGGCCTGCTTTCTCTCCGTCCCTCACGTTCCTTTGCAGCATTAACAAGAAGTTGACATGCCTCTTGTAAAGGAATGGGACCAGCAGGACCATCAGCCATTCCTACGATCAAGGCGGCATGCGGCTTGATCTCGCGCATGTAGCTTAATTGACGTTCCCATTCCAATGCGAGCTGCTCTGGTGTCCAATTCCCAGCATTTTGTGTCTGAGTCGCCGCTCCCACTGAGACAGGAGCCGTCGATGACGCGGCTACAAAAGAGGGCGATGGAATGGCATGTGTCTCGGCGTAAAGGCCCGATACCGCCTGTTCTGCCAGAGCCTCCAACGTCGCGTTGACCGCACCCAGCACAACCAGTTGTATAGGCTCACCTGCACTGGTTGTTGCGATAAATGCATCGACGCCATCACCGCTCTCTTCCTCCGGCGTAATGAGTTGACCGTCAGAGAGGAATTGGCGTCCAGTAATCTGCTCAATAGTAGTAATTGCTTGCAGAACGCCCTGTGTGATGTCTCCCTGCGGAGGCTGTACTGTTGTCGGTGCCTCTCCTCGCGCCATGAGGCGATATTGGCCTTCGACCAGGCCGAAAAGCGAAACTTTGGTGAAGACCGCTCCGCAGTCTGCAACCAGTAACGAATTAGCAGAAGCCATATTCTGTTGTTGTGCTTGTGTACCTAGGATGTCCTGCCCCTGCTCTCCCTCTGGCGTATACATCTTTCCTATCCTTTTGCTTGTGTCCGATTTCTACTAGCGGAAGAAAAAGTTGCGTATAGCCTCGAAGAGTCCACCCTTTTTCGCCGTCTTCTCACTATTGTTTTGTGTTGGTTGCTGCTGACTCATTCCTGATGATAGCATTGAATTAGATGTACTTCCATACATGTTCTGTCCTGTACTGGGATAGCCCATCTGCTGACCATAGTTTTGTGAGTTCAGCGGATTTGTCGAATTACGCTGCGCCTCAGGCATCTGCTGTGGAGGCATCATAGGATTTTGTATATTGAACGCGGAGGGCTGTTGCTGCTGAGGAAATTGCGGAGCATTAGATGCAACGCCTAGCATAGAGGCGAAAACGTTTGCCGCAACCTCGCTACCCTCGTTCGTCCCCACTTCACTCCGCGGACGACTGGGAACGCGTACATTATCGACGCGCGGTGGTGTACCATAACTATTAGGCCCTGCATAGCCTTGTTGCTCTCCTGTCGGTCCCTGCTGTTGAGATTCTGCTGCTGAGCGTAACCAGGAGGGAAGCGAGTTCATGTCGATGAGCGATCCCATAGAGAGCGTACCACCCTGTCCCTGTTGAGTCGGCGCGGCATTATTTCCCATTGGCGAAGCAGGAGGATAGCCTTGCGATTGCGGCTGTGAAGGCATCTGCCAGGATTGCGACGCGCCTCCCTGCGGCGATGTCTGCCAAGGATGCTCATAGCCTCCCTGCTGCATTGGTGACTGTTGTGGTGTCTGCCACGCGGGAGGCTGTGATTGGAGTTGTGCAGATGGATTTTGCTGTTGACCTTCACTCATCCATGAAGGCATGGAGTTCATATCGAGCAACGAGGATGCTGAGAAGCCTCTCTGATTTTGTGAGTCGCTGTATGGCTGCATTGGCGGTTGTTGTACTGGTGGGGCGGCATTTTGTCCACTTTCAGGCTGCATCCAGTTCGGTAGGGATTGTGGATCAATGAGTTGCTGAGCAGAGAAACCTTGCGTGGGCACTTGTGGCCTTTGCTGCTGGGGTAAAGGGGCCGATGGTTGACTTTGTGCTGTCTTCATCCATTCAGGCATATATTCAGGCTGTATCAGGCTGGATGCAGAAATATTTTGCGGTTGACTCTGTTGTTTTTCTGGTTGCTGCATCCACGATGGCAGCGAGTTTTCGTCAATCAGCGAATTCGCAGAAATATTTCTGCCCTGCATGAACGTTTCGTCAGTATTGGGAGCGGGCGAAGATGCGGAACGCATGGCGGGATAAGGATTAGAACCTGAATCGGCGGGTCTATCTGATTGCATCCAGCTTGGTACCTTACCCTCCTCTACCATGTCTTCCTGTGAAAAATTCTTAGGTGGGGCTGCCGGATGATCTCCGGCACGTAGCGACTCCAACCACGCTGGCAATACTGGCTGGTCCTGTAATATATTTGTTCGTGGAGACGGACTTTGTTCGCTTCTGGCTGTAGGCGCAGGCAAGACTGCCATACAATTCAGACAATTTGTTCTATTATCAGGATTATTCGTCCCACAATTCGTACACCTAATCACGTTTGCTCCTCGCTTTCGCCGATTCTCGACTTCTAGCAGATATTCTATATGAGACTGCCTGGGCGAACAGTCTGGATTGCAGAGAGTGTATCACTCTTTTTTAAGCTTGACAACAGCACTACCTACACGATAAAACTTGTTGATATGATACAATATGAGCAATGGAGATTGCCAAAAAGTACTATTTACTTAGGAGTTATCCATGAATGAGCAGAGTCGGGATACCACCCAGCGTAAAGGTGTCCCATCCACCTTGCGTCTCACTCTTCCCCTGCCACCCAGCATCAATGAGCAATACGCCACAGTGGACGGACACCGCGTTAGTACAGTAGTTGCACGCCGCTTCAAGCAGCAAGTGCGGGATATATTTCGCACGCTTGAACGTCAGGGCGTTGTGCATGACGAACTGCGCGAATTCTTTCGCCAAGGCTACCTCGCCCTCTCTCTCGATTTCTACTTCGCGACCCCCCTCAAGCGCGACCTCGATGGTGGTCTCAAAATCACACAGGACGCTATTTGCGATTCACTCGGACTCAACGACAACCGCGTCGTAGACATTCACCTGAGCAAGCACATAGACCCCCTCCACCCACATCTCTATGTAGAGGTCGAGGCGATCAGCGATTGGCAGTTTGACAGGGAATACGTCTTACTTAGCTGAACGTTGTCGCTTGCATATCTGACGTATTACACAGAAACAGACGGGCGACCACAAGGGTCGCACCCTACTATATGATGACTGTGTAGTATCCTCTTTAAGATAGAACTACTCGCAAGAGTATTCCGTAACAAATTATACAGAAATTTTATGAGGTTTTAATTCTATGTTCCGTACAACGACGTTGGTACCTCTCCAACATAGAGTACGACGTACTCTGCTCGGTTTCCTTCTCAGTAGTAGTATTGGGTTACTTGCTTATCGGAGACACTCGCTCAATCGCAGTGGTATAGTGGGCACGGTTGTTACAGGAACCACTACCGTTGGCCTGGGAGGTTGGTCATGGGGCTTATCGCTTATCTTCTTTTTCGTAACGTCGAGCCTGCTCTCGCATTTTCGGAGCCACGACAAAGCTGCTATTGCCGAAGATAAATTCAGCAAAGGCTCTGAGCGCGACATCTGGCAGGTTGCGGCTAATGGAGGTGTGGGTACGCTCCTGGCTCTTGGCTATGGGCTAAGTACGTCATCTCCCGTTCGGGAAGCGTGTGAGGTGGGCTATATCGGCGCGTTTGCCACCGCGAACGCCGATACATGGGCAACGGAGGTAGGCACGCTGAACAGGCAACCGCCGCGTCTCATCACCACAGGCAAGCTCACAACTCCCGGCACCTCTGGCGGTATTACTCCGCTCGGTACAGGTGTGGCAGCCCTCGGTGCAACCACTCTTGGCCTCTTCTATGCCCTCTTGCGCAGGCAACGTCATCTCTCGTTTTCCCTCATCGCCCTCATCAGTGGTTTGATTGGCAGCCTCTTCGACAGCTTCCTCGGTGCGACGGTGCAGGTAATGTATTACTGCCCCACCTGCAACAAAGAAACCGAGCGTCCCATCCACAACTGCGGCACACCGACAACTCTCCTACGTGGCATCTCCTGGATGAACAACGACGCTGTGAATTTCCTGGCAACGCTCTTCGGCGCACTCGTCGCTATGCTTGCCAACGGGTTAATGCATCTCCTATAACATAAAATTCATGCTCCTTTTGTCCCCATGTTGGGGACAAAAGGAGCATGAATTTTATGTTTCCATGACTTTTGGTATGTCATTCTCCCGAAAATTGACGTGACTCGTTTACTTTAGTAGACTCACTGAAAAGTATTCGATTTTATTGTCAAATGTAGCGTAGTTATGAGGTAGGCCAATGCCACAGTTCCGTTCTCTTCCATCGTTCGAGCGCGACGCAGTAGTCGCTACGAAGGAGGAGCAGTTACCAGAAGCATCCTTTGCTTCCCAAGCATCAACTACATCAACATTGGCGCCCGCGCAGCGCACAGAACGACTTACACCCTATCCGTTCAATAATGCTGGTGTTGCTCAACCAATAGTCAATACTACTGCCCAACGCCAGATTATCACCGATGAACTGACTCCGGTCTCACAGCCGTTAAATATACGTACAACGCGATCACTGGTCATGGCGTTACAAAGTCAAAGTACTGCTGGTCTTACACCTAAGAAGACAGAGCAACTGGTCGTTATTCCAGGCAGCAACAAACGCACTCGCCTCCTACCAGAGGCGCAAGCAACCCAGATGCCCGTTCGCCGTATGCGAAAGCGTGTCAAACACGGTATCGCTCTTGGCACCATTCTATTTGTGATGATCCTTACTATGTTGACGCTGGCCCCGCTCGATGGTGGACAAAGCACGTTCCATATTTTCGGCGGCGTGATAAAGTGGGCCAATACGCAACAGCAGGACTGGAACATTCTCGCTCATACCGATACGACGGGACAAAATACTACTAATACAATCACTCCTCCTATTGCGACCGTCGCGGGCAATCCACCCAGCATCACGCTTCCCACAAGTCAGTACGTTGCGATAGCACGCCAGGATGCCACCAACGCGGGCATTCCACCTGACTATTTTGTACGCCAGATTTACGCCGAGAGTGGCTTCGATCCTAATGCAGCCTCACCAGCCGGAGCAGTTGGCATCGCCCAATTTGAGCCAAGCACCGCCGCTGGCCTTGGCATCAATCCCTACGATCCTGTGCAAGCTCTCAGTGGTGCCGCACGCCTGATGGCCTCTTACGCCGTACAATACAATGGCGATTATGCTAAAGCACTCGCCGCCTACAACGCTGGCGGTGGTAGCGTCGATAACGCCGTTGCAAGCTGTGGTGGCGCATGGTTAAGCTGCGAACCAGCCGAGACACAAAACTACGTCTATAAGATTATGGGCATCTAGCAAAGAAAAAATTTCCTAGAGGTGTGATGCATTGCGTCCAGGTGCGGCGTTGTCCCCGGTGCACGCCGCCATGGTGCACCCACATCGGGAC
>CAXUHG010000165.1:0-1243 GCA_964250805.1 uncultured Ktedonobacteraceae bacterium | reverse complement strand
ATTTCATTTCGTTGTGTGCCATGGCGGCGGGGTACGGCTTTCACCCGTTACCAGGACGCAATGTATCACATCCATAGGAAAACCTCTGAACTAGCAAGGTATCGTCGAGTTGACTCTACATAACCATTTTCTGTTCCCTGAGCCTCTGAACATACACAATAATCTGTATGCGATTAGCAAGCCCCAACTTCTCACAAATGCTACTGATATGTACCTTGACCGTGTTCATGCTGATACAGAGAATCTTGGCAATCTGCACATTTGTCATTGCCTCCGCGACGAAAGACATAACCTCCGCTTCACGAGGAGTGAGCCGTTGCATGAATGGTGCATCGTAAGCAAAAAAAGGACGCTCCATCATAGCTTGTTGTGGCTGTGGAAGCGTCATTCCTGGTTGTGTATCAGGACCTACGACATTGAGGGGAACACTTGTTGTTTCTGACGGTGAAAGAGCGGCAAGTGAAGGTTCACTCTGCTCAAGTGGAGGAGCGACACGTCTGCACAATGCCACGGCAACTTCGTGCAAACGATACAACGTCAACATCTCCGTCTTCCCGACATACAGTGAGTATTTGTGCTTCTCATGCGTACAGCAAGCACGCCAGTACATCTGCTGCTCCCGTCGTACAGTAAAGGGATATGCAACCGCCTGTACACGAAAGCTGAGTACTCCACTTGCGAGCCATTGCCACCAAGCGTCACTGCCAACAGGAAAAGTGTAGGGAATACCATGCTGGAAATACGTAAGCTGTCCATTACTAACCGAAGGTGTGGTATGAGCCATACAACCTCATAAGTTCTCTGGTAGTGCCGAAGAGGGAAGTTGGCACAGTTACACAGGGTAAAATACGTGTTACATCCCCTTTTTATAGAGTGTCAGAGCGCATTTTCCCCCCGTTGATGCACAGACACAGAGAATGTAGAACACGTAGGCAAAACAGGATCAGCAAAGAAGTATAGATACTCTGAATGATTCCCTCAACAAGAGAGATCATCATCATTTCCCTCTTCGAGTGCTATAACACACGAAGAGGAGTAGCACTAGAAGTATACACAATAAGGTGGTACCTTTGTCAAGAGAAAATACTAGTATTTTCGTATACGTAAGCCGCGAAAGCGTAGTAAGCTGCCGCAAAGCCAAAGATTGCTGTACATCCTCCTAAAACTACTCATACTTCTCCTTCAACAGTGACTTTTGAGGATGTGCCTCTTTCGTCTGCCTCAACGAGCTGAGGCGTTTCAC
>CAXUHG010000164.1:7231-11058 GCA_964250805.1 uncultured Ktedonobacteraceae bacterium | reverse complement strand
TATCGCGTCCTAGGCGTTATTTATCACGCGAAAGGTATTGTGAAGCAGACAAATCCCAAGCAATATAGCCGATAAATTGGCTGCGCCCGCGATAAAGCGGGTCCCTACGAATTATAGATATTGTGTAAATGGTGTGCTGCAAGTATTGAAGAAATTGTATGTCCCAAGATTGTTAGCGGATGCACCTACTAGAGCTTGATTGTATAGTAGTAAAGAGAAACGTGTAGTTATGTCTGTAATGCAAATACCTTCACCCAAAGATATGTTGATTGTCGCGGCTCAATTTCCCACATGTGAACCACAATGCTTGTTTGAGTATTGGACGAAGACTGATCTCGTGACGCAATGGTGGCCTATTACTGCGGAGATCGAACCGTGTCTTGGTGGCTCATACCATTTCTTCTGGCCTCAGACGGATTGGCATCTACGCGGACTCTACACGGCGTTTCAACCAGGACAACGCCTTGCCTTTACATGGCGTTGGCAGCATCATCTAGTGCAGGAATTGGTACTTGTGGCATTCGAGCCACTTGCGGAGCATGGCACGCACATGATAATTGGGCACGGCTCGTATGATGACACTCCCCAAAGTCAGGAAGATAAACAGAGCCACCTTGATGGTTGGATGCATTTCGTGCCGAAGTTGCAGCAGTTGATGCAAAACGGAACGTAATCAAACCACCTGTACCATCGTTGGCGTCATACTCAATGCTCGTGCCGCACGCTCACCATCGAGAATTGCGTGTTCGACACGGCGTGGGGCTAGACAATCACCGATGCGCTGTACTTGCTGGACTTTGCCGACGAGTTGTTGATAGAGCGTATCGTTCGCGTTCTGAGAAGTTGCCATGACTGCGAGTGCGACGTTTTCGATCTGGCGCGTTTGACCTGTGTAGTTATTCATAAGAGTAGCACTATTGGGACCAAGACTCGCTAAGAAGTAGTTTGGTGTGAGGCGAATATTCTTCGCAAGTGCGCGTCGGTACCATAGCTCGATATCGAGCGTGACGCTTAGATCGCCACCAACATAAAATTGTGGCGTGATCACCTCGACGTTACAACCTCTCTCGGCTAAGAGTTCCGCCGTGCTGGTGGCTTGATGAAAGCCTATCTGGTCATATACAAGCACATAATCACCAGGAGAAACCTGCTTTTCGCCTTGTAGGACTTGCCAGACAGTAGCGACATGAGGTAGCTCTGCTCCAGGGATTGGTGGGAGCATCGGTAACGAACCTGTAGCGAGAATAACGGCATCTGGTTGCTCACGTTCAATCGTCGCCACCGTGACCTCTGTATTCAGCAGTACCTCTACGCCAGCCTCACCTATTTCGCGTTGCAGGTTGCGCGAGGCGTCGCCAAATTCGACACGACTGGGGACGCGCACTAATAAATTGATTTGTCCACCAAGTTCGTGCGACTTTTCGTAGAGCTTCACGCGAAAGCCACGCTGTGCCGCGACCTTTGCCGCTTGCATCCCTGCCGGTCCACCGCCAACAATCATAACCGTTGGCTTTTTGCTCTGCTGTATAGTATTTCGTGTAGGAAGAGGGATGGTAGGAAAGATTTGCTCATTGCCTGTTGCTGGCGTCTGGATACAACCAAGACTCAAGTTCAAACCCATACGTCCAATGCAGTATTGATTGCAGGAGATGCAGAGATGAATAGCTTCGCTACGGCCTTCGTGTGCTTTTCCTGTAAAAGTTGGATCACAGATTTGCGCTCTCACTACGTCAACCATATCGGCGAGTCCTTCGCGTAAAATGCGCTCAGCCTGTACCGGGTCTTTGATGCGACCTGTGCAGAAGACGGGGAGTTTGACCGCTTCACGAATGCCAGCCGAGACAAAAAGCTGATATCCTGGCGGCGTGTGCATCGACCCTTCGACCATGTAGAGGTTGTGAAATTCGCCAATGCTAGTATTGATGAAATCAAGCTGACCCGTTGCCTCAAGCCGTTTCGCAATCTCTTTCACATCATCGAGCGTGAGACCTGCTGGAATGAGTTCGTCGCCACAGAGCCGAATGCCCATTGTGAAGTCACGCCCGACCTCGGCGCGAACGGCTTGAATAACCTCCAACGTGAAGCGCATACGGTTCTCTAATGAGCCACCATAGTCATCGGTACGACGGTTATAGTACGGCGAGAAAAACTGGCGCATGAGCGAGCTGTGCGACGATTGTAGCTCGGCACCGTCGAAGCCGCCTTCGCGCACATGCCGCGCTACTAGAACATAGCCGCGTACAATCTCGGCAATCTCCTCTTGCTCAAGCTCTTTGCACACCTCACGATGAATCGGGTCGGGCAACGAGGACGGTCCCAACACAGGGCGACGTGAATAGATGCTACTACACTGCATACCATTGTGGTTGATTTGTGCGAACATACGCGTTCCATGCTCATGAACTGCGCGTGTCATACGCCGATAGGCGGGAATCACATGTGGGTCGAAGCCGTGAATGAGCTTCTGGTACGCCCAATCACTAGGATGTACCGACTGCTCCTCTGTAATGATGAGGCCACAACCACCCTTCGCACGTTCAGCGTAGTAGGCGATGAGGCGCGAACCAGGGAGATTTTCTTCGGCAAGGTTAGTGAGGTGCGCGGCAAACACCACACGATTAGGAATAATCGTCTGCCCAATGCGAATTGGCGTGAAAAGATATTGATATTGACCTGCCATGTGAGTTCTCCTGCTAGGCGTGATAATGTCGTTTTGGTGAACTCAACGGACGCCCACAAGGGGCTACCCTACTATACCTAACGCGCGAAGCGCGTACTAACATCATATAGTAGGGTAGCCCCTTGTGGGCGTCCGTTGGTTAACATTGACATGTTATTTCGTCCGTATTCATGATCAGCTTCCTACAAATATTACAATTGTTCCCCTACCTGTCGCCCCTCCATGATTGCATGTTCGATGCGACGTGGTGCTACACAGTCACCAATACGGAAGAGACGTGGTACTCTGCCTTTTAGAGTCATGTATAGTTCTTGAGATGGACGCTCATACGTGCCTAGCACTACAGCATCGGCTGCGATAGCATGTTCTCCTTCGGCGAAACGGTCGGTAACGATCACTTGTTGCGGCTCAATGCGTACTACTGTTGTATGGGGTACGTGCGTGACATCGTGTGCTATCGTGCGCTGCATCCACGATACAATGTCGTTGGTTGCGACGAGATCACGCCCGACGTACCAATCCTCTGTTACCACCTCCACATGCTTGCCAGCCGTCGTCAGCATCTCGACAACAGAGAGAACGCCATGTGATGACAACTCGTCAATCACCACCACGCGCTGTCCCTCTATCGCTTCGCCAGCTAAGATACGTCGTACATCTGTAACGTGCGGCAAATCGTGTCCAGGAATAGGTAGCAGACCTGTGCCCGTATGTGCCCCCGTTGCGAGAATGATGGCGGAAAAGCGTTGCTGCATCAGCATTGACGGCGTGACCTCGATGCTCGTGTGTATCTCGACTCCCAGCCGCTCGACCTCAGCCTGTAAATACTCGGTGATGCGTTGCAGTTCTGTTCGCCCTGGTCCTTTTGCCGCGAGTGCTACCGTGCCGCCAAGTGTGTGATTGCGCTCGTAGAGAACAACCGAGCGACTACGCAAAGCGAGGGTACGTGCGGCCTCTAAGCCTGCTGGTCCACTGCCAACGATGCATATAGATGGTCTGGTTGATTTAGATATTGTGGGTTGCGGTAAGATTGGCAGGGAGACCGCCAAGGGGGGCCCCCAAAAATTTAGCAGGGGCCCCCGGGGGGGGGGGAGGGCCCGCGGGGGGGGGGCCGACCCGGCGGCCCCCCGGGCCCCCCCCAGCCCAA
>CAXUHG010000164.1:0-7221 GCA_964250805.1 uncultured Ktedonobacteraceae bacterium | reverse complement strand
AAGCCCCATGGGGCCCCCCCAACTTATTTACCAGCGGCCCCGGGGGGGGTTAAACCCTTGCGGTCTCCCTGCATCCCTCCCTGCACTCTCTGAATGACATCAGGATTGACGTTACAACTGAGCGTCACATTCATCACGCTACGTACCTGACAACCTTGATTACAGGCAATGCATGGACGTACACGTTTGGCCTGTCCCATTTGCGAGAGACGCGGCAGGTCAGGGTCTGCAATCAGAGGACGAATCATTTCGACGCCATCGGCCTGTCCTGCTGCAAGAATGGCTTCGGCTTGTGATGCGCTTATGATACGTCCAGCCGTGAAAACTGGAATGTTGATCGCCGCCTTCATTGCCACCGCTAGATGCACGGAGTAGCCAGGAGGAACATGCATGGTGGCATTAAAGGGAAACATCTGTGAACTGAGAATGCTGCCCATTGTGACCGTCATATAGTCGATACGATGAGCCGCGGTAAGTATCTGAGCTATCTCTACCGCTTGCTCTGGCGTCAAACCAGCCCACGGAGCAAGCTCATCACCACAGAAGCGTAAACCTAGAACAGAGTTCGAGCCAATGACGGCTATTACAGCTTCAATCGTCTCTTGCAGAAAGCGCATGCGATTTTCGAGTGAGCCGCCGTATCTATCACCACGCTGATTTGTGAGCGGTGAAAGAAACTGCCTTAATAGTGATGTATCGCTCACCTGCAACTCGACGCCATCCGCTCCTCCCTGTATCGCAACGCGTGCGACCTGTGCGAAGCCAGCGATTACCGCGTCGATGTCTGCCTGCTCCATCGCTTTCGGCACCTCACGCGAAGAGATATTGGGAACGGGCGAAGGTGCCCAGAGTTCGCGCTGTGTATGATCGCTCGTCGCTTGCTGCCCATTATGATTAAGCTGTACAAGTGCGAGCGAGTCGGAAGCATGGACACGTTCTACCACCGCTGCAATCGCCTGAGCCGTTCCTGGTAGGTAGCCCAACACTGCACGTTCATAAGGAATGTCAGAGGGATGTACAATATGCTCTTCGAGAACGATAACGCCCGCACCACCTTCGGCACGAGCCGCATAATAGTCCGCGTGCTGCTGGCTCAATAGATTGTGCCGTGCGAAGTTTGTAGTATGACTCCCAAAAATAATGCGGTTGCGAGCCTCGCGGGAACCCAGTACAAGCGGTTGAAAGAGCATAGGTAGTCGTCTCCCATGAAAACAGTCGTCGGTGATCTGTTGTGTAATGTTGATTATAGACCATTGGGAGGGGGATGTGCTAGTAACCTGCGTGCTGCAATTGCTACTGTGAGAATAATATAGCATAGCCCCCTTAAAAAGCGAATACGTAGTAAAAGATAAGGTTATGCCTATACTAAAACTAGTTTTTGCTATTTTATCGAAGAAATTGAAAATTAGCTTGTTTTGCCCTTGATTTTTCGCTATTTATCAGGTATTATTTCTAACGGATGGACATGTAGGGCAAAAAGGCTGAAATGTTTATCTGAATCCACAAAAGCAATTGCTAGACCTACACAAAATACTTGTAGAACTAGTAATTGTGGAAAGCCGAGACTTGGTAGCAGCACGTCCCCGAAGTGGAAAGCCGAGACTTGGTAATAAGGAAGGAGAGTTAGTATTTAGAACAAAGACATACAATAGTGATAGTGTTATTTAAGTTACCGATACAAAAAGGCAAGATGCTCTGAAAAAAAGTGTGACAGCTCCATCAGAGCATCATGAGCGGAAGTTACCGCATGCTTCTACTGTAGCATGTGTAGGAACTTTCTGCAAACAGAGAGGAAGTTTCGGACAAGTGTTCAACATAAAATCAACACATATTAGAGAGATAGGCACTAAAGGTGATCGATTCTCATACATTCGTAGGTTGTTTCTCTGTATATCGTTGTTTACTTTACTTTGTTCAGGATCGGCTTTTATAAGCCCTCACGCTTTTGCTTCAACTGTAAGTCCTGCTAAGTCCAGTAGCAGTTCAAAGGTTCAGCATCGAAAACACCTAGGTTCTTTCGGTTTAAAGCCGCGATCTGCTACTAATTATATTGGCCCAAATTTAAATTTCTTGGGATGTGGAACAGGCTGGAATCCTGCTGTCGATACATATCTTCACCAATTTAATTATGCCTATACAACAGGCTCCCAATCCTGTTCAAGTGCTGTATGGGATTATAGTGGTGTAAGTTTGAGTCATACTTGTGATGTCATTGTGTACATTCCTACGATATTTGCTACTGCCACTATAGCATACGGTTTTTATCTTGCTAGCGGTCAGGTAGTGCGAGTAACCATTAACCAAAACAACGTATATGGTTGGAACTTCCTGACAACAGCGAGTTCCATTAGGTATGTGCTTATCTCCAGCAATAATGGTCAAAATGGCACATACATGGCGGCAGGTGAAATGGGTTTCACTTGCTATTAAAGCTTACTAGAAGTCGTTGATTAGTTTGAATGGAGTAAAAGATTACCATGAGACGAGTTAAGTTGTTAAGTTTCTTCCTTGCCGCCGTACTAAGTATGGTTCTGATCTCTAGTGGATCAGGAGCGGCACTTGCAGCATCACATACCGCTTCGTCACAAACGTTAGTTGATTGGCAGAGCCTTGTTAAGCGAGCTGATCCTTATGTACACATTGTAAATCACGTTGCTGTCATTGATTCGCAAATAGGTGAGCATTTAAGTGCAGATGATGTGAGCCAAGTCGAGAAAGCTATTAACTTTTATAACAGTTTACCCTTAACTACAAGGCAACATCCTCATGCTTCGGGAACTTTGAGTCCTCGTAGTGGTGAAGGATACCAGTGGTACTATAATGTATACTGGTGGGGCGTTCGTATCTGGATAAACACTGTTGCAGCCCAAAATTTCGGAATTTTTATAGGGGCTGCTGGTGGTGCTATTGGTGCAGCGGTTGGAGGTATCATAGGAGCGACTGGTGGTGCTATCATTGGAGGTATTGTCGGTGGTGTTTCAGGTTATATAACATCGATATATGATACTCAGTGTGGTAATCGAGGTGTTTTTATTGATGTACCTTGGATTTTTACCGATGCTCACGCAACCCCAGTATGTTAAGCCCTCATCAAAGGTTTGACCTTTTAAAGTTTTCTAAACTTATCACGTAGAGAGATGAGTTTCGCATGAGCAACATAGATCATTTTGAAATACTATAATATTCAGGATGATTTATGTTGCTCGTGATATGAATTACAGGAGAGTTACAAATGCTTGAGAGAGAAAGAATTGTATCGACGTATTCTTTGACACGTCGTCGCCTCGTGGTAATCAGCCTCTATTTTACGTCTCTTATTGTGGAGCCAGTACTTGCATGGGCTGCTATTGGTTCACGTGGAAAGGCACCGCTTGCATCCCTGTTTGGAGGGACAATCACAGGCTTTCTCTCAGCGGTTGCTTTAGCTATAGTTCTCTTTCTCTGCGGTGTGCATTATCAGTATCTCCTTGTACTTACAAGGAAAATCACAAAGATACCATATAACCGTCTCAGCAATGAAGATCGCAGGATACGCGATAAAGCCTACGTTTACGCGCATCGTATACATACGGTTGTTGTGGTATTATTAGTTCTCTTTATACTGATGAATCTAAGTGTACAGCTTTTCCCCGATTTTGTTTTAGATGACATAAAAAGAATCGGAGTTATTATCCCCATAATAGGTGCTACGCTTTTTTGGTCTCTTCCTGTTGTTATCATTGCGTGGATGCGAGATGAAGCCTTACCACACTTGTAATTATAGCGTTCGTTCACGACCATATTACATGTGTCAAATAAATACAAATGGAGATGTGAAAAATGCTAGAACAGTTTTCACATCTTCATTTGGAAAGCCATTACGCCCAGCGAATCAGCCCCATCTCGTACTTTTCAGTCAAGCCGCTATGAGTTGGCACAACGCGAACGTTGTAGGCTATGCTGCCACTTTCGTCCGGTTTCAGCGTGGCATCGTAGCGATAGGAGCCATCCATCTCGCGCTTGCTGTAGCTCATAGGCAGAGTGTGTTGAGCCATAACATTATCATCGTTGGCCTCGCCGTAGACCAGTTCGACGCTTAGGTCTTCGGATGTTAAGTCGTCTGTACGTACCCATGCTGTTACGTCGATGCCTTCGCCGAGGCTCAGTTGACCGTCGCGCTGTCCATTGACGTAGAGTTCTAGTTTGCTCCAGCTACTGTGAACGCGCTCTTTCCACGCGGCAAGTGTTCGCGCCTGCTCGTAGTGGTTGCGCTCAATCTGCTGGCTCTGGCGAATTTCGGGAACATAGTAGTTCTCAGTGTAATCCTTGACCATGCGGCGCATGCTGAATTCAGGCGCACAGGTGCGAATAGCTTCTTTCATATAGCCCAACCAGGAATGCGGTATACCATTGGCGTCGCGGTCAAAGAATGTCGGCACAATCTCCTCTTCGAGCAATCGGTAGAGCGAGATGCTGTCGGCCTCGGCCTGCACATCCTGATCGTGATATTCGCGCTCCTCACCGATAGCCCAGCCGTTTTTGCCATTGTAGCCCTCGACCCACCAGCCGTCGAGAATGCTACAGTTGGGTTGACCATTGAGGGCAGCCTTTTGACCACTGGTGCCGCTCGCCTCGTAGGGGCGGATGGGGTTGTTCAGCCAGACATCCGTGCCTGAGACAAGGTAGCGTGCCATGTCGATGTCGTAGTTTTCCAGAAATACAATCTTGCCCTTGAAATCACTGGTGCGCGAGAGCTTGTATACCTGCTCAATCAAGGCTTTGCCGGGATTGTCGGCAGGGTGTGCCTTACCAGCGAAGAGAATTTGCACGGGTCGCTCTGGATTGTTCAGAATGCGTTTGAGACGCTCGATATCACGGAAGAGCAATGTCGCACGTTTATAGGTGGCAAAGCGACGCGCAAAGCCGAGCGTAAGCGCGTTCGGATCGAGCATATGGTCGATCTCAGCGATTTGCAATGCCCCTTCGCCGAGTCGCAAGTATTGCTGTCGCAAGCGATTTCGTGCATAGGTGATGAGGTCTTCTTTGCGTAGCGCATGCGTCTTCCACAGTTCAGTGTCGGGAATATTATTGATGTGGCTATCCCAGAACTGCTGATTATCGACGTAGTGACCCCAATCGTTATCGAGGTAGCGACGGAAGAGTTCGTTCATCTCTGGCGCAATCCAAGAGAAGGTATGGATACCGTTGGTGATGGAACCTATGGGCACCTCGTCAACCTCGGCACCGGGCCAGAGGAATTGCCACATCTTGCGCGACACGTTCCCGTGCAATGCGCTCACGCCGTTATGCTGCCCTGTGAGCCTAAGTGCTAGCACAGTCATGCCGTAGGTTGGTCCCCAACCATGTTCCTCGCGTGCAACCTCCATGAATTGATCGCGGTTCAGGCCGAGTTGTCCCCAGTAGCTGCCGAAGTACTTGTCGATCAGGTCGTAGCTGAACGTATCGTTGCCCGCTGGTACTGGTGTATGCGTGGTGAAGAGCGAATTTGCTGCCACCGCCTCAATTGCTTCGTTGAAATTCAGTCCTGATGCCACCAGTTCGCGGCAGCGTTCCAGGCTCAAGAACGCCGCGTGTCCTTCATTAAGATGCCATGCTGACGGCGAGATGCCGAGTGCGCGGAGAGTACGTACACCGCCGATGCCCAGCACAATCTCCTGTGAGATACGCATCTCGTGGTCGCCTGAATAGAGGCGTGCTGAAAGCTCGCGGTCATGTGGCGCGTTCGGTTCCACATCCGTATCCATCAGGTACAGGGGAATGCGTCCTACTTGTAGTTTCCACACCTTGGCATAGATGCGGCGTCCAGGCAGGTCAACGTTAATCATTACCTCATTGCCGTCCGGTCCAGTTGCAGGCGTTGCAGGAGCCTCAGAGAAATGGAGTTTTTCGTAGATCGCCTCTTGCATCCCGTCACGATTGATACGTTGCTGAAAGTAACCCTGTGGATACAGGAAGCCCACGCCAACAAACGGTAAACCTAGGTCGCTTGCCTCCTTACAGTGGTCGCCAGAGAGAATACCAAGGCCACCCGAATAAATCGGTAGCGACTCGTTCAGGCCGAACTCAGCCGAAAAATACGCGATCACCTTGTCGGTCAATTCGGGATAAGTGCTAGAGAACCAAGTATCATTGGCACGCGGATGCATATAGGTGTCGAAGTCGTTGAGGACGCTATCGAATTGCTCCAAATACTCCGAATTGTTAGCAGCCTTTTCGAGTGTCTGCGGATTCACCTCGCTCAAAAAGCGAACTGGATTATGCCCCACCTGCTCCCACAACGCTGGATCGAGATTCTTATAGAGAACGCGTGCCTCTGGACGCCAGCTCCACCACAGATTGTACGCAAGCTCATACAGACGGTTAATGCGTGGGGGCATCACCGGAAAAACAGTCATGCGACCATAAACTTTCACAGGGATAGATTTCCTTTCTTCTTCCAAGAAGCAAAAAAAAATGCTATTTTACCTCTTTCTATTAGTATATCGCTCAAGCGAAAACATGGTCAATAAAATTTGCTATCAAGCGTGCTATACGTTATAGTTACCTTACATAGAGCGATATAGCGAGGAGTCACGAAGGATATATGGCAAAGAGGCGACGCCAGTTTCAATCGAAATCAAGAAGTGCTATAGTGGGTGCCATTCTGCTGAGTCTAGGCTGTCTATGGCTTGGCTGGATGCTGCTTGGGCAACATAACAATTCATCTGGCTCCTTTGTCTGGCCTTCTCTTTCTAATGCCAATACAACTCCTGCCGCAAATTCGCCACTACCATCATTGACGGCTGAAGGTATTACATTGGGGCAAGCAAATCAGAATCCAACGTTGAGTCAACAGCAAGCGGTAACTTTGGCAAACCAGTTAGAGCCGGATGCGGCAAGTAACGCGAAAAGCATCAATGCTCGCTACGTACTGCTAAATCATGCCTCCTTGAACAATGTGCCCGTCTGGATGGTTGCCTATCAGCGCATCCCCGTTGAACCAAATAGTGCCTCCGTCGATCCTGTGCCCTCATCTCGCTTGTCTCACGATCTCTACGTCTTTGTAGATGCAAATACGGGCAAAGAACTTCTCTCCGTTTGGATTTAATTTATGAGGGTGCAGGACCTCCTGCCGGGGTGGGGGGTGGGGCCCCAAAAATTTTTTTTTGTTTTTAATTTTTTTTCCAAACCCGCGTGACTGCTAAGACTAGAAGTGAAGTGTCTTGCAGCTATATTATATGC
>CAXUHG010000163.1:0-11422 GCA_964250805.1 uncultured Ktedonobacteraceae bacterium | reverse complement strand
TTCACTCCTCTCTCCGAGCCGCCGTAGGCGGCGAGTGATACATGGAACTTGACTATGTACTACTAGGGTGACAGTACTATGGATTTCTTGTATAATCTGACCGATAAGTATGAGAAAGAGGAGTTTCTTTCATGCAAGCACAAGAAGCGGTGGTGGTGACACCAGAAAACATAGAGCCAGCTATCCAACCGTCCTGGCGCGATCTCGTACTGCCCTGGTGGAAGGCGACCCTAGCAATATTGCCAACATTTCTTGTGACTCGCTTTCTCCTGCTCCTACTCGCATACTTTGGTGGCGTGCTATTCATCGCATCCAATTTTTCGCCATCTCCTGTATCCTATCACGATCTGCTAGCCGCCTGGAATCAGGGCGACGAGATAAACTATCTCGCCATTGCCACCGATGGTTATACAAAGGCGCAACAAGCCTTATTCTTTCCGCTCTATCCCACGCTTGTACGCGTGCTGTCTCCGCTCTTTCATCATAGTATACTTGCTGCTGGTTTCTTTCTCTCCAATCTCGCGTTTTTCGGTGCATTGATTGCTCTCTATCGTCTGGTCGAGACCGAATTCGACTCCGAGACTGCCAAACGAAGTGTATTGTATCTTGCGATTTTCCCAACCGCGCTCTTCTTTTTTGTGGCGTATAGCGACTCACTGTTCCTCTTGCTCATCCTGCTCTCTTTTTACACGATGAGGCGCGGCTCGTGGTGGCTTGCAGGTCTCTTTGGGGCATTGGCAACGCTAACAAGATTCGAGGGTATTTTCCTGTTTGTTATATTTCTCTATGAGTTTGTGCGGCAGCAGGGACCACAACTCAGGGAAGGATGGAGCGAAAAACAGGGATTGGAGCGTGTGCTTCCGTTGATAGGAGTGCTGGCTAGCTTGCTTATTCCGCTTGCTCTGGTTGTCTACGCCTCCGCGCTCAGTGCAATTTTCGGAGACCCATTTGCCTTTATTCATGCTCAGACACAGCAGAGTGCGGGCTTCTCGTTTCCACTCATTGGACCTCTTGTAGCTATTAAGGATATTGTACGCCAGCCTCACACAAGTTTTGTAGTGGCACATAGCCTCCTTGACTTTGCCGCCCTTGTTCTCTTCGTAGCGTTGCTGGCTCTATGTTTCTTTGGTCCCGAACGTCTAGCACGTAACCAATGGACGTTTGCGTTGTTTGGCCTCTTGCTGCTCCTCTATGCACTCTCATTTCCAGGGAGTGCCGCCGCGCATGGTTCACCATATGATGCTCTGCCCTCGATGCAACGACTTGTGCTGGTGATCTTCCCCGGCTTCATCCTACTCGCACGCCTCGGACGCCGCGCATGGTTTCATCAGGGCTACCTCTTAGTGGCCTTGCCCATGTTCGCGTTTTTCGTGTTACAGTTTATTACGGGACATTGGATAGTGTAATTACACGGTTCGCTGGGCCGTTCTTTTTTTCTTCCGCTTCTTCGGAGTTGTACGAACTTGCCTTTTGACAACGGGCGGCTCGTACTCTTTGTAGATACGCTTGCCAATTTTCCAACCACCATAACCACCAACAATAGTGCCTAACGCAATGATGGGCACGGTTGCGAAGCTAAGTACGCCCCCGTTGGAGAGTAGAAGGGAGAGGCCGAGGATGAGGAGGACGGTGAGGAAGAGTCCAACAACGGTGCCGAGGCAACAACCGAGCGGTCCACCATTAGCCTCGCCTTGTGCCTCTGGCGGCAGTTCTGTCTCGCCTGTAACGGGAGGAGTGGAGGTGGGTAGGGCAGGTTGCCCTTCTACAACTGGTAGGGCAGATTCTTCGCCAACAATGGGAGTTGTGGCTGTGATTATCTCCTCTTGAAAAGGAGGTTGTGCCTCCTCTGAGAATGGGGAGTATGAATCGTCGGGTTGGTCTGGAAACATGATATATTTGCTCTCTTTATGCTTAGAATGTTCCGAACTGGCGGTCTCCGGCATCGCCCAACCCCGGCACGATATAGCCGACATCGTTCAGGCGTTCATCAAGGGCGGCAATATAGATGTCGATATCGGGGTGTTCCTGTGTTAGCTTGAGGACGCCATAGGGTGCGGCGATAATGCCGATATACGAGATACGTGGTATCTTGCGCTGCTTGAGGATATTGATGGCGTCAATCGCGGAACCACCTGTTGCCAGCATGGGGTCAACGGCGTAGCACACCTGCATATCAACCTTATGTGGTAAACGATTATAATACTCCTGCGCCTGCAACGTGCGCTCATCACGTCGCAAGCCGAGATGCCAGATTTGCGCGTCTGGAATCACCTCACGAAAGCCCTCCGCGAGACCGAGACCAGCGCGTAAAATAGGTGTGATGCCGATACCTCCGGCGAGACACTGCCCCTCGGTCGGCATCAAGGGCGTCTCTATCTCACACGTTTCAAGTGCGAGCGTCGAAGTAGCTTCGTAGGCCAGTAGTGCCCCAATCTCTTTGACGAGGCGATAAAAATCAGGTGGTTGTGTGTTCTTGTCGCGCAATGATGTCACCTTGTGTGCCATCACCGGGTGCGTCGAAATATGGACACGCGGCAGGTCACGTACCTCATCGCGCATCGGCTGTGCTACATGCTGCATTGGTTTGTTTGCGCTAGGCATGATGTGAATGGTCTCTCTTTCGTTCAAGCTCTCAACATGAGATTGTACCAGAGATGGGAAGAGGATGCCACTGTAAAGACGAAATTTTAACAAGGCTAAGGATTTCTCTATTTTAATGGTATAATGAATTTCTAAAACACATCTTAACCGAAGAAGCCAAGGAATGAATATGGCATGAAATTTGCAAAAATCCATCTTGAAAATTGGCGCAATTTTACACACGTAGCTGCGCCACTACAACAGCGCATGTTCCTGATTGGTCCCAATGCCTCTGGAAAATCTAATTTGCTAGATGCTTTTCGCTTTCTACGTGACCTCGTTCGCGTCGGAGGAGGGCTTGAAAAAGCTGTAGCTGATCGCGGCGGCGTTTCAAGTTTACGAAGTTTGGTTGCTTCCGATGAGCCTGATATAGTAGTTGATGTGAGTATCGAAGATAATGGCATAGATTCATGGCGTTATCGTATTGCAATATCACAAGATACTCACTCAAGAACTGTGCTGAAAGAAGAGCAAGTATGGAAAGCTGGTAAGCTTATTCTGCAACGACCTGATGACAGAGACAAAGAAGACAAAGAACTGTTAAACCAAACACATTTAGAGCAAACTAATTCCAACCATGACTTCCGAGCAATAGCCAATTTTTTTGATACAATTCGCTACTATCATATTGTACCTCAATTTGTACGAGAGCCAGAACGCTCAATAGGCAGAAAATTTGATCCTTTTGGTGGAGATTTTCTTGAACAAATTGCAAATGTACCTGAAGAAACTCAGAAACAACGTCTACATCAAATACATGAGGCATTACGGCTAGCAATTCCTCAGCTTGAGGAACTCACGTTGTATAAAGATAATCGAGGTGTTCTTCACTTAGGAACTAGGTACTCTCATTGGCAAAAGAAGGAGGCTCGTCAAGCGGAGGTAGATTTTTCCGATGGAACACTGCGCCTTATAGGATTACTCTGGGCACTGCTCGATGGAAACGGCCCTTTAACTCTGGAAGAGCCAGAAATTTCTCTTCATCCAGATGTTGCTAGACATATTCCAGAGATGATGGCTTCTGTTCAAAAAAGTCAGGCGCGTCAAATTTTAGTAAGCACTCATAGCATTGAGATTCTGGAAAATCCAGGGGTTGCACCAGATGAAGTGTTGCTCCTTCGTCCCACTAGTGACGGTACAAGAGTAGAGGTGGGGAAAGATGTTGTGGAAATACAGGCACTTCTTGATGGCGGACTGCCTATCGCGGAAGCAATTATGCCATATACTCGTCCACCACAAGCAGAACAACTTTCATTCTTTGGAAAATAGTGGAGTGATATATTTGTTATGATGCCTGTAAATATTCTTGTTGAAGGAAGGGCAGATGAGCCGGTTGCCAAGAAATTGCTCAAGCATGTTGGGCTAGAGGTAGGTGTAGTATATAGTGGAGGAGGAAAGTCTCGTCTTCTACAGCGTTCTCCAATTTACAATAAAGCCGCACAATTTGCTCCCTGGTTTATACTACTAGATTTAGATACTGATACACAATGTGCATCACGGGCTATTGCACAATGGCTACCTAATCCTACTGACGGAATGCGATTTCGTGTTGCTGTTCGATCTGTCGAAGCGTGGCTTATGGCAGATAGAGACAGTATGGCAGATTTTTTATCTGTTGCACCATCTAAGATACAGCATGCCATTGAACTTGACCTAAACCCAAAGCAAACCTTAATCAATATAGCCCGAACTAGCCGTGATAAAAGTATGCGTGATGCTATAGTGCCACGTCAAAATAGCGGTGCTAAAGTTGGTCCTCTCTATGTTGCCCAATTAACCGAATTCACAGAAAAATACTGGAGGCCGCAGGTGGCTCAAGCTCATTGTGATAGCTTACGCCGCTGTATAAATGCCTTGTCTACACTAACCTCTTTTAGTCTACAATGAAAAGATACCTATAAAAACTACTATCTCAAGATTTATGGAGAGAGGTATGTTATACTTCCCACATGATTATCGGAGCTTGCGAAATAACATTACACCTACCTGATTGCCACTCTTTAAAGGATAAGCGGCAGGTGATTAAATCCGTGATGGCACGGGCGCGTAACCAGTTCGAGGTGGCGATTGCCGAGGTGGACGATCAGGACCTATGGCAGAGCGCGAAAATTGGTGTGAGTTGTGTCAGTAATAGCAAACAGCATGCCAGCGAGATACTTGAGCATGTGCAACGTTATATAGAAGAGACACGTCCCGACGTGATAATCTCGAATGTTGAAATTGATATGATAAGTTGGTAAATAATCTCTATGTCTTTGAAAATATCTCCTATGTCCCCATTGTCTGAGTCTATGTCTTTGCTTGGTGTGCGCGTTGACCGCGTGACGCAGCAACAAGTTATAGAGCGCATCGACTCACTCGTAATTCAGCACAAAAATAGTGCCGAACCACTCCCTTGTCGGCAGGTGGTGACGGTCAATACTGAGTTCGTGATGATGGCGCAGCAGAATACCGTTTTTCGCAATGTTATCAATTCCGCCGCCCTCGTCGTTGCCGACGGCATTGGTATTGTATGGGCAACGCACTACGTAGGTAAGCCGACATCCGAACGCGTGACGGGAACCGATACGCTTATTGAACTTGCCAAACTGAGCGCGACAAGAGGCTATCGGCTCTACCTGCTTGGTGCCGCTCCTGGTGTTGCTGAAGAGGCGGCGCAACATCTACGGCAACTTGCCCCCGGTCTACAAATCGCTGGCACTTACGCTGGCTCGCCTGCTCCTGCTGAGGAAGATGCGATTATCGAGCGTGTGCGCGAGGCAAAGGCCGATATCCTTTGCGTCGCCTATGGTGCGCCCGCTCAGGAATTGTGGATTGCCTGCAACCTTGCTCGCCTACCCGTCGCGGTGGCAATGGGCGTTGGCGGTGCCTACGATTTTTTATCAGGGCGGCAATTGCGTGCGCCGCTACAGATGCAGAAAATGGGTCTGGAATGGCTCTATCGCTTGTACCGTGAACCCTGGCGTCTGCGCCGCATGCTAGCGATACCGCGCTTCATGCTCAAAGTCGTGTTCAAGGGACGAAAGGGGCAAGAATTATTATGATAGAGAATGAGATACAACAGCCATTGATAGATGAGAGCGTGGCAAAGGATGTGATAAATGAGGGCGTGATAAATCAGGCCCGGACAGGAGACGCGGCGCGATTACGGAGTTTGATTGAGGGCTTCAAGGGGAAGCGTGTGCTGGTGATTGGCGATATGGTTGCTGATCAGTATTTGATTGGTCGTCCAACGCGCATTTCGCGTGAGGCACCCGTGCTGATTCTTGAGCTAGATGAGGAGCGCACGCTTCCTGGGGGTGCCACCAATGTTGCGGTAAATGCACGTTCGTTAGATGCCGAAGTTTTTATTGCGGGTGTTATTGGCAGCGATGTGCCAGGGGAGAATCTGCGCCGCGCGATTGATGTGCTAGGGATGCATTCAGAAGGTTTATTTACTGATGCCACGCGCCCGACCACGACCAAAACACGCATTATGGCTGGTAGTCCACAGATTGTACAGCAACATATTGTGCGTATCGACCGTGTAGATAAATCGGATATCACCGAACCCTGTAAACATCACATTCTTGATTATATTAAGGCGATACTTCCGACAATCGACGCGGTGGTGCTTTCAGATTATGAGAATGGCGTGATTAGCCCTGACATCATTGAGGCGTGTGTACCAGCGGCGCGGACATTGAATAAAGTGATTGTCGTCGATTCGCACGGCTCACTCTTCCGCTTCCAAGGTGTGACCGCTCTGACGCCGAATCAGCCAGAGGCCGAGGCGACGCTGGGTATGACGATCAAGACGCAGCAAGAATTGGACGAAGCTGGTCAACGTCTTTTGCAGGGTAGTAATGCTCAGAGCGTGCTTATCACACGTGGTAGCGAGGGCATGAGCCTGTTCGAGCAAGGCAAGTCACCTACTCATTTTCCTATCTATCCACTTTCAGGAGCCAGCGAGATCGTTGATACAAATGGAGCGGGTGATACCGTTGCGGCAACCTTCACGCTAGCATTGACTGCTGGCGCGACGAAAGTTGAGGCTGCGTATCTCGCGAACGCTGCTGCTGCCCTTGTTGTGCGGCGTCTCGGTGCCGCTAGCAACACACCGGAAGAATTGATGAATATATTAACAGAGAAGATTTCGTAGGGACCAGATTTATCGCGTCCGTTCGCGTGATTTATCACATGAGATTCTGTTTGAAATGGCATTCAGACAAGATTGGTAACGATCTCGCGCAATGAATTGCGCGGCGGACGCGATAAATCTGGTCCCTACGAAAGACCGTCAAGTGAGGTGACAGCGGCTCTGCCGCTGTCATGCTCTCCATATATAAAGAAACATAATAATGAACACAAATATAACACTCCCGAAATATTATACACGCGAAGAGCTTGCTACAGAGGTTCGACGGCGACAGGAGGCAGGCCAGCGTGGCATCTTTACCAATGGTTGCTTCGACCTGTTGCACCTTGGACATGTGCGCTACTTGCAAGAGGCACGTAGACGCGGCGATTTTCTTGTACTGGCCCTAAATAGTGATGCCAGCACGCGTCGGCTCAAGGGACCGAATCGACCGTATGTGCCAGAGTTGGAACGCGCCGAAATTATGGCTGCCCTTACCTGTATCGACTACGTGACGATTTTCGATGAGCCAACGGCTGGACCGCTTGTCGCCCTTCTACAGCCCTCAATCTATATCAAGGGCGGCGACTACGCCAACGATGGGCAAGGCGGTATGCCAGATTTGAGTCGTTTACCAGAGGCCAGCGTGGTGCAAGAATACGGTGGAAGCGTGCAACTGATACCATACCTGCCGAGGCATTCGACGACAGCACTGATAGCGAAGATACGCGGAGAATAATCTATAATGGCGAAAGATGCTATAGAAAAATCCAATCCTGATAAGAATATTGAGCCTGTTGTCATCTCTTCAGACCTGACTACGAGCGAACAGACGACAATCCCCGAACCGATGGTCGAGATTGTACCCGAAGAGTCACAACCGAGCGAACGTCGCCAGATTGTGAAGTCTGCAGGTTTTGTGATGCTGGGCAATCTTGGTAGTAGCGTGTTGGGTATGGTGCGCCAGATTGTGATTACTGGGATTGGCACGCAGGTCGCGGGTCCATTCAACTCGGCACTCTTGCCAGCTCAGACCTTTAATGACTTCCTGGTAAATGGTTCTGTACCTGGTGCTTTGATTCCCACATTTACTGATTATGCCGCACCAGAGAAACGAAATGAACTGCGTCGTCTCGTATTTACACTGGTCAATCTGATTGGCATAATCATGTTGATAGCCGCCTTGTGCTTCGCATTCTTTATCTCACCCTGGTTCGTCAAGGCGTTTTTGGTATCGGGCTACACAGCAGCAGGAAAAACGCTAACGCTACAATATTCACAAATTATCTTCTTCTCCCTAGTTGCGCTGGGACCATTCGCTGTGTTGCTTGCCGCTCTATATGCCCTGAAGGAGTTCGGTTGGCCTGCCTTCGCAACCGCATCTTATCATGTTGGCATTATTATCGGTGCGTTTGTCGGGAGCATATTAGGCGAACGTTACTATGGGCATTTAGGACTGGCATTTGGTGTGTTGCTCGGAGCAGTAGGCGAGATCGCTCTGCTTCTTCCGGGGCTACGTCGGCAACGCTTTGGCTATATGTTTGTGCTTGACCTCAAACATCCTGCCATTCGTCGTATTCTGCGTCTATATGCACCCGTAGCTTTAAGCTTTCTTGTAAGTACAGCCCTAATTTTCTTCGATCAATACCTTGCGTCTAACACGCCATGTCTGGCCTTCGCTACACATATTGGTGGCTGTGGTGAGGCTAATTATACAGCATTACGTGCCGCGACGACGTTGATACAGTTCCCAATCGGACTCGTCGCCGCTGCCCTCTCGTTCGCGGTGCTACCTACGTTATCGCAACATGTACGCGACGGCAACGATGAACGCTTCAAAGAGACGCTCCTGCTCGGTTTTCGACTTGGCCTATTATTGATGATACCAGCCGCTGCAGGGCTGATTGTGCTACAAACTCCTATTGTAGACCTTGTGTTTCGCCACCATAACTATACACCTGCAAGTGCCCATCTAACAGCTATTGCGTTACAAAACTATGCTTATCAACTGCCCTTTGTGGCGATGGATCAGTTGCTCATTGCTGCATTCTACGCTCGCAAAAATACGATTATTCCTGTTGTGGTGCAGTTCGTGAGTATTCTGGGCTATCTAGCGGTTGCAATTCCGTTCAGCAATACAATATTGGGAATGCCTATGTTGGCACTTGCGAACACCGTGCAGAATTCGCTGCATGGCATCATTCTGTTGTTCCTGTTACGCTTTGTGATTGGCTCCATCCGCATTCGTGAGACGATACCAACGGTGCTGAAAATTCTTATAGTCACGGCTGCAATGGTTGCTGTTGCGTGGGGGACGCAAGTGTTGCTCTCGCATATACATCTCTTTTCACTTGATACACTACTCGGTTCATTCCTGACTGTGATTGTCGCGGGTAGTCTCGCCGTTGCCGTGTTTCTCGGCGGTGTGCTGCTTTTAAGAGTAGAGGAGATTGGTTTGTTGAAGGGTGCTGTTATGGCGAAATTGGGCAGAAAATAGTATATAGAATGAAAAATAGTCTGGGAGCGCACGCGCTCCCAGACTATTTTTCATTCTATATACTAATCGCTCCACACCCAGTTACTCACCTCTGGCAGGTCTTGCAGGTTGGCGCGTACATAGTCGTGGTGTTTGGCAAGCATGGCGTTACACTCGTCGATGAATGGAGCTACCACCTCTTGTAGACGCGTCGCACGCTGCATGGCGAGAATGCAAAGGTGATAGCGGCTCATTTGATTCAGTACAACCATGTCGAATGGAGTGGTGGTGGTACCCTCCTCGTTAAAGCCGCGCACATGAAAGCGTTCAGCGTTGGGGCGACCATGCACGACCTCGTGAATAGCACGTTGATAGCCGTGAAAGGCGAACACAACGGGCTGACTTTCCGTGAAGTGTTCGACAAACATGGCATCGCTCATTCCATGCGGATGCACGTCTGGCGCATACAGCGTCATCAAGTCAACGACATTGACCACGCGCACCTTTAGCTCTGGAATATGGTGGCGTAACCAGTCTGCCGCCGCTATCGTCTCTAGTGTGGGAATATCGCCAGCGCAGGCCAGCACGATGTCGGGTGCAAGATGCTCGTTGTTGCTCGCCCACTGCCAGATCGAGAGACCCTTTGCACAATGTTCGATGGCATCCTGCATGTTGAGCCACTGTAACTGCGGTTGCTTGTCGATTACGATGAGATTGACGTAGTTGCGACTCCGTAGACAATGGTCCGCAACTGAGAGTAGACAGTTGGCGTCGGGTGGTAGGTAGATACGTGAGACCACGCCTTTTTTCGAGAGCATAGTGTCGATCAGCCCCGGTCCTTGATGGCTGAAGCCGTTGTGGTCGTTGCGCCAACAGGTCGAGGTGAGCAAGACGTTGAGCGACGCGACCTTCTCGCGCCAGGGGAGCCTATCAGCCTCCTGTAGCCATTTTGTGTGTTGCACGATCATAGAAGATGCGATCATTGCGAATGCTTCGTAGGTTGCGAAGACGCCATGCCGTCCTGTGAGCAGGTAGCCCTCTAACCAGCCCTCGCACAGATGTTCGCTCAGCACCTCCATCACGCGCCCATTCGGAGAAACGTGATCGTCTGCCGCGATGACTTTTCCGGTAGAGCAGCGATTCTCGACCTCGAACACATTGCCGAGGCGGTTCGAGTTGGTTTCGTCGGGACAGAAGAGGCGGAAGTTCTGCTGTTTGGCGTTACGCGTGAAGATGTCACGCATCATTTTGCCGAATTGTCGTGTTGACTCTGCATGTTGTGTCGCGGGCTTCGGCACATCGAGAGCATAGTCGGTGAATGACGGTATGTCCAGGTCTACCAGCAGTTTGCCACCGTTGGCGTGAGGATTTGCTCCCATGCGCCGTTCGCCTTTTGGAGCAAGCTCGGCAAGTTTCTCATCAAAACGTCCTTGCTCGTCGAAGAGTTCTTCCGGGTGGTAGCTTTGCATCCAATTCTCGAGAATTTTCAGATGCGCGGGATTGTTGGTTACGTCGTCAACTGGTACCTGATGAGCGCGGAATGTCCCCTCGATTTGTTTGCCATCAACCTCTTTTGGCCCAGTCCAACCTTTGGGAGTACGTAGAATAATCACAGGCCAACGTGGTACTTTCGAGAAGCCATTTGTGCGTGCATCCTCTTGATAGGCACGAATTTTGTCGTAGCAGGTATCGAGCGTCTCGGCGAAAACTTGATGCATCGTCATAGGATCGCTTCCCTCGACGAAATGCACCTCGTAGCCATAGCTCTCGATCTGCTCGTGTACGTCGCCGTCCTCTTCGCGCCCTAGCACGGTGGGGCCGGAGATTTTGTAACCGTTCAGATGCAGAATTGGCAACACTGCCCCATCACGCGTCGGATTCAGGAACTTGAGACTCTTCCACGATCCTTCGAGCGGTCCCGTCTCGGCCTCGCCATCGCCCACAACGGCTATCGCAATCATATTGGGGTTGTCGAACACGGCTCCATAGGCGTGAGCCAGCACATAACCAAGTTCGCCGCCCTCATGAATCGACCCCGGCGTAGGTACGCTCACATGGCTCGGTACTCCTCCTGGCGTCGAGAACTGGCGAAATAGCTTATGCATGCCTTCGGTATCTTGCGTGATATTGGGATAGATTTCGCTGTACGTGCCCTCCAGGTACACGTTGGCGAGCAGGGCAGGACCACC
>CAXUHG010000162.1:0-12094 GCA_964250805.1 uncultured Ktedonobacteraceae bacterium | reverse complement strand
CCGCATCCTTGCAGTACCCTCTTCTTCGGGTCGATAACTGAAACAGTACATCCATCTGTTACGCGGGTGCATCCTCCCAGCTTGCAGTACCCTCTTCTTCGGGTCGATAACTGAAACCATAGCGCACGCTTGCACCGCTATTGATTTGGCTGGTTCTTGCAGTACCCTCTTCTTCGGGTCGATAACTGAAACCGCCGGGGGTTTGTAGCCCGTAAGCGGTGAATATCTTATTTCGGCTTTTGAGAGGCTCCAAAAACGCTTCTCAGAGCTTCGATGTATGGCGTTACTTTGCTCTAGTATACATGGTAAGACCACTTTTTCGCAAATGGTTTTTTGCGCGAAACGAAGGGGGATTTGCGAGTGGTTTTTCTTAGTAAGGTGCATGATTTGCTCTTTTTCCTCTTGATACATACATTGTTTTAGTGCGAGGATTGCTCTCTCGACTCGATTTGCGAAAAAGGAGCCGAGAGAGTAGGTTTTAAGGGGATATGCCTACACAACATCGTTACAGAAGCGACGAAACTCACAGGTGACGCAACGTCCTTGCGCGACTGGTGGTGGAGGCAAAATCTCTTGTGCGACGATCTGGCGAATGTTTGTGAGGGTTTGAACTACTTTTTTTCGCAGATGCGGTGTGATAGCAATGGTCTCTACACTTTTGGTCGGAATGGAATAGATAAAGCCCTGTTTGACCGAGACTTGCCATGCTTCCTCGACCAATAACGCGTAGGCCGCGAGTTGTAGTTTGAAATGCGCTCCCGCCTTCTGCTCTGAATATTTGTATTCGACAACACTAATTTCGGCGTTGTCGGCAGTCCGCGAAGGACTGGCTATTACTAGGTCGATACGTCCTGTGAGGCCGAGTTTTTCGGATTGTAGTGCGAGATGAAAGAATCGCTCACCCTCAGTTACGTCATAATTTCGCAGGCTGCGCCGCTCTTCGCGCTCGTCCTCTTCTTTGTGCTTGTGAATGCCCTCTTCCATAAGAACCGTTGTCGGGCGTATCCTGGGAAGACAATAGCGGTAGAAGACGATACGCGGACAGCAGACATATTGTTTGAGATCAGTGACTTCTACGAGCCAGTTGGTCATGCTACTCCTCCTCTTGCTTGAGTACTCTACGTTCCGCCCAACTTTTTTCGTCGAGCGGATACAGATTGACTGTTGCGCTATGTTTTCCGATGCGTTTGCCAATCTGTACCCATAATTCGCGCTGGTGGGTGCGTGATAGCTCGCCTTGAAACGCACTATATTGAATGCGTTCCAGGCCATAATCAAGACAGGCATCAGCGACTTTTGTACGAACACCGTCATGTGGAATGTCGTAAATGAGCAGGTAGCGCATAACAATCCCTACCAGCCAGCAACAAACGGCTCGTAACATGAACGTTCATCACGTAGAAAGAGGGCAAGATGACGTGCCTGACTTTGCAGAATAAAGCGGAGTGCTTGCCGCTTCTTCTCATACACCTCGCTACTCGCCAAGCGTTCGAGGACTTTTTCGGCAATCTTCTTGCGCGTCTCCTCATTCAGCAAGTGTTGCTCATCCTGCTCTAGTAGCGTGTGCTTGTTGACGAGGCCGATGATGGTACGATCAACAATGGTTTGGCGAAACTCTTCGATACAGTCGAGAACAAGGCTTGGCTTGCCAGGACGATCAGCGTGTAGAAAGCCTCCATAGGGATCAAGTCCAGCGAGGGTGAGGGCTTGTTCCACTTGACTGTAGAGGATGGCATAGCCGTAGTTGAGTGCAGAGTTCAGGGGATCAGTAGCACCGCGCGTCTCTCGTCCGGGCCAGTCCAACTCGTCAGGAATGACACGCCCAATCATGCTCCAATAGCGTTGTGCGGCTCGTCCCTCGACTGAGAGTATCTGTTCACGAATATCGTCAATGCGCTCGGCATGCAGTTGTTCGAGTTCATGAAGAAAATCGCGCATCTCTATCGCAACAAGCATGAGTTCTTCATAAAGAGGAGGATTGGTCTCTTTCCGATACTTCGCTATATAGCGCAACAGATTGGCGTGATTTTCCAACTTGCCAGCAACAAATGCTTTCGCAACCGTGACGCCTCTTGGTTGTTCGTAGGCCAGCAATTGTGCGCGACGCGTTAGAACAGTTCCGGTCAAGCCAGCGGAATAGAGACCCGCGATTGGTTGCCCTCGACCAGAAAGAAAGTGAATGACTATTCCTTCTTCGCAACACACACGCACAACATCACTTGAAATCGCCACGCCACTATCAACAATGATTACACTTTTCAGGTGAATCAGCGGTACTTCCGTGACCACTTTCTGTTCGCGCGTCACGCGTAGCCGTCCTTGATGTTTGCCGAGAAAAGAGCCTTTGCCTTCGACAATCAGTTCCATATACTTGTTCTCCTTGGAGTACTTTGTGTATGAGATGCGCCATCTACGCATCTCTCGTGAGCAGTATACAGACCTGATTCCGCAGGCATTGCGGAAATATGCATGAAAACATCAAAAGCTGAAAGAAATCCGCATATTTCCCGCACTATTCCGATTGTATTTTGTACCAGCCATTACCCTTCACGGCATTTTTTCCGACATGAGTTAGTTCTCCCCAGACAAGCACATCCGCAAATGGGGAGAGGTCTCCAACAAACGTTGCTTTACCACGAAAGCCGCTAATGGGTGTCAGGCGATGTTGTCGATTTGAGTAGCTCTTCACCTCTTCCCACGTTGTCTCATCTTTTTTGCATGTAACGTCTGCGGCAAGTCTCACCAAATCGTAGGGGTACTCTGTATGAGACAGAGTTTCTTTCTCGTCAGGTTCACCATACGCTACTTCTAGCGCGGAGAGGCGTTCAAGCAGACGTAGAATGAGTGGACGAAAGGCGGCGTGACGTACTAACTGGTCACGGTCTACAAGACGGGTCGGCGTCAAAAAGTCGAGCGTGACATGTTCAGGGGCCAGTGTTGCCGCTTTCAGCGTAATATCCTGTGGCGTCACAGCGAGGGTTGGGGCCTGAGCAACCGCCTTTCCAGCCTGATAGAGCGATTGTCGTTCGCCAGTAATTGGATGATATGACTCGATCTGTTGAATCCGAAAAGCACCCCGTTGCCCTTTGTTCTCTGGTAATTTGCGACCCAGACCGCATGCCTCCAATGTATTTAGAGAAAGGACAATGTAAGGCAATAATTGAATGATGGTGCCAAAGAGTGTCATGCCAAAGGCAAACGTTTCTCCTGGTTCATAGCGACGAGCAGTGCCGAGCGGCGGCAGAATAATGTAGGGTCTGGGAATATCTCGACCACGAGGCCGCTCTTCGCGCAGGGGTGCGACAAGCGCACTCACAGGACACAGAGAGTGTAATGGACAGTCGGCACAGGTCTGAGCCGCCTTATTGGTACAGAAACGTCGCCAGACCGACTCGAAAAGGTTCCCACGCAATGCAGCACCACTATGGTCATCGAGTTCGAGGAGGCGTACTACTTCCGTTGTGAAGAGCAAATGATACGTTTTCAGCATACTGCCTATACGTCTCCTTCCGTCTTCTCAAGTCGCTGGTACCAGCTATAGCTGCGACTTGATTGGACTAGCTGATAGGGAAGAACGACGTGATGCACGATGCGCTCTTTCCCCAGCGTCACCCGTTCTCCGCTATAGATATTGGCACGTGCGAATGTCAGGCTCTTCCCACAGTCGTCAAGCATCTGCAATGTTCCCGCAACCGCAAACGCGGAAAGTCCAGTTGGCGTAAGATCGGTAAAATTGTCGGGAAGGATTTGTGCATAGTGAGGTGGCTCCATAATTTGCACAAATCCGCCGCGCTTGCCAAAGTAGTTGATACTCATGAGCAATTGGGATAGCTCCTGCGGCAATTCCGTACCGTCAGGAGTGGCAATGGCAAGATGAAATGCCTCGCGATACGATACATATTCACGGAAAGAAATGGTCGAATACAACGGGTACTGTCCACGATTCATGCGCTCCGCCAATTTCTCACGCATTCGCTCCTCGAACGCTTCTTGCGTCTCGTCTGACTTCCTGGAATCTTTCGACTCCACGGGCCGCCAGATTTTGCTGAAGGTTTTGAAGACAAGTATATCGCGCGGCAATGCGATTGCGACCGAGAGATCACGTAATACAGGAAAGAGCGCTGAGCCGCGCCCTACACCAAGGCTACGCAGCGCGACATCGACAAGTGCCATCTTCACCGCGTAGGGTGTCACAACCAGCAGCGTTTTGCCACCGGAAGAGGTGGCTGCTGCTGGCTTGAGCGAGAATGGCGCAACCGGTAAGTAATGGGCAATCATCCACATGGAGGTATATCCTTCTTTTCTCAAACCAGCAGCATGCTAACGTTCTACCTTCAGACGGAATGGTGTGGTTGTATCAATCAGGGTACGCATCTGCGCCGCAAACTCACTGATACTGTTGAATGCTTGCATAGCGACGACAGGTTCGGCATTGCCATTGAGGGCTGAGACAATACGTTCCGTCTGTCGCTGGTAGCCCTGTCCATCCTCGTCACCCATTAACGGACTGATGAGAGGTGCAGGCACGACGCCAGTACTCGTCGTGATGACGCCTTCAAGCCCCACAAGATGAGGCAACTGCGACGAACGCATGGCACCGTTCAACTCGATAAAGGTGTGTAAAAGGCTTTCGAGCAACAACGTGGCGCGTTTCTGTCGCGCTTCATCATCCTTAAATGCGTAGTCCTGCAAAATGTCGTTATAGCCGATGCGTGCGAGTTCGAGGTGGCAGACAATGGCGTAGACACCACTGGATGCGGGACGATGGAAGAGGCTCTGTCCAAGATTTGAGCCAGTTTTCTCCTGCCCAGTCGCGTCCTCGGAGCGTTTCTTCTCGCCGCGCTCCGACGCATATTTGACGTGGAGATAACTTTCTGTGCGCGTTTTCTCTGGCAGGCCGATAACCCAGCCAAACTCGCTGATAGATTTACGCGGAATAGAGCGTTTGCCCTCCGTGACGAGGATACCCGCCACGTCGTCGATAGCACAACGTTGGAGCATCGCTGAGATAAACTGGGCATCACTGAACTTTTCTTTGTCTGCTACAGCGAAGAAATCCTTGTCGGCGTTGATACGGTTGGCATTGAAACGCGAACAGCTCTCACACAGCGAAACATCCTGTGAGCGAGCAAGTTGATAGAAATGCTCCATCAGGATGTGCTTGAGCATGTCGCCCGATAACGCGTTGACGCTGTGCAGAGTTCCCCCAGCATCGACGATCTCGACCATACGCGTCTGAATCTGGTTGCCCTCGCCGCCTTCGTTATTCAAACTATGCATATTGAGGGTCGCGCGTGCCGCGATTGAGAGGGAAGCGATTGATGTGGTCATGAGTAATATTTCTTTCTATACTTAATATCTAAAATAATGACAACAAGTTTTTATTCTTCGCTGTCGTCAAAAGCTATTTCATCTGTCTCTTCTAGTGAAGTATCAGGGGTAGCTTGTTGCATTGCTTGCTTAGAGTCAGAAGCATAGCCACATGCAACAAGCATAGAACAGATTAACTCAGAGGAGTGAAACTCGTCGATAAGCCGTCCTATTTCGTGTATGTCCTCGTATCGAATTTTCTTTCGTAGTTTTTTCAAAGCCTCATCTTTTTCTTCTCCTTTGTTCTTTAATACCCGCTCTTCTACACGAGCATTTTCTTCATTATATGAATGAACAAACTCGCTAAGAGCTATCATAAATTCTTCTCGGTTATGAGCCTTCCGCATAAGTTTTTGACCTAGACCATAGCGGATTTCATACGTTCGCTCATTTTCAGATATAGCACGGCGACGTTGAGGTTTTACTGTTGAGTAGCGGATAGCATATGCAATATTTTGAAAGCCTTGACTTTCTGTTATCTCGGTTAACTTATGTTGTGTACTCATCACAATTTTTAATCCTTTGTAACTTAATTGGCGGATATACCGCTGTGGGTTCTTTACTCTTTGGCGTTGACTCATCAAGTAACTGCTGTAAGCAGTTGTAAACTTCCATAATGGACGCAGATCATGACCAGAGAGAAAGTCCCTGTAAAAACGCAACAACTCATACTCTTCTGAACCCTCTTTCCCCTTACTATCCTGAATGCCTTGGATGATTTGTATATGCTCCCTAAGCAACTCTAAAACATCCTGCGCGTCATTTGAATTTTTGATAGGAGGCAACCAGCTAGGAAATTTAATCTCTGCAACGTTCATAGTTGCATAAGCACTACCCAAGTCCTTGTAGGTGGTAACATCGAAACCTTGAGCCACCTTTAATACTACATCGTCGTCAAACGCGTCTACTTCTCCCTCCTCTGATACTAAAAATTCCATGCGATTTTGCACAAAGACCTGTGCAAAACGAAGTGATGCCATAATATCAAGTTTCACTGCTGTCGTTGACCAGCACACGCTACGGAAGTCGTCCATCAACTTCTTCAAACTTTTAAGTTTTACCGAGTATGGTTGTAACACATACGTCTTACGGTCATTACTTTCTCTAACAACAAATGGTACTGATACTTGCATGAAGCCCACAAACTTGAGGAATTCAAGCGGCCAGAAGCTGTCTTGGTTACCAAGCATTAACTCGCCTGACTTAGCACGATTTGAACCCTTTCCTGTTATTGGATTGATGATTTGTAACGCTGTTATCTTTGCATCCTCACGGATTTTTTGAACCTTCATAATCTCTTGCCACTTTGTAATCGCTTGTGTCACATCATTAAGTCGATCTTGGAAAAGAGTAAGAAGAACAAGCAACAGGAGACGCATTTGTTCTATAGTTAATGTATCCCATCGACGCACTATATCATTAAAAGTATCTACAACCTTCATTTGACTAATTGTCTGATGATACGCGAATGATGGACCAGGGCGTTGCTTGAGAGCATTTATAAGCTCAGGCGACTTATTTCTTTGCCATATAGCTTCTGGTCGTCTTTCCTCTCCCTGCAAAAATTCTCTTGCTTTGTAATATTGCTTCATTTGTAATCTTTGCTTTTCATATGGAAAACCAAAGGTTTCGATGTTCCATCCTAACTTTGCTTGTTTGACAATCTGCTTCTCTGAAGCATGTGGCTGTACAAGCTTAGGAATGCGCTGTAGATGTTGTATGTCATTCTCGTTGACGATTTCTGGTAGCTGTATGCAATAATGAGAGAGAGTATCCTGTATCGCTAACTGACGAAAATCTTTATGGGACTCTTGAAGAATATCTTGCAAGAGCAAAGCAAGCCCTACTGCAAGTTGGTTATCAGCAGCCGTGTCGCTTACTTTTTCTACGAAATAGGTTGTTGTATTCATGCATTGTTGTCCAATCAAGTATTTACGATCTGTGCGATGGCAAAACATTTTGAGAATGCTCTGCCATCTTGACAATCAACTTGTTAAGCTAAAGAATAGCTGAGAAACCAAGGTTATCGAGTACCCATCGGTTTTCAATAGCTTAATATTCCTTAGATATTAGGCTATATCTTTGTTCTCTTCGTGAGGCGTGCCAATGGACATTGTGATTTTGCCTGTTACAGAACAGCGAATATTTTTTCTCCAGTGGATAGGGGACGGACCTTGACGACGTTCTTTCAAGGGGTGGGCATATCCACCAAGAGCATGGTGTAAATCCTGCGCTTTCACAAAAGTTGCTATTGCGGCTTCTACACCTGAGTCTCGCACGATGCCTTTAAGGTCAGGCTCCAATGAAAGTGGCGACAATATAATTCCAACTACATAACGCATTTCATTTTCCTTTCTGTTCTCATGTTGTTACTGTCGATGTGTGTAGGGCAGAATTCTAAGAGAAAACAAGAAAAGCATAACCTACCATCTTCATCATTGTCAAGTAGTAAAGAGGCAAATTTACTGCTAGCTTGCTACTAGCTTTAATATTTGCTACAATTATGTAGACACTCCGTACCAGGGTACTGCAAATAGCTGCATCGCCAGTAGTGGTTCGCAACATCTCATTCGATCCGTTTCAGGATACTCACAGCGAGCTAGTTGTTCATTTTGTGCCAAATAAGAAGTCTGCATGTTGATCTGCGAGACGTAATGCACGTACTACTACGTAGTAAAGAATTGTTTCCAACACATTTGCTCTTATCTCCTTATCTTCGGGAATAGTGATATAGTTATCTAAAAGAGTACCTCTTTCTTTGGGTTTCGTATATAAATGATTTATGTTGTATGTCCAAGTCTTTCCTGATGAGACACTATGCAGCACTTCTTCGATAGTTTCTTGTGCTACTGACACAAGTTTGGTTTTCCCATACTCGAATGCATATGAGGTATGGTGATGTGCAATAGCTGCTACTACAGCACGCAAAAGAGGATTTCTATCTTTATAAATATCGACTTCCAGACTTTTGCCGATAAGCTGCCGACTTAGAATGGCACCTTCACAAGCATGATGAGGGCGTTTAAGATAGACGCTTTTCTGAAGCTCTCTCTGTTCAGGAGTCCCATCATTTTCGGTCTTAGCAAAGACAAAACTGCTCTCTGGCAGTTGATAGGTGCTGCTATTTTTCATTGCAAGAGCCTGCCAAGTTCGTGCCCATTGTTGCCACTGCTCATCAAGCTTTCCAATATCGTGACAGGCAATAGCTAGCCGAATAGCTTGATCGATAAGACCTTTGGGCCACCCCATAGCAGGCTCAAGCTTAGACGCTATATACCGAGTTTCATAGTGAAGATGTTTTTCATACATCCAGAGAAGCCCTGAAATATGCTCCTGATAACTTCGTTGAACACTTCCTTGATATAGCTTTCGTTCACCGTCTATTACTCGTTTTACACTTTGATATGTGCCACTTGGCGTTGTACCATCAAGCAAGGCAAACCCTATTTCATCGTCGTAGAATGCAAACCTTCTTGGGATAGCAACTATAGGCGATGTTAGAATTTGTGCTGAGTTAGTAACAGGTGTCCATACACACACTTTCCTCAGCTTATTTTCTGGCTCTTTGCTATCACCTTCCTCACGTATTTCAGCTTTCTTACAAATCCACTCCTCATTTGACTGATACATCCTTTTCCACCATGCTTCTAGTGTTCGAGGATGAAGAGAAAAACTTTGCCAGAGCCAGGGTAACTCTTTAATTACCTCATTAGGATGGTCGTGGATAATAATTTGAACCTGTTCAACATCTCTGATTAACTCAGATGAAACGCTGTATTTGTCATCTTTGTTCGTAAAACTAGCAACCATTTTTGAAAAAATCATCTTTTCGCTAGCATCATATGCTTTCAGCAACTCCTCGTCGCTTGTCTTATGTACAATGTCAATTAGTTCTTGCTCTTTTTCAAAATCAACCTCTTGCTGATGAACCATTTCCAATGCACCCCATGTAGCATCACACAGAGCAGCATCATAAGGAAGGTACTTACGCTTCGTATCTTTTCCTCTAGAATTTGGTATCTGGTATACAATAACTCGACCATGTTGCTTCTCGAAGCGGGCACATCGGCCGGCACGCTGAATAATACTGCTTGCTGGAGCAATCTCTGTATGCAGAGTATCGACAGAGATATTTAAGCCCACTTCTACAACTTGAGTTGCAATTAAAATCACGCTACGATTACTTTGATAAACTCCTTCTTTCCAGCCATATTCTAATGTGTCAGGTGCTGGGCCTAGAAGTCGTCCCATGTCTCTGGCACGTTCGTCTCGACAGCTATCGGTAAAACGACTGTGAAGGAGATAGACTTCCACATTGTCTGCATGCACTTTCGCTATCTCTTCGCGAAGATTATGGTACATCTCTTGCGAACGCGCTACGGTGTTACATATCACAAGAGAGCATAAATTATGCTCTTGAAGAACGCGTTGCGCGGTCATTTCGTGAGGAGAACGTTCAAAAGTACGAACACGCTCTCTTGCCACTTCTGCTAATTGCTCTGGCCCCTCAAGGGTTACAACGTGAGCGTCAAGTAGTTGTGCAAGTGCGGTGAGAAGTGATGTGGAAAATGTTGCAGTCATCAGTACAAACGGAGTCGTTTCTTTAAGTAATGAGAGCAATTTCATTGTTGTTGTGAGTGCCCCAAAGACACTTTTTCCACCGCGTGCAAGTGGATATAAATGAAACTCATCCAAAACAAGGTATGAACCAGCAACAGCTCCCACATTAATATTAGCAAGACTTTTTCCTACACCATAAGGAATAGCTATAGAGCTTGCCAAAAGCTGATCGATTGTACAAAACGTAAGAGCTGACTCCATTTGTGGGTCATCCGATTGATCCCCTGTCTGTATAGAGACAAAAGGACGGTTGATACGCTTATACCTGTCTTCGAGTCTTGTTGGTTTTTCCTGATCTATATTTTTAGCGAGGTGCTGATTTGCACCATAAAATTGATTAACAAGGGTACGTGTTGGAACAGCGTAACGACATGTTACAGGAAACCGTTCCCAGCGAAAGTCTCTATCTTCCGTCTGTTTTAGATGATGTGCAAATGGGGCGAGGGCAGCAAAAGTCTTTCCCGCACCTGTCGGTGCTTGTAAGAGTACGCGTTTGCGTTCTTTTTTCAACATTTGATCAAACACTTCTTGCTGAAAAGGTAAGAAATTCATCTCAGTTTTTTTAGGCATTCTGTTTATCCTCCGAAAATCTTTGAGAAAAATCCGGGGTCAGGTTCATCAGATAATGAGTCTTGTTGTAGTACATCATACATATGAGCCAACCGACGGGTTTCTTTGATCATTTTCTCGCGTAACTCCTGTGGCTCTAGCACCTCGCAGTCGGCTCCCCAGCCGCGAATCCAGTTCTCGATCTCTAGCGTATCGCCAATCTGCGCCGTCCACTCGCATCCCTGTGGAGTAGGGGTGATGTGTTGTGATGGATGCCAGAGCGTCTCCTGCACCCGTTGCCGAACATACTCTGAGAAGCGTAGCCGCACAGTAATAGGTTCTTCGCCATACATGACTCCCCATGCACGGGCAAGGCGAGCGGGACCATCAAAATCATCGGGAATGGTAAACGTATCGTCGGTGACATGTGCCGACTCGATACGCTCCAACTTGAATGTGCGTAACTCGTTAGGTGGTTCGCTCAGGCCGAGGGCGTAAATGGTGCGACCAATACCCGATGGCTCCAATAAGTAGGGCGAGAAGAGCGACGAAAACTTCTTTTTGTGAGGTGCTTTATAGAGCAGACGTACCTTGCGTTGAGTCGTCCAGCCAAGGGCGAGAGCTTCAAAAATACCTGAACGATCATCCTGTCCCTGCTGTCGCTGCTCTGTCATACCCACAAGGGCAGACTGATAGCGACGGAGTTGCTCAGGCATGGCGTCAATCAGTTTTGTGAGGGCAAGAATAACGTGTCGGTTGCGCTCATCGTGAATCTGCGAGAGCAGACGACCCGCGACATAGAACGCCGTCGCTTCGGCAAGGCTCAAGTGAACGCGAAGATGCTCGATGTGTGCATCCTCCGCCAGTATCCAGAAATGTCCATCTTTGCGTAACGGGAGTCGTCCGCTGATATCCAACTCGTCGATATCGCGTTTTGCGGTGTCTTCACTAACACCCAACACATTTGCAATCTCGTTCGTTCGTAAGCGTTGTCCTGGTCGCTCAAAGAGCTTTTGTAGTAAGTAAAGTCGATCAGCTTTATTCTGTGCATCTGACTTTGGCACGGGAAGTTGTACCTCGCTTTCTTTGTATGAGGCAAGTATACAGACGAGAATCCGCACTTTATGCGGAAAAATTTGACCATTATTGGATTGTGCAAAAAGACGTAGACTACTTAGTTCTGCAAGGAAAAATAGAGCATGAAGGAAAGAGGAAGCAGCAAAGCATACTCACCCCTACACTAGGTATCAATTTATTACAAGCGAGATCATACCATAGAGCGACAGGATGTAGCAGGAATGTAGTACTTTTATGTAAGTATGTATTCTCCTTTATTTGTTCTTCTATTTTAGCCGATGCATCATTGAAACGATTCTCGAAAAGACCAATGGCGAGAAGGACTTTAGGGGGATGGAAGAAGATGATTAAGACCTCATTTGAGGGTATACCAGTACTGCTCTTGAATGGGTTGGACTCCGAAACCTCGCCGACATGCTCACCACTAGTTCGAAGTCAATATCGCAGTACCCTCTTTCACGGGGCGCACTCTCAAACA
>CAXUHG010000161.1:0-12215 GCA_964250805.1 uncultured Ktedonobacteraceae bacterium | reverse complement strand
GAGCAACTGAGAGATGATGCTTCATGTTTATCCTTGTCAGACTGATTGTGCTGCAATTCACGCTCGTAGCGAAGGAGTATGCTGTTGATAATGCCCAACTATTTTCCTTATCATAACGCACAATCAGGATATAGTACGTCCTGTAGGGACCCGATTTATCGCGTCCGTCGTGCGATTTATTGCATATAATTCGTTTGCTTCCCGACCTATAGCCGATAAATCGGCCTCGGACGCCGTAAACGTGGTCCCTACGAACTTCCTGGAAAGGTTGGCAAACTGTTACATTCCTCTCTTGCATCGGTAGACAAAGATATGCTGTAATACTGTATGGTTGGGACGTTCGTATAAGATAGAGGGATGTTACGACAATCTATAAACCAGCACGATTGGGATTACTGTTCCCCTAAAGATAGAATGCAGCAAGAGGTAGCAATATGGTAGACGAAACTTCCAATTACGATGATAACCAGGAGCGAATTGTACTTGAAAAGAAGTTGCGTAAGCGTGAGCAACGCTTACTTGGACGTTTGCAGGAGGCGCATGCCGCTCATGAGAATGCGCTTGAGCGTTTTCAGCGTGCGGAGGCACGTCTGTTTAAGCGTGCGGCACGGGTGCAACGTCTTGAAGCTCGCCTTGTAATGTTACGTCAACAGATTGCTACCCTCGCATCATCAGGCACGTCCACTTTTGATGGTGCTACTCTTCCTGCAACCGACGATTCGCATACTCATCCACAACAACAGGGTTTACCAGAAAACAGGTCGAATGGAGAATTCTTCTCTCGCATTCTTGAAAATGAAACAGACTCGCAAGCGCGAGCTAGGGCCGCTCGTGCTGTGGCAACTGCGACGGAAGAGGCGGCGCGGCTCGCTGTCGAACGCGCTCATGAGGTGGCGATGCGTCTGGCACATCGCGCGACTGGTCGGCATCTCATACAAGAACTGCTCACGCTTGAGGAGGATGCTGCACGAGCTAGCGTTGCCGCCCTCGACGCGGAACTTGCCGCTCAGGAAGCCGAACAAATGGCGTCATCTGTTGAACTAACATTACCTTCTACTAGCGAGACTAAAAATGGAGAAGAAACGCTAACGAACGAGAAAGATGGGCAGCAACCTGCTGAAACGCCCAAAAATGTAGAAACATTGGTGGTGGATAATAGCGAAATGCCTAAAAATGTAGAGAGGCGTCTAAATGGAGAAGCATCGGTAGCAAATGATGAAGAGAGTTCCAAGAATGCAGAAAAGCCTATAAATGGAGAAGCATCGATAGTAAATGAGAAAGAGATGCCTACAAATGTAGAAAAGCCCGAAGAGGTAGCGGAAACGCCTACAAATGACGAAGGCTTGCATACGGGTTTGCCAACGCAAGAGGAGCGCGAACGCGTTGCCGAGATCGACGAGGAAGAGGGCATGGTTGAAATGGTGACATCTATGATGATCGCGGATGTCGCCGCCGCGCGAGCAGCGAAAGCCGAGGCACTCGCGGAAGAAGCTAGTACACATACGGAAGAGGCGCGACGACTTGCACGAGAGGCCGATGCCGTGCTTGAACGTATACGTGCCGCGATCCGTAATGGCATGAGTACAGGTGATTCGGCGCAAGCGATTCTGTTCGATGCTGAGCGTGATGCAACACGCACTCACGCCTTGCTTGCCGATGCGGAGGCTGCCGAGGAACGCGCACGCCGTATCGCAATGGAAGCTGAGGCGGATGCAGAGGTGGCGGAAGGCATGGCGTTTGCTACGGAGGAGCGCAACGAGGATGCAGAAATTCAACGCGAAGAACAGCCAGTATCTCATCCCCTGCTAAACGCTAATGAGCAGACGGGTGATACGGGTGAAATGGAGCGTTTGAGCAATGTGCAAAACGCAACCGAGAAAAACTTCGAGGATGAAGATACCATCGAGACGCCAAGTGTGCAACAACAATCTTGACGATGAGCTATATGCCATCATTGCAGGAGTGCTTGGCAAACAATCACATCCTATGGTGGCGGAGTCGTCACTACCGCGTGAAGAGCGTGTTGTGCGACAGTGGGAGTCGCTACCAGCAAACACGGTGTTGCCGCTCATAGATGGAGGCACCTGTCGCTTGCTCTTTCCTGGGCTACGTGGTGGTCCCGCAGGACCAGATGTACGCGACGCTATACTGCTCTTTACAGGTGAGGAAGTACAGCGCATCGGTGCCGTCGAATTTCATGTGCGTACCAGCGATTGGTTTACACATGGGCATCATACCGACCCGCGCTACAACAATGTACTACTGCATGTTGTTCTTATGCATGATCGCTTAGCCCCAACTCTATGCCAGAACGGTCAAACAGTTCCCACTTGTTCCTTGTACGACCTTCCTATAGTCTTGAACGCCTTTTCCGGCAGGGAGAAATATAGTGTATGGCCTTGTCATGATGTTTTGCGAAATATGAGCGATGAAGAACGCAATGCACTTCTCCATCGTGCGGGTTTGTTACGCTTCGAGCAAAAGACGCATGCTTTTGTGGAGCAGTTGCATAGAGTGGGGGAGGATGGAGGCGATACTCTAGGACAAAATAATTTGGGGTGTGATAAATCAGACCTGTACAAAGCAGGGTGTGGTAAATCAGACCCGTACAGTGGTTGTTTGGTGTTGGCTTTGGCGGAGGGATTGGCATATGGGCGTGACCGGGCGTTTTTTCGTGCGGCGGCACAGCACTTGCTAGGGCAGCATAATACTTTGCCTGAGCCATTGGGGCGCGCATCTGCTCCATCTCCGCTGGATGCGCATCGTTTGCGTGTACTACGTGCTTTCGTTAAGCGAAGACAAGAGATGTGGCAACGTTTGCGGACAACACTTATGAACTTATCTAATGAGGATATCCTATCGACATTGCAAACGTATTTTTCTCGGTTTGGTCTCGGTCTTGCTCGTACTGATATACTATTATGCAATGTAGTTTTTCCCTTCGCGGCGGCTATTGCTCTCCTTGAGCATGATACAGTGCTGGAAAGACAAGCACAGCAACTGTATGAGACACATCCCGGTTTGTCCTCGAACGCTATCACGCGCATGATGTCCGCCCAGTTACAACTTGTGGAGGAGCCTTGTGGAAGTTGTCGTCAGCAGGGACTGCATTATATTTATCAACGAACGTGTCAGGCGAAATCCTGTGCTACATGTATGATGGGGAGAAGAATTGTATGAGTGAGCAGTCTAACGAAGAAACGCTAGGAGAGCAACTTGAGGGTGAACGTCTAGCTCGTTTTCTCGCGCATGCGGGTGTCGCGTCGCGCCGTTCTGCCGAAACGCTGATTGCTGAAGGACGTGTGCGCGTGAATGGTGCTATCGTGAGGACGCAGGGAGTACGTATCGACCCTGAACATGATCGCGTGAGTGTCGATGGAAAAGCGGTATATGGCGCGGTCGAACATGCCTACATTCTGCTGCACAAACCCGCTGGTTATGTTTGTACGGTGCGCGACGAACACGGACGCCCAACTGTGCTTGACCTGTTGCCGCAAGAGTTACGCAAATTGCGCGTCTATCCTGTTGGCAGACTCGACGCCGACACAAGTGGCCTGCTTCTGCTGACGAACGATGGCGATTTCGCGCAGCATGTAGCACATCCCCGTCATTCCACGACCAAGCGTTACGAGGCAGTTGTACGAGATTGCCCAAATGCCGAATCGTTACGAGCTTTACAGGAGGGTGTGGTGATTACAGAGGACGATGGCGGGCATCACAAGACGGCTCCTGCTGTTGTGAGCATTGTGCGACGTATTGGTGATGAGTGTGTGGTTTCATTGACTCTACACGAGGGACGCAAACGGCAGGTACGGCGTATGCTGACTGCTGTTGGCTATCCTGTGTCACGCTTGACGAGGGTTGCGGTTGGTACGCTCACGCTCAAAGGTGTTGTGATCGGGAAGTGGCGTTATCTGACACCTATCGAAATAGAGGAATTGAAAAATTCGTAGGGATGAGATTTATCGCGTCCGTCACCGATTTATCGTGTATATCTTTGCTTCACAATATAAATCTCGCGCAATGAATTGCGCCTCGGACGCGATAAATCTCATCCCTACAGCGTGTTGCGTTAAGAAGGTGATATAATCCCCACAGCAGAACTATCATTTTTATTGCACGGAGGAAGCATGCACGGCACGTCGGGGCCAGGAATAATTGCGATTGATGGACCTGCGGGGTCTGGCAAAAGTACGATTGGTGAACAATTAGCACGCGTATTGGGCTATCTCTATATAGATACTGGCGCAACCTATCGAGCTGTTTCATGGCTCGCATTACAAAAAGGGGTCAACCTGCATGATGGGCAAGCACTGGCACAACTTGCGGAAGAGACCGAGGTTGTGATTGAGCGTCCCACCGTAGCCGATGGTCGGCAATACACGGTCAAAATACATGACAGAGATATTACCTGGGACATCCGTGATACGTCGGTGACACGCTACGTCTCGACCGTCTCGACGCATCCAGCAGTACGCGCAGTGCTGCGACAGTGGCAGCGTAGAATGGCACAGCAAGGGCATGTAGTCATGGTTGGACGCGATATTGGTGCCGTTGTGCTACCTGACGCCGATCTCAAAATTTATCTCACGGCGAGCCTTGAGGAGCGTGCGCGTCGTCGCTATGCCGAACTTGTCGCGCGTATGGGAGAACATAATTCCGCTTTACCAACTATGCAATCACTTATGATTGACATTCATCGCCGCGATGACGAGGACCGCGAGAACATGCGACCAGCACCAGATGCTGTGGTGATCGAGACCGATGGTTTGAGTGTCCAGCAGGTACTCGCCGTTATTTTTACATATGTGGAGAAATAAAATATGCAACAAGAGCCAGAGGCAAGCAAGGTTTCTTCGCTGGAGGAGCCTAAAGCAGCAAAACCCTCTTCTACGCTACCAGAAAAGACCAAAAAGCCTGCTATAAATTTATATGAGCCGTATGTTACGCCTCCTCTCCTCTATAATATGATACGTTGGCTAATTGCTGTGCCTATTCTCTCGCTGGTTGCACGTATTCATTTGAGAGGCCGCTATAACGTACCCAGGCAAGGTCCATTTCTGATAGCTGCGAATCATCTTGCGTGGACCGACATTCCACTGGTTCCGCTTTTCTTGCCGGGGAAGGTTGTGTATATGGCGAAGGAGGAGTATTTCACCAGTCGTATCGCATGGTTGGTGCGCTTCCTGGGAGCCTTTCCCGTTAAGCGTGGGGAGGGTGATCGCCAAGCACTACGAGCCGCCGATGAGCAACTCAAGAAGGGCAATATCGTGGTACTTTTCCCGGAGGGGACGCGTAGCAAGACGCACATGATGGCAAAAGGGCACGCAGGTCTGGGTATGATCGCCTTACGCTCAGGAGTACCCGTTGTACCCGTTGCCATCTGGGGCAGCGAGAAGATTCTCAAACAATCCGGGCCATCGGTGACGATCTCTTATGGCAAGCCGATGATCTTCAAGCCTAAAGGGGCGAAGATGACGCGCGAAGACATCGACAATGCCACCGAAGAGGTTATGCATGCTATCGCGGCTATGCTGCCCCCAGAATATCGCGGAGTGTATACCGAACAATAAGAGATAAAAACACAACAGCGGCAACGCCGCTGTTGTGTTTTTATCTCTTATTGTTCAGAACGAAGCATGCGCATTTCGGGATGCCCCGTGCTGCGTTTACGCAACTCAAATATTCCCTCGCACATTCTTACTAGCGAAGATAGGTCTTTCTGACCGTATTCGTTTGCGTCAAACTGGGGATCGATCTTGCGTAGTGCCAATCCAAGACGTGAAATGAGTACCCATTCGCTATCTTTCCCCTCGGCTGACTTTTTGTATGCCTCGGTGAGTAGCGCGATGAGCCTTTGGCTCGGCTTTGTCATCACGGCTGTTGAAACGGTATGTAAGGCAGTAGTCGGTGTCGGTGCATTGTAGAGCGTTGTTACTGGTGATTGTGGCATACGTCCATCGACATGCAAGGGAGCGTGAGTCATAGGAATGCCTTTAAGTTGATGGTTAGGGGGCATAATCTGCTCGGTTGTCATAAACGCGGTACATGCCTTCGTCAGAGCGGGAGAGGTGCCTTGACGACCGATGCCGAGAACAATGCAGCCGGCGGAACGGAGGCGTTGTACGAGCGGCGTGTAGTCGCTATCGCTGGTGACGATACAGAAATGGTCGAAGTGGTCGCGGTAAAACATATCCATCGTATCGACGACGAGGGCGATATCCGCCGCATTCTTGAAAGAAGATGTCACCTCAGTATGATGAATTTGCTGCAATCCATAATGCTGACTAACCTCTTTCCAGCGTTGCATCGACGGCTGTGTCCAGTTGCCATAAACGCGTTTGATGGTTACACAACCAAATTTACCCGCCTCAACGAGAATAGGTCCGATCAAGTCCGCGGATATGTTCTCACCATCAATCAACAGAGCCAGTGGTGCAACCTGTGTTGCACGCAAAAACGAACGTATCAGCCGTACACTATGCGTTGTGAGCCAGCGGATAGGCGAACGCTTAGGGTAGCTATGGAAGTGTCCGTTTGCTGAAGTTATGTTCCTCATCAGTTATACCAACTTCCTCTTACACTTTGTTTTAGCTATCTTTTCTTATGACGTGCTAGATAGCCAACTACAAAATTATGTAACCTCACTACTTCTACGCACGAAGTATAGGGGAAGTTGCTTGAACGCGACAGCACAATATTTGAAGACAGTTAACTAGACTTTTTGCCAAACAGGAAGAGGATATTGACAACAATGGTTGCCACAAAGAAAAGCAGAAAAGAGATGAAGAGTAAAGGAAGCAGATACGGTGGTGGTCCTACGATTGTTGAGTTTAATATAGAGCGAGAAGAGATGTAAGCAACCTGAACTACAACGACAAATGCTATCAATAAGAAAAAGAGAGAGATTATTGCCAGAGCCAAACGCTGTCCAGAAGAAGGTCTTGTATGGTGATCCTGTGAAGAAATTTTCTGCATATTCGCTCGATATCCATTTTCATGATATCCATGCGTCGTATTTGTTTGTTCTTGATAACCTTCGGGAGAGGGCATTTGGCGCTGATAGGACATGTGTTTTCTCACTTCTCTTTATTCAAACTACCGATCTATTGGTATATGTGTTCTGGCCCCACCTCTATTTTTCTTTTACGAGCAAAATAAAGAGCAAGTAAAGCGAGAAGAGTACTAGGTATCATGAATGGACCAATGCTCAAAAGTCCAAGCAGAGTTACTACTACCATGACACCAACAGAGGATAAAAGCAGCTTATACCATAGGTCTTTTTGTGTGCGACTATGATAGACTGCACTCACTCCTACACCTATTATTCCTAAAAAAAGGATGCAAAAGGCAATTATAGCCTCTGGCTGAATATGCTGAGCGTTAGCTTGAAGTGCCTGAAGTAGGCTAGCTTTTCCACTTGTACCTGTACTATTTGCAAAACTGTAGACTGGAGCAAAGAGCAGGTAGGCTAGGCCAGCACAGGCAAGAACGGTTGCTAGAAGTCCACTGAAAGCTTCTGCCCATTGTCGTTTGTTCATTTGCCTTACCTCTTTTAATACGCAATCTTTGACATGTTTCTACTACCGATAAGAGTATGCGGTATTTCTTAGTAATAGTCAAGCATCAGTATAACGTTGGATTTTTTGATGCGTAAGATGACATTTGTATACAAAGTATAAACAAAGTAATGCAAATATATAATGTGACAAGATTGTCTTCTTTTTTTACGCAGGGCAAATCAGGAAGAAGGGGCATGTTGGACAGCGACTCGGCTCGGCTGGTCGCGCGGGAAACTCGTTGCGTTCCATTGCTTGTACCGCTTGCACAACCTCTTCGTAGAGGCTTTGCTCTTTTTTTGCGGTCATGGAGATTGGTGTGGTTTCGCCTGTACTCATGTTGTGACTGTATAACTTCGGGGTTGAGTCGGGGAAGTGCTGGCGATAGGCGAGCGTGTAGAAGAGATCACGCGTCTCAGGCGTGGGCTTGTCTTTGCGTTTGCCGAAGCGTGTGCGCTTGAACGATGGTGCCTCTAGCGATGAGGCGGGTGCCTGTTGTTTGTGTTGGGGTGCTATGGATTGTTGATTCTGCTCGACGCGATCAATTGTGACCTGTACGGTTTTACCGCTTACCTCGATGGGGTAGTGCGAACGTAGCTCCCATATCGCATCTTGTTGGTTTGCTAGGTCGTTTTGTGCAGCCTCGACAACTTCGTGTCCGTGTCGCTCATAGAAGGTTGCGAATGGCGTTTTGGGGCCGTCAAGCTCCTGCCAGTGTTGTGTGTAGAGGGCACGAACCTCCTCTGCTGATGATGCTTGCGATTGTGTCCCTTGTATCTGGTTGCGAAGCACCTCAACCGTTTTCTGCGTCGCTTGCCAGAAGAGTAGATAGCCGTCGGCATCGTCGCCCAGATGATAGAGCGTGCGATATGCGTATTGGCGTGGACAGCGTAAGTACGCTTCGATGGCGTTAGCTGTTAAGTTCGTAGGTTTCATTGCTGCAACAAAGCTTGTGCTTAGAGCGTTTCCTACTGGAAGAGATTGCTCTTCATTCTCTACTTGTGCAGGATGTTCCGCTGAGAGCGTCCACGTTGTTTTCGTGATACGTCCTTCTGTCAAGCCAGCTTCTAATGCATCGAGATAGGGCGAACGTTTGTAGTTTCTTTTGCCGTAGCGTTCGCTGTAACTTAGAATAACGGAGTCGCGTGCGCGTGTGACACCGACGTAAAATAGACAGGACTCGCCGCTTTCGTGCGCCTTGTTTTTCTGCTCCTTACTCTCTTCATCCTGCTCATCAGCCATACCTTTAGGTGTGGAGATGGGGCCGCTTCTGGCGATGGTCGGAAAGCGTTGTTGTACCAACCCAGGCATATAGACGATGGGAAACTCAAGTCCTTTGCTGGCATGTACCGTCATGATGTGCAACTTATCGGCTTGGATCGCGTCGTCCTCTTCATCGCTCTGTTGACGGTTCGCTCCATCCTGTCGTAAGAGGACGAGCAGGCTGAGATACTCAAGGAAGCTGCGTATCTGTTCATCTAACGATTGCTCGTTTTGCGTAACATCAACGTTCCTGCTACGCTGCTGATCGTAGTGCCGTGCGAGTTGGAGTAGCGTGTCGTAGTCTGCTATTGATGAATCCGCATTGGGTGCGGAAAGCAGGTCGCGCATAATTGTTGTTTCGAGAAAGAGATATTGTGCTAATAGTCCCCAGATTGTCTTGTTGAACTGTAGATTATGCCAGATATCGGAGAGGTGTAGCAGCGATTTGCGTCCCTGTACGCTCATTGTAAGCGGCGGTTCGGCGTTATACACCAGCATACCAGGAGTTGTCTTCTGATGTTGTGCTGCTATAAAAAGAGCTTCGATGTCGTCTTGTGAAAGTGGATGCTCGCTTTGACGTGCGAGACGTAAGAGGCTGGAGCCGCTCAAGTCGGTCATAAGAAGCAGAATTGAGATAACGTTTTTAATATGCTCCTGCTCAAAGATACTGCTGCGCTCTCCTACGGGAAGACCTACTTGTGCCAGAGTGCGCGAGATTTTTTGTACCTGCGACCTCGTGCGGCACAATACAAGCATGTTTCTATATGCGTAGCCCTGCGTGTGTTTGACCTGGATGTCGCGTATCAATCCCTCTAACTCTGCTGCTTCATCTGCCGCCTTTGCTATCGTGACGTAGGTAGTGTCCTGTGTTAAGCGTACTGGTTCGTTTTTGCCTGGCTCTTGTCCTAGCTCCAATTGTATGCAGCGAAACGATTCCGCGATACGCACCAAGTCGGGACGTGAGCGGTAGTTACGGTTGAGCGGTAGCACAACCGCTCCAGGAAAATCATCTACGAAGCGGCTAATGTTCGCGGGCGAGGCACCACGAAATCTGTAGATAGCCTGATTAGCGTCGCCCACAACCCAGACGCGCCGCTCCTCTCCCGCTAGCACTTGCAATAGGATACTACTGGCTCTGTTCACATCCTGAAATTCATCAACGAGTATATGCTGGTATTGTTGTTGCTGTGCCTGTAAAACTTCTGGATGCTTCTTGAGCAAGGATATTGCCAGCATCAGTAGTCCGCCGAAGTCGGTATCGCCGCGTTTCGTCAATGTCTCTTGATACAGTGCATAGACCTGCGAGATTTCGAGAGCCTTCTCTGCTTGCGCTACCGCCTCTTCGTCATGAGCGTTAGTGAACATTGCCTGTGCTAAACTCATGTAGTGAGCAGGTGTGACTAGTTCATCTTTTGCACGTGAGATCGCTTTGAGCATATCTGGAAAGTAGTAAGCGGGCGTATGGAGTAGCTGGTAGTGACGTAGGTTCATCTCGTGTGCTTGTTGGCGTAAAAGAAAATAGCCCTCGGCCTCGTCGATCAACGAAAAGTCTGGACGTAGCCCAACGAGGTGCCCGTACTCGCGCAACAGGTCGGCACAATAGGCATGGAAGGTGCTGACCTTTGGCAATGTACCTATAATGACTTGTTGTAGTCGCTCTTCCATCTCCTGCGCAGCCTTACGGGAGAAGGTTAAGGCGAGAATATGTTGTGGTTGTACGTTGAGGTCATGCACCATATATTCTACGCGCCCGATTAACGTACTGGTCTTGCCGCTGCCAGGTCCCGCGACTATTAACGCTGGTGTTGGAGCTTCGATTGCTGTTTGCTGAAATTCGTCATAAGTCTTTCTGCTTCGCTTCTCAACAGGTTGCGCTTGCTGTACCTCTGTCCGATGTATAGCTTTCGTTGGACGTTTCGCTAGCTCTGCAAGTCTATTGAGCAAGGCGGCTTGCGAGACTGCGAAGCGGTCAGCAAGGCTTGTTGGTGGCACCTGTTCGACGAGATAGAGTGTGCGTACTCGTTCGAGAGGCATCAGTAGCTCTGCCGCGAACACATTCGCCGCTAGTTCGCGCTGACTACGTGGGTCATAGCTAGCTCCGATGCCGAGCCGCTCCTGAAATTGCTCCGAGTCTGTTCTGCCTAGCGATTCCTCCTGTACATCGGTTTCGCTGCATGGGTCATCGCTTGAAGGGGAGGATGAGAATTGTGGTGTAAGAGTCTCGCGTTCTTTCCTGAGCAAAGCTTCCATCTGGGGAGTATGAGGGCAATGCAGTAGTGTATGACCGAGTTCGTGAGCCAGTGTAAAACGGCGCAACGTTTCGGGTAGATTACGGGAGAGCCAGATGAGGTGCTCGTTTTCGTCCGGGTCCACATAGCCATATGTTCCTTCGGGACGTGTTTCGGGACGGAATGTTTCAACGTATAAACCGAGCCATTCCGCTAGCTCATCTACCGGTGTCGAATCGTCTTGCCATGCTGGAAATGCGGCGCGAAAATGGGAAAGTACAACGCGTGCCATCTCCTCCGCTTCGTTTTGTGTGCGCTCATCCATAGCTATCCCCTCACGAAATTTGATGTTATGTACAGATATTATATAATATTGCCTATATACCCATGTTTGTTTTCTCCCTTTTTTGAAAGGTTGCAAGATTGTGAACACAGAAGAGATCCTCGAACAGGCAAGAACAAGTACAACGCCTCCTCATGGTTGGGTTGTGTTGCCTTTATCGCGTACAAAGGTGACGCTTGGCATCGCTGGCTGGATTCTTGGTATTCTATTAGGGTTAGGCTTATTTATACTTGTGGCCCGCACCGTTATTCCATCGAACTTTCAACACGGACCGGGACCTGCTATATTCGCGATAGTATTATTAGCTATCTTGTTATTCGTTGGCTTGGGGAGTATCTGGCAGTTGATTCAGGATGTGCGACGTCTGCTCAACGCGGAGAACCACATAATTGTGATTACACCTCAGGACTTTGTGAAGCAAGAGGGGAGTAAGATTATCACCGTGCCACTTATGTATGTGCGCTATGTAACGGCTCGTGGTACGCCTCCACCTGATCGCACGGTCCCGAAAGAGTCAACGATGACGCAGATTCCAGGCATGGGTGAGCGACTTAGCGGCTTCTTTATGGGACATGCAGCGACACGCGAAGGTGCGCGTACTCATCGCAGACGCAGACGGACGCCTACCTCGCTAGCCTTCGTAGATGCACGAACGGAAGATGAGGTCGTAGTTGTCAACGACGGCTCATATGGCGACCCATTTATGATCGCCGCTCTGCTGAAGCAATATGCTGCTTCTGTTATGTAAGTAAATGTGATCTGTCGGTTTTCGTAGTACACAGTCAAGCTTGATCTGACCATTTTCGTAGGGACCAGATTGAT
>CAXUHG010000160.1:4132-12301 GCA_964250805.1 uncultured Ktedonobacteraceae bacterium | reverse complement strand
CACACATTCCACGATTGGAATACACACTTGACGTTGCGATACATTACATGTACAATCATGTCAAATTGCTAGCGAAAAAGTTGTTGGCAGTGTCGGTAGACGAGACGCGGTGGAAGAAATGCTCCCCCGTGACGTACCTATTACCATTGATATTCTGGGAGAGCCAAAGATAATGAAAAAGGGAATTCATCCAAATTATGTCGAGTCCACAGTCAGTTGTGCCTGTGGCAACAGTTTCCAGACACTGAGCGTCAAACCCGTGTTGAAGGTTGACGTATGTTCAAAGTGTCATCCATTCTTCACTGGTCAGCAGCGTATCCTCGACTCCGCAGGTCGTGTGGATCGCTTCCGCAGACGCTTTAATCTTAAAGAAGAAGAGTAGGATTCTTAACGCATATTCGAGGGATAAGGGCAGTACAAACGGTCCCTTATCCCTTTTTCAGTTGTAATATTTTTTCTCTGTTTTATTTTATATATGAGGGGTGAATCGTCTAGTGAATGCGACGCAACGAACTCTCCTGTTCCTGATTGCCGATACTGGTGCGGGTCATCGCAGTGCCGCCAATGCAATCAACAATGCCATTAAGCTGATCTCTCAACAGCAGCAGCAGGAGTGGCAGACACGCTCGGAGTCACAATTCGCAATGGAGCGTGGTGGAACACAAAGGACAAGTCAGGCAACGGCTGTTATGGCTCCTCCCCCTACCTATCGTGTAGAAATCGTCGATGTGTTTGAAGAATATAGCCGCTTTCCACTACGTGAAGCGGTCAAACTATACGGTCCCACAATCCGCTATAATCCTAAGCTCTATGGTGAGGTTTTCAAACAAAGTAATAGCAATTCAGGTGCCAAAGCGGTTGAAACGCTTGCGACTCCTCTTGTTCTCAATGGGCTGTTGCGCCTGATTACTAGTGTGCAACCCGATGTGATTGTCTCTATCCACCCCTTGCTCAATGATGTTACAGTTCGCGCACTACGCGAACTTCGGCTCAACATTCCCTTTATTACAGTTGTCACTGATCTTGTAAGTATCCATAATTCCTGGTTTGCCTCTGGTGTGAGTCGCTACGTAGTACCTACCGAGCAGGCAAAACAATTGTACTTGCGTCGTGGTTTAGACCCCGAACATGTTAGTATGCTTGGTATGCCGATTGATCCTAAATATACGGTGCCAGTGGCGAGTAAAGGAGAGTTGCAACGTAAGTTTAACTTGAAGGTGGGTGTACCGACAATTCTGATGGTTGGGGGTGGTGATGGAGCGGGCGGTTTACAAAAAGCGGTACGTGCCATCTCACGGGCACACCTGCCTGTGCAATTGATGGTGGTGACGGGGCGCAATCGTCGCCTGTATACTCATTTGCAACGTACACGCGCAAGCTTGCATGTCCCAGCGAAAATTCTTGGCTTTGTGCAGAATATGCCCGAATTGATGCATGCCTCCGATGTGATTATCACAAAGGCGGGACCTGGAACAATTTGTGAAGCATTGTCCTGTAATTTGCCCGTCATTTTGAGTGGGTATGTGCCGGGACAAGAAGAGGGCAATATCGACTTTGTGGTAGACAACAAGGTAGGTGTGCTGGCACTTGACGCGCCGACGCTCATTGATACGCTACGCCGTCTGATTAGACCTGGCTCGCCCGAACTCAAGCAACAACAGGAGAATGCGAAGCGCATCAGCCGTCCTCGCGCCTCCTTCGACATCGCTCAGTGCATTCTGAGTTATCTACCGACCAGCGACAAGCCGAGCGTCTGGCAATCACAAAGCTGGAAAGTACGTCGGCAAACTATGTCGAGTCGTTTGAAATCAGCCATCCGTATCCGTCGTTTACGTCGTCGCATTCCACGAACATTGCTAAAGAGTCCTGTGATGCGAAGAATTAGCAATCTGCGTATTCGAGGCTTTGGTGAAGGTGATAAGGATATTACTTAGAAAGATTTTCATACATGTCATCAAATGTACAGCAGCCAGAGCCGAAACAGGTTCAATTTTCTACGACCCGTTGGGCGACAACAGGAGTAATACGTCTTCTCTATCGGTTCTGGACGCGTATTGCTGCACGCCTCTTTCCTGAAAATTCGGTGGGAGAGCGCATCGCACGCGCATTACATATTCCTCTGCCCGATAAACTAAATATGAGTTGGGTCAATAATTCTCTATCTGTCGGTGGGCGGATACGACCTGAAGATATTCATGCGTTGGGGTTGACTGGCATCACGCATGTGATTGACACGCGTTCAGAGTATCATGATGACGAAGAGGCTTTGAAAAAGGAGAATATCGCCCTTCTCTATCTTCCTACGCCCGATACCTACCCACTTAGTGTGGAGCAGCTTGCGGAGGGAGCGAAATGGGCAAACGAGGCTATCAAGGATGGCGGGCGTGTTCTCATTCATTGTGAGCATGGCGTCGGTCGTAGCGTGCTACTCACCTGTGCTACGCTGGTGCAAGATGGTATGTCGGCTCGGAACGCGCTGGCTCTGGTGCAGCAAAAACGCTGGCAAGCCGCTCCTAATGAGCGTCAAGTTGCTCGCCTGAAAGACTTCGAGGTTGCACAACTTTCAGCGCAGAGTGCGTGAGGAAAGTGCATATCGCTCAATCGCTAGTGCTACACCGTCCTCCGCATTGCTTGTGGTGACGGCATTGGCGATTGCTTGTACCGCTTTGGGTGCCTGCCCCATCGCCACACCCCAGCCAGCCGCTTCGAGCATCTCGATATCGTTGTTGTTGTCGCCAAGTGCCATGACCTGCGTCATAGGAATGCCGACCTGTTGCGCAAGAGTTATCAAGCCACTGGCCTTTGAGCAGTGCGTATGCATAATCGCCATTTCTGGATAGCCATAATTGCCCTGTTTGATTGCATTCCAGCTACAGGGCAGTGCCGATATTTCCGGTATCAAGCTTCCAATCACGTCATCTGGTGCGAAGGCAACGACTCGCAACGGGTCTCTCTGTCCTGTACAGAGCGTGGCATAGGGCATGCGGAGAATAGTTGTTTCAAATGCCGAGAAATAATCGGCGACCCATGCGTTGTCCCGCTCGGCTGCTCCCGTCCATATCTCCTCCACTCCCTCGGTAATATGGTGAACCACTGGCTGAACTTTGTGGCGTACCAATATATCTACGGCCTCCTGTGCCACCGTTGCCTGTAATGGATGCGTGTGCATAATCTCGCCCTGTGGATGCCGAATGATAATAGCTCCATCATAGAGTATGAGCGGAATAGACAGACCCAGAGCATCCGCGAATTGCCGCGTATTGAAATAACGCCGCGCTGTCGCTAGTGTCACGAGAATGCCTGCCTCTTGCGCGGCTCGTACCGCTGCAATAGTGGAAGGGGCAAGCTGTCCCTGTGGAGTGAGCAATGTGCCATCAATGTCAATTGCGAGTAGTTTAATATTCGGTGTGTCATGCATAAAATAAGATGTATCCTTCTGTAATTAGCAATGCGACGAACAAGCGTCCGTCGCATCGTACACTGGAATAGGGTAAGTATGTTACTCTTCGATTATACACTGATAGTTCTGTGTTGGGCAAATGCGATTCTGGGGCACTAGGCATGACAGGGCTTGCCTTCATACGCGTTCATTTATCGGGTTATTGGGTACTAGGGCGCCCGCAAGGGGAACGCCCCTCCCATACACGAGATCGCTTGTGGAGACGCTTCGTGTATGGGAGGGGCGTTCCCCTTGCGGGCGCCCTTGCCTCACCACAGACCTCTTTTGGGGCTAAATTGAACGCCTATGGGGCTTGCCCCTGTCATGGAATTGGTTAACGTTTATAGGGCTTGTCCCTGTCGTGCCTATCTGTTACAATCAGGCATATGAACACGCAACGTTCCAGAAGCGTTCGCACGAAACGCTCTACTCTACAAACAGCAGCAGGCAATACGAATCATTCTATATCCGAAACATTGGTGCAGCTAGGAATGAGTGTCTCTTGGATCGACAAGGATGGTTTTCCTTTACTACCGGATGTTAAGCCAAGCAGTACGATTCGTGATAGTCTCTACGAGCTGATTCCGCTGGGGCCGCGTGAAGAGAAGTTAATTGGCACGGCGGCCTTTTTGCGTCTGCAACAAATCAAGCAGCTAGGCTTTGTCTATCGTATCTGGCCCGGCGCGACTCATACGCGTTTCGAGCATAGTCTTGGCTGCTATCATTTGACGGTACGAGCCTTACGTGCTTTGCTACAGCGAGGGAGCGAAGGCGGATTATACGGCGTAGAAATCAGCAGCATACAAACGTTGGTCATAGCGGCACTTTTGCACGATATCGGGCATTACCCATTTTCGCACACGATTGAGGAGCTTGGTCCGCCCATCATTTTGCATGAACAGGTAGGACGCGCCATCATCGAGAGTGGAGAGATCGCGCAGATTATAGAGCAAGACTATCATCTCTCGCCCGAACGGGTCGCGGACTTTATTGACCCACCCAAAACGAAGGTGTTGCCTGCCGACGACGAACTTTTGCGCCATCTCTTGAGTGGTGCCCTGGATGTCGATAAGCTAGACTACCTGCCGCGTGATGCTCGCGCATGTAATGTACCTTATGGTGGTGTCGATGTCTCGCGCCTCCTCAGTTCGCTGCGTATCAATGCGGATGTAGCGGGGCAGCGGCGTATGGTGGTGACGCAAAAGGGTATCAGTCCGTTGCATTCGCTGATTCATGCGCGACAGGAGATGTTTGATAACATCTACTGGCACCATACCAGTCGTTCGTTTCAAGTGATGCTGGTTCGTGCTGTTCATGATGCATTGAGTGCCGAGGTACTACAGGCTGAGCAACTGATGGGTTTAGACGATTCTTCGTTGCTTACACTGTTAGTGCAACCAAGTATGCCGGCAAGTGCGCGAGCCTTAGCATCCGATCTTGAACTACGCCGTCCATACAAAGTGGTGCTAGAGGTGAGCCGTCCAGCTGGTCGTCTCTTTTCTCGTCTCGATGCTCTCTTCTGGGATGCGGAGCGGCGTCGTAAGGTTGAGCAAGTGTTGGCAAGCGAACTGGCGAGTGCGTTAGAGATTGACATTGCCGACTACGAGATTCTCTTCGATATTCCGCGCCCCGAAAAGTGGGAGATGGATGTATGGGTGCAATTTGATCATCCGCCTGTGGGAATGGAGTCATTGCTGCCGTGGGTTGAGGTGACGGGTCTGCAATCCGACGACCTCGCACGTTATGAGCAACACCAACGGCGTATCCGCATTGTCGCGGTTGAGCGTATTCGCTCGGCGTTGCAAAGCCATAAGGATGATGTTGTGTTGCCGACGCTGGAGAGGTTGTTGTGATACGTATGGTGGTTATTCGTACATTTGATTATTTTTCGTAGGGACCAGATTTATCGCGTCCGCCGTGCGATTTATCGCGCGAGATCGTGTTTGATACGGCTTGTGTGCAGAGTCCATCAAGATTTCGCTCAATAAATTGAGCAGCGGACGTGATAAATCTGGTCCCTACGAATCCTCCCCAATTTCTATTGAGTACTTGTCGGAGAAACACTTATGTTGCGATTGTATTCCAAGCGTTTTCATATCAGCACTCACGATATCATCGCCATTCTGATCATCCTGTTTGCTATCTCTCTACGTCTCGTACTCACCGCTTTTGGAGTGCCAGCTACCAATAGTGATGAAGGCACGATGGGATTGGAGGCTATGCATATTGCGTTTAGGGGAGAGCATCCAGTCTTCTTTTATGGGCAAAACTACATGGGAGTGCTAGAGGCGTATCTTGCGGCTGGCTTTTTTCATCTTTTTGGAGTCTCGTTATTTTCACTTAGGCTAGGCTTGATTCTCCTGTTTCTCCTGTTTCTTCTCAGCATGTACCGCTTGACGAGTCTTTTGTACTCAAAAAAGCTTGCACTGGTTACGCTTTTGTTGCTCAGTTTTGGTTCATCAGATGTCTTTATTCAAGAACTGAGGGCGGTTGGAGGTGCCGTTGAAACATTGCTCTTTGGCTCACTTGCACTCTTGTTGGCTCTGTGGTTGGCACTTCCGCAAACTCCCACTTCTTTCCTGAATAGGCCAAGAAACCGCGTTATATTGTATGGATGTTGGGGATTTGTCGCGGGCATCGGTCTATGGAGCCATGTGCTGGTACTGCCCTTTGTGCTGGCTGGAGGCATACTGTTATTACTATTTTGCCGCCAAGAACTGCGAACACGAGTGGTAGCTGTCCTTCTGGTAGGCTTTCTGCTCGGTGCATCTCCTCTCATTCTTTACAATCTTACTGTGCCACCCTGGGCAGGGACGTTCGCAACCGCCTGGAATATTCAGCATGCGAGCAATCTAGGAAACGCGAATGAGCAGAATTTGCCAATCAGACAGGTTATCGGAACAATGCTCTATAGCCTTCCTGTCGCTACTGGCCTCGACCCTAACGTATGTTCATACACTCAGTTACCTCTGAGCGGCACTGAGAACGCTCATACACTTCCTTGTGCAATTTTCTATGGTGGCTGGGGTTTGGGCTACGTTCTTTTGCTAGCACTATCGCTCATATTTGCCGCAAAACCCCTGTGGAAGATGTGGCGTTTACGTCGCTTGCAAACAACATCGAAGTTGATGGAAGAGAAATCTTCTCTTGTACTGAATTGTGCGCGATTATTGCTATTGAGTGCAGCCACTATCACGTTGCTGCTCTACCTCGTCAGTCCAGTATCTGCTCTCAAGCCGTGGAGTACGCGCTACTTGATCGGTTTGCTGATTGCCACTCCCGCAATTCTCTGGCCTCTGTATCGTGGTATGACGATACATTGGAAACCAGGGCGCCCGCAAGGGGACGCCCCTCCCATACACGAATCCCCTTCTCACGCCGTTACGTTGTATGGGAGGGGCGTCCCCTTGCGGGCACCCTGGCCTCTCGCACCAATTTTCACGGCAACGATATTGTTGGTGATATGCGCTACATTGCTGCTATCCACTGGCATTACATTGAATACTATTTCTGAGACACAGGCCAATCAACGGCAGCAAGAGGCACTCATTCAGAATCTCTTGCGCATAGGGGCGACACGCGTTTATAGTGGTTACTGGACGTGTTATCAGTTGATGTTTCAGAGCCAGGAGCGCATTATCTGTAGTATCCCCAAAGGGCTAATACAGCCGGGGGCTGATCGTTATCTTCCCTATCGAGCCGTTGTAGAGAGCGATGCTAGAGCCGCTTATATATTTGTGCAAGGCTCCGATGACGATAAAGCTTTTGCGAAAAAAATGCAGCAGTCGAGCCAACACTATAACCAGTTTGTCTTTGATGGGTATAGAGTCTATCAACCTTCAAATAACTCACCCTAAGTTTTAGCTACGAGCAAGACAAAAAGAGCTTCTGTTCGGCAGAAGCTCTTTTTGTCTTGCTTGTAACTAAGCGGGCTGGCGAGTACGGCGCTGTTTGCGACGCTGTGCCGCAGCCTTGCGCTTGCGGCGAGCCTGGGGGCTTTCGTAATAGGCGCGGCGGCGAGCCTCGGAGAGAATGCCGTCCTGCTGCACTTTACGGTTGAATTTTTTGAGGGCCATATCGAAAGAATCGCCCGGATTTACACGTACTTCACTCATGATGACTACCAGCTCGATCTGCGCTCTTGAGAGCGACCACTAACTGGACTCATTGATTGGAAGCAATCACTGCAGTAGACGGGCTTATCGCCACGAGGTTGGAATGGTACCTGAGCCTCGTTGCCACAGTTGGAGCAGGTTGCAGAGTACATCTGGCGGGGTTCGCGGGAGCCACCGCTACGACCACCGAAGCCACCAGATTGGTTTTTGCGTGCAGAGCGGCAGGAAGGGCAGCGACTCGGTGTGTTGGTTAAGCCATGACTGGCGTAAAACTCTTGCTCGCCAGTGGTAAAGACAAATTCCTGGTTGCAGTCGCGGCAAACCAGTGTCTGATCAGTATATGCCATGTTTCTCCTAATTCTCGGACTTTATTGGTTGTGTCCTTAGTATATTCGCGTGTATCGCGCCGCGTGCAGCAGATATTCTTTTCCGAGCAACCATGCACTCTACAACGTCTAACGATTATATCATACTCGCTGCCAAAAAGCACTAGTCTTTTAGACGCGGACGGACACCCACAAGGGGCAAGTCCCTTACTTCATTTGATAGTTTTTCGTAGGGACCAGATGTATCGCGTCCGAGGGCGTGATTATTTTTGCGGCGGGGGGCTAGAAC